>JAEWMS010000014.1 GCA_023393115.1 Bacillota bacterium
GCTCTACCGACTGAGCTATCTGGGCAAATTGGCGACCCGGAACGGGCTCGAACCGTCGACCTCCAGCGTGACAGGCTGGCATTCTAACCAACTGAACTACCGGGCCAATTTGTGTCTTCACGGAAATGGTGGGAACTATAGGGCTCGAACCTATGACCCTCTGCTTGTAAGGCAGATGCTCTCCCAGCTGAGCTAAGCTCCCAAGGTTATTTCCGTGAGCGACAATTGATAGTATATACAACTTATAGTATAAAGTCAATAACATTTTTGCTTTTTATTTAAAATTATTATTAATAGGCGTTGATATTCTCTGTAATACTTTAAAAATCGCCATTTATTATCTTTTATAAATACATTTTTATATGTTATATTTAGGTATTTTCCTTCAAAAGTTTCTCAATATCCTCATGTGTAAAATTATACTTTTCATTGCAAAAATGACACTGAAGCTCTGCACCTTTTCCATCTTCCAGAATCTCCAATAGATCTTGTCTGCCTATGCTGATAAGATTTCTCTCCATCCTGTCCCTTGAACAATTACAGGTAAAGGTGGTTGGCACCTTTTCAATTACTTTTGGGTTCATATCCTCCAAAAGCATATTAAGAATCTGCTCCGGTCTGGAACCTTCAGAAAGAAGCTTTGAAATGGATGGAAAGCCTATTAACTTCTTTTCAAGCTTTTCAACCGTCTCTTCTTCTGCTCCGGGCATTAGCTGAACAATGAAGCCACCGGCGCTTGCTACACCATCCTTATTCACCAGCACACCCAGAGCCACAGTTGACGGAACCTGTTCTGAGGTTGCAAAATAGTAGGTAAGGTCGTCAGCTATTTCCCCCGAAACTAGATCTGCAAAACCAATGTATGGCTCTTTGAGACCCATATCCTTGATAACATTGATATAACCATAACCCATTGCAGTGCGTATATCAAGCTTTCCCCGCTCATTTAAAGGCAACTCCACATTTGGATTGTGGACATAGCCTCTGACATTAGCCTTGGAATCTGAAGCTACTACAACGCCTCCCAGGGGTCCATCCCCTTTTATCTGGATGGTTAACTTATCTTTATCATTTTTAAGCATTCTGGACATCATTCCAGCAGCTGTTAAAGTCCTTCCCAAAGCAGCAGTAGCTAATGGTGATAAATCATGTACTTTGGAAGCTTTGTCAACAAGCTCGGTGGTTACGGCTGCAAAACCCCGGACAGTACCTTCAGCAGCAGTAACACGTACAATGTAATCCTTCATAAATTCCTCCGTTTCTACCAATATTAATGTGCCTAAAATATTGAAAACCCCGATATATAAAATATATCGGGGTGATTGTTGGCTACTGAGTATATATTTAAAAGCAAATATTATGCTCTCTGAACATTTGCAGCCTGAGGACCCTTAGCTCCTTCTACAACTTCAAATACAACTTCTGAGCCTTCCTCAAGTGTCTTGTATCCATCCATAGTAATTGCTGAAAAATGAACAAATACGTCATTTCCGCCATCTCTTTCGATAAATCCAAAACCTTTTTCAGCATTAAACCACTTAACTCTTCCCTTTTCCATTGATTAATTCCTCCTGAAATATAACTAAACTGTTTCTGCGACGCAAGTCGCTAATTTGTAACAACATATAGAAGTTTAACATATATAATTTAACCTGTCAAACTATATTTGATTCAATGATATAGTTAAAGTACTTATATTCCTGTTGTTTACGTAGAATTATTTTACCTCATTGAGTTACATTTATTCCTATAATTTAAGCCAAATTATAATATCCCGTCAATAACTTTCCTGCAAATATAGAAATTTCTTTCACTGGTTTCAGATGGCTTTTTTAATGTCAAATGATTGTATACTGCCACAAATTCCAAACCGGATTTATTAATTAATTCAGTAATTTCCCCGTGATTGTAAGCTCGCTCATAATGAGTTTCATCAAATCTTCTGTATAACTGACCCTCTCTCACGAAAAAAGTCAAATCAAACCTTGCTTTTTTCGATTTTGGGTCATACTCATTTTCCCATATATAGGTTATATCATCACCAATTTCGTAAAATAAGTTGTCAGATAAAACATTTTCAAACTTATACTCTGTATTTACATCAAATATAAATAGCCCTCCTGGATTCAGATAGTTATGTACCAGCTTTAGCATTTTTTGTGCCTGTGCAGGCTTTATCAAATAGTTAAAGCTATCAAGGAGGCATACAATCACATCAACTGTACCATACAATTCAAAGCTGCTCATATCCTGATTTAAGAACAGTATATCTGCGCCTGCCTCGGCGGCTTTTTCGGAGGCCATGTCCAGCATATCACTGGATAAATCAAGGCAGATCATTTCATATCCCCTTTTTGCCATCTCAATCCCAAAACTTCCTGTCCCACATCCCAGCTCTAGTATCATTGAAGCTTTTACCTTATTCTTTTGAATTACTTTCTCAACATAATCAGCCCACTTTACATAGTCTATATCTAATGTCAGTTTGTCGTACACGTTAGCGAAATTATTATAAATTGTAAAACACTCCTGTCCGTTTTGTTCTCTGAGGTATTAATTTCTTATATTTATTTTGTAAATTACTTTTCTTACTAAAAAGTATTTTATCACATTTGCATTTATAGATAAATTTTTATAGTACATCATAATATCAGATTAAATATTCTCACTTACAAACAAAGAGAAGTCAGCAATTATATCTGCTGACTTTCTTGTATTTGTGTCTTTTTTCTTTTATTCACCAGACCGCCAATTCTTCCTGTTTCTTTGGGGCTTAAACTTTTCCAGCCATACTTCATAACCTTCTCGATTAATCCTAGTTCCTTGGCAATCTCATACTTTAATTTTTCATTTTCATCCACCAACAACACCTCCTATTGGTATTATGTGGATATTGTTAGCATTTTATACTATAAAACTGGCCAACCTAAAAATTTTATTTTTACAGGTCAAGTTTTATAGTTATAGCCAAAATCATTTTTTAATTGTTCCCGTAAAGTATATTACTTATTTTCCAAAAACTGTACTGCCTTCATAAGCTGAAGATCATCTTCTCTCGGTATGGCAGAAGCCGGGGTATCCTTGTATTTTTCCGGTAGGTTGATTTCAATATCAGGCTTAATACCTTCACCGTGAATACAAACACCGGAAGGAGTAAAATATCTTGCTATAGTTACCTTTATGCCTGTTCCGTCATCAAAGCTATAAGTAGTTTGAACCAAACCCTTTCCAAAAGTCTTTGTACCTATCAGTATTCCTTTTTTCATATCCTTTATTGCACCTGCCAAAATTTCCGATGCACTTGCACTATTTCCATTTGTTAAAACTACAATAGGAATATTCAGTTGTGTCTCGTCTGACTTTTGATAGGATTTTTTACCTTGTCTATCCTCTGTATATACAATAGTGCCCTTTGGAAGAATTCTATCAGCCAGGGAGACAACTTCATTATATAGCCCTCCGGGGTTATCTCTAACGTCAATTATTAATGACTTGGCACCTTGCTCCACCAGCTTGTCGAGTTGACTTATAAAGTTCTTACTAATATTTTCATCAAACAATTTTATCTTGATGTATGCTACGTTATTATCAAGCATTTCACTTCTTATATTAAGCTTTGCTTTAATCTTCTTTCTTACGACAGTAACATCGAAAGTACTGTTTTCAGATTGTCTGAGTATTGTTAACACTGTTGAAGTATTTTCGGGACCTTTGATCATATTGGCCACTAAAGCCTCATCCCTGACCCCTGTAATATCTTTTCCATCAATTTTAAGTATTTTATCCCCCTGCCTAATACCCGCTGCTTCAGCAGGAGAATCATCGAAGGGCTCAAGAACGGTTATTATTCCATTTTTATCAAGTATGATAGGAAGTCCTACTCCTACATATTCGTTCTCAGTATTTTTCTGCATATCGGTAAATGACTTCATCTGTTCTTTATTATAATACACCGTGTAGGGATCTTTCAGTGAGTCTGCCATACCTGATATTGCACCTTCTAAAAGCTTATTGGTATCTATCTCTTCATAAAAGGAGTTTTGTAATATGCTTCTGGCCTCATTAAACTTTTGCACTGAACTCCGGCTTACATTGCTTTTCTCAAAGGAAAGTGAATACCTCCCGTTAATATAGCTAACCCCCATAAAAAACAAAGCTGATATTGCAAAGCAAATAATAGCAGTTAATGATACTACTCCAGCAATTTGCCTCGAATCCTTATTGTCAATATTCAATATGATACACCCCTAATCTAAAAAATTATACTAAGCCAAACCGTAAACTGTTACAAAGTCAAATTACGAACTATTATATATATTGATATGCTTATTAATAAAATATTAAACCCGCATTTTTATATGCGGGTTTAAGGACTTTTGTATTATATAGAAAAAGTTAATTAAACATAATTCTTAGGGTTAACTGTAGATCCATTCTTACGTACCTCAAAATGCAAGTGAGGTCCGGTAGACAAACCTGTACTTCCAACCTTGCCTATTGTCTGTCCCTTTTCAACCTTGTCCCCTTCACTAACCAGTATCTTACTCTGATGAGCATACAGGGTAGCCAATCCGCCTCCGTGGTCAATAATAACACAATTGCCATAGCCACCGTTCCAGCCCGCCATAATTACTTTTCCACCATTGGCTGCGATTATTTTTGCTCCGGATGGTGCGTCTATATCAATACCTGTGTGCATTTTCTTAACCTTATAGATGGGATGAATTCTCATTCCGTAAGGAGAAGAAACCCTTGTATGTCCGGGGGTCGGCCATTTCATTACACCGCCAGCATATTTGGTGTTTTTATCCATTAAGGCTGCCAGTTGCTTTTCCAGTTTTTTAGATAAAGCAATTAATTCGTCTTCTCTTTTTTCAGTCTGCTTAAGCTGATTCTTCGAAGCTTCAATTTGAGATTCTGCTTTAGCTCTTGAGGTTTTATATTCTGAGGCCTTTACGCCAAGTCTTTGTAGTTCAGCTTCTTTTTTTTCAAGTTCCAGATATTTATTCTGCTTTTGAAGCTCAGTATTTTCTTTGCTAAGAGCTATTTCCTGTATAAGCTTTTCATCGTTTTTCTTTACAATAGACAAAAGTTCCATCCTGGAAAAAAACTCACCAAAGCTTTTAGACTCCACAAAAATCTCCAAGGGTGTCTGATGCATATTTTGATACATAACCCTCATTCGAGTCTTAAAAAGCTCTGTCTTTTTCTCGTGATTAGTTTCTATTACCTCAATTTCCTTAATAATCTTATCTATATCTAATTCAACACTGTTTATTTCTTTCTGTTTTTGTGTTAGATTCTGCTGGACTTGTTGAGTTTTAGACTCATAGAATTCCTTTTCCTGAGTACTTTGCTTCAACTTTTCAGACGCCGCCTTTTTCTCATCGGCAACCTTCTTCATCTCGTTTTTGACATTCTGTTGCTGTTGCTTTGTTTTGTCAATAGTAGTTGCTGCATTGGCAGGTATAATTAAACATGAAAATATGTAAATAGCAACCAAAGCTATCGTTGATAGTCTCTTCATTTTATCCCCCCACACTTATCTTATGTAACTCCGTAACTAAATAAGTATATAACTAAAATAATTATATACTATAATTCTATTTTTTTCAAAATTAATTACTAAACATGTAAATGTTTTCTAATTGACATTACACTTCCAGAAGCACCTATCACCGTACTTATTCCTGCATATATGAGAACAAGCATACCCCAGGCTCCGCTAAACTGAACCATTTCAAATCCACCTGCAAACTCTGACGTCAGCTTTGGCTGCGCAAAGCCGTATATATAGGCTACAATAATAAAGGCTATCAGAGCCCCTAAAAGACCAATAAGTATGCCCTCGAAGACAAAGGGCCATCTTATAAACCAGTCGGTGGCACCGATATATTTCATTATGTTTATTTCCTTGCGTCTAGCGAAAACAGTAAGTTTAATTGTATTTGCAATAATAAATAAGGATATTACCAGTAGTAACCCTATAAGTACGAAACTGACCACTTTTACCCAGTTGGATACTTTAAGTATCATATCTATGGTTTGCTGGGAGTACTTTACATTGTCCACTCCGGCCAAGGCTTCCAGCTCTTTAGCAACTTTATTACTATCCTGAGGGTTCTTAACCTTGACAGTGTAGGATACAAACATCATGCTTTCATCATAACCTTCCAATATCTCCGAACCGCCCAAGTCCTTCTTATCATCTTCGAGGTACTTTTTTAACTGTTCAAAGGCTTCCTTCTTAGAAATCTCCGTAAAGCTTTCAATGTATTTATTATTTGCGATTTCTGTTTTTACAGCAGCTATCTGTTCGTCAGTAAGTTCAGGCAAA
Organism: Bacillota bacterium; assembly: GCA_023393115.1. Lineage (GTDB taxonomy): Bacteria > Bacillota > Clostridia > Acetivibrionales > DSM-1351 > Ruminiclostridium. The sequence goes on from JAEWMS010000014.1 coordinate 6,338, forward strand.
CAGTAAACCTGCATTTGCGGCTTCTGATATAACAAATCCAGATTATGGTTTAAGTTGATTAATATCAGATAAAAAACACCAAATAAAATCAGTGCTGCAGTAATAATACTTATTGACGCTAATGACATCAATCTATTTCTATATGCATTCAGAAAACTTTCCTTAAGAATATATCGTATACTCCGTATCCTCATCCCTGTAAAGCCCTTTCTGTTGATCCCTGATGATCTTTCCCTTATCAATGGCAATAACTCTCTTTTTCATGGCATCAACTATACTTTTTTCATGTGTAGCAACAATAACAGTAGTCCCTCTTTGGTTTACCTCTGAAAGAAGTTTTACAATCTCCCAGGAGTTCTCAGGGTCAAGATTTCCTGTCGGTTCGTCAGCAATCAGTAGTGCTGGGTTATTTACCAGAGATCTGGCTATAGCTACACGCTGCTGCTCTCCACCAGATAACTGATGTGGGTAAGCATTGGCCTTTCGGCTCAATCCCACCAGCGCAAGTGACATAGGTACCTGCCTGCGGATTTCTCTGGGAAGACATTCAGTTATTTCCATTGCAAACGCAACATTTTCATATACAGTTTTATTCGGCAGTAGTCTGAAGTCCTGAAAGACCATTCCCATACCGCGTCTCAAATATGGAACCTGTTTAGGCTCCAATGTTGATAATTGGTACCCGTTAACTATTACCTCACCCTCAGTTGCGGTTTCTTCTTTCATTAATAGTTTTAGTAATGTGGATTTTCCGGAACCGCTTGTCCCAACAATAAACGCAAAGTCGCCTTTATTGATTTTCAGATTTATTCCCTTTAAGGCAACAGTACCGTTGGGATACTTTTTTGTTACATCTATAAATTCAACCAATTGTATTACCCCTCACAAATTATTCATTTATATTGGCTAAATATTTTTTAACCAATATAGCCAACTTGAAAATAACTGCATCGTCAAAACTTGTCAACTCCAAGCCAGTCAACCTTTTAATCTTTTCTAGTCTGTAAACAAGTGTATTTCTGTGAATATAAAGCTGTCTTGCCGTTTCGCTGACGTTCAGATTGTTTTCAAAGAACTTTTGAATTGTAAGCATGGTTTCGTTATCTAAAGAATCAGCAGAGTTATCTTTAAATACTTCATCTAAAAACAGCTGGCACAATGAAGTAGGAATATGATATACCAACCGTCCTATTCCGAGATTATTATAATCATAAATATTGTTTTCGCCGCCAAATATATTACCAATTATTATAGACATTTGAGCTTCTTTATAGGATTTTGTAATATCCTTCAAATTAGCAATTATGGTTCCAATTCCAATAGATGCCTTTACCATCAGTTCGGCATTCAGTGTATCAACGATTACCCTTGCTATTTTGAAAACTTCCTTGTAGTCATCCTTGCTCTTGACTTCTTTAACAAGAACCACATTGTCGTTATCAATTACTACCACAAAGTCCTTGCTTTTATTTGGAAACAAGCTTTCAATTACCTCATGCACATGTATATCTTTCTCACTGGTGGCATTGATCAGGAACACAACTCTCATGGCATTATAATCTATATGCAGTTCCTTTGATCTAACCAGAATATCACCCGGAAGTATGTTTTCTACAATAATGTTCTTAATAAAGGTATTTTTATCATACTTCTCATCATAATAACTTTTCAGGTTAAGTATGTTTAATGTGAACAGCTCAAGGTATTTAATATCCTGTGGCTCGGTTGACTGAATAAAAGTGATAAATTCTACCTTGTTTTTCAAAACAACCTTATTATATATCCGTCCGTTAATGGTATCCTGAAGATGTTTTTCCTGTAAGAAAGCAGTCGTATTAGGGTCCTGTTGTCCTATCATCTGAAAATTGGAATGAGCAATTATTACTCCACTATCGTCAGTTACACCAACTTCTTTATTTATTATTTCGCTATATTTGTCCGATAGCGTCTGAAAGAGTTTAACAGACATACTTACCTCCTGCTAGTATAAATATGTGAAATATTTTTGTAAAAACAATTCACAATATATAAAATTATACACTATTACACTTTCTTTTACTATATTACATTTTATTAATTTATTTTTAACATTTATTTTTAAGTAATTATTTTATTTCAGTAATAAAGATGCACTTGTGGAAAAAACCAAAAAAAGGAAAGCTATAGCTTCCCTTTTTTTGGTTTTTATATAAATTAATTATTAGTTTATGATAGTACGCTCAGTTTCCTTATCAAAGAGGTGAATCTTGTTTGCATCAAATGCAACCTTGATAACATCACCGGTCTTAGTCTTAGATCTAGCGTTAACTCTAGCAGTAACAGTTGAAGTAGCACCTTCAATTATCATGTAAAGGAAGGTTTCAGCACCCAACATTTCAACAAGGTCAACATGTGCTTCAACGATACTGTCTGGCATTGATTCGAGGTACATAGCTTCATCGTGAATGTTTTCAGGTCTGATACCGAGGATAACTTCCTTACCGATGTAATCAGTTCCTTCCAGCTTCTTAGCTTTTCCTTCAGGAATCTTAATATCACTCTTACCAAATACGAGGTGTAAATCATTACCACGTTGAGTAAGAACTGCATTTATAAGGTTCATTTGAGGGCTACCGATAAATGTAGCAACGAACATGTTGCAAGGTCTATCATAAAGTGAAGTTGGTGAGTCAACCTGTTGGATGTAACCATCTTTCATAACAACGATTCTTGTACCCATTGTCATAGCTTCTGTCTGGTCATGTGTTACATAAATAAATGTAGTATTAAGTCTGTTGTGAAGTCTTCCGATCTCAGTTCTCATCTGAACTCTGAGCTTAGCATCAAGGTTTGAGAGAGGTTCGTCCATTAAGAATACTTTAGGTTCACGAACTATAGCACGACCTAACGCAACTCTCTGTCTCTGACCACCTGACAGAGCCTTTGGCTTTCTGTCAAGGAGATGCTCAATGTCAAGTATTTTAGCAGCTTCATTAACACGCTTCTTTATTTCATCCTTTGGAGTCTTTCTGAGTTTCAAACCGAAAGCCATGTTATCAAAAACTGTCATGTGCGGATACAACGCGTAGTTCTGGAAAACCATTGCGATATCTCTATCCTTAGGAGCAACATCATTTACCAATTTATCTCCGATGTACAATTCACCTTCTGAAATTTCTTCCAAACCGGCAATCATTCTAAGTGTAGTAGTCTTACCGCAACCTGAAGGTCCAACCAAAACAAGGAATTCATTGTGTTCAATGTCAAGATTGAAATCATTAACAGCGGTAACTCCACCTGCATATCTCTTGTAAATATTTTTTAGCTTTAAACTAGCCATTTGTAATACCTCCCCAAAACTCGCTATTTGTTTTGCTTACAATTTCAGCAATCAGTAAATCTATACTAATATGATACACTGCAAGCCTGGTACAAACCATATTGCTTTTTAACAAAATTAATTTTTTCCTTTTAGTACTTTTGTATAATGTCAATATTGGGTGCAAATGAGGTACTAATTATACTTTTCCAAATGATTTTATACATTTTTCATAAATTCTGTAACTGAAATAGATTAAATTTATATATATCATATATTTTAGTATACATAAGTCAATATATTTGTATGTTACAAGGTGACTATTATTATAGTAGGTAAAAATAGTACTTGAACTAAACTCATGGAAATTTTATCAGTACACAATATTGAATTTTTATACATTTGGTTGTATAATTATAAAATCATAACAACCGATTGGGCTTAAAAGTCACTAAATAATTCGCTGATTTTAAGCGGAATGGAGGATAGCAATGAAATTCAAGGTTTTTGTAGACGGAAGTGAAGGTACTACAGGACTTCAGATTAACGAAAGATTAGCATCGAGAAATGATCTTGACATTATAAAAATAGATGTTGAAAAAAGAAAAGATATAAATGAAAGAAAAAAGTGTCTGAACGACGCAGATATTGTTTTCCTTTGCCTGCCTGACAACGCTGCCATCGAAGCTGTTTCACTGATTGAAAATCCCCGTACCAAGGTAATTGACGCAAGTACGGCTCACAGAACAAATGTCAGCTGGGCATACGGATTACCCGAGTTAAGCAGAAGTCACCGAGCTAAAATTCAAGCATCTACAAGAGTATCTGTGCCCGGATGCTATGCTACCGGCTTTATCAGTTTGATGTATCCTTTAGTTTCGGAGGGTATCATACCGAAGGATTACCCTGTTACAACCCATGCCGTCTCAGGCTACAGCGGCGGAGGTAAGAAGTTGATTGCTCAATTTGAGGCTCCCGAAGGAAATACTTTTGAAAGTCCACAGCTGTATGCACTTGGTCTCACTCACAAGCATATACCTGAGATGACAGTTATAAGCGGTCTTGAACATAGTCCTTTATTCTCCCCCCTGGTATGTCCTTATTATAAAGGTATGTCCGTTTGTATACCTGTTTATCCACGATTACTTACTCAGCCAGTGACCAAAGAAGCTATTCATGCTTTTCTTACAAATCACTATAGCGGTGAAAAGTTTATAAAGGTTATGCCTTTGGATATTGAAAAGGAATACATAAATAGTTTCATCAGTGCTACACGAGTAAATGATACAAATTATCTTGAAATATATGTTACTGGTAATTCAGATCAGATTATGCTGGTATCAGTTCTAGATAACCTTGGCAAAGGCTCTTCCGGAGCTGCAATCCAGAATATGAATATAATGCTGGGGTTAAGTGAAGATGTTGGTTTATAGAATAAAACCATAAACACTTTTGTATTAACTACCCGATTTTATTAATAGTTAACATTTTATCCAGGAGGTTCTTTATGAATTATGATAGCTTGATTAAAAAGGCTGAGATATTAATTGAAGCATTACCCTATATTCAGAAGTTGTATGGTAAAACAGTTGTTATTAAATACGGCGGTAATGCCATGATTAATGACGAATTAAAAAACTCGGTGATAGAGGATATTACTCTTTTAAAGTACATAGGGATGAATCCGGTGCTGGTACACGGTGGTGGACCGGACATAAACAAAGCCCTTCAGAAGTTTGATGTAAAGAGTGAATTTGTAAACGGCCTAAGGGTAACAGATTTACAGACTATTGAGGTGGCACAGATGGTTCTTGTTGGAAAAACCAATAAGGAAATTGTCTCTCTGCTTAACGGTAAAGGAGCAAAAGCTATAGGCCTTTGCGGAATAGATGGAAAGCTTATTGAATGTGAACAATACAAGACTGAAATAGACGGTGAGTTGAAGGATATCGGGTATGTGGGTTCAATTACAAAAATCAACTCCAAGGTTCTGGACTTGATATCCAAGGATGAGTATATCCCGGTTGTAGCGCCCATCGGTGTGGGACCAAACGGGGAAAGCTATAATATTAATGCCGATACTGTGGCAGGTGAAATTGCTGCTGCCTTAAAAGCTGAAAAGCTCATGCTTCTTACCGATGTAGAAGGTGTTAAGCCCTCCAAGGATAGCGATAACGTTACTCCGGCACTTACAATTGATGAAGTTCATGATCTTATTGATAGAAAAATTATCGCAGGCGGCATGATACCTAAAGTCCTGGGCTGCGTTGATGCGTTGGAGAAAGGTGTGGGAAGAACCCACATTATTGATGGAAGAATTCCTCATTGCATTTTACTTGAAATATTTACTTACAAAGGAATCGGGACCATGATTATGAAGGACAAAAAACTCTATCATGAAAATGAAGCGTTATATTAAGTTTTATATACAGCACTGACAGGCCTATAAGGATAGGCCTATATTACCTAGTAATCAGGATATAAAGAAAATAGGAAATTTGGATTATTTTGGCATGTTCTCTTTTTTCAAGTTGTTATATAGCGCTTATTATTATATAATGTAAAAAGAAATGCTTTTTTTATTATTTTTCTGTCTACATTGCAGACTTATTGCGAATAACTTCTGTGATTTGTTATTTACGGCTATATAGTTCTAGGAGGCTAAAATCTTTGAACAGTATATGTATTTCCAAACTTATTATTCCCGGGGCGTTGGTAAGTTTTAAATTATCTAAGCAGTCGTCATGGTCATTGAACATTGTAACCCAATGCAGTGAAGATTTCATTTATCTTCCTTTGACTCCGGATATAATGAAGGGATGTCTATTTACTGACACCGGTGTCGACATAAAGTACAATAATGAATACTTTGAATACATAATCACCGGTACCATATCGAAAATAGAGTTGTCAGGTTCTCCATATATAAAGGTAAAAATCAATGGAATTGTTGAAAGTTTAAACCACAGAATCTTCCAGCGTCTCGATGTTTGCTTACCTGCCACTCTTTGCAGCGACAATAATAGTTATTTCTGTAAGGTGTCTAACCTATCACTTGGTGGTGCAGCATTTTTATTAGACAAGGAAATACCTATAAAAACAAGCTGTGAAATAAATATTCTACTTGAGGATAATTCCACGGTATATGCAAAGGGAGAATTACTAAGGACATATAAAGAAAATTCTCTATATAAATATAGTATGATGTTCACATTTATGGAGGAGGAGAATAGTAATCGCCTTCACTCCTACCTTCACTCACTGCAAAACTCCTACAACCGTCTTCGGGAAAAGTATCTCTAGCAGCAAAAATAAAGTAAGTTGTAAAATGAAGTGACGGAAAGTAGAAAAGTAATGACTCATGGTAAATCTATTGTATAATGTTTAACGACCAAGAAAAACATTGCAAAGGATGAACCATGAGCCAAGATAATAATACCGT
>JAEWMS010000022.1 GCA_023393115.1 Bacillota bacterium
TCTGGTGGAAATGACGAGATGGATACACCCGTTCCCATACCGAACACGGCAGTTAAGCATCTCAGTGCTGATAATACTTGGCTGGAAACGGCCCGGGAAAGTAAGTCTCTGCCAGATTTATATCAAGACCTCATGCAGAAATGCTTGGGGTCTTGTTGCATTTAAAAAGTAAACGGTAGACCATGAGTACCTCGCTAAAGCTTAATATCCGTAAGATGATTCTCAGTATATATCAATGTTGAACCTAGTTAACTTTAATACTCGTAAGAGTTTTTAATGTTCAGCTAGAATCTCAATTAAGGAGGATTCTAGGTTGGCGTTAATAAAACAGTGGATTGTTTAAAAACTCATGTTCCTATTTAATGATATATAAAGCAGCCTTGTAAGTCTTAACTAAAAAACATGTTAACATAATCATATTAATCAGCTTTTTCGAGGACATAATTATTTAATGAAAAGTGTTAATAAAGCCGTTTTTGTTATATTGCAATATAAAATTACAGTATTTTTTGTAGAATAAAAGATTTTCATTTTAATGATTATGTAATATAATATTAAAAGATTGTATTAATTTGGCATAGATGCAGTTCCTTCATTCTTAAATGCAGTAGACTAAACTATACAGCGGAATTTCAATAAATTTGAATATTATGAGACAACTGATGTCACCTTACAAATATTAGTAGCGAGTACTTTGGGTAACGGCGGAGTACACAACAAAGGTGTTTTTATGATACCTCTGTCTCGTAAAGACCACAGAGGTAATTAATTTTCTCCAGTCGAATGATTTCAAAAACCGTAAACGTTCTTATGAACCGGTGCATTATAAAGAAACAGGCTTGAGATGGAATAAAGCTAGTTCTCTCAACATATTAAGTTCGATTAAAAAATAAGTTGGAAAAATATTCTAAATTGCATACTTATAGAATAAATATTACATTAGATAAATCAAAAGAGAGACACAACAGCAAAAGAGAGGAGTGGGGGGAAAATGGTCGGGAATGTAATAGAAAACAACGTAGTGACCATTTCAGGAAAAGTTGTTTCAGAGGTTGAGTATAGCCACGAGGTCTATGGAGAGGGCTTTTATTCATTTTACTTGGATGTTCCTAGATTAAGCGACAGCAGCGATAAAATATCTGTTACATTTTCAGAACGTCTTGTGCCTAAAAGTAAACTGCAAATAGGTGTTTCCTTGGAAATAGAGGGTCAGTTCAGATCCTATAACAGTTACAAAAGTGATTCCAATAAGCTCGTTCTGACTGTATTTGCCAGAGATTTGATTTTTACTGATGATGAAAAGAGAATAAAAAATCCAAACCAAATTTATTTAAACGGATATATATGTAAAAATCCGATATACAGGATGACACCATTCGGAAGAGAAATTACCGATATTCTTGTAGCAGTAAACAGGCCCTATAACAAATCTGATTACATACCATGTATAGCCTGGGGCAGAAATGCCAGATATTCTCAGAATCTTGCAATAGGTGATAACATCAAGATTTGGGGAAGAATTCAGTCAAGAGAATATCAAAAAAAGCTTGAAAACGGTGAAACAATATCTAAAACTGCTTATGAAGTATCAGTGTCGAAAATGGAGATTTCCGAAGATATTCAAAATAAGGGAGACGAAATTGATTCAGCTGATTCAAGTAATACACAAGAATAAACGAACTTTGAAGGTGTAGCAAAAAGTTAATATAAATTTATACATATAACAGACCTCAGTATATTATTTACTGAGGTCTGTTTAGTTTTCTTGTGACATAATGAATATAATTTATGAAGTTATAAAAGTGACAATTCAAGGGAAAAATTACATAATGTATATCGATGGATGAAAGCGGTGGTTATTCCTATGCTGAAAAAAGGTGATATAATTCTGGTACTGCTAATAGTGTTCGGAATTTCATTGATAGTAATAAGTGGTAAAGGTAATAATACAGAAAGTCTTTCAAGCTGGGATAATGTTAAAAATCAAGAAAAACAAGATGTTTACGCCATTATAAAGAAGGATGATAAAATTATCCAGAAAGTTAACCTTTCTAGTCTAGAGGAGAGAGAGGTTATAAAGATATCAGGGCTCTACAATGAAATCATTGTTGCTGATCAGAAAAAAATCTGTTTCATGTCAGCAGAATGCCCTGACAGATTATGCATTAAATCTAGATGGCTGAGCAAACCAGGACAAATAGCCGTCTGTCTTCCAAACAGAACACTGATAAAGTTAGTGCAAGGGAATAATAGTATGGAATAGTAGTTATACTTTAGATGGTGTGGTGAAATAAATGTATTTAAAAAGGAATGCCGATAGTAAGAAAGTCGTATTTTTATCTCTTTTAACAGCCCAGGCCATTGCTCTTGCTGTTGTAGAAAACTGGATACCTGTATCGGTGGGCGTTCCGGGGAATGAAATTGGCCTTGCAAATATGATTACCTTGGTCAGCCTTGTTTTCTTCAGTTTTTACGAGACCATACTGATTGTACTGATCAGATGCGTTGTAGCATCGCTGTTTATGAGTGGTCAGGTGCTATTTATGTTCAGTTTCTTTGGAGGGATATTAAGTGCAGTAATTATGTGGTTTATGCTTAGATTTACCAGAAGGCTTTTCAGCTATATAGGAATCAGTATAGCTGGTTCAATTACACATAATATCGGTCAGATACTGGTTGCATGCTTTATAATTAGTGATTTATCGGTGGTATCATATCTGCCGGTGATCCTGGTATCCGGCATTCTGTATGGGTGTTGTGCAGGTATCTGCAGTAGCTTTATGGTGAAGGTGTTAAAAAAGTTGAATTTATTTGAATATATATAGTGTTATTGGATGGATATATTGATATTTATTAGAGTCATTAAATATAGATTATTTAATAGAAAGTTATAATTAACCGGAGCCTTGTTTATTTGATAAGAAGACTACAAATTGATATAATAAAACTCAGAATAAAGAACGACTATATTAAGCAAGAACAAATACTTTCCGGAGTGTAAAAATGTCTTTAATAACAGCCTCTGTAGCTTTAATCAATACCACAAGAGCATATGATAAAAAATATACATATATAGTTCCTAAAAGCTTGGAAGAAAAGGTCTGTGTCGGCTGCAGAGTCCTTGTACCCTTCGGCGGCGGAAGCATGGTCAAGGAAGGTTTCGTGCTTGATATAAGGCCTTTTGAAGCAGATACTCATAAAACTTCCGGTAAGAATTATGAATATAAGGCAATAAAGCAGGTAATTGAGCCCTTTTCCTTACTAAAGGAAGACAATATAAAACTTCTGGAGTGGATGAAAAGGCAGTACATTTGTACATACTCCGATATAATAAAATGCATGCTTCCTCCCGGGATAAATGTTAAGACCGTAAAAACAGTCAAACTAACAGATGGGGAGAATGACGGGTTCAGGAAAAAGGACTTGAACAAGTTGATTGAAAATTTAATTTGTTTGGGCGGAGAGTGTGAATATGATGAACTCAGGAGTATTTGTAATATAAAAGCTTTTAGCAGCGCTATACGCCAATTGTGTGAGTGCGGTGCTGTTACAATAGAAGAATGTTACCAGCAAAAAGTTAATGCCAAGTCAATTAAAGGTGTAACTCTGGCAAGACCCCGTGAAGAAGTGATCGAGGAGCTTGAAAATAATGCAGTAAAAAGAATTCAGCACATTAGAGTTCTGGAGATATTACTGGATAACGAGTTGGTTTCAGTTGCGGATATACAGCGATTTGCAGGTGTGACCTCCTCTGTGCTGGATACTCTGAGTAAATATGGCTATATTTCCTATAGGAATATTGAACTTGAAAGAAACCCTATAAAGGACAAGTATTATGAAAAGACAGAGCACCTTACTCCTACAAATGAGCAGGCAGAGGCTTTAAATAAGCTGGTTGGTCATCTGGACAGCAGAGTGTTCAAGGAAAGCCTTATTCATGGAATAACCGGAAGCGGAAAAACAGAAGTATATCTTCAGCTGATTTCACATTGCTTTGATCTTGGCAAGAGGGCAATTCTTCTTGTACCGGAAATTTCTCTTACTCCTCAGATGGTGGAAAGATTTGTATCCAGGTTTGGAAAGCGGGTCGCTGTAATGCATAGCAGGCTTTCTCTAGGAGAAAGATTTGATCAGTGGAGATTGATAAGTGAAGGCAGAGTTGATGTTGTCGTCGGGGCTCGTTCAGCGGTTTTTGCTCCTATGACCGATCTGGGACTCATAGTTATAGACGAAGAACATGAGGGGTCCTATAAGTCAGAATCCATGCCGAGATACAACGCCAAGGACGTTGCACGTAAGAGGTGTGAGATAAATAATGCTCTTCTTGTGTACGGATCAGCTACACCGTCTGTAGAAACCTATTATAATGCTCTTCAAGGAAATATTGAACTTGTAGAAATGAAAAACAGACCAAATACAGCAAAACTACCAGACGTTGAAATGGTTGATATGCGGGTGGAACTTGAAAACGGGAATAAGACTCCGTTTAGCAATCGCCTTCAGGAGGAATTGAAAAAGAATATTGAGAATGGCCAACAGAGTATACTGTTTCTTAACAGAAGAGGTTTTTCAACCTTTGTAATATGCCGTAACTGTGGTTATACTATGAAATGCCCCGAATGCAATATTGCTCTGACCTACCACGCAAAAACAGAAAGACTGATTTGTCATTATTGCGGCTTTACAGTAAAGAACCCTTCAAGTTGTCCTTCTTGCGAAAGCAAGCACATAAGACATTTCGGTGTTGGAACTCAGAGAATCGAAGAGGAAATAAAGACAAAACTGCCTGATAGTTCGGTTATACGAATGGATATAGATACAATTGGCTATAAGAATGCTCATGAAGAGATACTAAACAAGTTTAAAAGTGAAAACATAAATATCATGGTTGGAACTCAGATGATTGCTAAGGGCCATGATTTTCCAAATGTAACACTGGTTGGTGTATTGGCTGCCGATAGTATGCTTAATACCGGAGACTTCAGAGCAAACGAGAGAACTTTTCAACTGCTTACACAGGTTGCAGGCAGAGCTGGAAGAGGCGAAAAAGCAGGAAGAGTAATTGTTCAGACCTATAATACTGAAGAATACAGTATTTTGGCTGCCTGCAGGCAGGATTATATAGGCTTTTACAAACAGGAAATATTAATTAGAGAACGTTTGGGATATCCGCCCTTTAATAACATAGCAGTTGTAACTTTAAGCGGCAGGAAAGACAGAAGGGTATTTGAGGTTGCCAGGGATACTAAGCCTGGACTTTCACCTGAACTTTCACCTGGACTTTCACCTGAATTTTCAGAAGAGAACAAGAGTTCAGATATGCCTGAGGATTTTATAGTATTAGGACCATCAAGATGCCCAATTCCGAAAATTGCAGGAAAATACCGATGGAGAATGGTTATAAAGGCAAAAGAACTTGAGGTTCTGATAGATAGGTTAACTACTATGTCAGATACTTCCTGGAAAAGAATAAAGGATGAGGATATTTCTATGAGCATAGATATAAACCCTTATAATATGCTATAATTATCAAAATGGTACTATACAAAACATATTATATAATAGTATTTAATATAAAGAATGGTGGAGGTTACTATGGCATACAGAGAAATCAGAAAAGACGGTGATGAGGTTCTTAGGAAAATGAGCCGTCCAGTCGAAGCAATAGATAAAAAAATCCTTACACTACTGGATGATATGGCAGATACCATGTACAAGGCTGATGGGGTAGGGTTGGCAGCTCCTCAGGTTGGAATACTCAAGAGAATAGTAGTTATTGATGTTGGAAACGGCTTGTTCGAGATGATAAATCCCGTAATACTTGAACAGAGCGGAGAACAGGATGGTATGGAGGGCTGTCTTAGTGTTCCTGGAACTTCAGGGGAAGTAGTACGTCCTATGCATGTTACAGCGAAATATACCGATAGAAATGGTGAAACAGTGATAATTGAAGCAGAAGAGCTTTTTGCAAGGGCAATCTGCCATGAGCTAGATCATCTTGACGGGATACTGTACAAGGACAAAGCTCATAAAATGTACACCGCTAAAGAACTTGAAGAAATGCAGGAATAGGGAGGTTTTGCTTTGCGAATAGTGTTTATGGGTACTCCCGATTTTGCCGTACCCAGTCTTGAAATGTTGGTTAAAGAAGGGTACGAGGTGGTTGCTGTAGTTACACAGCCTGATAAGCCAAAGGGCAGAGGTAATAAAATGACAGCACCTCCAGTTAAAGAATTCGCTTTAAAACATCAAATAATGGTTTTACAGCCCGATAAAATAAAAACACCAGAGTTTATTGAGCAGATAAGAGCATTAAAGCCCGACCTCTTTATTACTGCCGCCTATGGAAAAATTATTTCCAGGGAGCTTCTTGATGTACCGGTACATGGCTGTATAAATGTACATGGTTCACTTTTGCCGGCATACAGAGGAGCTGCACCTATAAACTGGGCAGTAATAAATGGTGAGACAAAAACCGGAATCACTACAATGTATACTGATGTTGGCATTGATACCGGGGATATGCTGCTAAAAAAAGAAATTGAATTAGGACCTGATATGACAGTAGGAGAGCTCCATGACAAATTGGCTGTTCTTGGAGCAGAAGTTTTGAGGGAAACCTTAACAGCCCTTAAAAACGGTACTCTTCAAAGAATTCCCCAGGAGGACTCACAATCGTCCTACGCGCCTATGATGAACAAGGAACTGGGTCATATAGATTGGAACAAAAGCGCCGGGGAGATACACAATCTTGTAAGAGGGACAGACCCATGGCCGGGGGCTTATACCTTCCTTCTCGGTAATAGAATGAGAGTATGGAAAACCTCGTTGGTGCCTGGAAAGTCAGATGCCGAAATTGATAACGGAAAAATACTTAAGGTGGATGATAAAGGTATTCTGGTAAAATGTCCGGATGGAAACCTTTGGATTAAAGAAGTGCAATTTGACTCTTCCAAGAGGATGAGTGTTGGTGACTATATAAGAGGACATGAGATAAACGTAGGTGAAACCCTTGGAAAGTAACATAAAGATTTTTGTAAGGACAACAATATTAATACTTATAGTATTAACTTCACTGTTGATAGTGTTAAGTGTTGTATATGCCTATGCTTCATTAAGATCCTATAATGTTGTATTAATAACTATTATTACGGCCATTGGGATAAGTCTGTTGATGCTGTTGGTAATGAGTTTGTCAATTATTTATACTTACAGGAATAAAAAAGTAAAAGGATTTATGCTACGGATAACTCGAGCCGGTATGCAGGTAATACTGCCACTGGCCCTTTTATTTGCAAAATCAAATGATAATATTAAAAAGAGTATAAGACTGTTTTATATAGAATTGAATAATATCGTTGTAGAGTCTGATAATATAAAATATAATACTGAAGAAATAATGCTTCTTTTGCCCCACTGCCTTCAAAACAGCCAATGCAGTTTAAAGGTAACCAGCAATCCTGAAGCGTGTAAAAGATGTGGAAAGTGTAAAATAGGTCAATTATTGGACTATACAAAGAAAAGAAATATTAGTATGTTTATAGCCACAGGTGGTACAGTTGCAAGAAAAATAATAATGCAAAATAATCCCAAGCTTATAGTATCGGTTGCGTGTGAAAGGGATCTTATGAGCGGTATACTTGATGTTAAAGGAATACCTGTTATAGGGGTTACCAATAAGCAGCCAAATGGTTCGTGCATCAATACTGATGTAGATATTTCGGCTATAGTGAAGAAAGTGGAACAGCTAACAAATTAGATTTTGCCTTACTGGTGCTATTATATCGCTGCCATGGGGAGGGAGACTAGATTACCATGGGATATTTTTATATGGATCAATATTACATTATATTGGTTGTACCGGCAGTTATTATATCTTTTATAGCGTCGATACGTGTGAAAGGAACCTTCAATAAATACAAGAAAGTTGGAAACTCCAAAAACATGACAGGGGCTGAGGTTGCAAAGTATCTGCTTCAGGCCAATGGAATTTATGATGTCAGGGTTTCTAGGGTATCCGGGGAATTGACAGATCACTACGATCCTCGAAAGAAGGAACTACGTTTATCCGATTCAACGTATTCAAGTATATCTGTAGCTGCTATCGGTGTAGCGGCTCATGAAACCGGACATGCTATTCAGCACAATGTAAACTTTGGACCGCTGGCCTTGAGAAGTTATATGGTACCGGTTGCCAATCTGGGTTCACAGGCCGGGCCTACTCTGGCCATACTTGGACTGGTAATGAGTTGGTCTGTTCTGATAAATATCGGGCTTTTACTTTTTGCTGTGGCCGTACTTTTTTACCTTATTACTTTACCGGTAGAGTTTAACGCCAGTAAAAGAGCTATAGAGAGTCTGGATAAGCATAATATTTTGATTGGTAATGAATTAAATACAGCAAAGAAGGTACTCAGTGCTGCTGCTTTAACATATGTGGCATCTGCCCTTGTGGCCATTGCTAACTTCCTTAGGTTGCTACTCCTTGCAGGAAACCGGAGAAAGGGAGATTAATGTTTGTGCTGGAAAACAAATGTAAGAGAAATATATATAATCGAGGAGGTACCGTACCCATGTCATTTCAATAAGAAAATACATATTTTCTCGAAGTTTTGTGAAATGATGGGCATGGACATAAACATGGCACTTGATTTAGCAAGAGAAACAGCCTTGAAAATTTTATATGATGTTAGCGAGAATTCGGCATATTCAAATATTGCAGTAAATAAATATCTTGAAGGCCGGGAACTCAGGGAAATTGACAGGGCTTTTGCTACTGATTTGGCGTATGGAACTGTTAAGTGGCTTATTGAGATTGACTATATAATAGACAAGTACTCCAGTGTGAAATTAAGAAAATTATCGCCCTGGATAAGGAATATTCTGAGGTTAGGTATATATCAGCTGCTTCATACCGACAAGATTCCTGTATCAGCAGCCTGTAATACTAGTGTTGACCTGGCAAAAAGGTACGGACATCAGGCTTCAAGCCGGTTTGTCAATGCTGTTTTAAGAAATATAGCCAGAAACAGCCGAAACATACCCTATCCGGATAAAAGTGATATTGCACAATATCTCAGTATTGTATATTCTCACCCAAAGGAACTGATTGAATGCTGGTTGAGGCTATTTGGAGCAGAATTTACCGAAAGCCTTTTAGAGAGCAACAATCAGGTTCCGGACTTTAGTGTAAGGGTTAATACTCTTAAAACAAACCGTGAGGCTTTAATTGAAGCACTTAACGAAGAAGACTGTAAGGCTGGAGAGGGTAGATATCTGGAGGAGGCAGTAATACTGGATAGCCCTTCCTCAATAACTAAACTTGATGCCTTCCAAAAAGGATACTTTACAGTACAGGATGAGAGCTCAATGCTGTCGTCGGTGGTGCTTGAGCCGTCAGAAGGGCAGCTGGTAGTTGATGTGTGCAGTGCTCCTGGCGGCAAAGCGACACATCTTGCTCAGCTTATGAAAAACAAAGGTGCTGTGCTTGCACGGGACATTCATCCTCATAAGCTGAAGCTTATAGAAAGCACTGCCGCCAGGTTGGGGATAGAGATAATTAAAACTGAATTACTGGACGCCGCTAAGCTGGATGAAGATCTTATTGGAAAGGCAGATCGGGTCCTGGTAGATGCACCTTGCACAGGATTAGGCATAATTAGAAAGAAGCCCGACATAAAATATTCAAGGAATCTTTCAGAGCAGAAGGCCATAGTCGGGCTTCAGAGACAGATACTGGCAAATGCCGCAAAATACGTTAAACCGGGCGGGTACCTTGTTTACAGTACCTGTACCATACAACCTGAAGAAAATCTGGAAAACGTAATGGCATTTCTTGAAGAGAACAGGGATTACAAGCTTGCCGGTTTTAAAGAGCTGCTACCTGAAACCCTCGAGGCAAAAACAGCACAGGATGGGTATATACAGCTTTATCCTAATAAAAACAAAACTGACGGCTTCTTTATTAGCAAAATAGTTAGGCATACAGAACGGTAATAGACATTTGAGGTAATACTTAATAATGTAATTAGAGCAAAAGCTCAGTATTTATCAGACAATACTAAAAATTTTATATATAATAAAGTAAGGAATTACTATGAAGAACTTAATGGACATGAGCTTGGAAGAGCTTGAACAAATGCTCTCCGAAATGGGTCAACAAAAATTCAGAGCTAAACAGATATTTAAATGGGTAAATAGTGGGATTAAGTCCATGGATGACATGACCAACCTGTCAAAACAGTTAAGGCAGGAGTTAAGTCAGGTTACTAAGATAAGCAGGATAAGACAGGTAAATAAGCTTCAATCCAGGATAGATTCTACGGCAAAATACTTGTTTGAGCTCGAAGACGGGAATATAATTGAAAGCGTACTTATGGAATACAAGCATGGCTTTACAGCCTGTATTTCTTCACAAGCAGGCTGCAGAATGGGCTGTACCTTCTGCGCATCGACCGGCGCCAACTTCTCAAGGAATTTGACAGCGGGAGAAATGCTGGATCAGGTTATGTCCATGCAGGAGGACTCCGGAAATAGAATTGGACATATAGTACTTATGGGAATTGGAGAACCGCTGGATAATTACGACAATGTAGTTAAGTTTTTAAGACTTGTAAACCATCCCGACGGCTTAATGATTGGTCTTAGAAACATATCACTTTCAACCTGCGGAATCGTTCCCAGAATACTTCAGCTTGCAAAGGAAAACATACCGATAACCTTGTCGGTATCACTGCACAGTGCAAGGGATGATAAGCGATCAGCTATGATGCCTGTGAACAAAGCCTATTCTATTGACAAATTAATCTCAGCATGTAAGATATATACTGAGAGCACAAAAAGAAGGATTACATTTGAGTATGCAATGATTGCTGGAGAAAACGATTCAGAGCTGGATGCCAGAGAACTTGCAGGTTTGTTAAAGAGAATGCTTTGTCACGTAAATCTTATCCCTGTTAACACTGTTCAGGGAAATGGATATAAAAAAAGCTCGAGAAATCAGATAGAAAAATTTAAAAACATTATGGAAACAAGAGGAATTGAAACTACTGTTAGAAGAGAATTGGGCAGTGATATTAATGCCGCCTGTGGTCAACTTAGAAAAAATAGGCTAGACAGTAATGGAGATTAGGCTTTTGGGATATTTCGGTGTTTGGTTCAGGAGTGATTGTTTTGAAGTACGGTATTAGAACTGATAGGGGACTTAAAAGACAATTAAATGAAGATAACTGTAATGTTTTGGTTGGATACCCCGGCTTACCGACCTGTTTTGTCATTGCCGATGGAATGGGTGGACATAAATGCGGGGAGGTTGCAAGCAAACAGGCAGTCGATTCAGTATGCAATTTATTGCTTAAGGCAGACTGGGAGACTGAAAATATTTCCGGCATGCTTAGGGATATTGTAACAAGGGTTAATGACGAAATATATAATTACTCACTTCTGGATGAGGCTACCCAGGGTATGGGAACAACACTGATTATAACTGTGCTTAAAGGTAGAAAGCTTTATATCGGTCATGTTGGCGACAGTCGTGTATATATTATCAGAGACCATCATATAGAAAAGGTTACCTGGGACCATTCCTTCATTGAGGAACTTGTTAAAAACGGGTCAATTACCAAGGATGAGGCAGTTAATCATCCAAAGAAAAATCTTATTACCCGTGCGGTCGGATATGAGCTGGAATTACAGGTTGATACATATGAAATTGATATCAAAGATGATGATATTATACTCCTTTGTACAGATGGGTTGACTAATATGCTTACAGAGGAAGAGATCCTGGATATAATTAAAAATAATGAAGATCCACAGGTTGCATGTGATACTTTAATACAAAATGCAAATAATAAGGGTGGAGAAGATAATATTACCGTGATTGTCGGAAAAATATAGATTGAGGTGAGTTATGGAAGGTCAAGTATTGGGAAATAGATACCTGTTACTGGAGAAAATCGGCGGCGGCGGAATGGCTGTGGTTTATAAAGCAAAATGCACCCTTTTAAACAGATTTGTTGCTATAAAAATATTACGTTCTGAATTCATAAATGACGAAGAGTTTGTTAAACGCTTTAAGGTAGAAGCTCAAGCTGTTGCAAGTCTGTCCCATCCCAATGTTGTTTCAATTTACGATGTGGGTCATCAGGATGATATACATTATATTGTAATGGAATACGTTGATGGTATGACTTTAAAGGATTTTATAGTCAAACACGGAGCAATAAACTGGCAGGATGCTATTAAAATTACAATTCAAATTTGCTCTGCCATCGAACATGCCCACAAAAATAATATTGTACATAGGGATATTAAGCCCCACAATATTTTGATGACCAAGGAAGGAATTGCAAAGGTAACTGATTTTGGTATTGCCAGAGCGGTTACTTCCTCAACTATAACAATGGTTGGCAGCACAATTGGCTCAGTACACTATTTTTCACCCGAACAGGCCAGAGGTGGATTCATAGACGAAAAATCAGACTTGTATTCACTTGGAATTGCCCTGTATGAAATGGTTACCGGAAGAGTACCCTTTGATGGCGATACACCTGTATCGGTTGCCTTAAAACATATACAGGAAATGCCTATAGAGCCACATAAAATAGTTCCAAGCCTGCCATATGGCGTAAATGAAATAATTATGAAGGCAATACAAAAAGAACAAAATCTCAGGTATCAGACTGCCACCTCAATGATAAATGATTTAAACAGAGTTTTAGTTCAGCCTCAGGGCGGCTTTGTGGGACAGGATAATATTAATGGGCAGACAATCCGTATGAAGCCTGTTAACTCATCCAGACCTGCTAATGAATCCAGAAATAATCAATACAACAATAAAAAC
Source organism: Bacillota bacterium (assembly GCA_023393115.1). GTDB lineage: Bacteria > Bacillota > Clostridia > Acetivibrionales > DSM-1351 > Ruminiclostridium. The sequence continues at coordinate 12,845 of JAEWMS010000022.1, forward strand.
AGTGAAGCTAAGAATTCCAAGAAAAAAAGTAATGTTGCGTACTGGTTGGCCGGTATCACAAGCATACTGGTAATAGCTCTCGCAATTTTTATGGTTTACAGCATATTTACCAAGGGAAATAAAGAGCAGACATATCAAATGGAAAGCTATGTAGGAAGAGAATATGAAGCTGTTAAAGCAGAGCTGGAACAAAGAGGCTTTAAAATAACTCCGACCATGAAGGTCAGCGAGACAGTGGCAAAGGGGATAATAATCGATCAGAGTATACCCCCGGGAACAGATTACAAGAGCGGTAATTTCACCTCCCTGGAGCTCGTTGTGAGCAGTGGTCCCAAAACGTCTAAAGTACCGGATGTAAAGGACCGTGAGTATAGAGAAGCAGAAAATGAAATGAAAGCTAATAATTTGGTAGCCAAAATTGTCAAAGAGTTCAATGAAGATGTTCCGGCAGATTATGTAATAAAAACTGAACCAGCAGCAGGCGAAGAAGTTAAGGAAGGCACTGAAGTAGTCATTTATGTAAGCAAGGGTAAGGAAACCAAAAGAGTAGAGGTTCCTAATCTCGTTGGAAAAACTGAACTTGGAGCACAAAAAGCACTGGCAGAAAAGAAATTACAGCTTGGAAACATTTTACCTGCCGGAGCTACAAAAGGAATTGTTACAAAGCAGGCACCTGATGCATATACAGAGGTCGAAGAGGGAGAATCAGTTACTATCTGGCTTGCTGTTGAACAGGCACCGGCTACCGATACTTCCCAGCAGACTGCACCGGCTACAAATACCACTGGTGATGGCACTGAAACTACAGCACCATCAGATCCATTTACGCCGGCAGAACAGGCTGGTAACCCAAATAAGGACGAAAACAGTCAAGAAAACACTAATACAGCAAACTAGGAGGTAACTTATTGCCAACAGGAGTAATTTTAAAGGGGATTGGAGGCTTTTACTACGTAAAAGATGACGTTAATAGTGACGTATATGAATGTAAGCCGAGGGGAGTATTCAGAAAGGATTCCATTATACTGCTCCCCGGGGATCGGGTAGGCTTCAGCGTGCTTGATGAACAAGAGAAATTAGGCAATATCGATGAACTACAAAAGCGTACGTCAGAATTAATACGTCCTGCAATAGCCAATGTTGACCAGCTGGTTATAGTTGTGGCTGTTAAGGCACCAAGCCCTGATTTTATGCTGTTGGACAAGTTACTGATAACTGCAGAAATGAAGCATTTAGAAGTTCTTATCTGCATAAATAAAATAGATATTGACGATGGAAATGCAAAACTCATAAGGGATGCATACACATTGGCAGGCTATAACTGTATAGATGTGAGTTCGGTAAAGAATATAGGTTACAGACAGCTGAAGGAAGCACTTAAGGATCATATCAGTGTATTTGCTGGTCAGTCCGGAGTCGGAAAGTCCACCATACTGAATCATATCATGGACTCATGGGTAATGGAAACCGGCAGTGTCAGTGAGAAAATTGAGCGGGGAAAGCATACTACAAGGCATGCTGAAATTATGGAACTGAAATATGGAGGCTATGTTGCAGACACTCCGGGTTTTAGTTCCTATGAAATTACAGATATGATGTATAGCGAGCTACAGAACTATTATCCCGAATTCAGAAAATACCTTAACACTTGTAGATTTACCTCCTGCAGTCACATCACCGAACCAGGCTGTCCCATACGGGAAGCATTGGAGCGAGGAGAAATCGACAAAAACCGTTTTGAGAGATATACACAGTTATATAAAGCCTTAAAGGATATACCGCAATACAAGTCTAAAAAGACAGATTCCAGGAGAGTGATTAAGTGATTAAGATTGCACCATCTATTTTAGCATCTGATTTTTCCCGTCTTGGTGAAGAGATAAAAAAGGTTGATTCAAGTGGAGCAGATTTGATTCATATAGATGTGATGGACGGACATTTTGTTCCAAACATAACAATAGGACCTGATGTTATAAAGCATTTGAGAAAGGTAACAAATAAACCCTTTGATGTTCACTTAATGATTTCAGAGCCTGACAAATATATTGAAAAGTTTGCTGACGCCGGAGCAGATATAATAACTATACACGCAGAAGCAAGCCAACACCTGAACAGAACAATTCAATTGATTAAAAGCTTCGGTAAAAAGGCGGGCGTTGCATTAAATCCTGCTACTTCCTTGTCTGTTTTAGAATATGTTTTGCAGGACCTTGATATGGTTCTTGTAATGACAGTTAACCCGGGATTTGGCGGGCAATCCTATATTAATTCTTCCACAAGAAAAATTGAAGAATTAAAAGGCATGATAAATAAACAAAAGCTTATCATAAATATTGAAGTGGATGGCGGAATTGACGTCAACACTATCGGTTTGGTAACAAAGGCCGGAGCAAATGTAATAGTAGCAGGTTCAGCCGTTTACGGAAAGCCGGATGTTGGAGAGGCTATAAAGCAGTTGAGGCTTAGTGCTGTTGACAAAAGTACAGTGTAAATGTTACAAGTGTACAGTGTAATTGATTACTAGGGATAGGCTAAACAACCGGATTAAATTAAACCGGTTTATCCAAATACATGAATTGTTTTACTTGGTGAAGGAATGAAAGTAGTTATTGTATGCAATGGTTCTGTTAAAGACTATAATGCTATAAGAGAATTTTTTGATAAAGCCGATTACATAATTTCCGTTGATGGAGGAGCCGGACATCTTCGTAAGCTGGGAATAACACCTGATGTTCTTCTTGGAGATTTCGATTCGGCAGATAAAGAGGACCTCTTATATTTTCAAAGTCAGGGAATAAAAGCTGAAAAGTTCCCAGTGGAAAAGGATATGACTGATTCAGAACTGGCCATAGAAAGAGCCTTGGAAAAAGGGGCTGATGAGGTCATCTTTATTGGTGCAGTAGGGACCAGATTTGATCACTCCATGGCAAATATCCTATTACTAAAAAAACTATTGGATAAAAAGGTTAGTGCTTGTATTGCTGACGAGCATAACCGGATTTATATGTTTGACTCAACCTTTTCACTTCAAAGGCAGGAAGGGTATAAGCTGTCACTAATCCCCGTTTCTAACTGGGTAACAGGGGTGACTACAAAAGGCTTAAAATATCCTTTGAGTAATGCCACAATGCATCTGGGAACGTCGTGGGGAGTCAGTAATGAATTCTGTGAGGATACAGCGACAGTTACAATTGGTGAGGGTATTCTTTTAGTTTGTCTTTCAAGGGACTAGTTAATAGAATATTATATTGAATAAGCTTAAAGCAATACGTAGAAAGGACATCTTTTTTGTATATACTATCTTATATACGGAAATTTGGCAGCAGGACTTATTAATGGGGAATATAGTTACAGATACAACTATCTATACTGGGAAGCCAGAAAATACCAACAGACTCAAAAAGGAGTTGGATTCCTACGAGCTGCTTGATAAGCTCGGAATCAGCTATTTCAGACTTGATCATGATGAGGCAATGTCTGTTGATGATTGTCTCGAGGTAGAAGAACTTTTGGACATTCAAATATATAAAAACCTGTTTCTATGCAATTCTTCAAAAAATGAGTTCTATCTACTTACAATGCCAGGTAATAAGAGATTTGATACAAAAATCGTATCAAAACAGGTTGATTCATCAAGACTCTCCTTTGCCGGCCCGGAATACCTGGAAGAGTATTTGAATTTGCAGCCGGGTTCAGTAAGCATTCTGGGTCTTATGTTTGATAAGGATAGGAAGGTTAAGCTGCTGATAGATAAGGATTTGCTTACTGATGAATACTTTGGCTGTCATCCCTGCGTCAATACCAGCAGTCTGAAAATAAAGACCAAAGACCTGCTGGAAAAATTCCTACCATATACCGGGCATTCACCTTTGTTTGTTGAGTTGTAAGCATGGATTAGTGTTGGAACTGTTGACGAACTGTTGAATAATATAAAGAATTTTTTCAAGATAGTTGCACGATGTTTTCAATCGTGTTAATATATCATAAGTGGAAATCATTATGTGCTTTAAGGACATTTTGATAAACAAAATACATGGTAAAGATTTGGGGCATTAGCGCAGTTGGGAGCGCATCACACTGGCAGTGTGGGGGTCAGGGGTTCGAATCCCCTATGCTCCACCAAATAAAAAAGGGGGTGTCGCAAAACTACTAAAAAGTAGTAAGCGATGCTCCTTTCTTGTTCTCTGATATTTATTGTTGGTAAATTGTTGATTTTTCGGTTATAAATTTATGATTTTGTGGAATTTGAGCGC
>JAEWMS010000040.1 GCA_023393115.1 Bacillota bacterium
CAGTATGTAACGGTACGTGATACAACACCGCCTGAGCTGACAGCACCGGCCGACAAAACAGAGGAGGCGACTTCAGCAACAGGAACACCTGTGAATTTGGGAACACCTGAATACAGCGATATCTTCGGTGTTACTGTGACAAAGGATGCACCCGACGTATTCCCCCTAGGAACCACAAGGGTATCCTGGACAGCAGTGGATGCAAACAACAACAAGACCGAAAAAGTACAGTATGTAAAGGTGCAGGATACTACAAAGCCTAAGCTTACAGTACCCGCCGATGTTACTGTTCCGGCAACCGGATCAAGAACCAGGGTTCAGATAGGTATGGCAACTGCTACAGATATATTTAAAACAACAGTTACCAGCAACGCTCCTGCAGATTTTCCTGTGGGAACCACAATAATCATTTGGACAGCCACAGATGAAAATGGAAATTATACTACCGGAACTCAAAAAATTACAGTTGTTCAAAGTGTTAAGGTATCAGCATACAACATAAGTAAAAATAATAGTGTAAACACAATTGATCCTTATGTCATGTTGGAGAACACAGGAGACACTGAAATCAACCTGTCAGAGATAAAAATAAGATACTATTACACAGTTGACGGTGATATAGCGCAGTCGTATTTCTGTGATTATGCCTCGGTTAATGGGACGGCTGGGACCCATAAAAACATTACATCCTCTGTATCAGGTAAGTTCAATAGGGTCTCCGGAAACAGCAACTGTGACTATTACTTAGAAATAAGTTTTTCTAATAACGCCGGTGTTTTAAAGCCCGGTGAAAAGGTCATAGTTCAAAATAGATTTGCAAAAAACAACTGGACGAACTATTTACAGAACAATGATTATTCATATAATCCAACGGCAAATGATTATACAGGAACCTCCAAAATAACTGTATACTCATCCGGAATTCTTATTGGAGGCATAGAGCCTTAAAACCATCCCACTATTACAAGCTGCAATCCTAAATGGATTGCAGCTTGTATAAATCTATTTACATGCATTCAGGAAGGAGAAGGGGCAATGATTCCAGTTACCACTGCCAACAAGCAGAAGGAGAAATCCCCGGCCGGACACAGCAAAAAATCACAGAACTCACTATCTCTACATAAGCAAAAAATTAAGCAGCCCAACTACTTAGAAATTATACAACGTCTCCGAAAACAGCCGAACTCATTGACACAGGAGGATATTTACGTTCTCCAGAAATCTATTGGAAATCAGGCGGTTATAAAGCTTTTATCAGATATTAAAAGGATGCCGCCTCAATATATTCAACCCGATAAAGATAAAGAAAATACTTCAAACCATAAAGATAATCAACAGGATAAACAGCAGCCAGATAGTGACAACAAGTTAGCTGTAAGTGAAAATAATAAACAGGGAGAAGCAAGCAAGGAAGAAAACTTAATAAAGAATTTGCAACAAAAAAATCAAAACAAACCTGATAACAAGGAGGCTTCAGATCTCCATAATGATACAGTCGCAAAGCCTGCCGCGAATAAGAAAGACAAGGATATAGCCAGTGTTAAAGCTGAAAATAAAAAAGCAGCAGAATCTGCTTCCGAAAAGATTTCACAAGTTAAGCTAGAGAAAGAAGCACATTCGGAAGCTGTGTCGAAAAAGACTTCACAAGTTAGTAAAGACAGTGTAGTACATTCAGAACCTGCACCCAAAAAGACTTCACAAGATAGTAAAGACAATGCCGCATATGAGGAGCCTGCTCAAACCACTGCCGCAGCCGGGAGTAAATCAGCTTCAGCTGCTTCTGTACAACAGAATGCTGCTGCTAATAAAAAGTCTGCGAAACAGGCTGCTAAGGCTGCATCTTCTGTCAAGATTACCGGAGACGATCCTGCAAAAATTTTGAATCAGATGGGCAATGTTCCACCGACAGAAATATATAATGCTTTTTCACAGGCAAGTTCGGTGTCTGATGGTGCTTTTGAAAAGCAAAGAGAAAAAGCCCAGGCAACAATACCGGAAATTCCCGCACCAACAGGACTTCCACCTAAAAAAGGAGGTATTGCTGCTAAAATTGCTCAAAAAGTGAAGGAGATGAAGCATAAAGAACCATCGAACTTTAAAAGTGCAAAAACAGGTGGAAAAGCCGCAGAAGGAATACCTACTGACATTAATCTGAGCACTGACCCTGAAGCCGACGCTGATGACGTAATGGCCGAGGCAAGGGAGTACTCGAAGAATACTCCTACAATTGGTATGGAGGGTGAAGCTGATCCCGGGCAGATGGAAGGTTTTGAGGCCGAGGCGGCACAGAATGTGTCGGCGGCGCAGCAAGCCGAATTGGAGCAGACAAACCAGGATTTTGGGGAGAACAGCATAGCACCTCAGGAAGATTCTACAATACTTAAGGCCAAAAAAACAATCGCAAAAGTATCACCTTTAGGAATGGATATCAACAGGGTAGCCCCGATAGCTCCAGACGTTGCTGCTATAGCTAATCCACAGCTGAATTCTGAGCTCAGAACCTTTATGACAGGAAAGGAAGGCCAGTTTGCTCAAGGAAAGGGTCAATTTGATTCGGGATTGGTAAATGCAAAGAAGGATGCCAATGAAAAAATAGAAAACGAAAAAACTCAGGCAAGGGAAACACAGCTACAGGAACAGGCTAATGCAAAGGCAGAGGTTGAGGGCTACCGAAATCAATGGAAAACCGAGATAAATGCAGCAACTGCGGATTATGACAAAGAGGCTGGTGCTGAGGCCGAAAAGAAGAAAAAGGAAGTAGGAGATATAAAGAGGGAAAAAGAGGGAGAAGTCAAAAAGACTATGTCCGAGGCTGAAAAGGACGCTGACAAGGAATGTAAAACAGCAAAGAAGGAAGCCGAAGACAAGAAACAGGAAGGCGAAAAGGAACGCAAGAAAAACATATTTGAGAAGGCATGGGATTGGACCAAGGATAAGATTGAAAAGGCAGTAGATTTTGTAAAGAATGCAGTAAGCTTTATATTTGATAAGCTGCGTCAGGCTGTGAAAACCATATTTGAGAAAGCAAAGCAGGCCGCACTTGGTTTAATAGAGCAGGGAAGAAAGCTCATAGTAGGAGCCATAAAAGGACTTGGAAATGTGCTGAAAGGTCTTGTAAAAAAGGTGTTTGCAAAATTCCCGGGCATATCAAAGAAATTGTGCGGTTTGATTGACAGAGCTGTGGACAAGTCAACTAAAGCTGTAAATGCGGCTGCCGGCAAGCTCAAAAAGGGAGTCACTGCGGTTCTGGACTTTATGGCAAAATCTGTTGATGGTTTGCTTGCCGGAATGCAGAATCTTTACAAGTCAGTTATGTCTGGAATTAAGAAGTTCCTTAACATGGACTTCAAGAAAATATTCAACTATGTAATTGAAGGAGCAACCATAGCAGCAGAATTAGCAGCTGCCGTATTAACAGGCGGAGGTAGCGTAATAGTTCAAATAGTAACCTGGCTTGCGACCACGCTTCCGCAATTGTTGAAACAGGCTGGCGCTGTAATGGATTTTGTTAACACAATCAGAAGCGTAAAACTTGCCGATATCAAGCAGTTCCTAAGCCCCGCAGGAATTGGAGACTTCCTTGTAAAAGGCTTGTTTGGAAAATTGAAGAACCTGCCACAGGAGCCAAAGGACAAAGAGGAAAAAGAACCTGCATCAGGCAAGGAGTCTAAAGGCTTGATAAAGGTACTGCATGCACTGACGAAAGTCCTTAATGTTCTAAAGAACGTATACGATAAGGTTGCCGGAGGAGTTAACAAGGTACTCGGCATTATCAATATAACTAAAAAGGGATGGTTTGAGCCCTTTAGTGCAATATATGCCGGAATAGTGACAGTTATAGAAAAGGTAGGAAACCCAGCACAAGCCCTTAGCGAAGGAGCAGAAAAGCTTAAAGAAGCTGTAGGTGGCTTCTTCGACAGTGTTAAGACCAAGGTAAAAGATATCTCAGGTAGTATTAAGGAAAAGGTAACGATACTGGGTAAACCTGCACAGCTTATGAAAATGCTAGCCAACAAGGCTGTGGACATGGTACTGAACTTTATCATTACACATCCGCCATCAGCGTTAATAAAGGCATTATTCAAAGGAATAGAGGCAATAGCCGGAAAGTCCATAGTGGAATTAATCAGACAGTACATACCATATGCTGACAAGATTTTTGACAAGATCGCTGGTTCAGGTCCCGTACAGGGAATAATGAAGCCTCTGGAGGGCCCTGTTAATAAAGTCGGAGGTATGATAGATCAGGTTACCGACGAGGTAACAAATATGGTTGATAGCGCCGAAAAGACCACATTATCCAGTATAGGCAGCGGAGCAAAGCTTATGTCAGCAATGGGTCTAGGAGAAGCAGGCGGCCCCGGCGGCTCCAGCAAAGGCGGAAACACTGCAGCCGGAGGTAAGGATCCCGGAAAAGCCCAGGGTGGCGGCAAGGGAGACAGCAAAGGTGGCAGTAAAAATGGAGGCGGAGACTTCTTTGGAACAATTAAGAGCGGCATCCATGATAACCTCATGTCCCTCGGCCTTGTAAATCTGAAGAAACTCGGAACACAGATACTGGCAGCCGGAGCCTCCAAGGTCGCAAGTGCCATAAGAAAAGCGCTTACTCCAAAGGTAAAGTTCAAGCTGGGGACTGAAGAGCATCAGCTGTGGGTGGAAAAAGGCCAGAATAGAAACGTGGTTATGATGGCAAGCGATGAAAAAACATTGGATGCTCAGATACAAGCAGGAAAAATACCAAATAATGGAGAAGTATTAAGTGACAAGAAAAAGGCTGAAGATCCTAAAAACGAAACTAAGGCTGAGCCAAATGTAAGGGAACTTGCTGGAACCATAGAAACTATTACTGGAAGTAAAGGTGAGAGCGAAGGACCAGTAGTTAAGGCTTTTCTTACACTAAATGGTAAAAAATATTATGACGTAAATCCAACGGCACGTAACCCTAGACCTAACCCCGGTGACTCCATTAGTGGTTTGTCTGGAATTAATAACAGTACAAGAAAAGCTCATGCTGAAATTGGAGCTTTATATCAGGCACTAAAGGATGGTAATAGCGGAGGTAAGTGCGTATTGAGAGTCGAGGGACAAAGAGTTTGTGACTACTGTCACAGTGATGTTAAGAAAATGGCTCAAAAGTTATCGCTTGACGAATTGATAGTAATTGATGAATCAGGTACATATAAATTTATTGGACTAAGCGAATTTAAAAATGTTTCTGATGGAGGAAAGAGATGGGAGGATGCGAAAGTATGAAAGAATCATGCAATGAACCATTTATCAGTGAACTCGAAATTACCATGATAAAAGGAGAGGGGAGTATTGTGATAGATCCTACTTGGGAACAGGTAGAAAATGCTTTATTGGGCTTCGAAACAAATAAGATTGGTCGTATAGCTATACGAAATCCCAAAGAATTCATCAGTATGGTTGTTCATGGAGAAGCAAGTGTATATCATATAGGCATCTGTGAAGAGGAAACAGATTTCTATTATTATTGTAATGGATTAAAGGCCAATGATGAAACTGTTGACGTCGCTTGGAATATCTTCGATGCAAACCAGATTTGTTATGACATTATTACACTACAGAAAATAGTCTATAATTTCTACACAACAGGAAAACGATTTGAGGGAGTTCAATGGATAGAAGAACATCTATAATATTGACATTTAATGAGTCAGTCGCTGTTTATGAGACAATTGGTCAATAATTTTATTAGCTACTAGAAAATAGCAAAAAGCTAATTTATTCATTTAGGTCTTAACGTATTAAGACCTTTTCTTATGAGGTAAATGCGGCTGCTGATAAGCTTATAAAGGGAGTCACTGAAGAAACTCGGAACACAGATACTGGCAGCCGGATCCTCCAAGGTTGTAAGTGCCTTAAGAAAAGCGATTACTCCAAAGGTCAGATTCAAGCTGGGAACTGAGGAGCATCAGCTATGGGTAGAGCAGGATGGGTGGGGGTGGGCATGCACGAGGGCATTTATTAGGTAATCAATTGGAGGGTACTGGAAAAGATGCTAGGAATTTGGTGAGGTTATATCAGAATCCAGTAAATACAACGATTATGAGGGGTTATGAGGATGATGTATATATTCCAAATAGAAAAGAATATAGGAGACAGTAAACCAACCAGAAGATGGTATCGGATATTACTTATATTCCTAAGCTTAAAATTGTAAGACCATCCTCTGCCTTGTAATTCTGAAGAAGCTCGGAACACAGATACTGGCAGCCGGAGCCTCCAAGGTTGTAAGTGCCATGAGAAAAGCGTTTACTCCAAAGGTCAAGTTCAAGCAGGGAAAATACCAAATAATAGAGAAGTATTGAGTAACAAGAAAAAGGCTGAAGATCCTATAAACGAAACAAAGGCTGAGCCAAATGTAAGGGAACTTGCCGGAACTATAGAAACTGTTACTTCTGAGGATAATGGTAAACAAAGGGGGACAATCCATTAAATGAAAATCATAAGGTTGAGGTAAAATAGAAGAATATTTTAGAATAAACCTGGAGGTAAATAAATGAATACACAAAATATTATGGAATCTGATGGTAAGTTTAAGATAGATTATGACTATACGGATTTGTCAGAAGTAGACGATTACGAAAGACAAATTATATGGGAGTATAGGTATTTAGGACTTGAACCTCCGATAGAGAGAAAAAGGGATAGAGAAATATTAGATAATTATCTAAGGCAAACAATGCAAAAATAACACTAATAACTTTGCATATGTAAATTAACCTAATTTTATAGTACACACAAGGGGTGGTTATATCAATAGAGGTAACTGCTTGATCTATTAAAAGATAAAATATTACAAAGAGCAGGTAAATAGTATGACGAAAAACGAATTACGTGAAAGACTTGTGCGTGAAAACATTCCCACTGACGCATACAAACTTGATGGCGGATTTCCGAATGAAGCTTTCTGCCTTTGCAATAATGTTAATATATGGGAGGTCTATTATAGCGAACGTGGGCAAAAATCTATGCTGAAACAGTTTGAATTTGAGGATGATGCATGTGACTACTTTTATAAACTTTTGACTCGGATGTTTAGTGATATGGGCATCTTGAAAGAAAAGTTATCTTGATTTTTTGATACAAACATCGTGACGACTATATTGGGTTATTACCAGTAGGTGACGGATACGGAATTGTAATATCTGAGGATGTTCCCAGAAGCACTTGGATTGAAGCAAATGACAAAAAAGGTGGATATTTAGTGGTCTTAAAATACGTTGAAGAGAATATAGATGAAAATACTATCATTCAAAATATCAAAGGTATAGATGATAATTTATTTGAACCTTCAGGATTGCAGGTTTCTATAAAAGATCATAGTTTATTTCTCTTTGCTGCATGTGATTATGGGCCGGATTGGATATATACATACAGTGAAATAAGTATAGAGCCCGGCAATTATGCTATCGAAAGTGTAGAAAAATATACATTCGACAACTGCAGCTTCAGGGTTCATCGACTTAAATTAATTTAGGTATAAATCTCTGTTTTGTACTTCCCAGTTCTAACAAAAATAAGCTTTCAATCTCGTTACACACAAGGTAATTCAAAGACATCAATCATTATTGAATGAATGATGTCTTTTTTATGCGAACATCCAGGAGTAATATATCAGCAGGACTCGCAAAGCCACAACTTTTCACTATAATAATTGCATTTAGCATCGATATTTAATACAATATATTCTAGCGTTTTAGGGAAACATTTATACATACCTGCCGTTAGTTGCCTGAAAACCAATTCTTGCAGCTTTTTTAGGCGGGGAGAAAGAGAGGCTTTATGGAATATCATATATCAACACAGGGTAATGATCAGGCTAAAGGAACCGCAGATCAGCCCTTCCGTACCATATCACGTGCCGCAGCTCTTGCCTTACCCGGAGATACTGTTATCGTTCACGCCGGTATATATAGAGAATGGGTCAACCCGGCTAATGGTGGAACTGAGCAACACAGAATTATATACCAATCAGCAGGAGACGGAGAAGTGGTTATTACGGGGGCAGAACGGATTACTGATTGGAAGGATGAAGGAGGTAATGTCTGGAGTACAGAAGTACCCAATTCATTATTTTCCATACGTAACCCATTTGAAGTGGAGTTGAGCGGAGACTGGCTGTTTGACGGAGCGTTCACCGTTCATCTCGGCGATGTATATCTGGATTGCAAATCGCTTTACGAATGCGATTCTGTTGATAAGGTACGAAATCCCGAAATTTGGCCTGATGCCAAATATCCTGAGGACTCACTACTCAAATGGCATGCTCAAGTTGGTACTGCAACAACTAGAATTTGGGCTAATTTTGGTGGAAAAGATCCCCGTAAGGAAAATGTAGAAATCAATGTCCGTCCTTATTGCTTCTGGCCTGAGAAACCAGGACTTAACTATATAACCGTAAGTGGCTTTACACTTCGTCAAGCATCACCTCAATGGGCGCCTCCCACTGACTATCAGGAAGGTTTGATCGGACCTCACTGGAGTAAGGGGTGGATTATTGAAAACAATTTTATCAGTGAATCCAAAAGCGTTGGTATCAGCTTGGGTACTGAAGTCGGAACAGGTCACACAAAGTGTTCGGACAAGCATATTAAAGGTGGCACTCAGCGTGAGCAGGAGGTTATCTTGCGAGCATTACGCGCTGGGTGGCATAAGGATAGAGTAGGCAGTCACATTGTTCGAGGCAATGTGATCCATGATTGTGAACAGGCAGGCGTTGTGGGACACATGGGTGGTGCCTTCAGCCGCATTTATCAGAACCGTATATACAATATTCACCACAAAAGGCTTAGACATGGTGCCGAAGTAGCTGGAATCAAGCTGCATGCCTCCCTGGATACTCAAATAAGTGAAAATTCAATCTATAGCTGTTACCGTGCACTTTGGCTTGACTGGCAGGCACAGGGCACTCATATCAGCCGTAATGTATTTTTTGACAACCTTTCTGAGGACTTATTCGTTGAGGTATGCCATGGCCCGTATATGGCTGATCATAACCTGTTCCTTTCCCCGATGAATTTCAGAAATATGGCACAGGGTGGAGCGTTTGTCCACAATTTGTTTGCGGGTAGGTTTGTGGTTCGTTCCGAGATTACCCGTGTTACACCATACCACTTCCCACATGAGACGGCAATGGCCGGGTTTTCCAATATTTCGGGAGGCGACGACAGGTACTATAACAATATCTTTTTGAGGGACAGCGATACTAATAACGAACCTGTTCCAATAACCTTTTTCGAACACCTTCCACTAAAACCCAGAAATGAAATTGGCGATGACGGGAAGACGGTCATGGATGGAGTTCCGGATAATTCCCGCTGCTATTTGCATCCTGTGGGACTGGGTGGGTATAACGAACATCCTGATATAAAAGATAAGAAATGGTGGGAATACACTAAAGAAGAACTTGCTGAACTTGGTGATGCCGCAAAGGACTTCTTTATCGGAAATGCAGTTCTTCCGGTTGCAATCAGCAGTAATTTATATCTTAACAATGCAATTCCCGGGAGCCATGAGACCAATCCGAAGATATATGAGAAGAATGGCATAAAAGTAGAAGTTAATCCTGCGCAAGGTAAGGTATGTATTCATATCATTGAACCGGAATTAATTCGTGGAGCGTCTCCAAGGTTGGTCACCACCGACCTGCTTGGCAAGACTTATCACGCTGAAATGAAGTATGAGGAACCGGATAGCACCCCATATCGTTTTGACTCGGACTTTTTCGGTAAAAGGAGGCCTGATGCAGACGTGACACCCGGTCCCTTTGAATTGACCGAAAATAATACCATAGAATTTGAACTTTAATTAATAGCAAATTAAAAAAGAATTGTCCTCAAGTGTTAGCTTAACATTTGAAGACAATTCTTTTTTTATGTTTTCTTGTTTTCGGTTGTTAAACGTTACCTGTTTTTACCATAGTATGTGAGAAAGCAATTAAAACCAATATAAAGCTGAAAATAATCATATAAAGGAGAAGCCGGTATGGAGCAATTAAAAAGCGTTATTGATATGCTGAAAAAAGTAAATTCAAAAAACAGTTCGGTTCTGGACTCATGCAAAGAAGATAAATTACAGCAGGATATGGAGTATGAATACCTCTTTAAGGAGTACTGGACAGCTGATCTCAGAATAAAGAACATCATTATACTTTTAGAGGCTATTGAAAAGGAATTGGAAGCAGTCAGTTGATTAAAGATCAAAAAATAAAAAAATTCAAAAAAAATATTAAATTTTAGTTGTAAATCAGTCCATAAATTTACCTTATATAGTGTAATGGGAAAAACACAATATATTGAGTTTTTTCTATCTCAGAATTCAAGATGTATTGTATTTTCCCAAAAAATATTATGTACATAGCTTCTGGAAAAGTGTCACTACAAAAAAGTGTCATATAAATATTCCGCTGAAATAAAAGGGTAGGTCCAAATGAGAATTACAGAAAACTACTTTACTAAAAAAGCAGGTAAAGCTCTTGATAATATAGAGACTGAGACTGTTAAACCATATGCCTCAAGTATGGAATACATAGAAGAGGAATTGAAACTGTTGGATTTGAAGCTGATATTACATTTGCAGCTCAGTATTGAGACAGGAACATTATACTCAACTACTCAGGGACTTATATCTGCTGAAGAAATATTTATTTTGCTTGATGGTTATGACAAATACGGCAGTGACAAGGAACAGTTAGAGAAGCAAATACTGCAAATGGACAGACAGATTGCCGAAAGACTCGATATGGGAAGAAAGCAGGGAATAAACTATTCTCTCCAGAGACTTACTGATTTATATGGTTTAGGACCCTTCGAGAAATTTTGCATAATAGCCTGTCTGGCACCTGAGATCAACCCGAAATACCAGATAATTTACGGTTACTTACAGAATGACATTTATCAACTAAAACCCAACATTGATCTTCTGGCAAGAATATTTCCCCTTAAGGATTATGAAAAAAATCTGGTCAGAATTGTATTTGACATTCAGGCCCCATTAACCAAATACATTATGGAGCAAAAAGAAGAGCTGACAGACTGCTGTATACCCGTGATAACCAGGCATCTGAAGCTGGATGATTTGGTTGTTAACTATCTGTTTGATATAAAGGTATTAGATGCTCAACTGGCGCAGGTGGCAGAACTCCTTCAACCCGACGATTGGATACAGGAGGACACACCTTACCATCCGGAAGAAAATATGGAAATACCCTTAAGTGACAGGGTTTCCCGGTTTGTTGATTATTACAGAGATACAGGCAGGGATAAGCTTAACAAAGTGTTTTATTTCTATGGACCAAAAGGTGTGGGTAAAACCGAGCAGGTTAATACTATATGCCGCCGTCTTGGGTTACCTCTGATTATAGTGGACATGGAGCGAATGCTCCTAGCTGACTCATTCGAGGAATTAATAAGGCGGATAGAGCGCCAGGCCAGGATTATCAATGCTGCTCTTTGTTTGAAAAACACTAACTTACTGTTGAAAGATGCTGTCTTACATGGAAAACTCGACAGTCTTCTGTATTTATTGCAAACTTCAATATCCTTAACATTTATTCTTGGACAATCTGAATGGAATCCTGCAGATACAAACTATGACTTTACTTTTATAAAGGCTGAGTTTCCCCACCCTACGGGTACAGAAAGAAAGAAAATCTGGGAGCAGCATAGCGGACAATATAGCCTGGATAATAGTGTAGATCTGGACAAACTCTCTGAAAACTTTAGATTTACTCAAGGTCAGATAAAGACCGCACTCAAGCTCGGAGAAAGCAGGTCTGTATGGAATAGGCCTGAAAGCGGCTTGATAGCAAACGATGACCTATATAGTTCCTGTTATGCACAATCCAACAAAAAGCTGGGGAAACTGGCAGCCAGAATCAAGGCACTTTGTACAATGAAAATGCTTGTGCTGCCTGAGGAGCAAATGGAACAGATGCAGGAAATATGCAACCAGGTTAAATACCGCTCATTGGTATATGAAAAATGGGGCTTCGAGAAAAGACTATCCCTTGGAAAGGGTTTGAATATTCTTTTTTCAGGTCCTCCAGGCAGCGGAAAAACAATGGCAGCCGAAGTAATTGCAAATGAAATTGGCCTTGAAATATACAAAATCGATGTGTCTCAGGTGGTCAGCAAATATATTGGTGAAACCGAGAAAAATCTGGAGGAAGTCTTTACTGAAGCCGAAACCTCAAACGCCATACTTTTTTTTGATGAGGCCGACGCTCTTTTTGGGAAACGATCTGAAGTAAAGGATGCTCACGACAGATATGCAAATGTGGAAATAGGTTATTTGCTTCAAAGGATGGAAGAGTACGATGGAATTGTCATTCTGGCCACAAACTTAAATCAAAATATAGATGAAGCGTTCCTTAGAAGACTGCATTTCAATGTTACCTTCCCGTTCCCTGACAAGGAACAGAGGAAGCAAATATGGAAGGGTATCTTCCCGGCAGGTGCACCGGTAGACGAAAATTTGGACTATGAATTTTTGGCTGAGAAATTTGTACTGGCAGGAGGAAATATTAAGAATATAGCTTTAAATGCGGCTTTTTATGCGGCCCATTCATCCTGCAGCATAAGCATTAAGCAAATAATGCAGGCTGCAAAAAGGGAATACAAAAAACTGGGCAAGACATTTTTAATGTCTGATTATGCCCCATATTATCAACTTATTGAGGTGAAGAAATAATGGCTGTGGAATCACGTACAGTAATCAGAGATGTCAGTGCAAGCCTAAAAGCCCTGATTAAGGCGAATGTGCCTGAACTAATGGATGACAGCTATATCAGCTTTGGCTCTCCAAGCGATATAGATTCATCAAATATCAATTTATCAATGTGCTTATATTACCTTACTGAGAGTCCCAGTATGAGAAACAGTGAAAAAGAAGCTGTGGGAGATACCGACAGGTTTTACAGTCCACCTGCATACCTGGATCTTTACTACTTAATGACGCCCTATGCAAAGGATAGGGATACGGAACTGCTCATACTTGGAAAGCTATTTCAGCTGTTTCACGAACACGCAGTTCTCAGCGGAGATGATCTGAAAGGAAATCTTGCAGCCTGTGGCAACGAGAAAATAAGAATATCCTATAATAATTTATCCTTGCAGGATATTAAGCAATTATGGGAGGTGTTTCCGGGAAAGCCGGCTAAGCTTAGCTTATCCTATCTGGTTTCTCCGGTAAGACTGCCTTCTGAAAAAATCTTTACAATACCAAGAGTTCTTGAAAAAGATCTCAGTGTTCATAGAATACACAGAATATAAGTTTTATAGGTTCTGAAATAAAAAAACGGGACCATAAAAATCAGTTATAACAAGGAGGACTTGAAATGCCAAATTATTTATCACCAGGGGTTTATGTAGAGGAAGTTTCCAGCGGAGTAAAGCCGATAGCCGGTGTAGGAACCGCAGTTGGTGCTTTTATCGGAATTGCAGAAAGAGGCGTAATCGGCAAAGCGGTATTGGTAACAAATTGGAGCCAGTACGTTAATGAGTTTGGGGGTTTTTTACCGAATGCTTACCTTGCATATGCAGTTTACAATTTCTTTGCTGAAGGAGGTACATCCTGCTATGTAGTAAGAGCTGCTTCACCAGATGCAAAAAATGCGGTTGCGGTAGTAAATGATACAACAGGTGAGCCCCTTCTGGAAATAAGTGCCCGTTCGGAAGGCGACTGGGGCAACAGACTTTCCTTTACGATTGAGGAGTCATCAAATGGGCAGACATCTGGATTTAAGCTGACTATCAAGTATAGTGAACTCTCTTCTTTCAGCGATGAGTATGTTGGTGAAGAGAAAGAGGGCGAGATAGTTGAAATCTTCGACAATTTACTAATATTCAATTGCGAAGAAAAGATCAATGATGTTTCATCATTTGTTAAAGTAACACCATTGGTTGACCTTCAGGTTTTGGATAACCGTGATAAGAAGCCACAATTTACTGAGAAGGACGATTCGATAGAGCTTGATAATGGAATTAACGGTATATCTATGGTTGAGTATCTTGATCCAACTAAAAAACAAGTAGGAATACATGCATTTGATATCATTGATGATATCAATATTATGGCCGCTCCAGATATAGCAGACTTGACCGGAAGCCGTAACATTATTCTCGAAATGCTCAATTATTGTAGATTGAGAAAGGATTGCTTCTTCGTAGCCGATCCTCCTCATGGCTTATCACCACAAGATGTTAAGAACTTTAAAGAGGGTGCAGGAATATATGCTGGTAATGCCTTCAATAGTTCTTATGGTGCACTGTATTATCCATGGGTATTCATCAATGATCCACTGACAGGAAAGAAGAAGCTTATTCCACCATCAGGGTCAGTAGTTGGTACCTATGCCTATGTTGATTCGTCAAGGGGAGTTCACAAAGCTCCGGCAGGAACCACAGACGGTTACCTTGACACAGTTGTTGGAGTAGAGAAAATTGTTACAAAGGGTGAACAGGAACTTCTAAACCCTATTGGAATAAATGTAATCCGCTCTCTTCCAGAAGGTATTTGCATCTGGGGAGCAAGAACCCTTTCTTCCGATGCTGAATGGAGATACATAAACATCAGACGTTTAATGATGTATATAGAAGAATCAGTTGACAAGGGAAGCCAGTGGGTAGTCTTCGAACCCAACGAACCGTCACTTTGGGGCAAAGTAAAGAGAAATCTTTCAGCGTTCCTGACAAGAGTGTGGAGAGATGGTGCTTTATATGGGTCTACACCTGAAGAGGCATTCTTTGTTAAGGTGGATGAGGAAAACAATCCTCCTGCCGTAAGAGATGCAGGACAACTTGTAATTGAAGTTGGTATAGCTCCAGTTAAACCTGCAGAGTTTGTAATAATCAAAGTCAGCCAAAAGACGCTGACAAAATAACGACAGAGAGGAGATTAAACAATGGCTACAGGTAAAAGAATTGATCCATACAGAAATTTTAGATTCAGAGTTGTTATAGATGGCATACAAATAGCAGCCTTTTCTGATGCTACTATTCCAGATGTATCAACAGAAGCTGTTGAATACAGGGAGGGTACCGATGCTCCTAATTCAAGGAAATTGTCCGGCCTTACCAAATTCGGTAATGTCACACTTAAAAGGGGTCTTACCGATTCAATGGAATTATATAACTGGCGTAAAGCGGTTGTACAGAAGGGCGCTCTCAATAACAGGAAGAGTTTATCCATTATTCTGGTGGATGAAGAAGGAAATGAAAAAGCTCAATGGGATATAGTTGAGGCATGGCCTATAAAATACGATGTCAGCGCATTGAGTGCAAAAGGTAATGAAGTCAGTGTCGAATCAATAGAAATGGCACATGAAGGAGTTACAAGAGTTAAATAAGACATGGATGTTTTTTTGAGAAGTTTTTCTTAAGGAGCATTTTATGGAGGATATTGAAATGATAACATCCTTTCAAAAATTATAGAAATAGGGTATCAGGTCATATTCAATAGTCGTTCATCAGGCTTCTCGAAGAGCATGTTTAGTATCTCATTGCACCCGTCATTTCGGTGGATTTTGCGCCATGCTGCGTTAAATTTTCTTGTAATAAACAAATTATTCCTACGAAAATTCGCCTTGCCTAACACAAAATCCGCCAAAATGCCAAGCACAAGCAGATACTAAGCAAGCTCTTACCCCCCCTAAAAAAGAAAAGCTTGGTTCAAAAGTTTTGCGGCCCTCCAGTTCAACCCATGGAGGGCACTGCAAAATATCTGTAATGGATTACATCCCATGTATAAATGGATTTTTACTAAAAGTGAGGTTAAGAAAAATGGATTTTTTACAGACAGAATTTAATTTTACTCTGCCAAAAGGATATGTAGATGAAACCGGTACGGTACATAAACAGGGAATTATGAGACTGGCCACAGCAGCTGACGAGATTATGCCCCTGCGAGATGCAAGAGTGCAGCAAAATCCGGCATATCTGACCATTATACTGCTTTCGAGAGTTGTAACAAGTCTTGGAACACTGAAAATGATTACACCAAGGGTGATTGAGGAACTGTATACCTCTGATTTTTCATACTTGCAGGAGTTATATAACAGAATTAACCAGAACGGTGCAAATATTATAAAAACAAAATGTCCCAAATGTGATCATAGCTTTGAAGTTGAGGCTGAGAGGCTGGGGGAATAGCCGGCTACCCTCTCGACCGCCTCTACGAGGAGGTAGCCTTTTTGTCCTATTACCTGCACTGGGACTATAAAACGGTAATGGGTCTGGAACACTTTGAGAGAGGACGCTGGTGCAAGGAAGTCAGCCAAATTAACAATAAACTCAATGGAGATGAGTCAGAAAATGATTTCTTTGAGGTCGAGTAATGAGTATATCAAATTTTCTTGGAATATAGGAATTTATATCTTTTGAAAAAGGGGTAAAGTACCTGAAAAATTGGGGTTGAAGGTGTACACTAAAAAATACCAATTATAGAATTCCTATATTCGGGGTTGGAAAAGGGGATTCCCCTTTCCGGTTTCAGGAGGGTGCTCAGAAATGTGAAACATTTCGTCGAAGGGAACCTGGGGTTCCCTAGCGAACAAGATAATTTACGAGCAATAACAGATTAATTGGAACGGGCACTTAAAAGCTTTGCGAAGCAAATTTCTTGAGGTTTAGGAGGGTTACCATGGCTAAAATGGTTAATGTAGAACAAAGAAGAACCTGGGTTCCTGGAAACAGACAGGATCCATATCTTGCTTATAACTTTGTAGTTGAAATAGACGGGGTCACCGTCGGCGGTTTTACTGACGTTTCGGGGTTAAGCATAGAGACCCAGGTTGAAAGAAAAACCTTTGGAGGAGAGAATCATAAGGAATATGCGTTTCTGACACAAACAAAATATAGTGATATAACGTTGAAACATGGAGTAACATGTGATGATTACCTGTGGAACTGGTATCACCGGGTAGTCAATGGAATTATAACCAGAAAAAACGGTTCAATTTGTCTGCTTGATCAAACAGGTAAACCAAGTATATGGTGGGACTTTTTGGAAGCATGCCCTATAAAATGGGAGGGACCGACCTTTAGTGCCGGTAGCAGTGCTATAGCTGCTGAAAGTATCGTATTAACACATAATGGAATACAGATGCATAGATAAGTTATGAAGAGAATGAATATACATAAAATCAAGCTGGCAAGGCAAAAAAACCTACTGAGTATAAACCAGGTAAATGTATTATTTGCAAAAAAATTAATTGAGAAATACCGTACTGTGAGACAACGAGGGCAGCTTGGAACATTGGTTTTCAGAATAGTTAAAAGAGAAACCAAAAAGTCTGATGAATCTGCAAAAGCCAATTTATCCAAAACCATGGATAATAACAATTGGATTGTAAAAGAATACAAGCCTGTTATAAATCTTTTGGCCCAAAGGAAAGAACAGATAATTATAAGGACAATCCGGGAAAAGTCGGTTCCCCTGAACATATTTATAGATAAGCCTCGACTTGTACCTGTAGTTTTCAGGGAACAGCAAGGGGAGTACGGTAAGACAGCTGAAACTGACTATAAAGAATTTCTCAATCCTCAACACTATAATAGTTCAAAAAGCAGTAAATATGAGCGGGATCCGGTAAGTAATGATACTGGATACCGAACCACCGGTTTGCAGTATACCCGTCCCAAAGTTAATGAAAAATTAACCTTCAATAATTTGGTACCGCCGGACAATAGGTTATTACAACAAAGTTCAACAACACAGGAATTTATATACCAATACAACAATGAAATAAGTGCTAATAATTCAACAAAGATATATCATACAAACCTACCTTCAACATTTCAGCATATCAAAACCGGAATGCAGCACACCTTTGGAGAAACACCCAAACCATCATCCGGCACAGAAATCATAAAAAGGCACACTGGCAATAATCAGAGCCTGAATGAGACCATAACAAAAAATATTCAGAGAGAAATTTTGATCAGAACGAGTATACCTAAGGAGCATAATATCATTAACAAAAAATATCAGGATATAACTCAGTTTTCAAAGCTCTATTCAAACATTCATAGAATAGATAGAAATATGAGGGTACAGGCTGAAGAGATACAGCATAACGTGACTGGAAATAAATCCAGGCGGCTGACAGGTACCGACCGTAAGACTGAAACCTTGCAGAAGGAAAAATATTTGGCAGCTTCCAGGTTAAACAAGCTATGGGAAAAGCAAGACCAGGTATATATTGATAATCCAGTTCCCATGGCTATACACAAAAAAATAACCGGATATATACCAAAGAGTAAGGATTCCGGATTAACACTATATAAACCCAAACAAGAAAAACCTCGCGTGGCGGAAGAACAGAAGCTCCTGGATATATTGTCAAGACCCGGCGAGGTTTATACAAAAGCTGTTACTTCCTCGAAACCCGTAAAAGTATCACTTGCAGATAACCCAGAGGAGGTAAGCCTGATTGCCGAGAAGGTTTACGGCATTATTGAGAAAAGACTGGAAATTCAAAAAGATCGGAGGGGTCTTAGATAATGGCACAGAAGGCACAAATAGTCCCAGACAAACAAGGTGCAATACCAATATCTGTTATGTTTAATCCAAATGAGTACACGGTTTCCTATGAAGCAAAGTATACCGGTGAAAATGACAAGAAGCAGTTTGTACGAACTACCACCCCTGAGTTTAAAGTATCACTTTTTTATGACACCTATGAAAAGCGCAAAAATGTAAAACTTGAAACCTATAAAGTTACTTCCCTGCTGGATCCTGAAGTCCCGGGTAAAGAAATTAAAAAGCCGCCGTCATGCGTGTTTATTTGGGGAGAGTTTAGTTACCGGGGTGTTCTGACCAGAATTGATCAAAAGTATACTATGTTTTTAGAAGATGGAACCCCTGTAAGGTCAGTGCTGGATGTGACATTCATATCCGACGAGCCTGAGCCAAAGGTTAAAAAAGCTGAGGGGTCAGAGGCATGTAGAAAGCTTTGGATAGTAAAGAGCGGTGACAGGCTGGATTTTATTGCAAGGGAAGCACTAAAGGATCCTAAGAAATGGCGAATAATCGCCGAGGCAAATAAAATAATCAATCCCTTCGGATTCCCTGATAAGAACGACTTCGGAAGGACTCTGGTTATACCGGATTAAGGTGATGTTATGGGAGTTGCAAACTACAAAATAAAGCTAAACGGTACTGATTTTTCCAGTGACTTAATGAGTGCCGTTGAAGGAGTAACTTTTGAAGATGAGATAAATCTGCCTGCAATGTTCTCCATCAAGCTGAATATGTTAGACCTAAAAAACGGAAAATGGCGTGGAATAGATCTGAAAACCTTTAAACCCGGGGATAAAATAGCTCTTTCAATGGGCCTTGATAAGGTAGAACCCATGGTTACCGGAGAGATAACGTCTTTGGAACTTAACCTTTGCGAACATTCAATCCTGGAAATAAGAGGGTATGATATGCTTCACAGGCTTCGCATGGGAACCAGAAGCAAGGTGTTTACAAAGAAAAAAGACAGTGAAATTGCCAGTGATATTGCTAAGGAGCATGGGTTGTCAGCCCAGGTAGATGATACTAAAACAGTTTACCCATATATTTTTCAGAATAATCTGAGCAACTATGAGTTCTTGTTAAAAAGAGCCGCATATTTGGATTATGAACTTTATGCAGAAGACAAAAAATTGTTTTTTGTCAAATCCCGGGCAGCTAAAGCACCTTCACTACCAGATTTCACGTATAAAAGGGATTTTGAGGAATTAACCCTCGAGCTAAGGACATTAACACGGGGAAGCCAGGTGGTTGTTCGTGGTTGGGATATAAAAGAAAAGAAGGAAATTGAGGCTGAGGCAAAAAAAGGCGATGAAACTACAAAAATGAACGGCAAGGAATCAGGCTTTGAATTTGCATCAAAATTAATTGAAGAGTCTCCCACTGCTTTTTGGGTTGAAAATCTCATTGATCAGAATGAAGCTCAGATTGCAGCCAAAGCCGCCTATAACAGCCTCTTGAAAGAATTTATTACCGGACAGGGAAAATGCTATGGCAACTCCCTGGTCAGAGCCGGAAAGTCGGTTAAGTTGTTGGGGATAGATGAACGTTTCACGGGAAGCTACTATATCGTATCAACTATTCACAACATTGATCAAACGGGATATACAACTATATTCAAGGTTAAGAGGACTGGAATATGAATGAGGGTATTAGTATTTCTAATTTTACTGACTATATAAAAAACGAAGAGAAGATTTTTGGAGTAATGATTGGGGTTGTTGTAAAAAATGACTCAACAAATGACTCGGAAAAGCCAGGGCCGGGATTGGTAAAGGTCAAGATTCCGCTTTTGGGTATGCAGGAATCAAACTGGGCCAGAATTGCTTCATTCATGGCAGGGAAGGAGAGAGGAGCATTTTTCCTTCCCGAGGTGGGGGATGAAGTACTTGTAGCCTTTGAAAACGGGGATGTAAACCGGCCCTTTATAATGGGTGCACTCTGGAACGGTAAAGATGCCCCTCCTGATACCAACAGTGACGGAAAGAACAATACAAGGATAATAAAGTCTAGAAATGGTCATATCCTTCAGTTTTCAGACAAACAGAACGAAGAGAAGATTACTATGAAATCCTGTAAGGGCCATATTCTGGAACTAGATGATAAGAATGGTGAAGAAAACATAAAGGTTATTGATAAGTCCGGTAATAACAAAATAGTTATCAGTACGAAGGACAAAAAAATAACAATAAGCTCCGAAAAGGATATTGAAATATCCGCCAAGGGTAAGTTTTCGGTCAGTGCAAAGGATATTGAAATGAAATCCTCAGGTGCAACTAAGCTTGAAGCTTCGTCTTCAATGGATGTTAAGGCTTCTGCCAATATGACAATTAAAGGGGCCACAGTAAATATTAATTAACCCGCACCAAGGCAAAAACTTGCACCAAAGCAGATAAACCAAGCTTAACATAATATGAGATATATGAAAGGAGAGTCGTTATGGGACAACCGGCAGCGAAGCAGGGAGATCAGGTAGTAGCAACAGACATACATATTGTCATGGTTCCGGCAGGTTCTGGAACAGTCCCCGTACCCTTACCCCATCCGTTTACAGGAATTATTGACGGGGGACTTAGCAGTGACGTAAAAATTATGGGAAAGCCTGCTGCAACAGTGGATTCAACTGCAACAAATACACCTTCCCATGTACCTAACGGTCAAAGCTTTCAAAAATCCCCAAGCAATAAAGGGACAATTAAATTGGGAAGTGCCACAGTAAAAATAAATGGCAAAATGGCAGCTCGAAACGGAGATACCGCCATTACCTGCAATGACCCCTCCGATCTTCCGGTAGGAAAGGTTATAGCTGCAGGAACCGTACTTATTGGTGGCTGATCAAAGTCAATAAATGCCTATTTCATAGGAGGTTAATATGGAAGTTATAGATTTTTTAGGAAAGGGACTGAAATTCCCATTGGCTGTGAAGAAAACAAAGATGCGTACTTCTGTAGGAGAGGAATTAATAAAAGAATCTATTATGCTGATTCTGGGTACTGCCAGAGGCGAACGGGTAATGCAGCCTGAATTCGGATGCAGGCTGAATGAGATGGTATTTGCATCAAATGACCTGAATACGGCAACTCTGATTCAGACATATGTTGAAGAAGCACTTCTCACTTGGGAACCAAGGATAGAAGTACAGTCCATTACGGCTAATATGAACCGTCAGGAACCGGTTATAGAAATTAATATCGATTATATAATAAAGTCCAGTAATAGCAAGGCAAACATGGTTTATCCATTTTATCTTGAAAGTGTGGGAAGAGGTTGAAAGAAATATAAAAATGAATAAAGGAGGTACCGGGCCCATTCCATTTCTATCAATATATTTTGTGTGAAATGCTGGGCATGGGCATAATGATGATTAATAATCTACCAAAAATTGATCAGAGAAGCCGGGAGGATCTGGCTGACGAAATCAGGCGTCTGATGCTGTATCATTGCCCTGAATTTGAAAATATAGAAGAAATAAAGTCGGACAAGCATGCAGAGGCACTGATTAATATCTTTGCAAATATGATGGAGCATGTAACTGGAGCATTGAATAAATCACCTGAAAAGAATTATACAGCCTTTATGAATTTAATTGGGGTAAGTCCCATTTCACCAAAGGTTGCCAAGGCAGCATTAGTGTTTAAACTGAAGGAGGACTGGGATAAGGACGGCTTTATTCCGGCGGGTACAAAACTGTCGGCACAGCCAGAAAACCAGGAAGAGGTGGTTTTTGAAACCGAAAATGATCTTACTGTAATCCGTCCGGGGCTTGTCAGGGCCGCAGGAATATCACCTGAAAAGGACAAGTGGAGTGATTTCGATTTCCTGCTCTCAGAAGAAGCTACAGGACTGGAAGCAGAGTTATTTAATGGTGAAACGCCTATTGTACATCGTATTTACATTGGACACAAGGAACTTCTAAGTCTGAAAAATGCAGCTATAAACCTGAATCTGCAGCTAATTCAGAATATGAAAACTGAAAAGAACAGTATAGTGAATAATTTACCGGATATAAAGTGGTTTTATTTTGATGATAAGGGCAATGCTGTTCCTTTACTTGTGGATACCGGGCTTGAACAGTCTGTTTTTTCCAGGAGCGGAGAACTATCCTTTGAAAAAACTGACGGAATTTCTCTGAAAACAATAACGGGGTATGATAAAAGCAATACCATGCAAAGCTGGACAAATTACTGGATTTTTGCCGAATTGAAATCTTCTCTGATAAATGCTGATTTAATGCCCGATGTTGAAAACATAAATATGACTGCTGGTATTTCAGAAGAAAATCTGAGGCTGGAGTCAGCGGTTTTCAACTACGCACCAATAGACCTTACAAAGGATTTCCATCCCTTCGGAGAAAGGCCGTCCTATAATGATACTTTTTATATTTCCTGCAGAGACGCATTTTCAAAAGCAGACTCCACAATAACCCTTAATATTACTCTATCTGAAGGACTGGAAGCTCCCAGAGCCTCAGGTGTTATTCTGGGATTGGAGTATTGGAATGGAGTTAAGTGGACAGAATTCGGCAAAGTGGGAAACTCGAAAGAAAAGGGTAATGTTTTGTTGGACGAGACAGAGGCCTTTACCAAAAAAGGAAAGCTTGTTTTCAGGTGTCCTAAAATCGAAATTTATAACTTGAATGGTGAGGAGAACTACTGGATTCGTTTTAGGATAATCGGAGGAAACTATGGGACAGACGGTTCGGTAGTATATTATCCAAAAACTGTAAAAATACAGAATGAAGAGGTGAGCCTATCTCAGGTATCGGTAACAGATGCCAGTTATTTACCTCCATCCCTAAAAGAAATATTGATTGACCTTAAGTATAATTCACAATCGGTTCCACCGGAGCATGTAATAACAGAAAACAACTGTCTGTTTATTGACAGGACTGAAGAGTGTTCCAAAGAGGGGAAAACCTTTAAAATATTTTCAGCCTGTTCTGATACTGATCCTGCTTTATATCTTGGCTTTGACAGGGATATAAGTAACTTGCCCCTTTCGCTGTTTTTCCCCTTGACCGGTAATCAGGTGGGTCAGGCCGGGAACAATCCTGTAGTAGCATGGGAGTACTGGAACGGAAGAAAATGGCTCACCTTGAGCGTAAATGATGCTGTCAGAGATTTCACAAGAAGAGAAATACAGCA
Organism: Bacillota bacterium; assembly: GCA_023393115.1. Lineage (GTDB taxonomy): Bacteria > Bacillota > Clostridia > Acetivibrionales > DSM-1351 > Ruminiclostridium. Next base: position 23,688 of record JAEWMS010000040.1, read on the forward strand.
GCTGGCAATACCTGTGGATATTGAAAAGACTGCTCTTTTTGGGACTGTACAGTATTGGATACGTGCAAGGCTTGAATCGGGGGGATTCAACGTGTTACCTAGAATCAATGCCATTTATTCAAATACAGTATGGGCTGCCAATGCTTCTACTGTAAAAGCTGAAATAATCGGTTCAAGTAATGGGGAGCCCAGTCAGACCTTCCAGTTTGCCAGAACACCGGTTTTGCCTGGACAGCTTGTGAAGGTGCGCGAAACCTTGGGGCAAGGTGATCCCATAACATGGACCGAAGTACAGAGTTTCTCACTGTCGGGTCTGGAAAGCAGACATTATATGCTGGATTCGGGCAGCGGTATTATTACTTTTGGTGACGGTAAAAATGGCATGATTCCACCGGCAGGTAAGGAGAATATTACCTCGGACTACAGATTCGGCGGTGGTGCACAAGGAAACGTAAGGGCAGATACAGTTAAAAAGATGTGGGATAACTTTGCTGAAATTGATTCAGTTACAAATCCTTTTCCTGCTGACGGAGGCTTTGATCAGGAGGAAATCGAAGATGCAAAAATACGCGGACCACATACTTTAAAAAGCTGGGACAGAGGTATAACCTGTGAGGATGTTGAATGGCTGGTAAGGGAGGCTGCTCCTCAGATAGCACTGGTTAAGTGTTTCCCTACCATGAACAGAGACCTGGATTTTACACCGGGAAAAGCAACTGTTATAGTAGTGCCAGAAATTTCCGGATTGAAACCTGTGCCCAGCCAGGAGATGCTGAATGAAATAGACAAATACCTTTCCGAGAGGATTGCGGCTGTTCTTAACACCTCTGACTATCCTCGCCTGGATGTAATAGGCCCAGATTATATACGGATAGGTGTGGAGGCAACAGTTAAATATACTAATCCAGAGTCCGGAAAAATAATTGAAGGACAGATTATGGATAATCTCCGGGAATTCTTAAATCCTCTTCACGGCGGACAGGAAAAGACTGGCTGGACACTGGGAAAGAATCTGTATATATCTGAGGTATGTACAGTGATAAAGAATACCCCAGGGGTCGACTATATCCCCTTTATAAATATAATATCCTCGGTCCAGTGTTATACGCTGAATTTAGAGCAACTGAAGGACGGGTTCTATAAACCGTCAATTCCCTATCCCACATACAGTGCTGTCAAAAGCAGGGACAACAGGATCGTGTTTGCGCTGGCTGAAAAGCTGGAACAAAACAAGCCTGTCAAGACTTTGCTGGTAAAGGGCTTCAGAGAAGGTCACAAAATAGATCTTAAATACAGGAACTATCCTGTGGAAAAGCTGGTTATTAAATCTGTTGATGGAGATATACTTGAATGCTGTACAGACAGTGGGGACCCTTTAAGCTGTAATTATCCTGTTGGCAGCGATATTGAAACAGCTGTTACACAGGATTTGAGTATACGTTCCTTTATATTAAATGAGATAAAGGCAGGACAGGAAACATTTTTCATTAAAATGGCTGTACTGGAACCCCGTGATATTGTTTACCTAAGCCGAAATGACGAATATACCGACACTGTATCCCTAAAGATCACCGAGGTGATGTCAGGGGACGTTTTCCTTGAAGAGGATGAACTGGTATTCAGCGGGGAACACCTTATTAACAAAAAGCCTGACCTTCAATTCCCATATCTTTTAAATCGCGATACGAAGGTAATCCATGATGTCAGCAATGCAGCAGACGGATGCCGATTACCTGAAATCCTTAAGGAGGATAGAGAATACCTTAATAAGATAAGTGATGCTGCAGGAGCCATAATTTGCGATTACTGCATTACATTATAGAACTCAGGCGGTATATAAAAACCAAAATTAATTAATAAATAGCCATAAAAATATGAAAGGAGGTAGAAAAATGTCGCTGCCATTACAAAATCTGGACAACATTACTTTCGAGGAACTGGTTAAGGAAGCTAAATCCCTGATTCCTGTATATGCTCCCGAATGGACAAATCACAATCCTTCGGATCCCGGTATTACACTTATAGAATTATTTGCCTGGCTGTGTGAAATGATTATCTACCGTATTGATCAGATTCCTGAAAAAAACTACATACACTTTCTTAATCTATTGGGAATTAAACTTGAGGAAGGTGAGGAGCTTGCCTCCGGTATACGCCGGGGTGTTCAGCAGCTATCTGAATGTACCAGAGCAGTTACTGTTGAAGACTATGAACTGTTGGCCTGCAGAGCTTTGCTGGAGAAACCCGGTATTAAGGAAACTTTCCCTGATCTTGCAGTAAGAAGCATATGCCTTGCAAACAGGGATATGGAAAATAAGAAATCAGAAGAAACGGAACAGTTCGGACATGTATCGGTAATCCTTATTGTGTCGACATCGAATCAAACCGATTTGATGAAGGAAACCTATGGTATAAAACAGTATGTAAAGCAGTATCTATCTGAAAGAAGGGTTATTACAAACCGTATTCATGTAGTAGATCCTGACTATCAGGAAATCAAAATAAATATGTCGGTATCGGCCAGGGATAAAAAGCTGGCTGACTTCATAAGAGGTGTAATAGAGCAACATATAGATCCAATCCGGGGAGGAGAAGCCAAAAAAGGGTGGCCCCTTGGACGAAATCTCTATAAATCCGACTTGTATTATCTTATTGAGAGAATTCCCGGGGTTGACCATGTCAGGTATATTGATTTACAGTCACCGGAAGTTAAACCATACCAACTCATTAAGTTAAAAGAATTAAATATCGAGGTGGAATCATGAGTCAGGAATACAGTAAATATACTCAATACCTTCCAAGAATATTTCAGAAGGGAAATACAGAGGCGGATGAGGATTATTTTCTCGGAAGATTTCTTAAGGCCTTTGAACAGATTCTGACCGGGGGAACAGATTTTCAGGAGACTATAGGAATAGAGAGACTACTGGACAAATTCGACAGATATCTTGATCCGGCTCAAACCCCTCCGCAATTTTTGGAGTGGCTGGCAGGATGGGTGGCTCTTGAGCTTGAGAATACTACAGAGTTTTACGGAAAAGAAGACAAGGAAGAGAAGGATGCCGAACCCACTCAACTCCTTCCGCTGGAGCAGGCACGCTCAACAATAAACAGGGATATTATTAGTGCCATCGTTCAGCTTTACAAGAAACGAGGGACAACCAACGGTTTACTGGAATACCTCCAGCTTTATGCCGGAGATGAAACAACAATAACAATTGATGAGTTTCATGAAACTGCCAGAATCGGGGAATCAAGAGAGATCGGAAGCAATACCATGATTGGCGGCTCATCACCCTGCTTCTTTTCTGTTAACACTATTATCCCTGCCCATAACAGGAGCATACTGAACAGCAAGGTCGCATTGATGCGCAGGGTTATTGAAGCCGAGAAACCATTCTATACAAATTACAGGCTTAATGTAAAAATACCTTCAATGAAAATCGGGAGCAGTTCAAGAGTCGGAAAAGAGACACTTATTGGCGGTATGAATGAAGATTAGGCAACAAATTAAGTTTTAAACATTATGAATATCCGGAGGAAGTGGCAATGGGTAAAGAATTAAAGAGAATGCGCTATTTTGACGGACTCCTGTTGGACGCTGAAGACTATAAGCTTGATCAGGAATACCAGATGAGGCTTCAGCAGCTGCATAACCGGTATCTGCATACCTGGGGTATTGTAGCAGGTCTTGAGGTTGAACCGTCGGTACAAGATTTGAAAGTTGTTGTTAAAGAAGGAATTGCAATAAATCAGGTTGTCGAGGAGAACGGTGAAAGTATAAGCCAGTATATTTATATTCCTGAGAACCACCCAGACAGTGTAATTGATATGTCCAATTGCAGCGGCAATAATGATTACTATATTTACTTAAGGTATGAGGAAGAGCTTGCCGATAAGGATGACCTTGAAAAGGGTAAGGGTAATGAGATACATATATATGAACGTGGTCGGATAAAAATAGACCAAAATAAGCCTAAAGACGAGAAGGCCAATATTATACTTGCCAGAGTTGTTATTAAAAATATTGACAACAAAAAATACCTGGGTAGGGACTGTATATACGATACTGATAAAGATGGAACCCCCCTCAGAAGATATGCCGGGCCGGCAGGAAGTGTTTTTGCTCTGGAAAAAATCATTTTTAAAATAAGTGATGATGTAGCAGGTATGCCATATATTAGGGCATTGGACAGAGGAAATTCTGGGATAGGTCTTGAGGTTAATGCCAAAAATACATATTTTTCTGGCTCAGTTAACGTTGAAGGAGACTTGATTGTAAACGGAAAACTCCAGAATGATGATGCTAAAGCCAATGAACTTATGGTTTCAAACTGCTTTGTTCAGGTTAACAGCAGGCCTCTACAGGGAGAATGGAAACGTCAGGATGGCGGACTGGAGGTGTACAGAGGTGAGACTACGGACTCTCCTGACGCAAGGCTTGTATGGTCGGAAGAAAGACGCCATTGGCAAGCCGGGTATGGCAATGAGATATTCGATATTGCCTATGGACCTAAATGGGAGAGGCTTGTTAAGAATGACATTGTTGATGATCTCCACAAACATACTTTTCTGAGCTATGACGGAGGAGAAGCTCTAAAAACCGATGCATACGGAAATCTTTCGGTTGCCGGAAATCTATGTCTGAGCGATAAAACATTATTTCTGAGAGCTTCTGATAATACTTCTCATGGTTTGGGATGGTTCGGAAACGGTAAGCAGTTTGCAGGGATTAATGTTGATGGTCCTGTTCTTTATGGACTTAAGGGTGGAATCCTGGGGACCACCGAAGGTGGGCAAAAACCTATAATTTCCTGGAACAGCAAGGGCAATGTAGGTATAGACACTCAGAGCCCCAGCGATGATAAGCTTGAGGTGACCGGTACCTTGAGAATATTAAGTCAGTCAAATCCCATTAGATTTACTTCAGCCTGGTCAGGACTTCCTGATAATAACAAGAATTGTGCTGAGATAAGTAATGATACTAATTATCACAAGGCTCTTATGATAGTAGGAAACCAATCAGCCGGACAGGGCAGAAAGGTTTCCATATGGGATAGGTTGGATGTAAACGGATTCTTGTATGTAAACGGAAATATGCAGCTTTCACAGGCTTTGACTCCAAGTGCCGGAAATGGCAGAAACGGAATTATTTTTCCCAGTGATCCCGGAGGAGGCTCGGGAGATTCTGCATGGATAAAATATTATGCCAGAACCGGAGAAGCTTGTACTCTCGAATTAGGAACTTCAAATGATGCAAATGACAATATTGCTCTTATGGCATCAGGTAACGTTGGTATAGGAACACTGAATCCAAGCGACAAGTTGGATGTCAACGGCTGGATGCGTGTCCTGAGCGGATCAAATCCTTTGCGTTTCACATCGTCCTGGAGTGGGTTCCCGGATCAGGCCATAAATCAGGCTGAAATTTGTAATGATACTTCACAATACAAGTCCTTAATGATTGTGGGTAACAGATCAGGAGGAAGCAGGAAGGTATCCATATGGGACAAGCTGGATGTAAACGGGAATCTGCAGGTAAACGGCGATATTCAGTCTGTCTGCGCCATTGTACCAAGTGTGGGCAGAGGAGATAACAATGGTATTACCTTCCCCAAAAACTATTACGGTGGCGACGGCGACGCAGCGTGGATCAAATATTATTCCGATACCAACCGCGGTGGCGGGGAAAACATGACTCTTGAAATAGGTATAGCAAATGACCCGGGCACGGGAGGATACTATGGCGGAGGAGACCGCATAAGGCTTTATGCCTCGGGAGGAGTATACGTCGATGGATATTTCTTCTACAGCTCTTCACGTGAACTAAAGGAAAATATTAAGGCTCTTCCAACCAAAAAGGCAAAGGAGATTCTTGATGGAATGAATCCGGTAAGCTTTAATTTCAAGGGAGATAATGAAAAGACAACATTGGGCTTTATAGCTGAGGATATGCCGGAGGCTGTAGCCGCAAATGATCAGAAGGCCATAAGCCCAATGGAAATAATAACTGTACTCACAAGTGTTGTAAAAGATCAAAAGAAGGTTATAGCAAAGCTGCAGCAAGATATTGAACAGATAGCTTCGAGAAAAAATTAAATAATGGAGGGTTAAGGAATGAAAGAAGAATTAGAGTTAAAAATAAACGAATTAAAAGCCGAACTTGAGGCCGGACAAAAGGTGATGGAAGAACTTGAAATGCAGCGTTCAAATATTACATATACGCTGCTTAGAATAAACGGAGCAATTCAGGTATTGGAGGAACTGATACAAAAAGAAGAGGCCTCTGTTTCCTGATAAACGGTTTTGGCATATGGGAATATGTTCGGCAGTATTTTGAGTATCCGGAGGAAGAGGCAAATGGGAAAAGAACTTAAAAGAATGAACTATTTTGACGGACTCCTTTTAAAAGCGGAAGACTATAAACAGGATAAGGATTACATAAGAAGACTTCAAGGATTTCACAACCGCTATCTTCATACATGGGGAATAGTGTGCGGACTTGAGGTCAAGCCGGTAATTGACAGCAGCATGGAAGTGATTGTAACAGAAGGAGCTGCCCTGGATTTAGTTTATGGAATAGAAGAGTCGGATGTCAAAGAAAGCTCAAGCAGACAAATATTAATATATGAGGGACATCCGGACAATCCGCTTGATCTTTCAGAATATAGCGCAAACGAGAATGTATATATAACTGTCAGCTATTGCGAGACTGGTGCCGACAGGGATAGAGAAAGAGGTCAGGGCGAAGAAATACACGTATGGGAACGGGGAAAACTCAGTTTTAGTACTGTTAAGCCCAAAGACAATAAAAAGAATATATTGCTGGCAAGAGTTGTACCCAAAACTGTACAAAGGAACAGCAGTGATGGCTCTGGCTCCTATGAGGAAGTTATCATAGACAATACTTGCATTTTTGATACCGATACCGACGGTACTCCGCTAAGAGTATATGCAGGTCCCTATGCACGAGTACTTGAACTGAAAAAGTTCATATACAAGTTGGGTGACAGTCCTGACGGAATGCCATTTATGGAGACAGAGGTAAATGCTGAAGGGGAACGATTAAGTATTAACTCAAATTCCGTGAGATTTAATGGAGAGGTAGTTATAGATAAAGATCTGTCGTTCCAAGGGATATTGATATCAAAAAAAGATGGAGAAGTTACTTCTGAATTTAAGACAGAGGAGAATATATTTCAGGTCAACAGTATAAATATTGGTGATCCTACAAAATGGGGACTTAGGGATGGCGGCCTGGAGGTTTTCCGTGGAGGAAATGCTGAAGAACCTGATGCGCGCATTGTCTGGCTGGAAAATGACAAGAGATGGACTGCGGGAGTCGGTGTTGACCTGAACCCCATTTGTCATGGTAAGGCTTGGGACAGGCTTGTTGATAAAAAATCTTTTATTTCCGAACACAGACACAGCAGACTGTTTTCTCCGAAGGGAGGAACGGTACTAAATGTTGAAGCATCCAGTACAGTTTCAGCCAAGGCAAACATATCTGTTCCCAAAGAAATTCTAATGTCTTTAGATAATTCCATAACGGCTTTGGCCTGGTATGGAAAAGAACGACCCTACGGGAAACTGGAGGTAGAAGGACCGGTATTATCCGGAATTAAAAGTGGTATTCTGGGCACGACGGAGAATGGGCAAAAAGTGGCACTGGCCTGGGGCTCCAATAGAAATGTAGGTATTGGGACATACAGGCCCGCTGCTGATAAACTTGACGTTTCGGGCAGTGTAAGACTTATGAGTAAAGCCAACCCCATTAGATTCACCTCTGAATGGACCGCATTTCCTGATCTTTCAACAAATCAGGCAGAAATATGTAACGATACTACCTACCACAAGACACTTATGATAGTTGGTAACCAATCAGCGGGCCAGGGCAGAAAGGTAGCCCTGTGGGACAGACTGGATGTAAACGGACTTCTGTATATTAACGGAAATATGCAGCTCTCTCAGGTACTTAATGTTACTTCGGGGAGCGGTAATAACGGGATAGTTTTCCCAAGTGACCCGGGTGGAGGGTTATGGGATGGTGCATGGATTAAATATTATCCGAGAAGTGGAGAAGCTTGTACTTTAGATATTGGTATCTCAAATGACTGGAACGACAATATCAGTTTTATGTCCTCGGGTGGGACGGGAATAGGAACAAATACACCCATGGACAGTCTTGATGTGAAAGAACGTACCAATATCATGACCAATACAAATCCGCTGAGGTTTAGTTCAACATGGAGCGGCTACACAGAACTATCCTCCAGAAATGCTGAAATATCCAATGATACATCAGGGTATAAAACTTTGATGATTGTGGGTAACCGGTCAGCAGGTCAGGAAAGAAAAGTATCTGTATGGGATCATTTGGATGTAAACGGCTCAATGAAAGTAGCAGGAAACCTTGTAGCAAAAGGGGCTATCATTCCGGGGGTCGGAAACTGTGATGTCAAAGGCATAATGTGGCCGAGAGATCCATACGGAGGTTCCGGAGATGCCGCGTGGATCAGGTACTACTCTGATACACTCAGAGGCGGCAAAGATAATATGACCCTTGAAATAGGCATAGCAAATGATTCCAACTGGCAAACAGTTACATATCGTGAATTCGTAAGTAACTGTCCGTACAGCTGGGTAACAAATCCCTGCGGTTATTACAGGACAGTAAGCTATTCCTTTCATGGTACCGCTGGAGACAGACTCCGGTTATATGCCAGCGGAGGTACATATGTGGATGGAAATCTGTACTACACTTCATCGGGGAAATATAAGGAGAATGTATCTGAATTGTCGCAATCAGAAGCACAAGCTGCCTTTGAAGCTCTCGACCCTGTAGAATTCAATTTTAAGGGAGATAATAAGAGAACAACTCTCGGATTTATAGCTGAGGATGTACCGGGGGTATTTGCCACAAGTGATAAGAAGGCAATAAGTCCGCTGGAAATCATAACGGTTTTAGTAAGTGAGGTAAAGGAGCAGGAGAAACTCTTGAACAAGCTAAAGAAAAAAGTTGCAGCCCTTAAGGTTTCTTAAATAAGGTAAAGAATTACAAGTATATGACTGGAGGAGATGAAAATGAAAGAACAATTGGAAGCGCGTATTAATGAACTAAAAGGTGAGTTTGAAAACGGTAAAAAGATACTGGAGGAACTGGAAATTAAACGTACCAACCTGACACAGACATTATTGAGAATCAGCGGGGCGTTACAGGTTTTGGAAGATCTGATGCCTAAAGAGGAAACAGGTACTTAATCCAATGTGAGGGTTTCATAAATTTGAGAATTCGGAGGAACATAAAATGTCAAACGAAATCAAGCGTATGAAGTATTTTAATGGTTTGCTGCTTAAAGAAGAAGACCTTAAGCTTGAGCAGGAATACCATATGAAGCTTCAAAGACTACATAACAGATTTTTTCACGATTGGGGAGTGGTAGACGGCCTGGCTGTCAACCCTGTGGTAGGTTCCCCAAAGGTTACGATATCCCAGGGTCTTGCACTTAATAGAATAAAGAATGAAGAAACAAACGAGATGTTCAGTCAGGAGATATGGATTTGTGACAGCCATCCTGACAGCCCTGTGGATTTATCAGGATATGATGTAGATAAAGACATATATATTACAGTGTCTTATGAAGAGGCATTTGTGGATAAGGACAGCAAAAAAGGCGGGGACAATGAAATCCATATTTGGGAAAGAAGCAAAATAAGCCACAGTGATATTCCGCCAAAGGATCCAAGCAAGGATATCATTCTTGCGAGGGTAAGGCTGGGGGCAGGTAATTCAGGAGCTAAAGTTATAGCTGAAATATCTGAAAAGAATGTGGAAGGGACAACCCAAATCCGTAAAAATGCTGTTACTCAGGGCACATCCCAGGAATTTGCTAAAATTTATCTTGGGGAAAAAGATAAACTAAATCTGCCAAGCATAGGCGGATTAATTGACAAGTCACTTGGTGAGTATGATGGGCTAAGTGTTAATTCTCCATATACCAAATTTTCCGGTAAGGTTATCAGCGGTGAAATAAAAACCCACGGAAACCTAAATGTCAATGGTAATCTTATCGTCAATGCCAATAATAGCGAGGTATTCAGAATAGACTCCAATGGAGCTGTGAATGTTGAAAAAACTGCCACTGTCAAGGGGAATCTGACAGCAGCAGGGGGGCTAAAGGTAAACGGTGACAGTACAACTTTGAACACCCCGACTGTAGAGATATCAGGAAATAAGCTTACAATAAACAAGTATACCCCAAAGAAGGATGAAGAAGGGCCCAGAATGCAAAGTAGTGGTATTGAGGTATTCAGAGGTGAAAAAATACCAAATGCAATGCTGGTCTGGGATGAGGCCAAGGAAAAATGGAAGGCCGGCACCGAAGAAAATGAGTTTGATGAGAAAAGCGGAATGTATGATCTGGCCTATGGTCCCGATTGGGATACCTTGCATAGCGGCTCAAATGCCGATAATCTTCACAAGCACACCACCATCAGTGATACAGATGGTAAAGCCGCTCTTATTGCCGATAATAACGGAAATGTAAATATCAAAAACAAGGTAATTGTATCCGGAGGTATTGTAGCAAAGGGTGGAATTGAAGTTCCAAGTGGAGACACTGATGCAAAACTGGTATGGAATGAAGACGATAAGCGCTGGCAAATAGGTCTTGGAACCGATATGTACAATATTCCTTATGGTAAATCATGGCAGGACCTTACCACTGGAATGAATGCTGATATCCTTCATAGCCACAGTGAAATCTACAATAGCGACCGAGATCTTGTCATGGCCGCAACTCCAACCGGAGATGTTAAAGTTTATTCAGATCTTTCTGTTGCAAAGAACCTTATTGTAGAGGGAGAGCTTATTGCAAACAAAAAGACAGAGTACAAGGAAGTACAGCAGGTAGTCACAGAAAGTGTCGTTGTGGTAAATAAGTCTAGTAACGGAAACTCCTCCACTTTTGAAGGCGGATTGGAAGTATACCGGGGAGAAGATAAACAGAATGCAAGACTGATCTGGGATGAAGGCAGTGACAGTTGGAAAATAGGAATAGGCTCAAATTTATCTGCCATACCCAGCGGTATTGAATTGGAATATCTTACTCATGGTGGAAATGCTGATCAACTTCATAAGCATGGCAGTCTTGTTGATGAAGAGGGTTCAGCAGTAGTTAATGTGGATAATGACGGGAACGTAAATATCGCCGGTGATGTAGCAGTAATTGGTGATATCTCGGTTGAAAGTAATGCTTCCATTAAGGGTGACGTCTCCATGGAGGGTTCTGTTGTCATAAAAGGGGATCTCCAGGTTGACGGTGTAAAAAAAGTAACCAATGTTGAAACCATTCAGGTTGATAAGAATACAATTATCGTTAACAAGTATTCTGGTACAAGTACACCTTTAAATAATGAAGGAGGCCTGGAGGTATACCGCGGAGGTGGAGATAAAACCAATGCGAAAATAATTTGGAACGAGGCTGCCCAAAAGTGGATGATCGGTACAGGGGGTGATATGAGGGAACTTCCTTACGGAGATAATTGGGACACACTCACTGAAAATTCATCTGCAGATGCACTGCACAAGCACAGTACATTAAGCGATAAAAAAGGTTCCCCTGTAATAAGTGTCAATTCCGGTGGCGACATCAACATCAGTAAAAATACAAAAGTAACCGGGAAATTAGCTGTAGACGGTCCTGTGACAATAAGCGGAGACCTGGAAATTTTAGGTCAGTTGAATTCAGTTGAAAACGTCACAAAGCAGATAGTTGATGAAGTAGAAGACAGTACATTGCTTCTCAATAAGTTTGGAGGAGATGAGCCTCCTCTTAATGAGAGCGGCATAGAAGTATATCGTGGTAAAAATAAAGATAACGCAAAAATTATCTGGGATCATAAGAACGGAATCTGGAAAATGGGAGTGGGGAAGGAACTGGCCGAAATTCCATCAGGAGATTCGTGGAAAAAGCTCACTGACCATAAAAATGCCGATTCATTGCACAGTCATGGTCAGATTTATAATGAAAAAGGTGATATTCTCGCACTTAGTACACGTGTATCAGGAAATATAGATATAGCCCATGACCTTGCAGTAGGTCAGGATTTGTCTGTACTTGGAAACCTTGAAGTCAAGGGTGACCTGGCGAGGATTGGCAGCAAAAACATCGAAATAGTAGGCAATTCCATTACAATGAACAGGTTCGACTCCGGAGATTTAAAAGAAGTTGATACCGGAATTACAGTATACAGAGGGGTTGATAAGAATAGCGCAATCCTGGCTTGGGATGAAGTAAACGACAATTGGAAAATTGGAATGACCAATAGCCAGAATATGTTGAAGATTAACCAGGACGGAAGTCTGCAAACTTCAGCTGCAACTGTTGAGGGGGATTTAACTGCCGGAAGTGCATATATTAAGAAAAGCCTTGTTGTAAAAGACGGAATTGAGATTGATAGAGGTGCAGAGCCTAAGCCTGTAATCAAGTGGCTTAAGGATACCGATCAATGGGTTATTGGTATGGGACAGGAAAGCTTTATCAGTACCGACAGTACAGGAAAGGTGGGTATTGGCACCCAAACACCGGGAGCAAAGCTTGATGTCAACGGAAATGCTGTTGTAAGCGGAAATATGTCTATTAAAGGTAATTCATCGGTAACAGGAACCTTATCAGCCGGAAGTGCTGAAATAAACGGAGTACTCAAGGTAAATGGCGGGTTCTCTCTAAATAACGGCATAGAAGTGGATAGAGGACCGGAATTTGAACCTGCAAAAATAGTATGGAATGAAAATAACCAGAAATGGTTATTCGGTGTTGGAGATAATCTTAGTGAAGTTTTGCTCCATGACCAACATACACACGATAGATTATACTCTATAGGTGATAAGTTTGTCGCAGTTAAGACAGATGAATTTGGTAACGTAGGTATTGGAACAAATCCGACGGCCAAGCTGGATGTGGCGGGAGATGCAATAGTTGATGGAAAAATCACAATAAAGGATAATGTGGAAGTGGCAGGAGGTGCTACCTTCGGAGGAAAAATCTCGGCCGAGGTAGGTTTTGAGGTATCCAGAAAAGGTGAAGTCCCAGCGATGCTGTACTGGAATGAGGACCATAATGAATGGCAGGCCGGTTATAGCAACGATTTGAAAACTATATCCCTTGCTGACCATACCCACAACAGCTTATATTCCGGTGACACAAAAGTAGTATATGTTGACGGCACAGGAAACATAGCTATAGGTAAATCAGCAGCAGAAGCCAAGCTTGATGTTGATGGAAGTATCAAGGCCACGAGTATTAGTGTTACCGGTATAATTTCCACTGAAGGAACCCTGAAGGGAGATCAGGCCGATATCAATGGTTCCTTAAAAGCTGCCAGTGCGCTGATAACAAAGAACTTGACAGTTGAAGGTGACCTTACCGTCAATGGGGAAGTTGTTAAAGTAAATACTACCACCCTTGAGGTTGAAGACAATATCATTACACTTAACAAGTATGCTCAGCAGCAAAAGGCAGCTGAGAAAAATGCAGGTATTGAAGTTTTCCGCGGCGGTGTAGACGACAGTAACGCATTACTTATTTGGAATGAGAGTAGTGATGCCTGGCAGGCAGGAACAAGCGATGAATTAAAAACTCTATGCTTTAGTGATCATAATCATAATGAACTCACATCCATAACAAGTGCTATGACAGTAAGCGGGGGAAAAATCGGTATTGGTACAGCAACCCCTGCAGAAAAATTGGATGTTGAGGGAAATGCTCATATCAGCAATAAGTTAACTGCAACAGAAGCGGCAATTACAGGGACTATAAGTGCGAATAAGCTAACTGCAGCAGAAGCTACAATTACCGGAGCCCTCGGAGTGGATACGATAAATACAGCAAATGCCAATGTTACCGGTAGCCTTAATGTTGGACAAGGTATTGAGTTAACCCGTGCAGCCAACGAAAAGAAAGCCCAGATCAAATGGAATGAGACAAGTAAAACCTGGCAGGCCGGGATAGACGGAACTTTGAAGGATATTTCCCTGAGCGGTCATAACCATACCGAGATTACCAACATTACAGGTACTTTGACAGTAAAGAGCGGAAATGTGGGAATTAACAATACTTCCCCTCAGAAAAAGCTTGATGTTGTTGGAGACGCAGCTATAAACGGCAAACTGTCGGTAACAGATTTGGATGTGAACGGTACTCTCACACTGAATGAAGGGATTACAGTTTCTGGTAATACAGTAGGTAAGTTATCCTGGGATGCTGAAGATAAAGTATGGCTTGCAGGAGCTTCAGACAGTCAACAACCCGTATCTCTGGAAGGACACAGGCATACTAAGCTCCATACTTCCGAAGGAACAGAAACTGTTACGGTTTATACTTCAGGGAAAGTTGGTATCGGCACCGATACCGAGCCTGCTGAAGGGGTAAAACTGGAGGTTAATGGCCAAGTTAAAGCAAGCAATATTACCGCATCAGGTGTTGCTCAGACATCTTCAAGAGAATATAAGGAAAACATAGAAGAGCTTCAGCTTAAAACTGCTGTGGAATTGTTAAAGAAACTCAATCCTGTAACCTTTGACTATAAGAATAATTATGTGAAAAGACATAATATCGGATTCATAGCTGAAGAGGTTCCGGAAATATTCACAACCTCTGATTCCAAAGCAATTTCTATAATGGATATAGTAGCAGTCCTTACAGCTGTTGTTAAAAAGCAGCAGACAGAAACAGCAGCAATGAAAAAGCAGCTTAATACACTCCAAAAGCAGGTTGCCGAATTAATAGGTGCATAATAGCCCTTTAGTTCAGCAAAAGCAAGACGCCCGTGAGTACTCACGGGCGTCTTGCTTTAAAATATATTTTACTTATCCTCACTAAAGGTTATTTTTAAGGATACCTGGCTGCCATTCCTGGAGACTACAGCACTTACAGTATCACCTGCCTTGTGCTTTTTCTTTACTGCATCCAGGTCCGACATACCTTTTATCTTAGTACCGCCCAGTTCAACAAGTACATCTCCTTTTTTCATGCCGGCAGCTTCAGCCGCGCCTCCTGCTGTGACTTCTGAAATATAAACACCCACTGGAAGATCGTACATTCTTGAGATGCTTTCGGTAACCTCCTGAGCTGTAATACCAATTAGGGGTTTTCCTTTTACATAACCATAGGTTTTAAGCTGATCTATTATGGGCTTTGCTGTGTTCATCGGAATTGCGAACCCCAATCCTTCAACACCTTCAACTGAAATTTTGGCTGAGTTGATTCCAACTACCTGACCTTTTTTATTCACCAGTGCACCACCGCTGTTACCCGGGTTTATTGCTGCGTCTGTCTGAATAAGGCTCATACTGTTATCGCCTGTAGACAGCTGCCTGTTAAGAGCACTGATTACTCCATAAGTAACCGAGCCTGCAAATTCCATACCCAGCGGATTACCTATTGCTACTGCAGGGTCACCAACCTCAAGATCTGAAGAATCGCCAAGCTCAGCAACAGGAAGGTCAGGCAAATTAATCTTTAATACTGCTAAATCATTCTCACTGTCGCCGCCAATAAATTTAGCTGTTGTTTCTCTTTTATCGGGCAGGTAAACTGTCAGAGTAGTATTAGTCGCACCGCTCTTAGGGTCGGCGTATTGTACAACATGATAGTTTGTTATAATATAGCCATCCTCTGTAAAAATAATTCCCGAGCCTTCGGAATCAGAGGTTGAAGATCTGCTACCGTAAAAAGCCGACTGTCTTGTTGTTTTAACTGACATTTTAATTCCAACTATTGATGGTCCGACTTTTTTGGCAATCTGTGCAACAGTCAGATCACCTGAACTTGTATTGAAAAGGTTTGTCGCTTTAATACTATCGGTAGTTGTTGAGAGCTTTGCCGCCGCTGAGGAGCTGTCCGATGCTGTGCTTAGCGCCGACGTTTGCTTCAAAGCACCTACCTGGCTGTTCAGCTGTTTAGAAAAACTTGAATACATTGTACCACCAACTGTGATACCGGTGATCAGCGATGTTACCAAAATCAATGCCAGATAAGTAACGAATCTGCCGCCCTTTTTTCTCTTAGGTTGAACAATTATTTCCTTATAATATGTTTGATTATTATAGTCATAGTTATGCGGACTTTGGCTGTACATATTGTCGTTTCTAAAGTCATTGTTAAAATTATTAAAGTCATTGTAGTTATTATTGTTGAAATTATCCATACTAACTCCTCCAATCTTTGTTTTTATTTTTCCTATGCTTAAATATTAGACTAAAATTATGTACTTTTTACGAAGAAAAAGTTAATATTTTGTGATAAATTTGCGAACAACTTGTGAACAAAAAGATGAAACAGATATTATACACTGCTTCGTTATAAATCAATAAGGGCAGGTATTATTTCACCTGCCCTCTATCTCTTTCTTCAATTCATTGCTTTTTGGACAATATTTTTCATTAACAAAAGTAAAATCACAAGGTATTTCTTCACTGAAAATTTCAAATAATGACTTGCTGGCATTTTCGTCAACATCTACAAGGACGTGCTCATCCAATACTGCGATAACCTTGCCGTAACCAATAAACTTATCATCCCGTGTTATGGCTATCTTGTCATCCTGTAGAATAAATTCCTTCCTTTCACACTGAATTATCATATTTTCACCTGGCGATTAATTACTCACTTTCATATGGATATGAATGTCGCGAAGAGGAAAGAGATAGCTGTAAAGAACGAAAGTGGCATTATTATTTATACCCCTCGGGAGGCTGGTTTATACCGGATATATAGGAAGTACTCAAGTAAATGGATATTACTGCCGAAAGTTTAATTACAGAACATTTATATTGTTGTTAGTATTGGGAATAAAGTAAGGAGGTTAGTTATGATAAATGGAGTTAATACCAATCATGGAGTAGCACGAAGCTATAACAACTCAAAGAAGACAAATAGTCCCGGTTCAACTCAAACAGCTTTAGCAAATGAAGAAGCTGCTGTACTGGAATTAGGAAACTCAGTTAAGAGTACGCCGATAACCTATGAAAAACCATCAGGAGCAAATGCTTTTGCAGGAAAGACACCGACAACTGAAACACAAAAGAAGACAAGTGATATAGAGGATACAAAATCAAAAGAAATTAATGCAGAAGAAATTAACCGACTTTGGGAAGAGGCAAATAGGGCAACTCAGCATCTTAGAGATTTGGTGGCTGAACTTTTAAGAAGTCAGGGAAAAACCTTTGAGGATGTATTGTCCGGTAAGGAAGAATTAGTTGTAGATGAAAAAACCAGGGCTGCCGCCGCAGAAGCAATTTCAGAAAATGGAGAATGTGGTGTTCAGGCAGTCAGTGACAGGATAGTTGCTTTCGCAAAGGCCATATCAAATGATAATCCTGAAATGTACGACAAACTTATGAGTGCTATCGATGAGGGATTTGCACAGGCCGAAAAGGCATTTGGCGGACAGCTTCCTGAAATATGTCAAAAGACTCGTGAAGAAATCGGCAGAAAGATGGAAGAGTGGAAGAATGGAAGCGTGGAAGAATAATTGTTAAATTTTTTGCACAGCTTAATACTACCTATCAATTATAGATATTGTTGATATATAATTAAATATTAGAAATACTAAAAAATACAATCCTAGGATTGTATTTTTTAGTTGATGACTTTATTGCAAAAGACTGCTGGAGACTTAAGACGATTATATGATTTGGAGGTTTGTATGGGGTTTGTTGAATTCAAAAATGTGTATAAGATATATAGAATGGGTGAAGTAACTATTAACGCCGCTAACGGTATAAATTTTGAAATAAATAAGGGGGAATTTGTTGTTATTGTGGGGCCCAGTGGTGCGGGAAAAACTACAGTCCTTAATATATTGGGAGGTATGGATACCTGTGATGAGGGAGAGATAGTTGTTGACGGCCAAAAAACAAATGAATTTAAACCCAAACAGCTTATAACCTACAGAAGGTATGATATTGGATTTGTATTCCAGTTTTACAATTTGATTCAGAACCTTACTGCAAAGGAAAATGTAGAGCTTGCATCACAGATATGCAAGGATCCTCTCGAGGCTGAAAAAATACTTGTTGAGGTTGGCCTTGGTGAAAGGCTGGACAACTTTCCTGCTCAGCTTTCAGGAGGTGAACAGCAGCGTGTTGCCATAGCAAGAGCACTTGCAAAAAGGCCAAAATTATTGTTGTGTGATGAACCTACAGGCGCACTTGACTACTCCACAGGTAAAAGTATTCTTAAACTGTTACAGGATACCTGCAGGCTAAACGGGATGACGGTAATTGTTATTACTCATAACATGGCAATAGCCCCGATGGCAGACAGAGTAATTAGAATAAAGAACAGCAAGGTAGAGAGTATGGTAACCAATGACAACCCAACGGGTGTGGAACATATTGAATGGTAAAACACCATGATAAGATGGAATGTTGAAGGAGAGTTGTATGAAAAACGCTCATTTAAAAGATATATTGAGAGAACTATGGCGGACTAGAAGCCGCTTTATTGCTATTTTCGCCATTGTCGCACTGGGCACCGGTTTTTTTGCTGGGGTCAAGGCTACCTGCCCGGATATGCAGCTGACCGCTGATAAATACTTCATTGATTACGGGCTGATGGATCTGAGGCTGGTATCTACATACGGCTTTAATAAGGATGATATAGCAGCAGTTGAAAAGGGTGGGGACATTAAAGGGTTAATGCTTTCCTATACAATTGATGCAATTGTGAAAACGGAATATGAGGACAAGGTTGCAAAGATACATTCCATTCCCCTAGAAAAGACTACCGGAGATCAGAATGGTTATCTTAACAGATATAAAGTGATTGAAGGAAGATTACCCGAAAAGCCGGGAGAATGTGCCATAGAAAAAGGCAGTACGTCCGGAAGTAATATAGCAATCGGTAAAGATATATCTTTAGCTTCCGGCAAGGAGGATACCGACATATCCAGGTATTTGAAAAGGGACAGATACAAGGTTGTGGGTTACATTGAAACCCCGTATTATCTCACATTTGAGAAGGGAACCTCAAGCCTTGGAAACGGTACGGTAGCAATGTATGCTGTCATACCGGAAGAGGACTTCAATATGGAGGTATACACCGATATAAACCTTACATTAAAGGCTACTGAGAATTTATCTGCTTTCAGCAAGGACTATGAGGATTATATAGAAGCCCATAAGGAGAAACTGGAAAGGGTTGCTGAAAGTCGTGAAACGCAGCGCTACCAAGAAGTGTACAATGAAGCCAAACAAAAGCTTGATGATAATAAGAAAGAGCTTGCCGAAGGTGAAGCCAAGCAAAAACAAAAGCTATCGGAAGTTCTTGAAACGCTGAATAAGCATCAGTCAGAACTAAATGCCGGGAAACAGCAACTTGAAATGCAAAAAAGGTTGGCTGCTGAAAAAATAAAATATGCGGAAGCCGAGTTTAGTAAAAAGGAAACTGAACTTGAGAACGGGTTAAAACAGTATTCCGAACAGCTGAAAGCATTTGAGCAAAATAAGGCCTTTCTCCCTGCAGATCAGGCAGCCGCCACGGAAGAAGTACTAAAGCAAACAAAGCTTAAGCTTGACCAAGGGGTAAAAGCACTTTCCGAACAAAAGCTTCTTTCCGAGAAACAAAGTGCTAGTGGTGCTGATAAACTAAAAAAAGCAGTCGAAGATTTGAAGGCTGCCGAAAAAGAGCTCGAGGAAGGCTGGTCAGAATACAGAAAGCAAAAAGAGAATTCCGACCGGGAACTTGCCGATGCAAGAAAAAAACTTGCCGAGGCTGAGGAAAAGCTCAACGATATAAAAAAACCTCAATGGTATATAATGGATAGAAACAACAATCCGGGTTATTCATCATATTTTGAGGATACACAAAGGGTTGATGCTATAGCCAGGATATTTCCTGTATTTTTCTTTGTAGTAGCCGCCTTTGTCTGCCTTACTACCATGACCAGGATGGTAGAGGACCAAAGGACCCAGATTGGGACCCTCAAGGCGTTAGGATATGGAAATTTTGCCATTGCGTCAAAATATCTTGTTTATGCAGCCATTGCCAGTATAACGGGAAGTATAGTCGGGCTTACCGTTGGGTTAAAACTGTTTCCGTTTGTTATAGGGAACGCATATGGTATACTTTACCGTCTGCCACCTACAATTACTCCGCTCAGGGGTGAGTATATGTTCTGGATAACATTAGGTGCTCTGGTTTGTACTTCATTAGCCGTATACTTTGCCTGCTACAAGGAATTGATGGAGCAACCCTCGTCATTAATGCGCCCGAAGGCACCAAAAATGGGGAAAAGGGTTCTTCTGGAAAGAGTTCCTTTTATCTGGAACAGACTTAAATTCTTCAGTAAAGTAACTGTAAGAAATCTATTCAGATACAAAAAAAGGCTATTTATGACCCTTCTGGGTGTAGCAGGCTGTACTGCCCTTATGCTGGCGGGTTTTGGAATCAGGGATGCAATTTCCAGCATAGTTCCCAAACAGTATGGTGAAGTTTTTAAATTCAATACCATTGTAATTTTGGATGAAAATGCCAAGGAACAGGAAAGACAGGAAGTCTTCAATTCTCTGGAAGTCAATGACATCGTTGGAAAAATGCTAAATGTTAGGCTTAAGAATTATGATGCCGGCTATGAGGGTAACTGGCAAAAAATTAATCTCATAGTACCAGGGGATAATGAGGGATTAAGTGATTTTATTTCGGTTCATGAAAGGATGGGTAAAGAACCGATAAAGCTTACAGATGAAGGTGTAGTAATAGGTGAAAAGTTGTCAAAGGTATTGAAGCTTGGAGTAGGGGATTCGATTATCATAAAGAACGGTGACTTCAAAAATATTCAGGTCAAAGTGACCGGAATTAACGAAAATTATGCTTTGCATTATGTATATATGACAAAGACTCTATATGAAAAAGAATTTGGAGAGAAAGCTCAATTAAACAGCATTCTGGTTAAAATGAGAGAAGTGTCGGAACAGGCGGAGGATGAATTAGGCGCACAGCTTGCCACTAAAGAGGCAGTACTTCAGACAAACTTTACAAGAGCCAACCAGCAGAGTTTTACAGATATGGTTGGTAGTCTGAACAGTATTGTTTTTGTTATGATTATTTCAGCAGGAGCGTTGGCCTTCGTTGTACTGTATAACCTTACAAATATTAATATAACCGAAAGAATCAGGGAGATAGCCAGTATTAAGGTGCTGGGATTTTATGACCTGGAGGTCTCTGAGTACGTATTCCGAGAAAACATAATTTTGACAATAATTAATGTCAGCTTGGGTTTGCTTGGAGGAATTGTGCTTAATAGATTTGTTCTGGAAACTGCAGAAACCGATGTTGTCATGTTTGGCAGAGAAATACGATGGTACAGCTATATAATGGCTGCTGTGCTTACAGTTTTATTTGCAATACTTGTAAATGTAGTGATGCATTTCAAGTTGAAGAAAGTGAGTATGATAGAATCTCTTAAATCGGTGGAGTAGCTAATAATAGTAAGGTCAAGCCGTTGGAGAATATGACTTTTATCAGAAGAAGTACACTCAAGTGAAAAAATCCGTGCCTGGGAAGAGCACGGATTTTTTCACACTCAGGGAGTGTACACACATATATTACATATACATTAATGGGAGATTGATACACCCACTAATAAACATGTTCAAGTAATTATTCTATTACTAGAATCTTATAAGTTCCCGGTCTCAGGAATATCCTGAAATAGGTTACGCCATTTCCAGGTATCATATCTATCTGGGCACCGGCCAGGTGCTTGTTGGTAGCAATCTGGCGAAGTACTGCATTTTCCTTATGGACAACAATTGTAACTTCGGTGTTTGTATCTCTGAAGGATTCAACTACAAAGGTATTGTTGTCATACAGGAACAAACCTACCTGGGAAGGACCTTCAATATGCACCGGCAGCTCCTTTGACGCAACTTCTCTGATGTTATTGAGAACTCCTTCAGGATAGCTGTATATGTGGCCCGGGTTGTCGGGAATTGTGAGTACGTAAAGCTTTCCGTTACTGTATTTATTTTCAAGAAGAACAGGGTGATTGTTATTGCTGTCTATGGCAACAGCCCTTTGCCAAGTATCGTTGGTTTTATAGTCAATATGCGGGATCAATATTTCTGTTGCAGAGTCAAAATAGTCCTTAAAGGAGCAGCTTTCCATTGTGACAGCATATTTTCTCACAATTGCCTTCTTATCAGTATAGTATATTTCTGCTATATCGGACAGTTCATTGTTAAGTGCTCTTAATAGACCTGAGGTGATAACAACATGATTTCCTGAGGCCAGACTTGCTTTTATTTTACTGACAAGGACAGGATCCTTTTTTGCACTTTCGGTTAGCAGCACAAGCTTGCTGTTCTCGGGGTATACAGGAGTCGGATCCAAAGGCAGCCCAAGCATTCCAAGATAGCCATGGAGGAAATCCTCACCATTTGATTTGAATGGAATGTAGCAGGGAATACCGATAGGCTCACCAAGAGTATCAACATATTTGTCAAGTTCACTGAAAACATGGCCTGCGATTGGAACACATATACTGTAGTCAGTTGCCAAAGCACTTGCACAAAATAGTGTAATCTCCTTTGCCTTGGCAAAAACGGTCATGTTCAATTGCTCAACGTATGCGTTTAAGGAACAGTCAAAGGTGTCAAACCAGCCGCCGAGGTTTTTACCCGGATTTATATTCTCAAAGTATCTCATTATGAAATAGCCCAGATACCTTTGAAGAACTTGCTGAGTGTATTGTGAATCGCGGGTTTCAGTGCCTGTATAGAAGGAATCAAAAATACTAACCTGATCTCCCGGAGTGTAGCCGGTAAAATGGTAGTGGTTATACCAATTGGGATATTTAATTATCATATTAATACCGGGGTTGACTTTTTTTGCTGTTTCAACTATTTTTTTTGATACCTCAGTCATCTGAGCCGTTCTGAAATCTGACCAGCTTTTATTGCCCTTTGTTTCAATACACAAATCACATTTACAATTTGTAAAATAGAAATCATCAAGGATAAGCTCATCAAAAATACTTGCAGAATAGGCGACGATATCGCATAACTCCTTTACTTGCTCAGGATTACTGTAACAGAAGGAGCGGAAGTCCCAGATAACATCACATTTCTGAGTGGTGGTTATTGCTCCGGAAACCTTAATACCTTTACTCATAAAGAATTCTTTACATACCAGCATATCTTCCTTGGATAGATATGAACTTCCGCGATAGGTTTCAAGATATACCTTGTCAATATCAATATACTTTGAAAAAAAGCTATATAACTCCTCAAATAAATTGTCTCTCTTTACGATCTCAAGGTCATAGGCTGTACAAAAAATTGATGTGGTGAAATTTTTGTAGGACATAAAAACCTCCTAATACGCCGCATCACGGCCGAATATGATTTATACATGATTGCTTTAGAAAGATGTTTTATGTCTTAATTATATGAAATTTATAGAAATTTACTCGCCAATGTTTGCTAATTACTACTCAGATATTGCTTTTTTAAATTCGGATGGTGAACAGCCTCTTACCTGCTTAAACACCCTGTTAAAGGTTTTAATACTGTTAAAGCCTGATTTGAAAGCTATTTCTGTAATAGAATCAGATGAATTAATTAGCCTGTTTGCAGCTTTAGAAACCTTATAATTGTTCAGGTATGTCCAAAAGGTCATGCCAGTAGCTTCCTTAAAAAATCTTGTAAAATGATACATACTGAAATTAACATGTTTTGAAACCTCCAGCAGACTGATTTCTTCATTCAGGTTTCTGTCAATATAATTTGTGATTTTTTCCAACAGTTCTATCTTTGCCATTTGCTTATTCTTTTCAGCTGAGCAAAGTTTTTCATTGGGTATATACCTGATCATACCGGCAGCCAGGTTACAAAGCCTCGCAGCGATGAAAAATTCATACCCGGAATCCTTATGCTTTATTTCTTTACTAATATCCAGGATGTTGTGCTCAAAGTATTCATGAACAGAGAATGCATTGCTATCTCTGGGAGCACTGCTGGTAATCAGAGGATTTAATAGTCGCCTGCTCGAAATATTGTTTGCTATCTCTTCAAACAGTGACAAATCAAATTGAATAATGATTCTGTCGCATTTTTGGGGCTGCATCAAAAAATAATGTACCTCACCCATATTAATGATAAGAATATCTCTGTTATGTAAGGTATAAACGGAATTGTTCAAGCCAACCTTAAGTTCGTCTCCCAAAACGTAAATTATTTCCACCCTTTCATGCCAATGAGGTGGAAAGTCCTGAACATCAGTATTAAATACGTTTACTGGTAAATGACCCGTATATTTGTTTATACTTGTTTGATGGTGAGCCTCCATATTAACCTCCTTGTATAATGAAAACATAGTAAATACTAAGTTTTCATTTGGTTTTTTATTTACTATAATTTTTCTAGACGCTGTGGATTAGTATTACCTCCTACTGCAGCATTGCTGACTGGTTTACTTAGGCTCTAACCACAGCTCTATGTTTATTTGTTAATTAGTTAGATAACGCATGACGTTTTATATATAGCAAGGATACATTCAACATAGAGTTAGTGGAACATAGCGTACTTTTATATTTTAAGGAGTTTTTACTATGCTCTTTGTTGGTATTGATGTTGCAAAATCCAAGCACGATTGCTGTATTATTGATTCTGATGGTACAATCCACACCGACTCTTTACGTATTAGCAATTCTAAAAAAGGTTTTGAATCGCTCTTTTCTTGTATTCTCTCTGCCCTTGACTCCAAGGACATTAGTAACGTAAAAATAGGACTTGAATCCACAGGTCATTACAGCACAAATATCACAAATTATCTGTATTCCAAAGGCTTTAAGGTTCATATCCTTAACCCTCTGGCAACTAATCTCTTTCGTAAGGCTAGCACCCTTAGAAAAACTAAAACAGATAAAACCGATGCAAAGGTTATTGCGACTATGCTATTTACCGATGAATCAAAATCCTATTCACCAGTATCTTACCAGTTTTCTGAGCTAAAGTCACTCACAAGACATCGTTATCGAATGATAGGTTATCGATCAAAACTCAAACTGTCTGTTACAAGGTTAATTGATATTATATTTCCTGAACTGCCAGATTTCGTTTGGTCTATACATCAAAATTCTAGTTATTCCTTGTTGCTGGAACTACCTACCCCTAAAGATATCTGTAACTGCCATCTTACTAAACTTACAAACCTGATATCTAAAGCATCAAAAGGTAAATACGGTAAAGATAAAGCAGCTTCATTAAAGGAACTTGCTCTTAACTCAATCGGTTCCGGCAATCGCTCTACAGCTTTCGAACTACAACAAACTATCCGTCTTATTCAATCTGTACAATCTGAGATAGATGCTTTAGACCAACAGATCAAAATCATAGTTAAAGAGTTAAATACACCGATTATTACTATTCCTGGTATAGGCTATACTCTCGCAGCTATTATTTTATCTGAAATCGGTAATATTGAGTTCTTCTCATCACCAGCTAAACTTCTTGCTTTCGCAGGAATGGAGCCTTCTACCTATCAATCTGGAAAATACAATGCATCCAAAACACCTATGGTTAAGCGTGGTTCCACATACCTTAGATGGGCTGTCATGCAAGCAGCAAGATTGGTAGCAATGCGTGACGATACATTTTCAAGGTATATGGCTAAAAAACGTTCTGAAGGTAAGCATTACGAGGTAGCTCGAAGTCATGTTGGAAAAAAACTATTGCGTGTAATTTTTTATCTACTGAAAAACAATGTAGAATACGTTCCGCAAATGTAATGTAACCCAATTTTTGTGAGGGCAACTAATGTTGCTCTATTTGTCATGCAGTTTTCAATGTACAAAAAAAACATATAAAGCTTTGAACGTTTTAATCCTTTTCTATTGACTTCATATAGTTAGTCTACTTAATAAGTGTCTAATACAGTCTTCCAACCGCTACCATAATAGCGCTCAACTTCCTTTTTGTACACTTCTAATTGCTTCATTCCCGCTTTAATTCCATTGGGATTATATGGCTTTAACTCATATATTGTCTTTGTTTTAAAATCAATAAAGTCAACACGCTTACCACTTGGTAGCCTAAATTCTTTAAATTTTGTAATATTATCAACAACATCAGCTTTATATACTTTATGCATCTCAAGACCCATTTTTAAATTAGACTTCGTATACGGTCGAGTATTACTAGCTTCATTGTCCTTTTCCATATCATTATCTGTATCTATGTCTATATCCTGAGTCGTATCCTTTGCTTTAACCTTATCCTTATTAGTGTTGTCCTTTTTTTTGGCTTCACCCGTATCCTTAGCTGTTTCCTTCGCTTTATCCGCTACCTTAGTCACATTCTTGGCTATGTCCTTTGCCTTAACCGCTACATTTGCTCCACTATTGGCTGTGTCCTTTGTCTTAACCGCTACATTAGAATTATCCGTTTTAGAATTATGTTTATTTTTTAGTCCTTTTATCTTTCCTGCAATTTTATTTCGAATTCCCTTTGCATTATTCAGAGCTTTATACCCAGGCCGCTTGGCATTAACTAACATCCATCCATCAAATGGATTGTTCATTTCACTCCACATAAGTGAAAGATTTTCTACAGTGCACTCTGAATAAAATACATAGTCAGCCTTAAGGAGTTTTACTTGATACTCTGATAAGCCCAGGGCTTTAGCATTGTTATCTATAAATTGCCATACATATTTTACATCTGACCTGTAGGGAGTAAACCAACTAACCTGAGGGTCATTAAAATAGTCCAATGCAAATTTATAATATTGATCAATATAATTATTTAGTTCTTTATCACCATCCCCCACCCCTTGAGCATCTTGTCCATGCCGGGAAATTTGATGAGCTAAAGCCTTATTAGTCCATTTAAGAACAGTACTATTATGTTCCCCCTCACCCATTCTGATAAAGTCAGCGTGCAAGGAGTGACCATTATCAAAGTAGTCCTTTAAAAATTGATCACGAGCAGATTTATAATCTTTGTAAACATTCTTATATCCAAGTATGTACAAATTACTCTTTATATTTGCTAAATAATCAATTTCTCCTCCCGTTTTTTTAGTTTTTTCATTAGAAGGAGTTTTATCATCAGATGCTTTTATTCCGTCGTTATATATACTTTTATTATTTAATATAATCGTGTATTGATGATGTTCCCTATGGGGTTCGTTAGTTTCTTTACTCCATGGTAACTGCATAGCTTTCCAGGTCCCAGGACCAACTATTCCATCGGCTTTCATCCCCATTTTGTTTTGAAATTTCATTACTGCCTGTTTTGTCAGTTCACCATAGGTTCCAAAATGTATATGCTGTTGAGTAGCAGGGTCCTTGGGCATGTCGAGATATCCGCTTTTAACCAGAACCTTCTGCAATACAATAACATCATTTTTGATATAACTATTACCAACCTTTAATACCCAGTTTTCCTTTTTATCTTTAGAGGTTTTCACATAACCTCTTCTTTCTAAAAGTTCTATGGTTTGAGTATTATCAGCATCTACTTCTGCTACAGCTCTACTATTCGGTTCCCATAGCCTTATTTTACGTTTTCCCTGTGCTTTCTTGTCAGTGGCCATTTGGATAATATTTCTATTTCCCGAATTCGACACTACCTGGGATTTTTCCTCTATTTGTGTTTCTCCATTTCTACTTTCCTCCTCGGCCTTACTTCCCATAATGTCTGCTTCTTTTTCAAGCTTTTGGTCTTCGTTAATAGCTAAGCTGGATTTCATCTGCAATGTAGGTGGTACCCTGTCCTGCTTTTGTTGAACTGCATGCCAGCCCTCATGTGGAAGATGCTCTTCCTGTCCAGGAGTAATATATATGTCCTTTCCCTGAGTATATGCAAGGGCTCCTAATTGCTGGGGTTTGTCAGAATTCTTATGAACCTCAACATCAGAAAGGCTGACACCCGATAATTTTTCCAGTGAATTCTTTAATGCTGGTGGTAATCCTGATCCAGGTACTGAAGTACCCTCCTGACTCATATGTACATTTTGCACTTGCTCTGTCGTCGGATTTGTATTCGGACTTTTCTTCTGAATTGATTGTTGAATGATATTTTGATTAAACTGAGCAAGTGTTACTTGCTTATTTTCTCCAGGCACCCCTATCTTCTCAAGCTGTTTTTGCTCCTTTGCCTTCTTAATAAATAACAACGCTTCATTAGTCCCAATGGATCTCTGAAGTAATAGAAGTTCGTCAGGTAATATTGCATTCGGATTCTTAAGTATTAATTGCATAATCATCAAGTAATCCATTGTCCTGACCTTAAGTTTTTTTGGTTTATTTTCAGTGGAGGGAGGTTTTCTTTGTGAATTTGAACTTCTTCCTCCGCTATAAGGGTCAGGTTTCTTTTCAGGCGCCATTCTGGTGTACATAATATTTCACTCCAAACATATACTTTTAAGTGTTTGAGTCAAAATACATCTCTGTATTCATTACACTCTACTTGTAAAGTAAATTTTGGAGTGAATTTAACAACCGTTAATTTTATTTAGTTCTCCTTTTAGGCATGGAGATTATATTTAAGAATAACTCTAAACAATTCCACAAATATACTATTTTATCTCCAAAAGCTGTACGTTCTACAAATATTTATGAATCTTAATAAGCTTGCAGAAAAAGTTCATGCTTTTCAAAACAAAAAAACCCGTTACGGGTTTCTTTTACTTAGTGAAGATTATACTAATTTACTAACTTTCTTTATCCTTCCCACTACAACTCTGTCATTTCCACCATAATCCTTAAGTACAGTGATATCTTCGAAGTCACCATCCATAAGTCGGCTCACGCTATCGCCCTGGTTATAGCCTATTTCCAGCGCAAGATATCCGCCTGCCACCAGATACTTCGGTGCCTCTTCAACTATCCTTCTGTAGAAATCAAGACCGTCAGCGCCGCCATCCAGGGCGATGTAAGGTTCATGATCTCTGACCTCACTTTGGAGCTGTTCTACTGTAGTTGTTTCAATGTATGGAGGATTGCTGGCAATGATGTCAAACCGTACTTCACTGCCTTCCTCATTTTTCAGTGCCTCGAATAAATCACCCGTGCAGAACTCCACCCTGCTTTGAACTCCTGCCTGCACGGCATTAATTCCGGCTATTTCCAATGCAGACTTAGATACATCGCAAGCAGTGACCCTTGCCTCCGGGCAGTAATATGCTATACTGACCGCAATACAACCGGAGCCTGTGCACATATCCAGAACTCTTGTACCCTGTCCTCCAAACTCCCGGACTAACTCTATACACTTTTCCACCAATATTTCAGTATCCTGCCTTGGTATTAATACGGCCGGACTAACCTTAAAGCAAAGTGACATAAACTCTGTCTCACCCAACAAGTATTGCAAAGGTATGTTTTCTGCCCTTTTATTTATTAGCCTTGTCAGCTCTTCAACTTCAGGTTCTGTAATAACTCTGTCATTATGTGAAATTAAATATGCCCTATTACAGTTCAGAACATGACAAAGTATAACCTCGGCTTCCACAACCGGGGTCTCAATTCCTGCATTCTTTAAAGTTTCAGCTGCATATTGCAGTAACTCTTTTATCGTGTTCATATTTCACTTCTCACCATTCACTGCTATAATAAATTCTAGCCGACGCAGTCGGGTTTCCTTAACTTTTCACTCTTCACCCTTCACCCTTCACTGCTTTAATCCGCTCCCCACTCATCGCTGCCGCTCTCAGCAGGAATTACTTCCTTAAAAGCAGCTATGGCAACCTCAATCTGACTGTCATCGGGTTCTCTGGTAGTAAAGGCTTGGAACATAAGACCCGGTGCACTGAATATTTTGAATAACCAGTTATCATGTCTTATGGCAAACTTTATAGCCTCAAGTGATACACCTGCTACCAAAGGTACCAGCAATATCCTTATCAGTGCATTAATAAACACATTGTGCCAGCCTGTAAAGGAAAATATCAATATACTTATTATCATAATAGTAAAGAACAAAGAAGTTCCACAGCGCGGGTGCTTGGTTGTGTATTTCCTTACGTTCTCAACTGTAAGCTCGTCATTATGCTCATAACAGTGAATTGTTTTATGTTCGGCTCCGTGGTATTCCCACACTCTTCTCATGTCCTTAAGCAGTGAAACCAACGCCAGATAGCCAATAAACAGCCCCACCCTTATGGCTCCCTCAATCAGGTTAAGTACGATTACTCCTGACTGTGAATCACTATTTATGGGAATAAAATTAGCTATGAAGTTTGGAAGCAAAATAAAAAGCCCAACACTAAAAAAGATAGAAAGTATTACTGAAAAATATATTGCTATATCTGCTATCTTATCGCCTAATTTTTCATCAAGCCATTTTTCGAATTTAGAGGGTTCATATTTTTCGTCACCCTCCAGGTCAACAAATTCTGCCGAATACATCAAGGCTTTAACCCCAATAACCATTTGGGAAAAAAGGTTTACAGCTCCTCTAACTATGGGTATTTTTGAAAGTATACCCTTCGCCTTCTGGGGTTTCCTATCAATTATTATTTCACCGTCAGGCTTTCTTATGGCTGTAGCCCGGAATTCCGGTCCTATCATCAATAAACCCTCAAGCAAAGCCTGACCGCCGATAGTTGTCTTTTTCACATTAACCTCCCAAGCCACTGTAAGTGGCTTTGACACTTTGTGGCTACAAAATACTATAAAAAATAAACATTAGTAATACTTTGTTTCTCTAAGGCTCATATTAAATCAATTATTTCAGCAAGTCAATTGTTTTAGGAAGAATAAACAAAAGACTGGGAAAATAATTCCCAGTCCTTTAATGTCTCATTATTAAGCGTTATCAACGATACCATATTTCTTTTTAAACTTATCAACACGTCCACCGGTATCAATGAGTTTCTGCCTTCCTGTAAAGAAAGGATGACACTTTGAACAAATTTCAACGTGAAGGGCTTTCTTAGTAGAACCAGTAGTAAAAGTTTCGCCGCATGCACACTTAACAACTGCTTCAGCGTAATCTGGATGTATTCCTTCTTTCATTGCTTTTCACCTTCTTTCAAAGAAAATTGAAACGTCCTCAATTTTTTATATATTCAACGTACGAATGTACTAAGTTGCTTATTAAAGAGGCAAGTGATATTTTAACATAAATCTTGTACTCCCGCAATACCCTTTTTGATTATTGGACCCAATCAGTGTTGTTCCAATTAAATCCATCCTCAAATTTGGCAACTTTCGCCCTTTATGAGTTTTTATCAAGGAAGGAAATGTTTATGCTTTTAACAAAATCGTCGTTTGTTTTGGTTTGTAACAATCTGTTTATTAATATCTCTGTAACCTCCGCAGTTCCCATATTGCTCATTGCCTTTCTGACAGCATAAACGCTTTCGAGTTCCTTCTGGCTAAGAAGAAGTTCTTCTCTACGAGTTCCGGACTTATTGATATCAATAGCAGGGAAGATTCTCTTTTCGGACAGTTTCCTATCCAGATGAAGTTCCATATTACCGGTTCCTTTAAACTCTTCAAAGATAACATCGTCCATTCTGCTTCCTGTTTCAATAAGCGCTGTAGCCATAATAGTTAAGCTTCCGCCATTTTCAATATTTCTTGCTGCGCCGAAGAATCTCTTTGGCTTGTGAAGAGCACCCGGATCAAGACCACCCGACAAAGTTCTCCCCGTTGGAGGAATAGTAAGGTTATAGGCTCTGGCAAGTCTTGTGATACTGTCAAGGAGTATAACAACATCCTTTTTCTGCTCTACGAGTCTCTGAGCTCTTTCAAGTACCATCTCAGCAACCTTGATATGGTGTTCGGGCACTTCATCAAAGGTGGAGTAAATTACCTCTCCCTTTATAGATCGTTGCATATCTGTTACTTCTTCAGGACGTTCATCTATAAGTAGAACAATAAGCTCAACTTCGGGATAATTAACTGTAATAGCGTTGGCTATTTTTTTAAGTAAAATGGTCTTACCGGCTTTTGGAGGAGATACTATCATACCTCTCTGGCCTTTACCAATTGGTGCAATCAAATCTATCAATCTGGTGGAGAACTCTCTTGGTGCGGTTTCCAGTGTAATTCTCTTATCCGGATATATTGGCGTTAAATACTCGAACGGTACTCTCTTTGACGCAACCTCAGGAGTATCTCCGTTTATTGATTGAACATAGAGTAATGCCTGAAACTTTTCGCCTTCTTTTGGTATTCTTCCTTTACCTCTAAGCTTGTCTCCCGTTTTAAGACCAAATCTTCTTATCTGGGATGGCGATACATAGATATCTTTCGGACCGGACAGATAGTTTTCACTTCTAAGAAAACCATAACCATCAGGTAGAACTTCAAGTACACCTTCAACAGGATCGTCAGCTTCTATCTTTTCACCTTGCTGCTGTACCTGAGGCTGAACTACCTGGGGTACCTGAAGATTGTGTTGTATTTGACCTGCAGGCGCTGTCTGCACAGTAGGCTGAATCGGTTGGGCTGTCTGTACATATTGTACAGGTTGACCTGGCTGTTGAGGTATAGTTTGAAAAGCTTGGCCATTTTGAGCCTGCGATGGCTGTGGTTGCATAACCTTCTGGT
Source organism: Bacillota bacterium (assembly GCA_023393115.1). GTDB lineage: Bacteria > Bacillota > Clostridia > Acetivibrionales > DSM-1351 > Ruminiclostridium. The sequence continues at coordinate 56,256 of JAEWMS010000040.1, forward strand.
ACTGCGGTTGAGCAGGATCTGGAGATTGTGGCTGTTGCTGGGTTTGATTCTGCTGCGCCTGGTTTTGCTGCTGTACTTGGTTTTGCTGTTGTGCCCTTACAGGCAGCTGATGAGAAGCTTGCTGGAATTTGGGCTGTGGTAACGCAGGTTTGTCTGCATTTCTGGCAGGCGAAAGTTGTTTTATTGGTCTTAGGACATGCTTCGCACCCACCGGTATTTTCTTATCAGCTTCTATACTTTCTTTCTTCTGTTCTTGATTCTGTTCTTGCTTCTGTTCTTGCTTCTGTTCTTGCTTTTGTTCTTGATTCTGTTCTTGATTTCGTTCTTGCTTCTGTTCTAATTCACGTTCTGGTTTGTTTTCGAGTTTCTGTTCTGGCTTACCGTGGGAAACTTTTTTAGAAGTAGGTGTTCTATCTTCAGCTTTATCCGGACGTATCAGCTTTTCCGATAATCTGCCTGGTTTTGGTTCACGAGCTGCCGACGTATCATCCGATTTATCTGCCGTTGAACTGGGAGTTGTCTGCTCATTAGCCTCTGAATCTTCAGCGGCATCCTTCGCTGTTTTACTTGGTCTACCTCTTCTGGATTTTCTTAAAACTGATGTGTCTACATCAACAGATTTGTCTGGAAAAATTACATTTTCTTTTTCTTTATCTGAATCAGTTTCGCTTTCTGCTTTTGTATTCTTTTTGGTCTTAGTTGATTTGTTTCCTTCAGTCTCTTCAGTACTAGAATTTTTAGATTTGCTTTTTGTTTCTTTATATTTAGATTTTCCGGTGTTTGAAACCTCTTCAGGTACTATTTCCCCGGAATCACCATTTTCAGCTTTCTTTGAATTATTACTTTTATTTGCTTCTTCAGAATTTTTCAATATATCCAATAATTCATCCTTTTTTAATTTGGATATGTTTTTCACACCCATCATTTTTGCAATATAGCGCAAATCTTCTAGTGTTTTTGACTGTAAATCAATCTGATCCATAGTTCACCACCTTATTTAATCATTTTTATTATTGAACATTAAAATTAAATTAGGAAATTTGATTCGAAAAAATCTTTAGAAAAACCTTTATTTAGTTCCTTTTTCTAGAGGAGAATTTTTGAATATTCCACAAAAGATATTATATCAAATGTGTAAATACATGTCAATCTTAGTGTCATCTGCCTGCATTTTTGTAATAATTTCCTAAAAATATGCTTTGCTTTTGCTCTAATATCTCGTTTTTGATCTTCTGGCCAATAATGTTATTTTTTCTCGTTGAAGTATCTTCTTCAGATCATTGTTAGTTGATGCCGGAATAAACCTGTCTCTGTAGCATTTAATACATTTTAGAGCAATACCCCTTTGGAGCATTGATACAATGATTTGGTCGCTGCCGCATCCACAGCGTAAATTACCGGTTTCAGCGATATCATGAATTTTATTCAGCGTATCCAGCATAACCTGAGGATTTTCAAAATAACTGTCATAGCCAAGCCCATCAATTATACCGTCTAATTCTTTTTCAAATCTATCAATAAATTTTCTTACTGCATCATCTTTACCAATAAAACAATTCTTTATACCGGTTGTAGGACAAGTAAAAATAGTTACATTATTACAAAGGAGGCTTTCTCTAGCGATTAAATGCTGATGCTCTGTTCCGCACCCTATGCACGGAACCATGAGTCTGAAATCATTTCTGTTTGTTTTCTCTATTTTCAGTATTGCGTTCCCACATTTACAGCAGGACTTTATGTTTTCGTATAGAAAAAGCTTAAAAAGGTTTACTTTCGTAAAATCAAACGTCCCACATGAGAAGCATTTATAAGCTATTGTTAACTCCATATCTATCAACATTTCTCTCACCTCATATTCAGGAACACCTTGGGTATTTGATATAAATTATATTCTATAAAACTAAAAAAATTCCTTTTTCCTTGTTTTATGTAAAGCATATTCTATTACTTCTATGTATTGCTGATCTTATCAATACCTCATTTGCATTTATTAAGTTTACCCCCGCTCATTTAATATAGTTTTACCTACCCTCATACCTTCCTATACAAGGTTGATTGCAAATCCCTCATGCCCCCCTGATTTGCAGAATTTCAAACCATTACTTTAATCATTTAAATCATTGTAGTAACAGTCTCTTAGGCCTACCTGTACCTAGAAAAATGATTTTTATTATATATTAATTAACATAATTTTGTTTAAAGATTCATGTATAAGTCCAATTTTATTCAATTAATAACTGTTATAATGCAATTCTCTGAAAATTAATGTAGTATTGTATTATATTACTAGTGAAAGAGGAAGCATATGATGTACTTAAGAAGTGAAGTAGCCAAATTGGCAAACATAAATGTTGAAACTTTGAGGTATTATGAGAAAAAAGGCTTAATTTTGATACCTGAGAGAAACACAAATGGTTATAGACTCTATAATGACGAAACTATTACCCGTCTTAAAATTATCAAGTACTCCAAAGCTTGTGGTTTTACCCTGGAAGAGATCAAGGAGATTATGTTGATTTTTGATAGAAAAGAACTTGATTATACACAGGTAACTGAGTTTATTTACAAAAAAACAAAAGAAATAAATGAAAAAATAAATCAGTTAAGTATAATGAAAGATATTCTCTATAAAATTCAAACCAATATAGCCAACAAAATTGAGTGTCCAATCAAGAATTCTTTTAATAATATATAAATTATATAATACCCTCTTGCCTTGTACTATACTACAAGAACTATAATTATATATAACTAATTCTAAAGGGTGTGATTAAAACGTTATCATTTATTGAAAAATTAGAAGCCAAAACTAATTTAGTGTATATATTTATTTCTTTACTTATTCTCATTGTTGCGCTTAATATTATTAACGGTGAAGATGTAGGAGTTTCCAAACTTAAACAGATAACAAATGGTGTCGGTATATTGGATATGGAACCCGGATATTCCATAGAGAAAGCATATAGTATCTTAGACAGTCAAGGTACTGAAGGAAGATACTATTATCTTAAAAGAATTATTCCAATGGATTTTGTTTTTCCATTGATCTATATGGCTTTTTATTGTTCTATAATCCTATTTTTGTTAAAGCTTATACACCCAAGAAACGAACTACTACACCTCTTAGCTTTTGTACCGGTGCTCAATACTTTTTTTGATTATTTAGAAAATATAACAATTATAAGATTACTTGTTCGATATCCACAAAAAGAAATATTCACTGTTAAACTAGCAAATATATTCACCTTATCAAAACTTCTTTTTTCGTATATTAGTATTGGTATCATTGCAATACTTTTATTAACAAATTTGATATTGTGGCTTTCACGAACTATAGTCAGACATTAGATGTTATTTTTGTAATTTTTATATAATCCTAAATTAACCCGATATACGAATATAATTAAATAATTTTCATATGATTTATGATTTTTGAGCGCACTTTAACAGGCCAATTAAAGTTTGTAGAATTTTCTAGGATATCTTTAATTCATGAAGCTCTCTACCACATCTATCATTCTGAATTTTTGAATGCAATTTATTTATGTTATAGCCTATACATAACAAGATAAATTCAGTTTTTACACTTGTTTTCCTCATGTTAAAAATCGGCTGAAGTTGTATTCACTTTTTAGAACTCCAAAGGCTTGCTGATTTTCTATAAGTTGTTCCTACCATTTTTAACTGCTTTCCATTATGGCAGGTGTACTCATCTTTTTCTTCATCATACTGCATATTTTCACGTTTACTAATATCTTTTTTTAAGCTTTTCTTCTTCTATATCTCGTATGTTTGCGGCTTTATGTAGCTTGTCTGCTGCTTTTCTTCCTAGTATAGATAGCTTTCTTCGCTCTCATAGCCAGAGTCTGAAATTACGTTTTCGTAACACCTGCCTAAGTTTGATTCCATATTTTTTTAGAAAGGGAATTAACATTTCCAAATTAAAAGGTAAAACTAATTGTGATATATTCATAAATTCGGTATAATTTTTGTGTTGGATTAATGTGGCCCACCTTCGCCAATTAAGGGGTCCCTGTAAGTCATTGACTTGTGGGGATAAGGAGAAGCGATGTAGCGGTACTTAAAATCCATATATGTTTATGATTTAATGGATTTTAAGTGGAGCGGAATCTGCTTCGACGCGGTGCCGTGCTCCTACACTCACCTATAAATGTGCATTCAGCACATTTTCTTCACGGTTCGCGCCCTTTCGGGTTCAATTCCGAGTATATTTACATGCAAAAAAACTCCGATTATCACGGAGTTTTTTATCTGGAGCTGGCGGACGGAATTGAACCCCCGACCTGCTGATTACAAGTCAGCTGCTCTACCTGCTGAGCTACACCAGCATATTTAACTGTGTTTCACTGCTATAGCAGATGATTTATTGTGTCAAAGAGAAGATAATTGGCTCTTGACACTTTGATAGTATACCAGCAGAATTATTATGTGTCAACACATTTTATTAAGAAAATTTGTCCAGTTTACTTGCCATCAAAAGGCAACAGAAAATGGCTGTCTATGAGGTGTTAAAATGATTATTGTACTAAACACCTTAGTTATTATGCTTAAAGCAAACTGTTAAATTACATATTACTTAAACCTTATTTCCATTAACCAATTATCCTTACACTCACCATCATGCAACTCATTCGTAGGCAATAGTTTCACTTTCACAAATCCACATTTTTCATAGCATCTGACTGCCCGTCCATTCCAAGTTTGAGGATCAATTATAACTCTATTAGCGCACTTCTCATTTTTCAGATATTCTAAAAGAGCCTTTAGTATTTTAGTGCCAATACCTTTATTCCAATAATTTGTTTCACCAATAAATAAATCAATACCATAAATCAGCTCCTCAGCTTGATATCCATAGCCCTCTTTATCCTTTTCTGGTATCTCATAATATTGAATATATCCAATATCATTATTATCATGCTGGATAAAACAGGGTATAACATTACTTTCTTTAAGAACTCTGGGTTTGAATTTTGCGACAACTTTATCAAAGTCTAATGGGTTATTCCTATCCTCATAATAATCTAACACATTTGGGTCAGAAAGCCATTTTGCCATTGCACTATAATCCTCAGTACAGTCCTTCATTAACCTAATTGAAATATCTTCATATTTAATCATTTATTTCACCCCATACAAATAAAATTCAACTTTTTGAAACCACTTTTTGTCTAACTCCTAGTAAAAGGTGAGTGAAAAACTGAGCTACAACACCATACTATTAATATCATTTCTTAGAGTATACAAAGTATAGAAGGGAAGGTATCTGGTCTATGGCAAACTTCTAAAGTAAATATGATTTCCGTCGGGATCGCAAAAATGCATATTCTTTGCTCCCCACGGCTGTAGCTTTGGAGCATCAATAATATGTATTCCTAGGTTCAATAACCTTTTGTATTCTTCATCAACATCGTCAACGGTAAAGGCTATACTGATATTTTCATTTTGGTTATTTTTTTGTTTTCCGTTATCGTACACCGTCAGGGTAGTACCTTCGCTTATTATGAACTGGTGTACTGTATCCTTACAATCTGAAGGTATACTTAAAATCTCCCTATAGAAATTGGAAATCTTTACTACGTCATTTGTTTCTATGCAAACCTCTCCCAGTCTCATTTCGATTTTCCCTCCGATTAATTATGTCTGATAGTACTCAATCATTAACTAATTTTACCATACCAAGCAGAGAAGCTAAATATCATGTTTCATAAACAAGAAAAAAACAAAAACTGACTTGCTAAACACAAGTCAGTTTTTGTTCGCTGAATCCATCAGCACTATGGTGGGAACTATAGGGCTCGAACCTATGACCCTCTGCTTGTAAGGCAGATGCTCTCCCAGCTGAGCTAAGCTCCCACAAGTACAGTTCATTGACTTCAAGCCTCTTATTTCTAAACGCTGAGGCCATCGTCTTTCCTGTAAGAGGTATTATAGCACAGTTATTTTTAAGAAGTCAACCACATTTAGCAGGATTTTTTGTGGTGTTTTTATGTGCTTTTTTTATGAACATGTGTGATTTTATTGCTTCATTACCCATTTTTATTATGTTTTTTTGCTGGAAAAATTGTATAATAAAAAATATGACTGCGGCATTTATAGCAGACGATTAAACACCATCGTCATAATGTTTTACATTCTGGATAAAATAAGGATGGTTTGCTGCGGGCTTGATAAATTATTTTTATTATTGGAGGTAAAATATATGGCAATTCCAACACCCCATATTAACGTAAGCGAGCAAGGTATTATAGCTGAAACCGTATTAATGCCAGGAGACCCACTCCGCGCGAAATTTATTGCAGAAACCTATCTGGAAAATCCTGTTCAATTTAATACAGTAAGAAATATGTTTGGATATACAGGAACCTATAAGGGCAAGAAAATTTCTATAATGGGCTCCGGAATGGGTATGCCGTCCATTGGCATTTATTCTTATGAACTTATTCATTTCTACGGAGTTAAAAATCTAATCCGAATAGGCTCCTGTGGTGCTATTCAGGAGGATCTAAAAATAAGAGATATAGTTATAGGCATATCCGCTTCTACAAATTCAAATTATGCGTCACAGTATGATCTTCCCGGAACTTTCGCTCCAACTGCCTCCTGGGCCTTGATAAAAAAGGCAGTGGATATTGCAGACCAAAAAGGTATCCCTACAAGAGTCGGTAACATTCTTTCATCTGATATTTTCTACGATGATGACCCGGATACCTGGAGAAAATGGGCTAAGATGGGCGTATTAGCTATAGAGATGGAGGCAGCTGCACTATATATGAATGCAGCACGTGCCGGTGTAAATGCCCTCTGCGTTTTGACAGTTTCGGACTCATTGGTATCTCATGAGGTTACCACAGCTGAAGAACGTCAGACTTCCTTTACCAATATGATGGAAATTGCCCTGGAGCTTGCTTAAACTCTCTACGTGAATTTGCATAATATTACTTAAGAATTGTTAAACTAAAAAATAGTGGCTTAAAGAAGTGGAATAAGAAGTGAGATTATTTGTCTAGCATTTAGACAGGTAATTTCACATTATTTCATTCTTTCTTACTTTTCTATTACAATTATTAATTTATTTTGACAATACTTTTACAATAATTATTACTTTGATATAATCTATTGGTTAACAAATCAATGGAAGCTGGGAAGATAAATGAAAAAGATAAGCAAAGGAATTTTTACACTGTTCATAGCTGTAGTTATTAGTGTCATAGATATTTTTTACAAGGGAACCGGGTTTTCTCAACTGATACTTGCTTTAGCAGCCTCATATGTGGTTTTCAATATGCCGGACATACCCGATAAACTTAAGGCAATACCTTACTCAAAGTTTGTTTTATTTATTTTGAATATTGGCTTATTGGCCTTAACCTTCAACAATAGGATTTTACTAGTCAATATGCTGATGTTATCTTATATAGTTTGGAGTGCGGTTACACCTTATTTATTGAAATATAAAGTATTCCTGCCTGTAACCTTCGTATTATGCTTTGTTTCGGTATACGCAGCCGCATACATGAGCTTCAGTATACCTCTTTTCATAATTGTTTTTTATCCAATATATGCATTAGGTGCCATTACACATAAAAAGAACATAATTAAATCTGATAAAATATGGGTATTTGGTGTATTTAATCTGATAATTTCAGGAGTGCTTCTGGTTCTATTCATGTATAAATCCCTTGGACAAAACATACTTGGCAGCATCCTGTTTACTAATACTGTAAAGCTTGGGACAGTAACAGCTGTATACCTGCCGTTTCTGGCACTGTTTCTTGCGTGGTTTGCAGTCTCAGGCAATTTGATGTTTAATATGCTGTTATCAAAGTTTGAAAAGGGGAATTCTGTCTTTGATTTATCAGACTATTTCAAGCCGGTTTTCAACTTTATATCCTTTTTTGCAGTTATAGTTATAACAACTTTTTTATGCGAATTTTCATTAAGGCAGAATATTAAAACAACAATTATGGATATTCTTGATCCGAATATCATGTTTAATATATTGGTATTAGGCGGTTTGTATCTAGGACTTATTTGTTTGGTCGGCAGGGGTATATCTAATGTTATTCTTGCAATTTTTACAATCTTTTTAACTGTTGCCAATTTCATTAAAATAACTTATTTTGATGAACCGTTCTACCCCTGGGATGTGTACATGATAAAAAATCTGTTCGGGATCAGCAAGGAATACCTTAGTATACCTATTATAGTGGCATCAGTTCTTTTTTTGTCAGGGTTGATATTCCTGCTTATTAAGTTCAGAAAAAATGTGTTCAGATACCTGAAACCAAAATTCAACTTTATTTTATTGCCCTTCGCGCTTATATTGTTCCTTCTTAATGCCAATGTTTTAGCCGATTACAAGCTTTCAATCCAGGTCGGTGTTCAGAGATCCTGGTATATAGGTAAATCAGAAATACTTGCCAATGGAATGTATGCTCAGAATTATTACTATCTGACCGATCTGGATAAATACTTGAACCCTAAGCCAGAAGGCTATAGTAAAGATACCATGCTGGATATCTCGGATAAGTATCAGCTTTCGGATAACAATGTAGTTACTGCTTCTGCTTCCAGCTCTCCTGTCAGCCCATTTCAAAAACCCAACGTAATAGTTATAATGAGCGAAAGTTACTGGGATTTGACAAAATTAAACGGCATTACCTTCAGCAAGGATATTGCTGAAAATGTTCACAAGTATCAGAAAGGCCAGCTGGCGCCTCCCGCCATAGGTGGTGGTACCGCAAATACTGAATTTGAGGCACTAACTGGTATGTCTCTTTACTTCATGAGCCCGGGTATAATTGCCTACAACGCGTACCTGAGAACTGAAACACCAAGTGTGGCTTCGATTTTCAGAGATAACGGCTATAGTACTACAGCCATACATCCAAATGGAGGCTGGTTCTATAACAGAGATAAGGTATATAACTATTTCGGATTTGAGAAGTTCTACGACATTGAAAGCTTTGATATAGAGACCCAAACCAAAGGTCCCCATATCTCTGACTATGCTCTAGTGGATAAAATATTGGAAACCCTTAATTCCTCTGACAAGCCTTCGTTTATATTTACAGTATCAATGCAAAACCATGATCCTTTTAATGATAAATATACAAGCTTCGATGTAAATGTAGAATCCGACCAATTAAATGCTTCCCAAAAGAATATAGTTAGCGGTTATGCTCAGGGACTTTACGATGCTGACCAGTCCCTCGGAAAACTTATTGAGGCTCTAGAGAAGAGTGACAAACCTACTTTGGTATATTTCTTTGGGGACCATGCCCCCAGATTGGGTTCTCTTGATGATTATTACAGTGTTTATAACAAGCTGGGTGTAAAGGAAGCTGTTAAGACTGAGCAGGAAATCGGTGAGTTGAAGTATTATACCACACCTTTAGCTACATGGTCGAACTTCCGTGATATGAGAAGCTTTTCAAGCGTTATTTCTCCATCTCATCTTTCCTATGAGATGCTAAAGGATGCCGGTGTGGATTACCCCAATTACCTTAACATAATTCCGAAGTTGGAGACCAAATACCCTATAATGCACTTAAAGAATATGGAGCTTGTTAATCCAGAAGATGAACTTGTTAAAGACTATCGTCTTATTCAATATGATTTACTTTTCGGCAATAAGTACCTGAAAGACAGCAATTAGACATTATAAATCAGCAAATAAGTACCGGCTGGGTTTAATACTCATGCCGGTTTTTTTCTAGCTTGATATTCTTATATATGCCTAAGGATGCGTAGGTATGTCTAAGTATGCCTAAGGATGCTCAAAAATTGTCTCTGATGAGAGGCATACTCATACATCTTGGCCCTCCTCGCCCTCTGGACAACTCATAGGAGTCAAACTCCAACACTTCTATTTTGTTTCTTCTGAGTGCTTCATTGGTTATGTGGTTCCGATTGTAGCAAACAACCTTACCGGGAGATATTGCCAGAGTATTGCTACCGTCGCTCCACTGCTCCCTGCTGGCTGCTATCCTGTCACCGTCACCGCATCTGATAAGGTTTACTGCTGACAGATTCAGGTACTCTTTTAATATTTCGGATAAATCTCTACGTTCATACTTAATGGATAACTGATTACTTGCTCCTCTGGTTAGGCTGTATACATCCAGTGGTTCTTCAATACCCGGATATATGGTAAACTGATCGAAGTCAACCATTGTAAAAACCGTGTCAAGATGCATATACGCCCTCTTCTTCGGAATATCAAATGCGAGAACCGTCTGAAAGCTTTCCTCCGAATCCAACAGCCTTTGGGCTACTCGTTCTACTGCTATGGGGCTCGTTCTGTCACTGACTCCTATTGCAACAACCTTATTAGAGAGTACAAGTATGTCCCCACCTTCAATTGGATGGGTTTTGTCCCTGTTATACCATCTTGGAACCATCCTGAACCTAGGATGGTAATTAAAAATATATTTCGCAAAAATAGTTTCCCTGTTTCTGGTTTCATTGGCCATTACATTTAATGAAATCCCCCTGCCTATGGACGCGAAGGGGTCTCTTTGAAAATACAGATTTGGAATTGGGTCCAACTGAAATGGATATGGATTCTTTATCATATCTCCAAGGGTTTTGGGTTTGATATGTCTTAATTCATCATTTCTCAGTCCCGATATACATTTATTTATAAAGTCCCTGGGGCTTAACTGGCTGAAGTACTCTTTTATTGCTTCTTGGAGCCCTTCGGTAACAACCTTTCCCTCTATCATAAATTCCATCAAAAATTCTTCTCTCACCTTCGAATCCTCCAGGATATCAGCCATTAAATCGGTGAGATAAACCACCTCAACCCCTTCATTTTTAAGAATTTGTGCGAATTGATCGTGCTCCCTTTGAGCCTGTTTCAAAAACACAATTTCATCAAACAAGAGTCTTCTTAAATAATCCGGAACTATATTTTCAACTTCGGCACCGGGACGGTGAAGCAGTACCGCTCTTAGTTTTCCAATCTCATTATATACTGATATACCGGGGTTTAAAGACATAATTTCCTCCAAGCCAAAAATGTGTTCAGTCATCTTTTTACATACATAATTATCATTTCTAGTTCTTATCTATAGTTCCCACATGACAGGACGTTATTCAGCTCTTCCAATATAATAAACCAATATATTAAAGCCAACGATATAATTAGACCCAATAAAATCAATTAATGTTTTTTTAGGATACTGAGGGACATAATAAAATCAACTTGTTTTTTTATTGATAAACCAAGTTTCTTTTAAGTTTATAATCAAATTAGCGGAGGATTTATTTTATGAGTAGAATTGATAAAGCAATTGACCGTATTAAAATTTTGGAATGTCCGACCGGAGAGCTTGAAAACAGGGTCACTGGAATACTGGAGGAGTACGGAGTAGCAAATAAAAACCAGGTTAGCATTGCCAGAGTTAAGCTTCTTGATAATGACGAAGCACAGGCCTATAAAATGAAAATACCAGGAGAAAAACACTCCTTTATTATTATGGCCTCATCAGGATACGATGATTATGTGGCTAAAGTGGTGGATATACGGAGCAGGTCCTAGCGGCGCAGAATCCGTGAATAAAATAACGTATTAGTTAAATAATTATATGTATGTACTACTGACTCCAAGGGGCAGGTTAAAAGCAATATACCTATCCCTTGGCCAGTAAATATTATCGGAGTACCTTGTCTTTCCTAAATATTGCAGTGCAATGAGTATATTTTGAATGCCGGAAAGTCGGCGGTTAAAACACTTACTTATGCTTTCCGGGAAAATTCTTTTCAAGAAAACCCATAACCTGATTGTGGTATTCTATATCCTGCTCAGGATTATCAAAGTTTTCGGTTGGAAAATGGAAGTCTCCTTCCTTAACCCACGTAACAATGTTCCCTGAAGCATTGCTCAATTACAAGTACTTTTTTTACGCGACTATGCTTCTTTCTAGGATTAATACTATTGTTTTTCTCAACCAGCCCGTCTGAACTAATAATTACTTGTTCTTTCATATATGGTTCTCCCGTAATAATAATTATGAATTCTTTCTCTCTACCTATATACGAAAAAAATTCCTAAAGGTCTTAAATTACTCGCTTACCGCTTTAACCAACGATTTCTTTTCCCATTTTCCCTGCTTATATCGTATTACACTTGCAGCTGCAGTTATAACCCATGTTAATCCGGTAGTAGTCCATATGCTCCAAACTCCGATAGCGGGGATCAATGCCAGTCCGGTTGAAAATCCAACTCTTCCCACAACTTCCACTATGCCGTTTATCATTGAGTAGAATGCATCTCCGGTACCATTAAGCAGTCCTCTTGTAATATAAATCATGCCCAGTGCAAAATACATTAAGCTGGTAATCTTAATTGCCCTGGCGCCAAGTTCAATAACCGGCTGCTCATTAACAAACATTTTCATTATGGCGTGTCCACCCAACTGAGCTGCAACAAGGGCTAGAGCACTAAAAATACCTATAGCCAGGATACTTTTGTAATATCCCCTTTTAACACGATCAATTTTATTTGCCCCCATATTCTGTCCTGAAAAAGTAGCTATGGCGGCACCTAATGAGTTAAAAGGCTGCTGTATCAACTGTTCTATTCTACTGGTAGCCGTAAATGCTGCCACCGCCACCTCTCCAAAGCTATTGGCAACCCTTTGAAGTGCAATTAAGGATACAGCAATCATGGAGTTTTGCAGCGCTACCGGAATACCGATTTTAACACATTTTACAATTATTGGCCAACTTATTTTCATATGTTCTTTGGTAAGTTTGAAATAATCATTATTCTTTAATGCGAAAACAATACAGCCCAATGCTGCAATTCCCTGAGAAATTACTGTTGCACTGGCGGCTCCCGCTACACCAAAGTCAAACTTAAGAATGAATAGTAAATCAAGACCGATATTAACTCCACTGGAGACAATCAGGAAAAACAAGGGTGTTGTGGAATCCCCCAATGCCCGGAGTATACCTGATATAGCATTATAGGTTGCCACGGCTAACATACCGCCGGCAGAAATTCTTAAAAATCTAACAGACTCCTCCAGGATTTCAGGCGGGGTATTCATTGCCTTCAATATGGGTTGGGCAAGTGCTGAGGTCAATATGCTCATAACCAACCCTGAGGCTGCAATAACATATATTGAGTTTGCAATTGCATTTTTTACAGCAACATAGTTCTTAGCTCCGAAATACTGGGATATAATTATACTTATTCCAATGGATAGCCCCAAACAGATAGAAAAAGCCAAAAAGTTAATGGAGCCTGTGGCACCAACAGCTGCCAGTTCATTAGCGCCCAGATACTTACCCACAATAATTGAATTGATAATATTATAGGATTGCTGAAATACATTTCCAATAAGCATCGGCATTGAAAACTTCACCAAATGCTTAATTTCACTTCCTTCGGTCATGTCTTGTACAAAGTTTATTGCCATTTTTTTACCCCTAACTATGTAGTATAATATCAAATATACTGTATATTATTTGAAAATTAAATGGACAAATTTAATCAGTTTATTTGTATATATGTTAAATTTTGACTCGGCTTTTGTTATTTGCCGAATATATGACCAACTACCCTTATATGAAAACGACTTGGCATCAGCCAAGTCTTAATCCTCACTTATGGTATGTCTCATTCTTCATAATCTTAAATGCCCTATAGACCTGTTCAAGTAGAATTAATCTTGCCAGCTGATGAGGAAAAGTCATTTTTGACAGGCATATCCTGTAATTGGCGGCTTTTATAAGACTTTGATCAAGTCCGAGAGAGCCCCCTATAATGAATGTTATATGTGAATTGCCGGTTAGCATTGTATTCTCAAGTTTGACGGCAAAGCCCTCCGAAGTTACCTGTTCTCCTGCAAGGTCAAGCAATATAATGTAGCTGCCTTCTTTAATCTTTTTTAACAGCTTTTCAGCCTCCCGTGCCTTAACCTGCGCTTCCTGAGCCAGGCTTAGGCTATCAGGTGCCTGTTCATCATCCACTTCGATTATTTCAATATCTGCGAAGCGGGATAGTCTCTTTGTGTACTCAGAAATCCCATCTTTCAGATAGCGTTCTTTCAGCTTGCCTACTGCTGTAATTGTTATCCTCATTACAAAATTTTTACCTTTCCTGCTCTGTCCCTGCTGGCCACTTCCAGTAGAACATCCTGGCCCACGGCTATTTTCTTTTCTGTAAGGGCATTAAAGGTTGTCTGATACGCAAGTTCAGGGAAATTGTTCTCATGGCTTAAGTGACCCAGTATAAAGTTCCTGCAGCCCTTTTCAGCCAGATAGGCAATCACCTTTGCCGCCATCTCATTTGACAAGTGCCCGTGGTCTCCCATTATTCTCTTTTTCAGAGGCCAAGGATAGGGGCCCACTCGCAACATTTCTACGTCGTGATTCGATTCAAGGAGCAGCAGGTCATTACCTTCTATATTTGCCAATAACTCTTTATTCATGTGGCCGATATCTGTAGCTGTAGTAATTCGTTTTCCCTCGGCAATAAAATTGTAGCCCACGGGCTCCACTGCATCATGTGGAATTGAAAAGGGCCTCACGCATATATCCCCGATTTCAAATTCTTCTCCGGTACAAAAACTTACCCTATTTTCAAGCTTAACAGGGCCCAAGCCGTATTCCATAGCACACCATGTGGCTTCATTGGCATATATCGGAATATTTTGTTTCCTGGATATTATCCCTGCTCCCCTTACGTGATCCACGTGCTCATGGGAAATTAATATAGCGCTTAGCTCTGCCGGATTTTCTCCGATAGAGCTAAGCGCCTCCAATATTTTTTTTCCGCTTAAACCAGCGTCTATAAGAAGTTTTGTTTTTTCTGTCCCTATAAAAAGCGCATTTCCACTGCTTCCACTAAACAAACTGCAAAATTTCACCATTATATAATCCTCCATATATCCAACAGACAAGAATAAGTTGATATCAACAATTGTCCCATTGGACTCACATAGAGCAGTTAATACTTAAGTACATAAATCTCAGTCCTCTGTCGAAATCCTCGCTATGTCTGCTCCAAGAAAATTCAGCTTGTGAACAAAATTCTCATAGCCTCTGTCTATATATTTAATATTACTGATTTCCGTTTTTCCCTTGGCAACAAGTCCGGCAAGAACCATTGCAGCTCCAGCACGCAAATCGGTAGCCTTTACAGGAGCACCAGACAGGACTGCACCCCCGTCTATTACTGCGATTCTACCTTCTACCTTAATCCTTGCACCCATTCGTTTAAACTCATCAACATATTGAAATCTGGAATCCCAGACACCCTCTGTTATGGTGCTAACACCCTCTGCCATGTTCAGCAGAACTGTTATTTGAGGCTGAAGGTCGGTTGGGAAGCCAGGATATGGTAATGTCATAATATTGACATTTTTTACTTTGTTTCCGCCGATAACTCTTATAAAGTCTTCATCCTCTTTTACTGTCACACCCATTTCAATCAGCTTGGCAGTCAATGACTCCATATGTTTTGGAATAATGTTTTTTACTGTTACATCGCCTCTTGTTGCTGCTGCAGCAATCATAAAGGTACCTGCTTCGATCATATCCGGAATAATGGTGTGCGTTCCGCCGCCCTTCATATGATCAACGCCCTTTATCTTTATAACGTCAGTTCCTGCACCCCTGATATTTGCTCCCATTGCATTGAGAAAATTAGCAACATCAACAACATGGGGTTCCTTGGCTGCATTTTCAATAACAGTCTGTCCATTGGCCTTTACAGCTGCCAACATAAGATTTATTGTAGCTCCTACACTCACAACATCCAGGTAAATCTGCGCACCTTTCAGCTGTGACGCATCAATCCTTACTATGCCGTGCTCTATAGCAACATGGGCACCCATGGCCTCAAAACCTTTAATATGCTGGTCAATGGGTCTGAACCCAAAATCACATCCCCCGGGAAGTGATACTTCTGCTTTCCCGAATCTGGCAATTAATGCTCCTAATAGATAATATGAAGCTCTCATACTTTTAACGAGCTCATAGGGTGCTTGCCAGCAATTTACCTCTCGTGTGTCACAAATTACGGTATTGTCGTCTTCCTTAGTTATACTAGCGCCTAGTTTAGTGAGAATATCCAATAAAACTTTGACATCTTTTATATCAGGAACATTTTCTATTCTGCTGATACCGTTTATTATTAACGCTGCGGGTAATACAGCAACTGCAGCATTCTTCGCTCCGCTAATGGTAACTTCTCCGTTCAGGGGACATGGCCCGTTAATTAAGAACTTATCCAAACCCTTTTACACCAACCTTTTGTATAAACTGTAAATGTTTTGTTAAACATTACACACACGAGAACATTATACCATTTAGTTATTAATTATTCCACTAAAAATAATGGTAAAAAAAATTTACCAATTCTTACTCTATACTTTCACCGCTTGTAGCATTAAAGTAGAACTCATTTCCTTCGGTAGTCTTTATTCTCCAGGACAACCCCTCATAAAGAGTTTTAGTATCCTTACCAACCTTGGTCAAGCCCTTAAAGCCTATATCCACGCCACTGATATATATACCCGGGTACTTTGTCATTTTGGATATCAATATCTGATAAACAGGTATTACGTTGGCATCTCGGCTTGTAATGGTCTTTGGCTTTTTATAGTGGAATTTCAAACTCTTTAAGCTTGAATCTCTAACCTCTGCCTCAATATAGTTGTCGAAGACTGAATAGTCTTCGTAAATCCCCTTATACACTGCTTTTACACTGTTACCTGCTACCGGTGAGTAAAAGCTGTCCAACTGAAATTCAGATATGGGGAGGCCCAGCTTTTTTATCAGGGCTTTCAAATAACCATCAATCTCACTTTTACTCTGGGTTAAAATCCTTTTATTGCTCCCACTGTCACTATATTCAAAACTATAGTCATTACTAAAAACAACTTGCTCAGTATCCTTTTTATAGTTATTATCGCTTACTTTGGTATAATTATCCCCTAAAATTCCATAAACAATTTTATTTTTTTCCAGAAAGGTCTCTTCATATTGCAATAAATAATCCTTTCCCGTATATCTGGGTATCGGGCTCTCAATATGAACATTATTTTGCTCAAGTATTTTTTGAGTAGTGTATATTGTCTCCTGAGACACCTCCCCCTCCTTCATATTCCGGTACAAGGTAAAGGCCAGAACAAGGTTCAATGCTATAAACACCAATATTAATATTGTCTTTGCTCTTCTCCAGTCCATATCCGTCACCTGTTATTTTCCGTAGTATAACTGTTTTATAGTATGTCAATTTAATGGTATATCAAAATTGCCCGACTCATTAAATAGCACAAAACTTGGGGTTAATGTATTGTCATTAAGCTTCTTATCTGTTATAACGTAGTAAATCCCATAATCTTTTATAGGTAAGCTGCTGCTTTTTAACTCAGTTATGGAGTTATATGCTTTGTCCACATACTCTGGAAAATTCCATCTATACTCATCATAATCTCTGTTTGCTTTTGGGTTCAATGCAATCCACCTGCAAAGAAGCACCTTTTTTGAAGTTGCTTCAACAGTTATGGCATTGTTAAGAGGCGTCTCACTGTTTGGTATGATAAAATTCTTAACAAGAACAGGCACGTCTCCCATTCCGCCTCCCTGAGGTATACTATAATCAAATTTAAAAGTATAGGAGTTATTCTGTTCACTAACTGAGGATAAATAAAGGTTTACCCCAGACATATATTTACTCTGGTCTGTTATTTCCATTAAGAAGCTTATAGCCTTTTGATAGGCTTCAAGCAGTCTGGACTTTTCTGTTATACCCTGATTACCAATATATTTGTATTCGATTACAGAATTTTTATATATTCTGTAGATACTGTCGGATTTCTTAAATACAACTGAACCATAGGCATCTTCATCAGGGTAATAATCATTCCTGACCTCCCCGAATAATTCTAACTGAATCGCCTCATAATCTGCCAAACTTGATGTATCTCCATGAACTCCAACAAAAGGTGTCGTGTTCAACTTTGAATACTTCTCCTCACTGCTTGATGAAAGAGGAGCAATCATATCTTTCGGCAAGGATGTCTTACTGCCGGTCTCAATTGCAATTTTGTAGTTATGAGAATCGGGATTGCTTTCAGGATCAAGTCTATTATAAAGTGAATTAAACTCTTTGGTTTCCAGGGCACCTCCGTCATAATCGGATATTGTATAAGTATATATACTATTTTTATCTCGAAGGTACAGAGTGTCATAATAACTGTTTTCCGGGTCATCCGGGTATATCACTATTCTATTGAAACTAGCAACAGAATCTGATGCGTTCTTTAAATCTATAACCCAGTTAACAATATCTATAGGGATTTCAGTCCTAAATTCAAAATAATAAGGATTTTTTGCAACAATGAGGCCCCACTTCTCCTCACTAATTGGTTGTATTTGAGAAGGCTTGTTTTTCAACGCCTCGGCTAGATAACCTTTGGCACCATCCCAGAGAGTTTTATATTCGTCGGATCCGTTTGGAACTATTAAATGATCATCATCGTAGCCTTTCGAGAGAACTACCCTATATGGGCGCAAAAAGTCCTCTTTCATCTTATCCAGTGATGCCTGGGATGAGTTTTTTGAGTCAGGAAAAAGGGATGATAAAAAAGGGAGACTGCCGGATTGACTACTCCACAGAATCCCTATCTGTACGATACAAAGAACTATTAATAAAATTAATAAAAATGCTCTGAATTTTTCATAATAATATGAAAAGGTTCGTGATTTCTTATTCATAGGTTAATCTTTCTTTTCACTACTTTCGTCTTTTACACTATCTTTTCCGCCATCTTTTATCCAATTGATTGCGTCCTGAAACCAATTACCATTTTTCTTCTCTTCAACTAAAGTAATTGTAAAATCGAATATTTCGGGATCGGCCTTGCTCTCTTTCGTATTTGTATATGCAGTAATTCTTATATCATTTGGACCCATCTTTAGCTTGATGTCCTTACCGAACATCTTACCGCTTCCTACTTTAAAGGTAGAATTGCCGCCTGTCGTTTTAAGAGGCTTGTAATCGCCGGCTTCCTCATCAAAATATTCAAAAGAGATGGTTGTTTCGTCATAAACACATGTCCCAAAAATAGAGAATATTTCTTTTGTAACAACTTCATTGCCCTCCGGCCTTGTAATATCAACGACATGATTGTCAGCCGCAGCAGGAAGAATGAGTATAGATATAATAACAGCAATAATTATAGTAAAAATAAGTAATTTTGATTTCATATGGCTCACCCCGAAAAATACTCTCGTACTATTTTATTAGTACCCTATTAATATTATAATACATTTTCTGTTACAAATCCATTACATGGTATTTAAATAAAATTTACACTGTTAGCCTAACTGTTACCTCTGTTCCCTTCTTTTCCTCACTGCTGATGCTGATGGTCCCGCCATGTGCCTGGATAATTTCCTTGGCAATTGATAGACCCAGGCCTGTTCCTCCCATATCTCTTGACCTTGCTTTGTCCACCCGGTAGAATCTCTCAAATACACGTGGCAGAGACTCTGCAGGTATACCTATTCCGGTATCGGTTACCTTTACATAAATATCATTGTATATTCGTCCTATATAGACAGTAATTAATCCATTTTCGGGGGTATATTTTAGCGCATTGCTGATAAGATTTACAAAAACCTGTTCAAGTCTGTCCTTATCACCTTTTATGTTTGGAATCTCTCCGATAACAAAGCTTTCAAGCTTTTGATGCTTGCGTTCTGCTTCCAGTTGCATCCTATCAACTATATCTTTTACTATATTCTTTAAAGACACTTCCTGCATATTCCAGCTAACCTGCTGATTATCAAGTCTGGATAGTTGCAGCAAATCCTTAACCAGCGTTGTCATCCTGTCTGCCTCAGTGTTTATAACGTTTAGGAAGCGTTCTGTTGTATCACAGTCCTCGACAGCTCCATCCAAAAGCGTTTCAGTATAGCTCTTAATAGATGTTATCGGCGTACGAAGTTCATGTGACACATTTGCGACAAACTCACGCCTCATGTTTTCAAGCTTTTGTTCTTCTGTAACGTCATGCAGTACAACAATAAAACCTTCAGGTTTCTTATTTGTGTCTGTAAATACTGCAAAGTATACTTTTACAAATAAATCATTAATGATGGTATCAAATTCTTTTACAGCAGATTCCTCAAGATAAATAATATTCTCAAGCTTAATATCCAAACCTATTGCCTCGGCAAACTCCTGAAAAGATCTATCAGTTATATCATCCCCAAGATACCTTCTGGCAGCGGGATTGCTATGTATTACAACCCCCTTGAGGTCATAGGCCATAACACCATCGGCCATATAATTCAGTATAGTTAAAACCTTATTTTTTTCGCTTGATATTTCCGATAAGTTATTTTTAAGCTTCCTGGCCATATAGTTAAAGGTCTTTGTAAGATTACCGATTTCATCCTCTGATTTAACTACCAACTGCTCATCAAACTCTCCCTCAGCTATTTTTTCGGCTTTGTGCATAACGCTGACAATTGGAGAAGTAATGGTTTTTGACATCAGGTAACCTAAAACCAGTGACAGGAATACCGCAATAATAGCACTGGTAAAAATAAGATTGTTGAAGGTTTGAATTATCTGCTCCCAGGCTTCTTTGTCGTAGGTAAAGTAGAAAATTGTATCCCTGTCTACAGGTATAATATATTCAAAGTACTGGTTTCCTGAAACTGTCTTAATAAGCTCTTTATTTTCAACAGGCTCTTTAATTTCACCGGACCACATTGGAAGGAGATTAATGGTAGAACTGTTGAAAAGTTCATCTACAAACGCTGTAGCGTTTTGTTCATTAAAGCGCTCGTCTGAAGAAAAAATAATTCCACGGTTGGGGTCAATATTCTTTCTCGTTGCGCTTAAATCTATAATAGTCAGGTTAATGTCGGAATTCGTCCTAAAATAGGTTACATCATCCTGTTTATCACTGAAAAATGATAAATATTCCTCTCTGGACTCCGGTGTACCCCTCATTCCCTTCCACTCTACAAAGCCTTTGTTCATGTCACGAGTGAAATTTTCAAAGTATATTGTCTGGAGGCCTGCGTTTATTACAATATAAACAACACAGACCAAAATGACACACATTGAAATAAAAATGTATACCAGTTTCCATTGCAAGCTGCGGATCAGCCTGGTGAATCTCTTCCAGAACTTCATGTTCACTCCTTAATTAATTTTGACTTGAGGCCCAACCCCCAAGTCAAATAATTAATCTACCAAAAAATTAATTGAATTTATTAAAGTAGTATCCCACACCTCGTTTTGTAACTATATACTGAGGGTTTGCAGGATCTATTTCCAGCTTTTCGCGAACTCTTCTTACGGTTACATCAACTGTTCTTACATCGCCGTAATATTCATAGCCCCAAACCTTCTCCAGCAACGCTTCCCTTGAGAAGATGGTTCCCTGCTGTGCAGCAAGGAACTTAACAAGTTCAAATTCACGAAGTGTAAGTTCAATTATTCCTTCGCCTCTTCTTACTTCATACCGGTCGGAATCAATTGTAAGATCTCCATATTTGTTAACATTGGATTTGTCGGTACTTACCTGCTCCGGAGGTACAAGCCTTCTAAGATTTGCCTTGACTCTGGCCATAAGCTCTCTAGGGCTGAAGGGCTTTGTAATATAATCATCAGCACCCAGCTCCAGTCCCAATACCTTATCAACCTCTTCTTCCTTTGCTGTTAACATAAGAATAGGTGTTGATATTGATTGTCTGAGCTTCCTGCACACTGTAAAACCATCCATTTTAGGAAGCATTATATCCAGTAAAATAAGATCGGGATTCTGTGATAGTGCAAGTTCTACAGCCTCTTCACCGTCATAGGCCTCCAGGGTATCATAACCTTCCTTTTTCAAATTAAACCTGAGAATATCTACAATATTTTTCTCATCGTCTACAATTAATACTTTTTTGCTCAAAAAATACACCCCTAACAAAAAATATTCTTGGTGATTAACCCGAACTCTAATAGTTGAATTATATCATTAAATACTTGTAATGGAAAATTAATATTTTGGCAATACTGTAATTTAGACGTAACGGGTTATAAAAAGTTGCAGAATTTCGGCTGCTAATTTATATTGCCAAAATAAATACTCAAAAAGTCAATTACTATCCGATAAACCCATTCGCCCCACGACGAAAGTTTTATCTGTAATTGACCCCCTAAGTTATTCCATACCAAATATTATTTTACTGAATCGATGGTTCTTCTATATAAAGCTTGAAATCCAATACTGCTGAAAGATATGTAAATTGAGCCTGATTGTACTGAATTAAGGCATTCTCCTTTTCTTCGGCCGCTTTCAGATAATCAATATAACTTATCATTTCCTGCTTATACTTTTTCTCAGCTATGTCGAATTGTTTTAAGCTCAGGTCGTACTGGAGTTTTGTAGTATAGATACTATCATAGGCCTCCAATAATTTAACATAATCGGTTCTTATCTTCTGCTCTATGCTATACTTTTCAATCTCTATCTGGTTTTCCAATTCTTTTGGCTTATCTTGAAGCAACTCATAATTAGATCCGGCATTTCCACGAGTGTAGGATCCGGCATAAGCTTCAATTTTTGCTTCTTCTATCTCTCTTTGAAGCTTTGCTATTGAATTACTCTCCAACTTTCTTTTTTCAATCAGAGTCTCAATATCATTTACTTTATATTCCTCAATCTTAATGGATGCAGAATTGAATTTAAAATTTTGGTCTAAATCGAAATTGAGTAAAGAATTTATCTTCATCTTAATAGTATCAAGTTCCGCATTCAGTTTATCAAGCTTTTGATCTGCCAATTCAAGTGCATTTTGGCTTTGCCCCACCGATAGACTACTGAGCTTTCCGAGTTTCACTTTTTCCTGCTCAACAGCCAATTCCGTCTTAGCTCTTTCAACTGACTTTTTTTGTGTCTCTATCTCATGCTGTTTATATATGTATTGGTAATATAGTTTTGAAGCATCGGCTTCCACGGTCATAACTTTATTCTTTTTTTCCCATTTTAGCTCATCAAGTCTATGTTTTACTTGCATAGGATATAATAGAATGTTTCTTTTCGTTTCTGCCATATCCTTACTTGGATTCTCATCGTAAATATTTTGCTCCTCTGCATTTTTTACTGCGTTTTTATATCGTTTTTCCTGAGTTATTATCTGATTGTCAAGAAGTTTTATTTCTGCGTTATTTTTTATTGCTTCGTCAATAAGGTTATCTAAACTGAAAATTTTAGTCATTGTTTCAGCTTCTGCTGCCTGAACCCCTAAAGTAAGGGGAGAAGATAACGTAATACCCAAAATCATCAGGCCAATTAATGTTTTTTTAAGTTTATTTTTTATAGCCATACAACCACCTTCTTATCCTTAAATTATTCAAGTACAATGATCACTTCACTTGCTTTGTAGCCAGGACCCAACTTGCAAGCCAGCTCCTCAAGTCTATAAAAGCTATAAGCCGTGTCTCTTTGAGCATCTTTGTATATCATTTCTGCACTATTTGCTTCGTCTTTGGCCTTCCATAGATCTACGAGGCTTATCTGTCCAAGTGAATACTTTTTCTGCGCAATTATATAATCAGCTTTTTTGGTTTCAGCATTCCTCTTCTCTATTTCCATTTGTTTCTGAACCGACTTTACGTCGGTGTACGCAGCTTTGATATCATTAGTAACATCTAAAATATTTTTAGTTACGCCAAACTCCGCGTCCTCCAGTTGCTGCTGAAGATTTGTCCGTGCAAATACGTACTGCTTTTTTATGTATTTATCGTAATAATCCAATTCTTTTTTGTAAACTTCTGCTTGAAGCCTTGCATTAACTATTTCACTTCTGTTTGCCAGCGCTTGATCCAAATATTTTTGATATGTATCCAGCTTGTTATCTTTATTCAAACCTGCCTCTACATCAGTAAGTTCAATTTTTCTTAACCGATCTATGCCACATAGCTGCTTAAATAATAACTCTTGAATCTCTTTACGTCTGGTCTGTTTTTTGACTTCCATTCTCTTTTTGTTGAGTTCCAACTCAAACTTATATTTGTCCAACTCTGAGACCAAACCTTTTTCGTATTTCAATACGATACCAGAATACTGCTTTTCCATTGTTTTTAGAGAATCCTCTTGGTACTTGCACACTTCAACAAAGTAAAGTAAATTGTAGTATTTAGCCTGAATATCACCCTCAAGCCTCGCCCTACTTGTAGCATAGTTGTCCTTCAGGTTTAACACCTGAAGCCAGGAAGAATAGTTCGAAAAAGCTTTACCATTTAAATAATTATCATAAATTGTCTCTTTGTAATACGGCGCATCACCATATTTATCTTTGTATTTGACAAGCTGTTCTTCTTCAAAACGAGTCAAATTATCAAAAAACCTCTTTTTCTCAGACAATTTATAGTATTCATCAATCTCATCCAATTCAAACTGTGTACTTTCGGATATTTCCTTAAAGGACTTATCCTCATTGGTCACTCTCCACATTTTATTAATTGATATCTCAAGCGAAGTTAAGTTAGCATTATTTGCAACACCAAGTTTTACAGCATCCCCCAGAGATAATTTCAGTGGTTGTGATGTATTGTCAGTACTTTTGGCAGAAGCATCACTGTCCGCCGCTATAGATACACCTTGTATCTGTATTACGAATGCAAAAATAATAAGTATACATATATATAACCTTTTGTTTTTCTGTATCAATTTTACCGCTGCGCTAAGAATCTATAATTTACGCAGCTTCCTCCCTTCCATTCCCACATTATATATCCCAACAGATATAATATAATACTACAAATTTTCTGATTTGTATGATTTCTATCAAATATTATGTTTATATTATTATTGAACCTTCTCTTTATAATCGTAGTTCGGAACTATAATCTTCATATAATCCCTGACCTCATCTGCTCTGTTTGTGATTATATCCTTTAAACACTCTATTTCCCTTCTGAGAATAGCAAGATCTGTATGCAATGGTTTAGCAACGTATATTTTATTGTTTTTAGTAGCCTCTATACCCTCTTCAGCTAACAGTAATTCCTCATATAGCTTTTCGCCGGGCCTTAAGCCGGTAAATTCAATTTTTATGTCCACATCGGGTTCAAAGCCTGATAGCTTGATAAGGTTTCTGGCCAGGTCATAAATCTTCACAGGCTCACCCATATCAAGCACGAATATTTCTCCGCCCTCAGCCATGGCCCCGGCTTGCAACACCAATTGAACCGCTTCAGGTATTGTCATAAAATACCGAATTATTTCAGGATCTGTTACTGTAACCGGACCGCCCTGTTCTATCTGCTTTTTAAATAGAGGAATGACGCTTCCGTTGCTACCCAGAACGTTCCCAAATCTAACAGCAACGAACTCAGTTCCACTCTGCTTTGAGAAGGCCTGAATGATCATTTCAGCTACTCTCTTGGTTGCGCCCATGATATTTGTCGGATTAACCGCTTTGTCGGTGGATATCATAACAAAGCGTTTTGCTCCGTACTTGTCGGCGCACTCGGCAACATTTAAGGTTCCGAATATATTATTCTTTATTGCTTCGGTAGGATTGGTCTCCATCAGAGGTACATGCTTATGGGCTGCGGCATGGAACACCAAATCAGGCCTATAGCTTTTAAATATTCTTTCCAATCTGGGCTTTTCCCTGATGTTGGCTATTATTGTTACCAAATCCAGCTCCGGATAATTTGACAGAAGTTCATTCTGTATGTCGTAGGCATTGTTCTCGTAGTTGTCCAATATAATAAGTCGTTTTGGTGTATAATCAGCTATCTGACGGCATAATTCAGAGCCGATTGACCCTCCACCGCCGGTAACAAGAACAACCCGGTGGTTAACCTGATTACAAATTTCGTTGTTGTCTAGCTTTATAGGTTCTCTGCCCAACAAGTCTTCTATTTTTACGTCACGAATCTTTTGCACTGAAACCGTTTCATCAATAAGCTGCGACAGCGAAGGTAAAATCTTTACTTTGCATTTTGTGTTAGAACATATTGTAAATAACTCGTTAATTGTTTTCGGTGAGGCTGAAGGAATTGCCATTATTATTTCATCAATTTGTTTCTCTTCGGCAACTCGTACAATATCATTTCGGGTCCCTAATATAGGTACTCCGATTAATTTCTTATTCTGTTTCCCTCGACTGTCATCAATAATTGCTACCGGAGTACTTTTCAGTTCCGGGTGAAGATGATACTCATTAATAAGTGAGGCTGCCGCATCGCCCGCGCCAATTAATAGGATTTTTTTAGTAGTTTTGATAAGCAGGATGTCGCCTCTGATCATGCGTCTGAATACGCGATATCCCAATCTTAGGGCACCGATTGAGAAACAGTCGATAAAGAATGTAATTATAAAAATACTTCTGGGTATAGGTGTCTGTGTTAAAAATACATATCCAAGCATAAATGTATTACTAACAAGTAAAGCTAAAATAATATTTGACAGTTCGTAAGCACCTGCATATTTCCAAAGGCTGCTGTACAATTTGAAGATAATAAATATAGCAAGTTTAACTACAGAAGCTATAATTATTAGTTTTGGAATTTCATTTACGTATTTTATGTATAAGGGATTAGTAAAAATATCTTCAAGTCTTAAAAAATAAGCTAATATCAGTGATGCATTTATAAGTATCAAATCAAGGACAATTAAAGAAAGCGCTCTTATTTTATATTTCATATGTAAAACATCTCCATTATCTATAACCTCTAACCACTTAATATATTATAGCACAAAACTGTCTTACGTGTAGTGATTTAAAGTCTGTAAAAGGTAAAAAAGGCAAAAGGTTTAAGCTGTTATTAAACTCAAACCTTTTTTATTAATCTTTATCCAATATTATTCGGCCTGGATATCTCAAATAATATTGAGTTATATTATAAACAACAGCTTACGCTTTTTTTAACCAATATTCTTTAACAAGTGCTATCATAACTCCAAGCATTCCGCCTATAACTAAGCCTATAGCAGTATTCATTAAATTGCTTGGACTTGTTTTCTGAGTGGGGGCTACCGGTGGGGACGGTAAATAAATGCTTGTTTCAATCACGCCTATCAAACCTGAATCAAGCTTTGCCTCATTTCCTGTTTTATAATATTTTTCTATAGCTTTTTTCTCCATATCAAGCTGTGACAGGCTTTCATTCTTTGTCCGAATGGCCTCTTCAATAGAATTTATTGTCTGTTTGTTCACTATTATATCATTTTCTACCTTTGTGTAGTTAGGATTAATAATATTTTCAAGGACTACAATATCCTTAGTATCTGTAACCTGACTCATGGCAGCCTTTTGATTTATTGTTTGCGGAGTCTGGGTCAAAAGCTTTTCATTCTTTTTTAGAAGTTCCTGAGTAGTTTTTAGGGAAAGTTCCAACGTCTTTATATCTACACTAAATTGGTTAATATAATACTTAATTGCTCTTTCTTTTGTCATCACATCAGCAAATTCTGTATAGTTATCATACAGAGTTTGTGCAAGCTTCAGGGCCTCTTGGGGATCATCTGCCGATACAGTTACATCAAAACTATTCTGTTCAACATCTATAGCTTTTGTTTCAACTTTACTAATAGATATTCGGTTTTTCAAACCTTCAACAGTAACCTCACCGGCATTATAGCCCATGTCCTTTACAGTATTAATTAAAACATTATTACTGGTAATTAAATTTATGTATTGGTCATTTGTTGTTATAGGTAATGTATATTCACCATATCTTGTATTATATGTTTCAGGCATATTAATAACTATATTCAATTTTGTATCATAGACAGGGGATAATACAAATATACTAAATAAACCTGCTAAAATGGCACCTATCAGAGCGACGCTTATTATCATTATCTTACGCTTCCATAGAGCCATAAAAAGCTCTCTTAAGTCAATTTCGCCTTCATTATATTGTGCATTTTGTCGATTTTCACTCATTGTCCTTCTCCTCATTAAGTCTCAGTCTGATTTCTTTGTAAATACCTAGATATTATAGCAGTTAAATGTTTTTAGTTCAACCTTTCTTAAGTACTCTAAAATTACTGAGATTCTGACTTAATCGTAACTTAATCTGCCAATTTCGCATAGTACTGTCTCCATAATTCAACAATAACAGAAGCTAATACTACACCAGAAAATACACTTACAGTAGCAATCTTTATACTAGCAAAGGTCGGACCTCTGCCAAGGGTAAAATATTAATGTACTTCAATATTACTGTTTGATTACAACTTTTTTAACAATACATATTCTTCTCTATCTTTTTCATTTTAATCCATACTACTGTCGAATTCGTTTTTTAAATAAATTGAGTATAGTTTTTTTCTCCTCTCTGTTCATTATTTGAAACCATATTAACGCAATATATACAATAGAAAAAAAAGTTATATTTATAAAAAACATGTACCAATTACTATTTAGATTTTGTCCCATAAACAATCCAATTAGTAGTAGTAAGATGTAAATATACGTCTTATTGAAAATGGTTTCCTTAAACAACCTAAACATATCAAAATCCAGTACTTTATAGTAGTAGTAATTTGTAAAAACAATATACACCAGAGTAAAGGCAACGGCGGTTCCAACAGCTGCTCCAACAATACCAAAATTCAAAACAAGTACTATTGTCAATAATAATTTAATAACTGCTGCTACTACAGAGAACCATGCCATCGGCTTATGTTTGTCTCTTACGTACATAATATTTGATGGAACATCTTGAATAAGTGCAATTAATTGCGGAATAAGAACAATAACTACTACGATATAGGCGTCTTCAAATCCTTCTCCCACCCATAAATCTAAAAATTGCCTCCCAAAAGATATAAAACCGATTGCCGGAAGTAATAACCATATAAATTTTAGCCTTCCAACTTGAATCATTTTATCATCAAGTAGTTTCTTATCAGTAGAATTATGCCCTAAAACCATTATGTCTGGGACAATTACTTGAGATATAATAATTGATAAAGACTGGAATAGATTAGTTATAGTTGAACCAACCGCATATACCCCAACTAAGGTTGTTGTCGTTAATAAACTGAGTATTATACTATCAAGAGACCAAAACATAGCAAACGCTATGGTATTTATAAACATTGTACTTGTAAACTCGAATATCTGTTTTAATAGTTTTCTATTTAATCCCAGAATGTTTGGAGTAATTCTCATTTTATATGTTACAAATAGTAAAACAAATAGTGTAACAACAACTGCTAATAAAGCATCTGCGGCTACAACATACATTATTGTACCGCCATATGATAAAACTGACCACAATACAATAAACCTTACTAATGCTTTTGATATATTTATGAGTTGTACTGCCGAATGAGCATTATGGGCCCTCATAATTGCTGTAAAACAGTTAAAAAACAAACTTGCACCAGCATATACAGTTATCCATGGTAATACTGATATGATTGTTTTTATCTCTAATTCAGTCATACTATTTGAATAAATATTAGGGATGTACTTGGATAATACTATTACAATAATAAATAAAACTAAAGCAGCTACTGTATAAAAAAGATACAAAAATCCTACATATTTTTTTTCATTTTCTTTATCACCTTTAGCTTTAAACTCTGTTATAAACCGGACTATAGAATTGCAAACGCCAGCATCTATTAACATAAAATAAGTCATAAATGACAATAATAATCTGTACAAACCAAAAGAAGATGCATCCCATACGATAAGCATTATTGGTGTAAGGAAAAAAACAACTCCGTTTTGTATTATTAAATTAAGATATCCCAATATAATTGAAATTGATTTTTTTTTTGTATTTCGTTCCATGTATTTATCCACTTCTTATGTTAATAATTTTTTGTAGTTTATTTGATAAAATCTTAATCACTCTCATGAAATAAGCAGATGCATGTTTCAAATTAAAATTTTAATTTACCTTTTTAGCGCCCTAATCGCCTTTTCAATGGCTCTATTTCTTAATAATTTGATTTAATTTTATATATATTTTGGGACTCAAGGAAAATAAACAAATTCTTATTTTTTTTGTAAAACTTATCTTCCCCCATAATTTTGATTTTTCTATTCTGTTGAGGCTCTCGATAACTTCCTGCTTTATAAGTGTCGTAGTTCCTTTTATACTACTAACTTTACTTAAATCCATATTACACGATGCATAAATAATATAATCTAAGTATTTATATGCTGGGTAAAAAATTAATCTCGATTTTTTTTTATCCACTATTTCACATATTAATTTATGTACTGCAATACCTTGGATTAATGTTTCTTCTCTAAATTTACTTCTCGATACACTTAACTTTCTCATAAACTGGTAGTATAATCCCCTGTTTATACTTACTAGCGTATTACTATTAAATATCGCTTGAATAATTAGCAACTCATCAATTCCAATGTTCTGCTTTAGTAACCAGACATCCTTGAATAACTCACGTTTGAAGATACGACAAGCCAAAGACGGGTGAAATCGTTTAGTATAATAATCTTTAAAAAAATACTCCATGTTGTTATAGTTGGTATTATTAAATTTTTCAATTCCAATCTCAGTTCCTTCTTCATCTACCTTAATCATATTGAACTGAACAATATCAGGTTTATCATTTTGAACAATTTCAACTAATACTTCATACATTTCAAGCGAAATATAATCATCACTATCAACAAACGACACATACTCACCTGTCATTTTTTTAAATGCTACTTCGTACGCAGAACCAATCCCACCATTTTCTTTGTGTATCGCAATAATCCTATTATCTTTAGATTGATATTCATTAATAATTTCTCCAGAACTATCTGTAGAACCGTCATTAACTAATATTATCTCTATGTTTTTATACTTCTGATTAATAATGCTATCTAAACATTTCTTTAAGTATACCTCTGCATTGTAAATTGGTACAATTACTGATATTTTTGGTTTTTCTGTTCTTGAAAATGTGCCAACCATTATCCATAGTTCCCTTTCTATTTTTCTATATAACCTTAGGATATCAATCTTCCAAACACTTAAAAAAATAAAATTCCACTATGTCCAGTACTATCAAAAGAGCAAAATCTTTTTGTGGTTCTATTGTATCTTGCATATTGGATGCCCTAAGCTAAAATACTTTACAATAATACCCCAGTCATCTAATTCCGAAAAAATCCTATTGAAATTTACTATTTTTATCTATTGTTAACTTGACGATCTTGTAAACATAGTTTTATTAGCGATAACAATCTTTTTTCGATAGTTTTCCCTCTCTTTTGCGACTAATTCCAATTTTCCCCCACCAGTATATATAAAAGCTGGTTCATGGCCTGGAAAGTCAAAAGCTCTTACATAATCATATATTTGATCATCAGTTAAATTTTTTGGTATTTCTTTTGGAGGTAAATCTTTTGCTTTAAACATCCTAACACCTTCGTTTGGAGCATCATATGGAATTACTTTCTCAAATGCTATATGTGGAATCCACTCTTTAAATAATTCAAGTGCTATTTCATCAACTTTCGTAAATAAAGTATACGCAGTATCATCAGATTCAATTTTTACTGAACGACTTGCAACAATAGGCCCAGAGTCAAGTTCTGGTACCATCTGATGTAATGATGTTCCGTGGTAATGTATTTGATCTTTTTTAGAATTCAATATAGCGTGTGTTGTTATGTTTCTCCCTCTTAATCTTAAGTTGTATGAGTGATGTATATTCCAAAAACCTCGTGAGGCACGATCCAAAACAGATTTTTTGATTATCTTATGATAGTTTACAGAAATACCGACTTCAAATTCTATGCTATCTAGTTCACTTTCATTTATAACATTTAGTTTATATTTTTCAATTAAACTAATTAAGTCATTTTCAGAGGTTCTATATTCGGAATCGGATCCCAAACCTACACCAACTATTATAAATCTATCATCTTCTAATAACCATTTTAATGCCTTATATCCTAAATCTCTACTTCCTAAAAAAACAATTCTACTTTTCACCATATGCAACACCTCACTTGTAATCATTCCTATTTCAAATTAACTTTGATGCTAATTCTTCACTGTCAATCCACCAACCGCTTGGTAAAGCAACAAACTTACTATTAAACTCATCTACACCTTTCAAATAAGATTTATCATTAAATACAGAATATATATTATTCTTAATGTGTACTCCCGAAGCATAAATTCCTTTACTTCTAAATAGCTCAATAGTTCTTCTCTTTTCTGCTGTTAGCGTCCCATAAACCCAAAAATTAGGGTTTGAGTGAGCATTATGAATCGGCTTCATTCCAAATCGATCCAATTTTTTTGTGTCCCAAAGATTAGCGATCTCCCTTTGTTTCTTTAATATCCACTCAATGTTTTCCATTTGCTGAATTCCTATATAACTGCTAATCTCATCCATTGTCGCACTATGGCCTATCATTGTTATGTCACACTCCGGATTAATCTCACCCAACTCATCTCTGAATCTGGATCTATCAATCCCGGCATCTCTTATAAGCAAGCTCATATTGTATAGGTTTTCATCTTTGAAGATGACTGCTCCGCCGTCTAAAGTATTTGGAATTCTTACAGGTCCAAAAGAAAAAACTGTAACATCTGTTCCGACGTTTCCCATCTTCTTTCCTTTGTATTTGCTGCCAAACGCCTCGATGCAGTCATCTATAACTGGTATTTCGTATTTTTTACCTATAGAATTTATTTCATCAACGAGGCCGACGTGTCCACAATAGTGATTATGAATGATTACATTTGGTTTTGATTTGGCAAGTTTTTTTACACTCTCTGGATCCAGGGTTCCTGTCGTTGGATCGACATCTGCCCATAAAACCTTAATACCCATTGATAATAAAGGTTGTGTTGATGCCAAACATGCCATTGGGGATGCCACTACTTTGTCCCCCGCTTTTACTCCTAAAGTTGACAATGCGACTAAAATAGACATATTAAATGTATTGGTAGTAATCAAGTTTTTTACTCCAAAAAAATCTTTAAGTCTTCGTTCAAATTCTTTTCCATATTTTCCATATGCCAACTGACCACTATGTAGTATTTCATTAACTAGTGGAACTTCTGGCATAAAGGGTTTATATAACGGTATCATTGTTACTACCATCCTTTTCTGATTGTACTAACTATTCGGTCTCTATCTTCATATGATAACCACCAACCACAAGGGATGTGTACAAATGATTCATAAAAATTATCCAAGTTTGGAGTTTTATTAGTTTCGGTATGAAAAATAGAATGTCTATCATTTCTTAAATGTAGGTGAGAAGCAGCTATTCCGTTTTTCTCCATCATTGCGATAAATTCATCTCTCCGTTCTACCTTCATTGTGTATAACCAATAGCTCGGCTCAGTATCATCATAATAAGGTATCAATGTCAGTCCTTTGATATCTTTTAAATTTACATCGTAATATTTACCGTTCTCAACATATTTATAGACATTCTCACTCAAATTCTCCAATTGAACCAAACCAATCGTTGCATTAACATTATTCATATGATATTTAAAGCCAGCTTCAACAATATTACTTTTCAACCTTGGTATTGTTTTATCTAAGCCAAACCAACGTAATTTCTTTGCTCTTCTGTATTCATTTTCATTTTTTAATAAAAGCAGTCCCCCATCTACTGTGGTCAAGTGCTTAATTGCTTGGAAAGAAAAACAGGTATACGGTGAATTGTTACCTACATATTTGTTGTCATACTTACTTAAAAATGCATGAGCAGCATCTTCAATTACCGGTATATTGTACTTTTTTGAAATCTTATTTATTTTATTCATATCACAAACCATGCCAGCATAATGAACAACCATAATTGCTTTTGTTCTAGACGTGATATTTTCCTCTATAGATTCAGGTGATATTAGTCCGGTACTAATATCTACATCCGCAAATAAGACCTTGGCACCTGTTAATGCTATCGTTGTATTAGTAGGCTCTGCTGTTAATGCGGTACTTATGACTTCGTCACCATTACCCACTCCTATCAGTATCAATGCAATATGCAATGCAGCTGTCCCGGAATTGACAGTAATGCAATATGGATTTCCTAATAATTCCGTTAGCTTCTTCTCAAATTCTGATACGGCTTCTCCTTCAGCAATATATCCGCTATAGAGAATCTCTTCGAGTTTAGGCATTAGTTTTTGTTTCAATGGTAAATATGGTTTTATTAATGGTATCATTAATCCCCTTTCCCGCTTGATTTAGTATCAAGCTAATGTAGAAAGCTAAAGGCTACAACCTCCAATAACTATATCCTTTTTCTTCTACCTTTTTTCTATCAAGTATACTTTTTACATCAATAATTACTTTATCTTTGCTATCAAATTCTCCAAATAACGAGTCTATTTCATCCCAACTCATATTTATGAAAATGTTATGAGCTACCGCTAATACCACACAGTCAGCATCACTTACCGCTTCAATGTCTACCAGATCAATGCCGTATTCATGTTTTGCCTCAGCAGCATCAGCCTCTGGATCTACAACGATTGGTTCAATACCATATTCTTTCAGACTGTAAATAATATCAACCACTTTAGAATTTCTTGTATCTGGTGTATTTTCTTTAAAAGTAATCCCTAGGATCACTACTTTAGCTTGTCTTACTACTTTATTCGCTAAGATAAGTTTTTTGATAATTGCATCCGCAACAAATTTCCCCATACCGTCATTTATTTTTCTTCCTGAAAGTATAATCTGGCTATGGTAACCAAGTTTCTCAGCTTCATAAACAAAGTAGTAAGGATCAACGCCTATACAGTGGCCTCCAACAAGACCAGGAGTAAAGCCTAATGCATTCCATTTAGTGTTCATTGCATCAATAACTTCCTTTGTATCGATTCCCATTCGATCAAATACCATTGCTAATTCATTCATAAACGCAACATTAATATCACGTTGGCTATTTTCTACTACTTTTGCCGCTTCTGCTACTTTGATAGAACCTGCTCTATAAACTCCAGCCTCAATTACCAGCTCATATACTTTGGCTATCTCTTCAAGGCACTCTTCATCCATACCGGAAACAATCTTAGTTATATTTTCAAGTCTATGTACATTATCTCCTGGATTAATTCTTTCTGGTGAATATCCAATTTTAAAGTCAATGCCACACTTCAATCCTGATTCTTTTTCTAGAATTGGAACACAGATACCCTCTGTTACTCCTGGATAAACTGTTGATTCATATATAACTATAGATCCATAAGTTAAATTACGGCCAACAATTCTACTGGCACCTTCTACCGGTGATAAATCTGGAGTCTTATCTGAGTTGATTGGTGTTGGCACAGCTACTATATGGAATTTGGCATCTTTGAGCTTTAATTCATCCGATGTGAATTCTACAGCTGTATTTTTAATCGCATCATTACCGACTTCATTTGTTGGGTCAATTCCAGACTTATATAATTCAATTTTCTTTTTGTTTAAATCGAAACCTATGACGTTGACTTTTTTTGCAAATGCTACTGCTATTGGCATACCTACATAACCTAGTCCAATTACTGCAATTTTTTCTTTTTTATCGACTATATCATTAAAAAGTGACATACTCTACTCCTCCTCCGGCTTTGCTTAATCAAAAAGTATACTATTTATCATTTCTTTAAGTAGTTTTTCTGATGTTTCTTTTGTATGTTGTTTTAGCGTATGTATATAATTTCTTTCACCCAACAAGGTTCTGTACTCTTTATCTTTTATTAAAGTTTTAATACCATCTGCTAAACTCCTCGGATCTTTTCGTCTAAATACTAATCCGTTATCACCGTTTGATACATATTCTAATGTGTTTTCAAAGTCTGGCATAACAACTGGAATTTTCATTGCACCTGCTTCAAAAACCGGCCTAGCTTGATGTGGTACAGTCGCTGGAAAAATTAAAACATCTGCTAATACATATACATCACTCATGTTTTTTTGAACACCTATCTTTATAATATCTTTTTGGAGGTTGTTTTCAAGAATCTCTTTTTTTATACTATTTTCATATTTTCTCTTTAAAAAGTTATAGAATTTAGTGTATATATTTCTGTCAAGTTTGTAAAAAAATTCGGAATCACCTGCCACTATTAGTTTCACATTCATATCTTTAAGGTACTTCAAAGATTTTACAGCTGTATCAAAGCCTTTAATTCTCAACATTCCCCCAACAAATAAAATGTTAAATGAATCTGAGTCTAAACCAAAATGCCTACACGCTTCGCTTCTATTCATACTGGGTTTATAGCTATTTATATCTATAAAATTTGGTACAACTTTGCTCTTTGTCTTTCTTAAAGATTCCATTTCTTGATCATACCTTGATATAAAAATAACTCCGGTAAATTTATCTAATAATGACCTTTGAATATTGTTCCAAACATTTATAAAACCTTTCCTTCTGGTTTCACGAACGTAGCATATACTCTTCTGATTATTTTTCCTAAAAATCACACCTGTCCAGGCTAAAATTTTTGAGTTTGATATAACCAGATCTGGTTTTTCGGATTTTAAAATATATTCCAGTTTTCCCCTATGTCTGAAAATATTCAAAATACCTTTTATAAAGCTGGGAGAGAATATTTTTGCCCCTCCACTATAATAGTGTATTGATCCAATTGGATAATCATAAGTTTTTACATTAATATCTTTCTCTTTAAGATAGTTTGAAAAATCTTTGGGACTTGATGGACAATATATTACAATCTCATAATCATCCTTTAGAGACATTATTGTATTGTACACACTAACTCCAGCTCCACCGATACTTCCTGAATGGTGAATTATCATAATCTTTTTTTTCACTTTATTATTGCTCCTTGGATATAACTTAAAATTGTTAATGTAATTTCTTTTAATGCATCGATTATCCTCAAATACATGAAGTACTAACTTTTTATTAATAATAGCAGCATTGCATTACTTCATAATTACAAAGGTATTTTTACTTCTGGCCTCTTGTTTCAATGGTCCGGAAAGAGAAGTAAAACGGTGTAATAATAGGGAAAAACCAAACATTTTGACTGATAAAAGTAATTATAAGAATAACAAATAGTACCTTCTGATTCTTTATAAGCTTTGATAAACAAATAATAATATAAATGAACAAAGGGTATCCATATCTAATAAATAATTGTCCAAATGCATCCCATGGAGGTTTGTTAGAATTTCTATAAAAAATATCAAACCCACTGTTTCCCATTCCAAAAAAATGATTTTTTCCTTCATTGAAGGCATTCAGAAAAGGATCTAATCTCATCTGAAATGCATAACTTCCAACTAATTTATATTTAACCTGATACATCAGCTCCTTCATAATCAATCCTCCAAAGACTATGATTGATGACAATATCAAATACCTGGCCTTCTTATCTTCTAAAAATAACTTAAACGTTATTGCCATAAAAATAAAGATTCCTGATGTTGATTTTGTAGTAATCACTACTGCTGAATAAATAGCAATTTTTAGTAAATTAGTTTTCTTAGTTGTGTATAAGTATGAGTATAACCCTAGATTAGCTAGGAACTGAAATGCACCAGGTTCCCAAGCAATCCCTGCATTCCTTTCCAAAACCCTATCTGGCCCATTAGTTAATAAATTAAAAATTAATGCCGTTTTGTGTGTTGTTTGGTAATAATTGTACGAAGGTAACTTACTAACAATACCCGGAGTAAACGTATATATAAATACTCCAATTAAAGATAGTACCGAAATAACAAAAATTATTTTATCTAAATAATAAAAAAATTGGTTTAATGTATACTTTTCACTAATAATATAACCTAAAAGAATACACATAGGAAAATATAGGTTCAATATTTTAATTTGAGATACTCCAGATATATTTCTTAAATCGAGTGCAAAGCTTATAACAAAAATAGCTAAAAATACTCCTAGTGCAATACCTTTATTTTTTTTCAATTTTAATAAATATTTATAATTAGCTATTATAAGTAAAAATACTAATATCGCTTTTAAGGGTTGTGGTAACAGCGGAGAGAAACTCGCTAGTATTAAAATTATAATCTCAATATATCCTTTTTTAATTTTCATGATTTACTCTCTCCATCAAAATATATAATCAATATTTTACCTCCCCCAAACAACTCTGTTCACATAATCCGTATAAGATAATATAATTCTCAAGACTTTATCTGATACATTTGGCATACTATAATCTTCTACTAACCTTAATGTATCCTTCTCTTGACTTTCTAAAATCTTAATTCCTTGTAAAATTCTTTTCTTTTTTAAACCTACCATCATAACAGATGCTTCTTCCATAGCCTCAGGTCTTTCATGGGATTGTCTTATATTAAGTGCCTTAAAGCCGAGAATTGATGATTCTTCACTAATTGTCCCACTGTCGCTTAATACGGCTTTTGAATACTTTTGTAGTTTCACATAGTCATTGAATCCAAGTGGTTTCATTGTCTTTACAAGAGGATTAAGTTCAACTCTTTTAGCTTCTATCATTTTTCTTGTCCTTGGATGTGTACTCATAATTAATGGTATACGGTAATTTTCAGCGATAGTATTTAAGCTATCTACTAAATCAATAAAATTCTGCTCTGCACTAATATTCTCTTCCCTATGAGCAGAAACTACAAAGTACTTACCATGTTCAAGCCCCAATCTTTCCAATACATCAGATTTCATAATATCACTTTCTCTTGATTTAAGGACTTCAAACATTGGACTTCCAGTCTTTATTACCCTATCTGCAGGTAATCCTTCTCTTAGCAAATACTCTCTAGCGATATCACTATATGTGAGATTGATATCTGCTATATGATCTACAATTTTTCTATTTGTCTCTTCCGGTACTCTCTGATCAAAACACCTATTTCCTGCTTCCATGTGAAAAACCGGTATATGTTTTCGCTTTGCAGCTATTGCACAAAGACAACTATTGGTATCACCTAGTACTAAAAATGCATCTGGGTTCACTTTATCTAAGATTGGATCTATCTTAACCAGAATGTTGCCTATTGTTTCTACTGCTGTTCCAGTTGCAGCATTAAGAAAATAGTCTGGCTTTTTCAAGTAAAAATCTTTAAAAAAAACTTCATTGAGTTCGTAGTCATAATTCTGTCCTGTATGAACAAGAGTATGTTCAATTGCTTCTGATTTATCTAATTTATTTATAACAGCTGACAGTCTTATAATCTCTGGTCTTGTACCTATGACTGTCATTACCTTCAATTTTTTCATACCTCATACCTCCAAAAAATAAGTATCTGGTTCATTAGGGTCAAATTGCTCGTTCGCCCACATAATGGTTACCATATCTTTATCACCAAGATTTTGTATATTATGCGTATAGCCTGTAGGTATATCTACGACTTCCATCTCATCTCCACTTACAAAATATTCTATTACTTCATCTGAATCTATCTTTCTAAAACGAATTACTCCTTCACCACTAACTACCAAGAATTTTTCATTTTTGGTATGGTGCCAATGATTGCCTTTTGTAATTCCAGGTTTTGAAATGTTTACTGAAACTTGTCCTCTATCTGGAGTTTTAATAAACTCTGTAAATGATCCTTTTTCGTTTTCATGTTTAATCAGATGGTAGGAAAACCTATCTTTAGGTAAATAACTTAAATATGTACTATACAGCTTTTTAGTAAAAGCATCTGACATATCTGGTATTGACCTATCTGCTCTGCTTTCCTTAAATGAATAAATCAAATCTACAATTTTACCTAAAGTAGTTGTATATACAATAGGTACTTCACAAAATTCTTCTACTTTATTTTCTTTTCCTTCTAAAGCATTAATAAGCTCGTTTACTACATGATCTATATATACAAGATTCATAACAACATCTGGGTCATTTACTTGAATTGGAAGGTCATGTGATATATTATAGCAGAAGGTTGCAACAACACTATTGTAATTAGGTCTGCACCATTTCCCAAATACATTAGGAAATCTGTAAACCAACACCTTCGCACCAGTTTCAGAACTATATGCGAATAAAAGATCTTCTCCTGCCTTTTTACTTTTCCCATAAGGATTGTCAAGTTTTGCTTGAGTAGATGAAGAAATCATCACAGGACAAGTATTTTTATATTTCTTGAGAGTCTCTAATAGGTCTGAAGTAAATCCAAAATTACCGTCCATATACTCGGATTGTTCTTTCGGGCGATTTACACCTGCCAGATGAAACACAAAATCTGCTTCACTACAGTAGTTCTCAATTAATTTGGGGTCTGTTTCTATATCATACTCATAAATAACATTATATTTTCTATTTCTTAGCTCTGATATTAAATTTTTCCCTATAAACCCTTTAGCTCCAGTTACAAGAATTTTCATTATCTATTCCAACTTTCTAGTTCTTCTCTAATATAATCAAGTTGCATTAACTTTTGCTTTATCTGCTTTATATTGAGTCTTTCTGTATTATGAGAATTATACTCCTCTTCTGAGGATAGTTTCTGATTTCCTTCTACAAAATACTTGTCATAATTTAGATCTCTTTTATCAGCTGGCACTCTGTAGAACCCCCCCATGTCATCAGCAACTATATATTCTTCTTTTGTAAGGAGAGTTTCATATAATTTTTCTCCATGACGAGTTCCTATTACTTTTATTACGTTGTCTGCATTAAAAAGTTCCTTTATTGCTTGTGCCAAATCTCCTACTGTAGACGCCGGTGACTTTTGTACCATAATATCGCCAGCCTCTGCATTTTGGAATGCAAATACAACAAGCTCTACAGCTTCTTCTAAACTCATTAAGAATCGTGTCATATTAGGATCTGTTACTGTTATAGGTTGTCCATTTTTAATTTGATCAATAAATAATGGAATAACTGAACCTCTCGAAGCCATTACATTACCATACCTTGTCCCGCAAATAAGCGTTCTATCGGGGTCTACTGTCTTCGCTTTTGAAACAAAAACCTTCTCCATCATTGCCTTAGAAATCCCCATAGCGTTTATGGGATAGGCCGCCTTATCTGTCGATAGACAGATAGCTTTCTTAACGCCCATCTCAATAGCCCCTGTAAGAACATTATCTGTTCCAAGTACATTAGTTTTCACTGCTTCAAGTGGAAAGAATTCACATGAAGGTACTTGCTTCAAGGCAGCAGCGTGAAAAATATAGTCCACTCCATACATTGCATTTTTGACACTAGCAAGATCTCTCACATCACCTATATAGAATTTTAATTTATCATTCTTAAAAAGTTTTCTCATATCATCCTGTTTTTTCTCATCCCGAGAAAAAATACGAATCTCTTTTATATCTGTATCTATGAATCTTTTCATAACTGCATTGCCGAAAGACCCTGTTCCACCTGTAATTAATAATACTTTATTCTTAAACATCATCTATCACTCCTACTCTTTTCAATCATATCAATTATTTTTTTACATGCAATTATATTGTTTTTTTCCCTTAATACAAAAGATCTCGCTTTAGCTCCAAACTCATCACGCTTTTCCTTTTTTATTGATAAAACCTCTTCTATCTTATTAGTAAGTGATTCTACAGTATTACATTCAACATAATAAAAATAATTATCATACTCATCCGGTATTCCGTCTAATTTATATGCTATTACGGGTCTGCCGGTTAATAAATATTCCATATTCTTTGATGGGAAGGAGTATTTAGTAAATTCTTCATTATTTTGTCTGGGATTTACCAGCACAGTAGCCCTTTTTTGTAATTCAATTGCCTCATGATTCGATAACTGCCCTAGAAATTTAATCCTTTGATCCTTAGAAGCATATAGTTTGATAATTTCTTCAGAATCTCCTTTTCCACATATTTCCATATAAACGTTTTTTATGTTTGAATTATGAAAAGATTCAACTAAATTAACAACACCAAATTTTTTATTCAGAGTCCCTGTATAAACAACCGTCATGATATCCTCTCTATTATTTGAATTATCAATTTGGTCTTCGGTATTGTTGCGTTCCGCATTAACTACACCCTCCACAACAATATATGGTCTATTACCTGCATTTAGCATATTCTTCATCGGTTCTGTAAGTAAAACAAAAGAATCAACAAACTTAGAATTCTCTTCAAAAATATTTATATCTATTCTTTTTAATATAGTATAAATAAAAGAGCGTTTTTTATTTAGATTCATAAATTGAGGCAAATCAGGAACAACTAGGCATATGTGTATTGATGGGTCTATTTTTTTCGCGTATACAGCTGCCTGCAGAAATGGAGTATGTGGAGAATAAATGATGATACTTTTATTTTCTGATTTATTTGAAGCAAAGTTCTTTATACTTTGAATCAGGTTATTTCTCCTTGA
Organism: Bacillota bacterium; assembly: GCA_023393115.1. GTDB lineage: Bacteria > Bacillota > Clostridia > Acetivibrionales > DSM-1351 > Ruminiclostridium. The sequence goes on from JAEWMS010000040.1 coordinate 98,548, forward strand.
AATACTCCTATAGCCCCATATATTGTTAAATCCAACATAATTACACTCAATTTTATTTCTATAAATCGATTTCATACCTTCATATTTAATATCTAGATATTCCTTTGGAAAAGATCCTATAAAAGGAGCTGATAATATTGCCAATTCCAGGTTGTCTATTTCAAGTAACCCATTTATTAGATTCCATTGAAACTTATTAGCAGCATAATGAACTGTCCCTTTTGATTTTTTAAGTATTTCTTTTTCCATGGTATCGTCAAAAATGCCGCCTAAAAACAAAACATTCATTAGTTGCTCCTTATTCTTTAGTATGAAATATCTTTCTATACTTCCCCACTGACGCGATTACATGCCTTGCCATAAAATACGCCGACCCTATAGGGTTAATTCCAATAAATCTAAATACTTTATATGTCATAATAAATGTCTTAATCTTATTACCAGATTTTGAATTTCTAGAAATCCTATAAATTAATAAAGGCTCATTTACTCCATAAGCTGTAACACCTAACTTTAGAATTCTTAACCAAACAGCGTAATCTTCATGCATTTCATCTTTTTCCATTTTTATATTTTCGAAAAACTTCTTATTCACAAGGACCGATGAACAGGCAATTAGATTATGATTTCTTAGCTTTTTATAAGATACCTTCTCAGGAACTTCAAATATCCCCTTGAATGGTTCTCCATCTTCATTAACATATGATGATCTGGTAAAGATGAACTCCGCTGACTTTTTCTCTGCAACTTTGAGCTGCTTTTCTAGTTTAGTTGGTTCCCACATATCATCACTATCTAGAAAGGCAATCCAATTACCAGATGCTAATTCTATCCCTTTATTTCTCGTTGCAGAGACTCCCATGTTTTTCTCATTTAGCAGAGGTCTAATCCTGGAGTCTTTGTTGCCGAATTGATTAATGATTTGATATGTATTATCTTTAGATCCATCATCAATCACCAGCAATTCCCAGTTATTATGTGTTTGAGCAATGACTGAGTTTATCGCTTCAGAAACATACTTTTCACAATTATAAGCCGGCATTACTATACTAACAAAAGTTGTACTCTTGCTCATTCTCTTACCCCCTCTGTTTGAATGATCGATTTACTAAACCCACAGACTCTATAATCACTTATATACTCATACTCAGACATACTCATTTCATACACCAAGTCGCCAAATACCTTGTTCAACGTTCTGACATTCAGTATTCTTAATATAGGATTAAACAGCTTAGTCATTACAATCTTCTTCCCATGAGCTTCAGTAATCAGCCTAACCATATGCCTAGTATTTATATACTCTGAATTCTGTGGAAAAAACAATCCACCACTCCGCCTATCAATTAACTGCTTTACAAACTCTGATAGGTTGTCTATGTAGATCATACTCCGTTTGTTGTCAACTTTTGGAAATATCGGAAGCTTAAGCGCAAGACTTGCTAGTTTTGGGTAGTTGCCTTTGCAATTTTTCCCATAAACCATTGGTGGTCTTATCATCGCTACAGTAAAAGAATCATTTTGTAACTTTTTGATTAATTCTTCTGCTTCTAGCTTTGACTTCCCATAAGCTGTTTTAGGATTAAGCAGGGTGTTCCTATCAATAACACCATTCTCAACACCATATACACTCATTGAACTCAAAAGAATAAAATGCGCTACTCCATCTTTTTTTGCTTTTTGTGCAACTTCATAAGCCAAATCTCTATTTACTTTATAATAAAGATCTTGGTTATCTCGTCTTTCTTTGATGTGAGCTATACCGGCTACATGAAAAACAACATCATAATCTGTGAAGTCCTTTTCTTTCCAGGATCCATCTATCATATCAACTATACTAACTTTATACCTATCTGGTTCTCTCATTAGCCATTTCTCGAGAGCTGTCCCTATATAACTGTTTTTACCAGTGATTAATACCCTTTTCATTTCGCCACCGACTCCTCAGCAGTAGAGTTACTAGCCACACTTGAAATTAAATCTGGAGACTTATTCTTCATTCCTGTCCCGCCTTCAATAACGCCATCTCTCTTAAGAACACTTATCACTGTATAAAAGAAACACCTAACATCCATAATGAACCCCATCTTCTCAGCATATTCTCCGTCGAGCTTAGCCTTCACATTAATCTCAAGTTCATCTCTACCATTAATCTGCGCCCATCCAGTAAGGCCTACCGGGACATCATTTGCACCGTATTTCTCTCTCTCTTCAATTAAGTCATACTGATTCCAAAGAGCAGGACGTGGTCCCACTATTGCCATATCCCCGCGAAGAATATTTATAATTTGAGGGAGTTCATCAAGACTTGTCTTTCGTAAAAACTTACCAACTGTAGTAATCCATTGTTCTGGATTTTCGAGTAGATGTGTTGGAGTGTCTTTAGGTGTGTCTATTCTCATTGTCCTAAACTTTAAGATACTAAAGTGTTTCTTATGAATTCCCACTCGTTTTTGCTTAAAAAATACGGAGCCTGGTGAATTAAGTTTAATGGCTACAACTAAAACTATAAATAATGGCGATAGCACGATTAATCCAATTAAAGCTAAGATAAAGTCAATAGCCCGTTTAATAATTAAGTACATTTATTTCACCCCTAAACAACATGTCTCTTTCAACTACCCCGCAATCTATATGATACGAATAACCATTGGAGATATTGTAGTTTATAATACTTCAAATTAATAATAGTTCCAGTGTAACTGGATTGACTGATAGGTGGATTGAATATAGAATCGTATAACCGTTATCATCCAGCTTATAATCCTCTTTTTTTCAGGTACACTATCACAAATGCCCACAGTTTCTACTATAAATCTTCAGCTCCAAAGCACGCGTAGCTTCGCCTACTATTATCAGTCTGTTAATAAAATCCGTATATTATCATTCACAAAATCGCTTTCTACAATTTAAATGTTGTTCATAGTCGCTTATTTTTTCAATATCAACAAGTATAATTGTTGCTTCCATCAACTTAGATTAGGTCTTTTTGAACGAATCCTGCGCAACATAAAACAGCAATTTGGGCTTCAAAACAATTGGTGTTCTGTAGTTTTACTCCCATACTATATATATTGTAGAATAATGTTTTGCCAACATCAACACTTTTGTCGATTACGGAATTATTATACAACTATTTCCTATCATATGCAATTAGTCAATAATTACATCATTAGAATTATGTTACAAATATATATGCCTTTTTAGTTTACTCCTCCCTTTAGCTATGTTAGAATTATGAAAGAAAATGTAGAAAGGTGGCTTACTTTAAATTGAAAAACCATAAAAATACCAATACAAGAGATAGTTTCAATAAAATGTTTCCTTTAGCTTTAATTTTGCTACTTGTACCAATGATAGTATTTTTGAAAGAGTTGGTTATAACTGAAGTTCCAGCTGATTTGATTACTCCAGAAACTAAATTTGACTTTTTTAGTTATTACAAATCTATTTGGTTAGTTATTTTATCTTGTAGTTCTATTTTATTTATTTCGTATTATATTTACGTAAAAAAATTCAAGTTCAAACTCAGCTTTGGCTTTATTCCATTATTTATTTACTATATATTCGTATTTCTCTCCACTTCATTCTCAAGCTATCATGAGGTTTCTTTTAATGGTTACCCCAACAGAAGCGAAGGTTTTTGGGTTATGACCTGTTATGCAATCATTTGTTTCATTGCAGCACATTTTATTACTTATGAGAAAGACATCAAGCTTCTGTTTGGCGCTCTTTTCATATGCGCTACCCTTTTGTGTATCTTAGGAATATCTCAATTTCTTAGTTATGACTTTCTTCAATTAAGCACTATAAAGAAACTTATGTTACCTTCTACACATGAGCATTTAATTGAGACCTTAGAGTTTAAATTTCCCGAAAAGATTATATATCTTACTCTTTTTAATCCAAATTACGTTGGTAGCTTCTGTGCTCTAGTACTACCTATATGTATTGTTGCACTTTTCTATTCAAAGAAAATACTAATTAAGATATTCTCTGCTGTTGTTAGTGTAATGCTATTAGCTAATCTCATAGGTAGCCATTCTAGCGCTGGTTATATCAGTATTCTTTTCTCCATGCTATTACTAATTATACTCCTAAGAAAAATGATACTAAAATATTGGGTTCCTATACTAGGCTTAATTATTTGCGGTATTGCTGCACTTGTCTATTTAAATTACAATTATTCAGGTCTAATTTTAAACGAAATTCGTGATTTTCTGCCACAAAAACAAGGCCCTATTGTATATAAAAGTGGTGCTTACAGATCTATTACAGATATGACTATTGACAGAAATGTTATGACAATATACTTGGATAAAGCCTCGATAAATGTCAAATATGATTTACGGGATACAAAGATAAGCTTTTCAGATGAAACTGGTATAGCGGTTAATGCTATACAAAGTTCAGATGATAATAATTTACTTACTTTTGATAATCCAAAATATTCGGGTCTCAGAGTCAAACTCTCAGGGGCCGTATTTACTATTTATTCAGCTAATGTTAAATATTATGTTGGTCTTGATGCTACAGGTTCCTTCAAATTCTTGAATCATACCGGAAAGCCTACTGATATTATAAATGCTGAGTCTTATGGATTTGAGGGCTATGAGAAATGGGCTTCAAATAGAGGATATATTTGGTCTCGTTCTATACCGTTAATAAAAGATACTATTTTACTTGGACATGGGCCAGACACTTATCCTATTTATTTCCCTCAAAATGATTTTAAGGGGAAACTTCAAGCTTTTAGTACACCTTACATGATAGTCGATAAACCACACAGTATGTATCTGCAGATGGCGATCAATACTGGTGTTGTTTCTTTAATCGCATTTTTAGTCTTTGTTTTATGGTATATCTGCAGCTCCTTAAAGCTATATTTAAAGCCTAAAAAGAATGATAGTTTTTACTTCATGGCTGGCTCAGCTTGTGTCGCTTCCGTAGTAGGCTTTCTAGTAACAGGTCTGGCAAATGACAGTAATGTTAATGTCAGCCCAATATTCTGGATTTTATTAGGTATTGGCTTCGCCTGTAACAGGTTATATGCAAAAGAAATTAATGTTTTAACAACACCCTCTAATAAATCAAGTAATGCCCAGAGCAAATCTACTTTAAAGGCTAGTAAAACTACTGAGTAGTGCTTTGAAACCTCATAGAAAAATTCTCTTCGGGTGTTAATTTGGATGAGATTTCATGTAACATATTAAGCTTATAAAAAGGGGGTGTCGCAAAACTACTAAAAAGTAGTAAGCGATGCTCCTTTCTTGTTCTCTGATATTTATTGTTGGTAAATTGTTGATTTTTCGGTTATAAATTTATGATTTTGTGGAATTTGAGCGC
>JAEWMS010000083.1 GCA_023393115.1 Bacillota bacterium
TTGTTTTTTGCAACCCTTTTCTGTAACAAAATGCAATGCAAAAGTGTAACACCCCAAATCGTATTAAATTGTTAGTTTTGCTTCATTAATGAATGCCTTAATCGCCAACTGTCTCGTCCAAAAACAATTAGGTGGCTATGGTGAACCAACCTATCAATAAGTGCCGATGTAAGCTGATCATCGTAGAATATTCCATTCCATCGGCTAAACTCAATATTTGTAGTGATAATTAGGCTACGCTTTTCATAGCAGTCTGCAATAACCTGAAATAATAATTGAGACCCCTCCGCATCAAAAGGAATGTAACCCCATTCGTCGCATATCAGCAGATCAAGTTTGCTTAGCTTTTTAAGTAGGTATATTAAAGTGCCATTCGCTTTTGCTGCCACTAGTTCATTTACTAAAGCAGCTGTTTTGTAGAATCGGACATTCTTTCCCTGCATACAGGCTTCAACTCCTATTGCTGTTGCCATATGACTCTTACCAGTTCCATTTCTACCATACAGAATTAAATTTTCCTGCCTTGATAGAAATTCAGCTTGTTTCATTAAATCAATTGTGATCCCAGGAGGAAGTGTAATGTCCTCAAAATCATAGCCGTTAAAAGTTTTAATATTATCAAATCCTGCTTTTCTTAAATGTAGGTTTCTACGTTTGGTGCTACGGTTGATAATTTCAGCATTTAAAATCTGGAGTAAATAATCTTGGTGCGTTGCTCCGGTTACAGTCATTGCATTATCAGCTAGTACTGAACTTAAGCGGAGTTGTTTGCAGCATTCTAGAAGTTTTTCTCTCATTGATTTACCTCCCGGATAAACAAACTATCATACTTAGAATTATCTGTTTTGAATGGAGGTATTTGAATATATGGATTATTGAACTGTATTGGCTGCAACTGCTGCACTTTGGTTGTTAGTCTGTAATAGCTTGCAAGAATACTATCCGGGTCTTTTACTCCTCTGCAGAGTGTAGCTGCAAGTGCATCAGCTGCATTTGAAATTCCATGGTTTTGAAGAATAGTATTTAACGTAAGTAATGCTTCTCTCTTTTTCTCTAACGGTAGATCTGATAAATACTTTTGCCAGTTTTCAGGAAGCTCTTGGTAAAACCCGGTATATTTAAGTGCATTTGGCCGTTTGGCCATCAGCGATATGTATGGTAGCCAATCCATGGACTCGCTACCTTTTTCATAAAGTCTTCTGTGTGTAACGATTGGATTGTAATTTATGTCCATTATGGTGATCATATCACTCGAAATTTCAAGATAAACGGTCTCTTGTGCAAGCTTGGGTGAAGAAGAATACAGGTTTGTTTCAAACATGACCTTCCCATATTTATCAGCCTTTGCTGCCTGAAACCTTCCAACTTTGAAATCTACTGTGTTAATTGGTAACATTGCTTTTTTATCCAAATCAAAAAGCTCTGCAATTTCTACGTCTTTATGATAATGGGGTCTATTCATATCGTTCTCGCAGGCTTCTAAAAGTCTTTTGTTGAAAGCACTAAAGTCTAATATCGTAGGTACTGGGACAAACATATTTCTACGTTCATAACCCACCTTGTTCTCTACGTTGCCTTTTTCCCAGCCTGCTGCTGGGTTGCAGAAGACTGGCTCAATGTTGTAATGCTCCATAAAGCGTTTGAAACCTTCTGTTAATTTACGCTCCTTATCGGTGTTGATATGAGCTACTGCAGCAGACAGATTATCAAAGACCATCCGGAATGGAACTTTACTCATGTGCATCATAATGCTTTGAAGCCCTTGTAGCAGACATTCCTGGTTTTCTCCACGGAACACTTGGCAGTATGCTCCGTTGCTATGGGGAAAAGACATCGTTAGCTTTCGGCCTTCTTGCATAGTATTGGCATTGTCGTAGTAAAAGAACTGGCAAAAATCAACCTGAGCTTCTCCTGGTGGATGTTCCAAAGGAATGTACCCCCTTGACCGTTCTGCATAAAGCTCTCGCTTTTTCTTAGAAACATAGTATTGTACAGTTCGGATACTTACTTCTAATTCCTCAGAATATTCGTTTTTCAGGCGGTCATAAACACGTTTTGCTGTGTGCCTCTGCTTTCTTGGTGCTTTGATATCTGCTTCTAACCATTGATCAATAACTGGTTTAAGTGGGTCAAGTAGTGAGGGGACTTCTTTAGGTGGTACAGGCAAATCATTAAAATCCTCCATATCCAGGTATTTCTTAATAGTTTCGTAATGATAACCGGACCGTCTCATTATTTCTCGTATTGAACAACCTTCCACATCGTACATTCTTCTGATATACTTGATATCGTCCATTGATAACATCCTTCCTGTTCCTCCTTCAGTTCTTTAGACAAACTAAAGGATAACTTAATTGGTAGGGTGTTACAATGGATTTTTTGCATTCCAGCCTGTTATACTTTTGGACTGCGTTTTGTTACACTTTCAGTTTACACTAAACAGTGTATTCTATAGAGCTAATATTTCTGTACCCAAAAATACGACAGAAAACAAACAGCTAAACACAGAGAAATATAAAACTATTTAACTATTAGCTATTAGAAATATAAGCAGGTTTTAATACGAAACTTAGTTTTTTAGTGAGACGGCTATATTAAATCCGGAATGCATGCTCTGACTTAACAACATGAAATTTATATATGTTCCTATCTGCTACAAGTACTTAAAGAAAAGCCTTTGGTCATCTGTCGCCTTTCCCTGTACAGACCTTAAAATGTGTCACATTTTATTAGGAAAGAAAAATATCTCAAAAGATAAAAATTCCGCTTGACAAATATTACAAGGACGACGGTATTGTAGCCATAAGATTATGCGAGGCTCAGGATTCAGACAGTGTCAAAGTTCCGAGCTCTTAAGGAGGTTGTTTTTTATGAGACTTACCATTACGGCACAGGGTACGGTTATTCCTTTGCAGCTTGATATTTTAGGCTATCAACATAAAAAAACATGGATAATGCATTTTTTAAAAGCTTGTTCATTATTGGTTTTATATTATAAACTTTATGTCTACTTGAATGACAAGAAGAAAGACCAATGGGCTGTCAGGAACATATCACCATATTGGCCTTTCTTCTTACTTACTATATATTACCTTAATGTACTAAAGTATTATTTTTATAACCTTGGTAATAGCGGTGTACTGTCATCATCTCTATGTTTATTTTTCTTTGCTCTTCCAAAGTTAACTCATCCCATTTTTCATATGTGCCTTTGAGGAAAGTAATTCCGTCATACAACATCTTCATTTCTGAGTAGTGGTCTTTTTGACTATTAGGTACATTCCCACTTATATCTTCCAATAATTCCTTCATTCTATCTATATATTCTTTATTTTCCTCAGACTGAAGCAATTCTATGGATTTGAAAGTATTTTCAATATCAATATTCTTTGCTACGGAGCAGAAAACCTCATAATAATCATCTACAAAAGAATAATATTTATCAGATGAAGAACATCCACAAAGTAATATATATATAATACTTAAACTAACTATAAAAAATCTTTTTACCAATTTAATTCCCTCCCAATTAAAGATACAATAATTATAGCTTAATCTCCATAAAGTTCTTTTTCAATATTCTCAAAGTATTTATCCAATCTATTTACAGAATCTTTATAATTGAGATTTTCATTTATAACCAAGTCTATGTATGCTATCATTTCATTCTTATATATTCTTGATTGGTCTTCGCTTCCGTATATAATATCTTGTTTAGCGAGATTTTGTTTTAGTGTCTGAAGTTCCTTTACAAAATCATCCCTGAACTTATTCTTACTACCACCATCTATTAGGTATTTAAATTCTGTTTCGTTGACGAACTTCATTTCCATTTCAGCTAATACTGCATCTTTGTAATACCCAAATGGATCAATTATTTCACTTACTTCTGTTACCCCTGGCTGTGGATCATATTCGCTAAGAAGCACTGAACAAGCATACTCAAATGCTTCTATTGCAAAACTACTTACAAATGGTATAGGACCATATATTCCAAAATCAGTATCTCCTTTTGTATAGAATATATCTAATATTTTAGATACTGATTGATATCCTGCTAAATCCACTTGAGTATCACTATATTTTTTAAAATATTTCAAACTATAAGAGAATTCATCATATGTATAAGAAAATGCCCAAATGCCATGCTTCTCTCCAAGGATTCTATCCAACTGTTCTCGAGCATCTTTCTGAGCAGCTACAGCTATAGAATTAGTATATCTTTCACCCAGTGCCAAATTGGTCCATTCCAGTAAAGTGCTGTAAAACTCTCCTGTTCCCAACAGTTGAAAGTCAACTTTTAGAGGACGTCCATGATCATAATAATCATTTAGAAATTGATCACGAGCTGAAGTATAGTCTTTATAAACGTTACGATAACCTAGTTGATACAGATTGTACTTTAGTTTATCTAAATCACTGACAACTTCTATTGTCCCTTGTCCGGATCTTTTCTTTGTTCGTTCATCAGTGGTGGAACTGTTACCGTACCCTGTCTTCAGCCAATTTAAGTATGATTTTTCATTCATATTCCATATTTCGTTTTTACTGTAATCACCAGTATGTATCTCTCCCATCCCGCCATAATTAAATGCATTTATTTTGCTATTTTTTTCACCAGTAACCTTATTAATGCCTATTACATAATTACCTGTTACAGGGTCTTTTTCTTCATTAAAATTATTTATCACCGCAGTTCCATTTTCACCAATCCTAATTTCATTGTTTACTTTCCCGTAATTATTTAAAACTAAATGGCTATTCTTTCCAGACACCATAGTATCCATAATACCGTAATTATTTATTGTTACATTTGAACCTTGATAGGTTGTACCTGAAGTAACATGATCTCCTTTACTTACGTTAAATGTTGTACTTGAAGATTTTTCTCCGGTACTATTTCCAAACATACTGTTGAAAACTTTATTATCCATAACAATATGTCCATAGCCAATGATGGAGATACCACAAATGCTTTCCAGGAAACAAGGGATTTTATCGTCACAGCCTCAATAAAGCAGCTTAAACAAAACCTAATATATATTGACGAGGTAGAAAGTCAAATAAAAACTATACTCCCTCAATTCGGCTACAAGCTTGAAAGTATGAAGGGCATAAACACCGTTACAGCAGCCTCCTTGATTGCTGAAATCGGAGACATAAACCGCTTTTCTACCCCCGCAAAGCTCGCAAAGTACAGCGGAATATCACCAGTTGAATACTCTTCCGGGCAGACAGATAAGAAATTCTGTAACCGAAACGGAGACAGGAATTTAAACAGGATTTTCTTCTGTATTTCAGTACTACTTGTCAGTTCAGACTGCCAGAGCGGAAAGCCTATAAACCCGTTATTTTACGAGTACTACAGGAAAAAGCTTACCGAGGGGAAAACGAAAAAACAAGCATTAAAATGTGTAACCAGAAGGCTTGTCAACATAATCTGGGGTATGATGAAGAACAAAACAGTAAGTTGTAAAATGAAGTGACGGAAAGTAGAAAAGTAATGACTCATGGTAAATCTATTGTATAATGTTTAACGACCAAGAAAAACATTGCAAAGGATGAACCATGAGCCAAGATAATAATACCGT
>JAEWMS010000021.1 GCA_023393115.1 Bacillota bacterium
TTTTGATGCTCTCCAATGTACTTCTGCTCATGCCTATTCCATCATCTATAATTGTAAAATACAGATTTTCTTCGTCCTGACGAAGCTTGACAATCATTGTTCCTCGACATTCCTTAGGGAGAATTCCATGATTGATGGTATTCTCTACAATAGGCTGCAGAATAATCTTTATCATTGAATATGACAATGCCTTCTCGTCAAGATCATACTTAACCTCAAGTATATTTTCAAACCTGATTTTCTCAATCTCTACATATGCCTTTAGAAGATTTATTTCATCGTTAACTGTTATAACAGACTTGCCCTTGCTAAGCACCAGTCTGTAAAACTGTGCTAACTGAAGGGATAAGTGGTCGATATTATCTGCCTTTGCCTTTCTGGCCATCCAGGATATGGTTGAAAGGGTATTGTATAAGAAGTGCGGATTGATTTGAGCCTCCAAAGCCTTAAGCTCAGATTCCTTCTCGGTAATTTGAGCCTTGTAAACCCTTTCAATCAAACTATGGATTCTTTCTGTCATGTGGTTAAAGCTCTCTGCAAGTTCACCAAATTCATCATGTGTATCCACCGGCATTTTTATGTTAATATTTTCATCTCTAACTGATTTTAGTCCTTTGACCAGCAGCTTTAACCTTCTGGTAAGTCGTTTGGTAACCAGATAAATAACAACTCCAAATATAATGAGGGCAGCTATAATAACATTTGCGACAATAAGAGTGTAATTACCGTTGATCTCTATAAAGCTTTCCAGCGGGATAATTCCCACCAGACGGCACCCAATATTCACCAAAGGTATAGAATATACCAAGAGCTTTTCATTTTCCAGAGTATATACTCCCTCTACGGTATCCTTTGATATAGTTGGAATTAACTCTGTCCGGTATTTCTGTGGCATGAAATTATATGTATTATGGGACACAATCTCCCCTTCCCCATCAAATACAATAAAGTACTCCCCATTATTTGAACTTACGAGATTGTCAAATAATAACTTTTCAGAAATTTCTATCTCCAGTAAACCTATACAACTTTTATCATTAAAGGATATTAACTTCTGGCATAGAGCAAGAACCCTGTCCCTGCCAATGTTACCCGAAATTTTTTTAGTTTTAGAATCATGTAACGAACTCCATTTTCTCAGTGTAGAGCTGTCCTCAAGTAAGTTTTCATACCACAAATCTCCCACAATATCCGAGACTTGATATATGTCATTCCATCCACTTGGGAAGGAGCTGTTATCAAGATACAGCATGGTATCATATATATACTTGTTCTGCATGATATAGTTATTAAACAGAGGTGAAAAGGTATAGTTATATTCTTCAAAGCCCTGATAGTCATTTTTGAAGGTATCTTCTACGTACTTGAGAATTTGAGGGTTATAAGCAATAGCTATTGAGGTTCTTTCAATGCTTTCGATTTTTTGGTTGATAATCTCTCTTTTTTGCATAAGGTTCTGTTTGGCCAGAAGCCCTGCCTGATGAATAACAGCCTTATTTGAACTGTCATTTATATATAATCCGGTTCCGATAACAGGTAATGCAATAATGATAAAATACGCAAGGGTAAACTTCCATACCACATGCATGTTATTAAAAAAGTGACGCAATCTTCTTAATATTTTCATCGAAACCACCTCGGAATTTTACGTATTCTGGTACCTTTTCCTATAATCCGTGGGACTTACTCCATAGTGTTTTTTGAAAACCTTACAGAAATGTGAAGTATTTATATACCCGGTACTTTCAGCTATATAGTTAAGTGTTTCATTTCCGGAAATCAATAGTTCCTCTGCTTTTTTCATCCGAATATCTGTCAAGGTCTCAGTGAAGCTTTTTCCTGTATATTTTTTAAATAAAGTACCAAGATAGTTTGGGGACAGCTCAAGCTTATGTGCAATTGTCTCAGCGCCAATACTGCTGTTGTACTCGTTATTAATTATCTCCTTAATCTTGGAAACAATATTTTCTTCCTTATTACTTTTTTTATCGTATACACAGCGGTTGGCATGCTCCAGGAGCTCCTTAAACCAATCCTTCATGTGTTCAAGCTTAATAAATTCATACAGTGTAGCTACTATATCCCCACTTATCAGTCTATGAGTGAAGGATATATCATAATTGAACAAAAGTGTGGATATTTCACCAACCAAGCCCGCAATAAGATTACATACTGTGCCCTTATCAACCGTTTGTCCCTCTATCATATTAAATAACTCATCTGCCACAGTTGATATACCCTTTGAATCCATTGAAACTATACCGTTTAAAACCTTTTTCGAATACTCTGCTGCGTATGAGTACAAGGCGTAAGTATCTGTCCCATTCACCTCTGACATTTCATATATATCTTCCAAAAAAAGGATTTCCTGATTTTTTTTGAAGAAAACATTCTCCAATGCACTCTTTGCCTGTGTAAAAGAGTCAGCAAGGCCCTGAGGCGTTTTAACAAAAGCTCCCACCCCTACAACAGCTTCGGGCATGCTTTCTTCCCGGTCTTTCAGAATAAGCCTTCTAATAGTATCTTGAACGTACACTCTGTCATTTACAGGATTCATAAAACAAATAATAAGCTCGTTTATCTCATTGATATTCCTTGCTACTATTCCATCATTTCCAATAGTCCTGGATAACCTCTGAAATAGCTCATTTTGGAAAATTTTCTTTTCACTATATCCCTTTCCGTGAAAGGATGTAACAAAATCAAAACGTAATGCAGCGGCTATATATCCATATGACCCAGTAGTTAACTCTGACATACCAGTAATTCCAAAGTCCACCTGTCCTCTTTGTCCATCTTCAAGCAGACTTATCAAGTAGCGCTCTCTTTCTTCATATAGGCTTTCGCTTAATTGATGCTTTAGTCTGGAGATATATTTTGACTGATTTCGTTCCTCAGTTATTTTCTGAGTAGTCATGGTTACTGCATTTACCAGTTGATGCTTTTGCACGGGCTTGAGGATATACTCGTATGCCCCTAGATGTATAGCTTCCTTGGCATACTTAAAATCATCATAACCGGTAATGAATATAAACTTGCAATCAGGCTGAAGCCTCCCTAACTCCTTAGCAAACTCAATTCCATCCATTAAGGGCATTTTTATGTCTGTAAGTACTATATCAGGATAGTATTTCTTGGCCAAGTTCAGCCCTTGAACTCCATTTGCAGCGGCCCCCACAAGCTCTATCTCCAGTTCCTCCCATTGCATATAATCAATCAGCCCATCTCTTTCCCATTTTTCATCTTCAACAATTAGCATTTTAAACATATCAATGTCCGCCTTTCATGATTTCTTTGTAATCTCCGGGACTGATTCCAAATCTGTTCTTGAAAAGTGAGCAAAAATAAGAGGTATTCCTTATCCCCACTGCTTCTGAAAGCCGCGATATATTAACTTTACCGGTTTGCAGTATTTCCTTTGCTCTGTCTATTCTGTAATCACATAAATACTGATTAAAGGTTTTTCCGGTATTTTTCTTAAAAATACTCCCAATATAGTAAGGTGTCAAATGGATAACCTGAGATATACACTTTAAATCCAGTTCTTCTGAATATCTCTCTTCAATTATCTTAATAACCCTATGTGTAACCTCGGCATCTGTGTTGCCGGATTTATTCATTGTATTGGAGGAGATAGCTTCTAAGAAACCCATCAGATAATCCTTGGTTTGTTCAAATGTGTCCATCTTTGAGATCTGCTCCTCAAACCTGCCTTTATCCAAAATGAATGATTTAAGGTTTTCAGAATTTACGCTAAAGACCGCAGGATTTATTATGAGCATTGCCTGAGTAAAAAATTTGCTCAGCATCAGTTTGCTCAATGGTGAAATTTCTCTTAAGGTGGCAAGGAAGCTATCCAGTAAAAATCTCCACTCTTCCCTTTGGCTTTTCTGGGTTGCAGCCATCAACTTATTGATTACATCATGAGCCCTTATTACAATGGGGCGTGCAAAGTCCAGATTCATATAATTTTTCTCTTTTACCTCATTGTAAAGTAAAATGTCACCATATTGTGCAAGAAATCTATAGCTATAGGCTTCTCTTGCCTGAGAATACGAGACAGCGGCCTCCGAAAAACCACTGACTGCTTCTCCCACCGATATAATAGAGTCTATATTCAACTCAGCTTTAAGGTAACCCGCAAGAGCTTGTAATATATCACTCAATTCCTCTTGGGTATCAGGTGCTTCCAAACATAAGACAGCCTCCTTAAGGGGTTTTATAAATGAAAATGCCATACCTCTTTCCTTCATTATTGCTTCAAATCGATCTGTAATAAGCCTGCTGTCGATAGGCGAAGCACTTTTCATCGTTAGTAGAGCAATGACTATTTTTGCTTTAGGATAGGATAATCTAACGGGAAAACTCTCTTGAGCAAGTTCCAATTCATTTCCTTCAAGTATTTTAAGCAGGAGGCTATTCTTATTTTCAGAGAGATAATCCATCAATTTGCTTTTCAGCGTAAATTCTTCGATTTCATTACTCTGTTCTCTGTCAAGAGCTGATATAGCACGTATTACCACATCTTGTATGCTATTCTTATCAACAGGCTTTAAAACATAGTCAAAGGCACGAAATTCAAAGGTTTGTTTCGCGTATCCAAAATCATTATATCCGCTTAAAATAATTATTTTAGCATTGGGAAGGAAGCTGCGGATTTTCTTGGACATATTAATTCCATCCATCTTAGGCATCCTAATGTCAGTGAGAATTATATCAGGATGGGTTTGCTCCGATAGAGTCAGGCCTTCAACACCATTACATGCGAGGCCTACCACTTCAATCCCCAGACTACTCCAGTCAATAAAATCCCTTAGCCCTTCTCTTTCCCATTTTTCATCTTCTACTATTAATAATCGGTACATAAAACAGCTCCTATAAGTCAATTACTACCAGTTGAAAGTGGGTAGTCCAGTCTTGAGGTTTAAGCCTGTTCGATAGAAAATTCACTATCTGCAACAACCTTAGAACAATAATTATTTTGGTTAATGAAATCTGAGTAATAGACTAATATAAAAGGTTTACAAAACAACTACCGCTTATAAAATATTGCTTACAATGGCGCCCTTTTGAGAATTACCCCTGCAAAAGGCAAGCCATAACTACATCATGAGAATTAGTAAATGAAAATCGACTTAAGCTGTCTCTATAACATATTAAGCCGATTTCATTTCATTAAATAATAGAATAACAAACCTACTCTTGTTTGATAATATGTTTTGATTATAACATCCCGAACTTGTATGTACAAGACAAAACTCTTTATATTTATGTTATCTATTTATGTTTTCTATTTTACACCGAAACTATCCTACAACCCGATGAATAAAAGTAACTTTTTCAGGCATCCCCGGATATTCCCCTTCCCGTGGGTGGACTGTGAGCTTGCCTTCACGGTCTGACCAGGCTAATTCCGTTGTAGTAAATTTACCTTCTTCATAACCATATCCATTCCGTTCATCCTGATAAAGGGTAAAGCTTCCGTCGTTTCCCGGATATACAACCAGTTTAAACCAATCATCCCTCATTTGTCCGGTATGCTGAATCTCATCAGACATAGGCAAAATTGAACCTGCTTTGACGAATATGGGAATTATGTCGATTGGGGCCTGAACTTCAATGGTCTGCCCTCCCTTGAACTGCTTTTCACTCCAGAAATCATACCAATCACTACCTTCGGGCAGGTACACTTTCCTTGTCTTTGGAGCTCCTTCAACAGGCTTGCTATTTGCTTCATAGTACATGGGGTCAGTGACCGGACATATCATCAGGCAGGGACCAAACATAAACTGGTCGTAAATATCATAAACTTTTTTATCATGTATAAAGTCAAAGGCTAGTACCCTGAAAATTGTGCCATGTTTTTGGGAAACCATTCCTGCCAGTGAATAAATATATGGCATGAGCTGATACCTTAAATGTGTTATTTTCTCAATGGCATCGTAAAAAATTTCACCCTTTTTGCCATAATTCCAAATCTCTCTCCGGCAGTCGGTACCATGGGCCCTAAACACCGGCAGGAAAGCACCCAGCTGGTACCATCTTGTATAAAGCTCTCTATAACCCAGGTCACTGCAGCCGCCTTCATAATCTCCGTCCCAGAACCACATATGTCCCTGTTTAACAAAGAATGCTCCTATATCCATGGTCCAGTACGGCAAACCTGATGCACAGAAATTCAGCCCTGCGGCGATTTGCTTTTTAAAGTTTGACCATTTGGCACAGGTATCACCTGACCACAGAATAGTTCCGTACTTTTGGATACCTGTATAGCCGCTTCTTGTTAGATTGACTACCCTTTTCTGCCCGTCAGTCCCCCGCTGTCCTTCATACATTGTCCTGGCATGCATAAGTGGGTATGCATTTGTATATACCTCATCCATATAGGTTTTGCAGGTGTTGTGAAAAGCAACCATATTTTGATCGGGTTCAGGCTTTACTGGATTATTCCATTCAGGAGTAAACGCTTCACTGGAGTCACACCACCAGGCATCCACTCCCTTTGAAAATAAACCCTCCTGGGCTTGCTTCCAATATAGTTTTCTTGCTTCTTCACTAAAAGCATTGTATGTTTCAGAATGTTGTAGCAAACCGTTGTTGGCTTTCATTTCCTTGTAATTATCACTATGCTGCACCATATTGGGCCAAATTGATATCATGAAGTGGGCACCCAACTGATGAAGTTGGTCGGTCATACCTTTGGCGTCAGGAAAGCGGTTTGTATCGAAGGTTTTCTGTCCCCACATACCTTCCTCCCAGGACATCCAGTCAAGGATAATACTGTCCAGTGGAACCCCAAGCTCACGGTAACGCTTAACTGTGTCAATAATCTCCTGTTGGTTTTCATACCTCTCCTGGGACTGCATAAATCCAAAGGCCCAGAGTGGAAGCATGGAAGCACGGCCTGTCAATTGGCGGTAGCCACCAATAATCTGATCAAAGCTTTCTCCTCCGATAAAATAGTAATCCAGTTCTTCTGAGGCTTCACTGTACAGGTATGAACCAAAGGCATTGTCGTTGAATATAACCGGAGCATATGTATCCAGCAGTATTCCGTAACCGTTGGTTGACATGAGAAACGGCATGGCTATTTTCATGTTGGCCTGATGTATATACTGGCGGGTTCCCCTCAGATTCAGATAGCCTTCTTCATTCTGTCCCATGCCGTACAGGGCTTCACCTTTATCCCATTCAAAACTGAGCCTTGTATGGTACAGCTGACGGTCATATTTTTTCTTGGAATCCAGAACTACTTCCTTAACACCATCTGGAGTTTCAATTTTTTCTACAACTGCCGTGTCATCCAATATGGTTTTATAGGAATCAAAAGGGACCAGCTCCTTACCGTTCCTCTCAGGCTCACCAGTCAGGCGTCTGCCATTTCCATCGAAGTAAGTCATACGACTGTCGGATTTCCGAATGGAGAGCTGCAGCTCTGGTGTTTCAACCTCTATCGTTTGTTCGTCCTCTCTGAACTCCCAGCCTTCAAATGTCTTTTGTGGTTCTATACCAAGCCCTCGTATAGTCGAAAATCTGTCAGCCAATGTATAACCTATACGAATTATATTTCCATTGACAGGCTCAACCTTTATCAAGCCATGTTCAGTATTGAGAACAAGAGCACCTTCACTTCTTTGAACTCGGGTGACTTTTGCCTGTTTAGGTTTGATTACTTCCAACATATGCTTTCCTCCTTGTTTGACGTAATAGTATTTGTATGATATTATCATTCTAATTTATAAAATATAATTAAAATACTACTAATTTAACTATTTATCTGTCTTATTTGAACATTTATTATATGTTTGGGTGATCTCAATGGAACTAACTAATGCAGGCAATTTTGAACATACTAATTTTGAAGATATTGCATTTCCATTCAATTGCTTTTATATGCAAAACTCCAATACCCTTCCCCACTGGCATAATCACTTTGAAGCGGTAATATCGCAAAAAGGCAGCTGTATGGTATATATCAACGGCTCAAGCTTTCAGGTATATGAAAATCAGATGATAATCATCCCTCCCGGAAGCCTTCACAGCATTTTTCCACAGGGTTCCTGCAGCTATTGCGCTGTTCTTGCCGGAGAAAGTCTATTTGAAGGGTTTTGTTCAGATCCTCACATTTCGGAGGTATTAACTCCTTTTATGTCGATTGGTCTGTATCCTCCGATTCACCTTTCAGAAAATGATACAGCTTTTAAAAAGTGCTTTTCACTGGTAAACGAACTTCAAAAGGAAAATGCTCAGAAAAGAATGGGTTACAGGGCCAGAATTAAAAGTCAAATGATAGTACTTTTTTCGGTACTCTACGAAAGTCTGTCACCTGTGTATTTTACAGGCAGTAAGCAGTCGGATTCAACACACTTGATCAAGTACTCACTGGACTATTTGCGTCTTCATTACAGTGAGCGGATCACTGTTAACGACATGAGCATGTATTGCCACTTGAGTATTCAGCATTTCAGCAGGCTTTTCAAGGCCTACACCGGAAAAACCTTCGTTGAATACCTTACTCTATTCCGCCTGGAAAAAGCTAAAAAAATTCTTGCCGGCACCGATATTCCAATTACCCAGATTCCCGATCTTGTGGGGTTCTGCAATAGTAATTATTTTTGCCGGCTATATAAAAAATATTACGGCCATCCTCCCTCCATGGACAGAATTAAACCCATAAAAGGAGAATAACCGTGAATAACTTTAATCAGCTGTAATGCTTCGTGATTCCCGTTCGGCAGCAACCTCTTCAGGAGACTTGACCCTTTGTCTAACAGCACCACGGTAGCCTTCATTTGTCGGGATAAGGTTTCCCTTGGCAAAGTTCTCTTTGGCGGCTTTGATGCCTTCAACATACTGAGGAAGCCACTGTTCCTGAGCTATTAGCATTTCATCAATCATCTGCCATACTTCAGGAGGATTACAAACAGCGCCGGTAAGCGGATCCATCAAAGCTGCCTGTTTCAACAGCCTTACATCCCCTGATACTGCCGCTTCCACTGCAAGCCGCTGTACCCATATGGATTGTGAACAAACAGCTGCACAACCCAGAGGCAAATCCCCCACCTTTGGAACAGATATTCCGCTGCCATCCACATAGCAGGGGACTTCAACCACCGACTCATAGGGAAGGTTCGTAATACAGCCTTCATTCATAACATTAAAATGACCTCTATACCTTCTTCCTGTCTCCAAAGACTCCATTATGTAGGAACAGTGCTCTTTGCCTCTGGAGGATCCGTCATACTTCTTAGGAGGCTCGGCAAGTATCTTAGGGTAATCGGTCTCAAACCAGTTGCGTTCTTCCCTTGTTAGTCTCAAGTAACCTCCGGTTTCACCGTTAATCCAGCAACCCAAGTCTATCCAATTAATTATTTCCTGGGGTCTCTTGCGGTACCATGCCACATATTCCGAAAGATGGCCGTTTGACTCTGTGGAATAGTAGCCAAAGCGCTTGAGCATGTCTATTCTAACCTTTTCTTCCTTGCTGAACCTGGAATGTGCCTCATAGCCGGGTAGTATTTTGTCCAGCAGCTCTTTACCCTTGTGTTTCACAGAAATATACCAGGTCTGATGGTTTATGCCTGCACAGATAAAGTCAAGTTCGCTTTTGGGTATGCCCAGTACCTCAGCTATTTGATCCTCACCGTGAATTTCACCGTGACAAAGCCCTATGGTGCGAACTCCTCCGTACTTGTTGCAGGCCCAGGTTGCCATTGCATTAGGATTTGAATAATTCAGTAGAATAGCTCCGGGAGCTGAAACCTCTCTTATGTCTTTGCAAAAATCCAGCATTGCAGCAATAACACGCTGTCCGTACATAATCCCACCTGTGCAGAGAGTATCGCCCACACATTGGTCAACACCGTATTTAAGGGGTATGTCTATATCTGTCTCAAAAGCTTCCAGACCTCCTATACGAACACAATTTACAATATATTTTGCATCCTTGAAAGCCTCACGCCTGTTAGTGGTAGCCTGGATTTTAGTGGTGATTCCATTGGCCTCAAGATCTCTCTGGCACAACTCGGTCACTTTTTTAAGATTATCTTCGTTAATGTCGGTAAATGCTATATCAATATCTCTGAATTCTGGAACTGACATAATGTCTGTGAACAGTGTTCTCGTAAACACAAGACTTCCCGCTCCGATAAAAGCAACTTTAAAACTCATAATCTCACTCCTGTTATAATTTGTTGTACTTGAACATTATGGTCCAAGATAAAATTGACTTAAATAAAATCTTTACATCTCTGAAATAAGTATACTTCATCAGTAACTCCAATGTGTAAAAAATAAATACTCAACTTATAAAATGCAATAAATTGTTGTATTAATTATACTAATGAATTATTATTTAATTAAGTAATTTTATTGGGATTAAATAATTATTTAAGAATGAAAACAATAGGTAATAGATATGAGCATATATAATATGGATAATCGCTATGCCAGACCTGAAGCCTTTTATGCATTGAAGCTGGCCGAATTTCAAATGCCTCCTCACAGTCACAACCGCTGCGAAATAATGTATGTGGTGTCGGGGAGTTGTATCGTAACTGTTAAAGAAGAAATAATCACTTTGAAGGAAAACCAGTTTATATTCCTTGACCAGAATGTATCTCACTGTTTATATATCAAATCAACACCTCCGTGCTCGATACTGAATCTGGAGTTTTTTTGCAGTCCTGCAAAGGGGGGGATAGATTTAAATGAGCTGCTGGACAACTGCGAAGCCTACGGTCGGTTTTTTGACAGGAAAGAGGAATTTCTCGTTCTCAATGATAACGGAAAGGTTGGTTATGCCCTGAAGGATCTCATTTCAGAATTAGAAAAGAAAGAATCCAGTGATCAGTTCCTGCTTCGGATTCTGTTCTTCAGAATGCTGGCGGAATTTACCCGGGCCATAGGACAGGATGGGCATTATCTGGGCAGCCTTCACTTAAGAAAGGCTCAAAAGTATATCACTGAACACCTCTATGAGGATTTGAATGTTGAAATGATTGCTGAATACACAGGGATAAACCATACCTATCTTCAAACCCTGTTTTCGAAACAGTTTCATTGTGGCATTATTGCCTATGTTAACAAGCTGCGTATGGAACATGCTGCCTTTCTACTCAACAACAGCAGCATGAATATTACCGATATGGCATTCCATTTAGGCTTCAACAGCCGTCAGCATTTTGGTTATGTCTTTGAAAAGCACTATAATATGAGTCCCCAGCAGTATCGAAAGCTAAAAGGTCAGAATATTAAAGCCGACACGGGAGCCGGGCAGTGGTATACAGATGAAAATGGGAATTTTAGCAAACAGGTTTTACTGAAAGAATAAAGCAATGAATAAAGCAATGAAAAATAAAAGGCCTATTCCCAAAATCAATGTTTCATGCCCGGGATAGACCTTTTTCTTTGTTAATTCAGTTACAATGCAAATTACAATTATTTATAATTGCGAAAGCCGCAAATTTATTTCAAAATTGCGCCTGCAGTTAGAGCATTTTCTATCTGCTCATTACCAAACAGGTATACGATTATCATTGGCAAGCTTGTGATAATCATGGCAGCTCCGATTTGTCCCCAATGGGATACTCCTATACTTAAGAAGAAATTAAGCAAACCCACTGTCAAAGGACGTATTTTATCATCTGCCGCCAGGATAAAGGCCAGAAAAAATTCATTGTATATATTCATAAAAATCAGAACACATTGAGTTGCAATTGCCGGTTTTATAACCGGGAGGATTATTCTGAAATAAGTTTGATAGATATTACATCCATCAATACAGGCCGCCTCTTCCAGCTCTTTAGGTAAACCTCTGAAGAAAGCAAACAACATAAGTACACATGAGGAGAGGGCAAAGGCTGAATAAGGAAGTATCAAACCAAGATGTGTGCCTTTCAGTCCCATACTCCGTGTCATAACAAGTAACGGAATAATTACCACCTGGGCAGGTATAACCAGCCCCATAGAAATATAACTCATGGCAACGCCTTTAAATTTCCAGTTCATTCTGCTCAGACAATACGCAAGCATGCTTCCTAAAAAGATAGTTATAACAATAGTACTTACAGAATATATCACACTGTTGGACAAATACCTGAAAAAGTTAAATTTTTCAAGGGCCCCGCTGTAATTGTTAAAAACCCATTCATGGGGGAGTCCGAAAGGATTGTCATATACTTCGCTTTTAGATTTAAAGGATAAATTAATCATCCAGTACAAGGGAAAAAGAAAAGTTAATCCGATAATAATCATTGTGGCATTTATCAATATTTTAGTAATTTTATTTTTTTTCATAACATTCACCCCCCTGTTAAAACTCAATTTTCTCTTTAGCAACAAATTTATTAATAAATACTGTCAACACCAGACATTCCAATACAAATATTACTGCTATTGCACAACCCTGACCGAAATCTGAAGCCGAGAAAGCTTTAAAGAACAGTTGGTAAATAACAGTTCTTGACACATCACCGGGTCCTCCGGCGGTCATAATCCTTACGTGGGCAAATTGGGACATACAGCCCAGCACCGAGAGAACAAGTACATATTTGTTTACATCCTGCAAAAGTGGAATTGTAATCTTTACGCTTGTTTTTAAGAATCCCGCACCGTCAATAACTGCAGCTTCATAATATGTCTTTGGAATAGCCTTTATACCTGTATAGAATAGTAATGCATTCAAGCCTATATATTGCCACAGGAAAGCCACTGTTATGGAAAGAACTACTGTCCGTTCATCAGACAACCACTCCATTGCAAGACCTTCCAGTCCAATTCCCCTTAATATACTGTTAATCAAGCCCCATTGGGGTTCATATATGGCAATCCACATCTGTGCTATGACTGTTACTGAGAGTATTGCAGGGAATACGCTGCTGGCTTTGAAAAACCTTCTTACCTTTTCACCCTGTCTATCCATAGTTAAAGCCAGCAACAGGGATATTGGCAATCCAATACATGTGGATATGATTACCATTATAAAAGTATTCAAGTTAGATTTCCAAAAGGTTGCATCCTTCAGAACATTCATATAGTTTTCAAATCCAACATATCCCATACTTTTAAATCCGTCGTTTTCTTGAAAGCTTATTATAACCTCCGGAATAAGCGGATAGATTACAAAAGCAGTAAATAGCAGCAGTGCAGGAAAAGCGAATATGAATATTGCAAGTTTGTTGCCATAAAATTTGTTCATGTTTATCACCTGTTAACCAATCCCTGTATGAGAGTAACCCATACAGGGATTGGTATATAAATAATTTAGCGTTATTAGTCAGTCATTAATATTATTTAAAGTTTTCAGCCCATACAGGATTAATTGCTTTAATATATTCATCAGGTGAATACTTTCCTGTTAGAAGCTTGCTGTTCAGCATTGAAATTTCAGCTGACATTTTAGTATTAAAGGTAGCTGCCCACATGGATGGAACCTTTAATGTTGCAGCATCAAACTGATCAAGGCTCTTCTGAAGTAATGGAGAAATGCCTTCCACCTTTACTCCGGTATCAAGAGCTGTAGGTGACTTTTGTTCTATGTTATAGTAGAGCGCATCCTGAGTTGCACAGAACATTGCAAAATTAGCAGCAACTTCTGGATTTTTTGTATTTGCTGATACAAGATAACCGCTGAGAGGTGCTCCCCAGAACTGGATAGATGCATTGGCATCATTTCCTTCTTTTGCTGATGGCCATACAATAAAGTCTGTATCAGGAGCAGCTTTTTCGATATTGCCTGTTTCCCATGTAAACATGGCTAGCATTGCTGCCTTGCCTGAAGTATACATTTCAACAGCAGGACCATAATCGGTATTTGTAACACCTGGTGCAAAGGCTCCAGCTTGAACCAATTTCTGTATTCTTCCCAAAGCATTCTTTACTACAGGATTGCTGAAATCTGTTTTATTGTTATTCAAATCTACAGCAACCTGAGGATCTTCAGCCATAATCATTGTCTGAAGCATGTGCAAATTAGGAGTCCATCCATCTTTTCCAACTATGGACATAGGAACAATGCCATTGGCTTTTAAAGTTTCACATACTTTTACAAGTTCATCAAATGTTGTTGGAACCTGGATGTTATATTTTGCAAAAACATCCTTGTGGTACCACAATCTTGGGGTAAAATATTGATCAGCTCCCGGCTGTACGCAATAAAGCTTTCCATTGCTGTCAGGAGTAATAACTTCCTGCATTTTAAATTTCTTATCAAAACCGGATTTTTGCACATATGGAGCTAAATCCAGCGCATTACCTGCTTCTACAACGACAGAGGAAAGGTTTTGCTCGGAGAACCATACGTCAGGCATATCACCTGATGCATTGTAGGCTTTCAGCTTGTTTGCGTAATCCTGACCGCCTCCGCCTAAATCGTACTCTACTTCAACATTGGGCATTTCCTTTTCAACGTTCACCTTAATATATTTATCACGAATATTGTTTCTGTTATCATCAGCACTTAAAGACAAGAATTTGATCTTTACCTTTTCAGCGTCCTTTTGTTCTGTTTGAGAGGTTTGCGCAGTAACTTCTGCAGTAGATGTCTCAGCTGCTTTGGTTGAATCCGAAATCTTTTCGTTGCCACCTCCGCAAGCGGTTAAAGAAAATACCATTGCAATAGCAACAACACCTGATGCAAGCTTTGTTAACTTAATCATTTTCCATCCTCCTTATTTGATTACTAACTAATTAAATATGCCTTCCGAAA
>JAEWMS010000028.1 GCA_023393115.1 Bacillota bacterium
TCCTGAATTATTTCCTGAATCACTTCTTTTGGTAAAGCACTCATAAAAAATCTCCTCTCTGGTTAATACTTAAATTCTTAACCAAAAAGGAGTATTTCCTATGTTCCATACACAAAATTTTTTACAGCGTCTCCCGAACAGCTCATATAAATGTGTCGGACACAAAACAGTTAGAGTAATTCTCTTGTCACAAAATTCCTCTAACTGTTTTTAACCATCCTTCCACATTTCTATGAGCTGTCCCCACGTACTATAACTTTCTTCATAACATACATTAATCAATATTATTCTGCAATAACCTCTTTTATTTGGTTTCTCTACAATGTGAATTTTGACACCTGATCTTTAAGTTTCTTTGAGAATATCAGGTTATTTTGAGTAGAATCCTGTACGTTTTTGAACTCTTCTGCAACTTCTGCGGTTTTTACTGTAATGGTCTCAACACCGTTCGCACTCTCATTTACACTAGAAGTAACCTGTTCAAGTGCATCAACTATGTTAGAAACTGATTGATTCATAGCTTTTGAGGATTCATTGAACTCATTCATCATAGTACTGAATCTCACAGAATCTGCATAATACTGTTCACCGGTTTCAATAAGCTTTCTGTAATCGGAAAGCACGTCCTGATCCACGAAATCCAGTAGAACACCGGCACTGTCTGTAAGAGCTCCTACAGATTCATTTACAGTTGTTACAATGTTCTTAATGTCTGCAGCTGTTTTAGAGGACTGATCAGCCAGCTTTCTGATTTCATCTGCTACAACCGCAAAACCCTTTCCTGCCTCTCCTGCTCTTGCTGCCTCAATTGCCGCATTCAGAGAAAGCAAATTTGTCTGTTCGGTAATCTGTAAAATAGCCTGGGCAAGCAATTCAATCTGAGAAACTTCCTTCGCTTCATCGATAGCCGATTTTAGTTGCTGTTTCACGTTATTATAAACATCACTTGCATTGTCTGCAGACTTAATAGCGCTTTCCTTTATTTCACTGGCCTTTTCGCTTATCATATTTGCTGAAACAGCACCGGTTTCAGATTTTTGTGAAATAAGATTAACATTCTGCATTATTTCCTGGGTATCAAAATTGATCTGATGTGTGGTGGCCGCCGACTCTTGCATTGACGCTGAAATATGTTCGGTAGTTTCCAAAGTATCGTTGGTTTTATTTTTTAGCTCCTCGGCCATTCTTTCAACTTTCTGTGAATTGTCCATAATGTTCTTGGAGGATTCAAGCATAAGACTTAAAATATCTCTTAAGGAACCTCTCATGGAAGAAAGGTTTTGTGCAAGTAATCCAATCTCATCTTTTCTGTTTTTGATTCTGTCATAGGTTTTATCATGGGATAAGTCAAAATTTGCAGTTCTTTCAACAACCTGAAGTAGGACTTTTATTGGCTTGGTAAGTGAAAAGGTCAACCAAAAGCCAACTCCTATTACAAATATTGCAGAGATAATACCTGATATTACAATGG
Source organism: Bacillota bacterium (assembly GCA_023393115.1). Lineage (GTDB taxonomy): Bacteria > Bacillota > Clostridia > Acetivibrionales > DSM-1351 > Ruminiclostridium. The sequence continues at coordinate 1,472 of JAEWMS010000028.1, forward strand.
GAAATCCAAGAATTTCATGTGCAGTAAAACTGCCGCCAAACACAACTATCGACCCAATGACAATTGATAATATTTTTTTACTGATAGACATAGCTATGCGCCCCCAGTATTTATATGATTTTGTAATTATATCAATTATAGTAACATAATGTGTCGATAATATCCAGACTCACTTTAATGATTTTTGACAGCTCAAATATACTTTTTAATGGTTTTTGATATTTATACATAATTTAACTAAACTGAGCAGAAAACATTAAAAATGTAGATAAAAAAGGTTGCTAACAATATATACTTCCTTAATATAAATATGCTATGTTTATTATTGCATGGATTTAAGATATAATTTTTCGACTTTAGAAAAATTTACTAAAAAAATAGTATCACTTAAATATATTACAGGAAGGTGATTAAATGTCTGAACAAATCAAGCTTATTGCATCGAGAATTAAAGAATTACGTGAAATATCCTCTATTTCAGTTCAAGATCTTGCAGCAGAGCTTAATATTTCAGAAGAAACATATCTCGAATACGAAAGTGGGAATACAGATATTCCGGTAAGCTTTCTTTACCAGGTAGCAAGCAAATTTAATGTTGAGCTTGCCGCTATTCTGACAGGTGATAATCCAAAACTTCATACCTATCAGGTAGTTAGAAAAGGTAAGGGCGCTAATGTAGAAAGAAGAGAACACTATAAATATCAGAGCCTTGCGAATAATTTCATCGGCAAGAGGTCAGAACCTTTTATTGTTACAGTAGCAGCTGAAACTGATAATCATCCTGTTCACTTTAATTCACACAAAGGTCAGGAATTCAATTATGTTATAGAAGGTACGTTAAAAATAATTATAAATGGTCATGAATTGGTTTTGGAAGAAGGAGATTCTGTTTATTTTGACTCGTCTGCAAATCATGGTATGAAAGCTCTAAACGGAAAACAGGCCAAATTCCTGGCAATTATTCTTTAGCACTAGGGGGAAAAAATATGTTAAACAAGTATCTCTCTCGGGTTGATTACTCTTCTTATGAAGATTTTTATCAGAATTTTCAAATAAATATACCTGAGAATTTTAATTTTGCATATGATGTCGTAGACGAATATGCTAAAAAAGATCCAAATAAAGTGGCATTGGTATGGTGTGATGAAACAGGTGCTGAAGCAACTTTTACTTTTGCACAGCTAAAGGAATACAGCGATAAGACAGCAAATTTCTTTAAGTCTGTAGGAATCAAACGCGGTGATCCTGTTATGCTTGTGTTAAAGAGACGCTATGAATTCTGGTTCTGCATATTAGCCCTCCATAAGCTTGGAGCCGTAACAATTCCTGCAACACACCTTTTAACCTGCAAGGATATCGTATACAGAGCAAATGCTGCTGATATAAAAATGATTGTTTCAGTTTCTGAACCCGAAGTAATCATGCATATCGAGGAGGCCTTAAGCAAATCCCCAAGTTTGAAATATAAAGCACTTGTGGGTGATAGCAAGGAGGGCTGGCTTGACTTTACCAGTGAGGTTGACAAATCCTCAAATGTATTTGAAAGGCCTACCGGAGACCAGGCTTCTCAGAATAGTGACATTTCACTGCTTTATTTTACCTCGGGTACAACCGGAATGCCCAAAATGGTTCAGCATGATTATGTATATCCTCTAGGACATATTCTGACTGCAAAGTATTGGCAAAATTGCTCCGAAGGCGGATTACACCTGACAGTAGCCGATACCGGTTGGGCTAAAGCCGTTTGGGGAAAGATTTACGGTCAATGGCTTGCAGGAAGTGCTGTATTTGTATATGACTTTAATAAATTTATACCTAAGGATTTACTCCAGGTTATATCTAAACATAAAGTGACATCCTTCTGTGCTCCGCCTACCATGTATCGATTCTTTATTAAAGAGGATCTGTCCAATTACGACCTCAGCAGCCTGAAGTATTGTGCTGTAGCAGGTGAACCTCTGAATCCCGAGGTATACAGCCAGTTTTATAAAGCTACAGGCTTAAAGCTCATGGAGGGCTTCGGACAGACCGAGTTAACCGTAACTCTGGCAACTTATCCCTGGATGGAGCCAAAGCCAGGTTCCATGGGTAAGCCTTCACCGGGATATGATATTGATCTTCTGGATGATGAAGGTAATTCAGTTCAGGACGGTGAAGAAGGTCAGATTGTAATCCGAACCCATAACAGGAAACCTGCCGGTATGTTTGGAGGCTATTACAGAGATGCAGCCCTGACAAATAAAGTATGGAATAATGATATTTACTACACCGGAGACGTAGCATGGCGCGATGAAGACGGTTACTACTGGTTTGTAGGAAGAGCTGATGATGTTATTAAGAGTTCCGGGTACAGAATCGGACCCTTCGAGGTTGAAAGTGCTTTGATAGAGCACCCTGCCGTTCTTGAATGTGCCATTACTGCCGTTCCTGATGAAGTAAGAGGTCAGATCGTAAAAGCTACTGTAGTTCTTACAAAGAATTATTCACCAAGCGATGACTTGGTTAAAGAGCTTCAGGATCATGTAAAACGTGTAACTGCTCCATATAAGTATCCCAGAATCATAGAATTTGTTACAGAGCTTCCCAAAACCATCAGTGGTAAAATCAGGCGCGTGGAAATCAGACAGACTGACAGTGAAAAGAAATAGCAACGAATGGATAAAAACAGTTAGTGTAATTCTCTGAAAGGTGAATTCCGCTAACTGTTTTTAACTATCTTATTGTATATCAGATTTTACTGTTTCAATCTCTTACAGGATCAAACCTGAAGCCCACATGCTTAATTTTATTTTCACCGAGATTCAAAACATAAATGTCATCAATATATTCCCACCTCACTAATATGCTTGTTGATATTTTCTCGGGGATTTGCTGCTCTATTGGTATCTCATTTTCGCCCTCATCCAATATCTTTGTCATAGTTCCGGACCCTTCCAGCCAGATACCTATCTCATCCACATCCATTAATTTTGCCAGGATCACTTTATCAATATCGAAAAAGTAGTTTAATACCGTATTCTGTTCGGCAATCTTCCTTATACTCAAAAAAATATTCTCTCCAATAAAGTTGTTAAGAAACATACTCTATATACTCCTAGATTTATTCAACTATATTATTAAATGATTTATACCTAAAAAAAGTTACAATAAAGTTTTGTAAGATAAAAATTCAAAGCCCCGTAGTAATACCACGGGGACTGATAAAGGAGTTTAAGGAAGAAACAATTATGAAAAAGTTTATATACTTATATTAGAACATTTTTATTAGTAAATCTTTAACAATTGGTGAACTTTTTATTAACACATTATTAAATCTTCATGTGTTCCAACTTCTAACTTCTAACCTCCAACTTCTAACCTCATACAGGCAATCTATAGTAGGGTTACACAAGCTTCATTAATATATCATTGCTTCTTTCAATGAACTTGGCCATGGCGTCGGGTTCCAAAGGCTGGTGACTCATCATAGCCAGATCGTATATGTGTTCACTAATAAGCTTGATTTCATCTTTTCTTGTCTCATCGGCCTTCATATCAGTCAGAGCCTTAACAAGTTTATTGGAGGAATTAAGTACAAGTGTCTGTTCCTTTGGGAACATGTGGCTCATATCCATACCGCCGAACATAGCACTCATTTCCTGCATTCTCCTGGACTGTTCGGATAAAAGAATCATGGCCGGCACAGACTCATTTTTCAAAGACTCTACCTGAATTTTGAGCTTTTCATCATTAACTGCAGCCTTAAACAGCTTTTCCAGATAAGTTACATCTGCTTCGGCAACTCCGGTATTTTCTTTCTTCATGTTATCCGAAATATCAGCATCGATTCTGTTGAATTTTACTCCTGACATTTTACTCTCTAGAAGCTGTATAAAGTGGTTATCTATCATGGTTGGAAGAATAACCGCTTCCATTTCATTTTCATTAAACAGTCTGATATACTGAGCCTGCTGTTTCTCGTTAGAAACATAGAATACCTTGTTTTCGTGTTTTTCCTTATTGGTTTCCAGGTAATCCTTCAAGGTTGTATAACCGCCCTTGGTGGATTTGAAAATAATTATATCCTTTACTCTGTCATAGAACTTGTCTTCTCTGATACAGCCGTATTTAACAAAAGGATTAATATCGTCCCAATATTTATTGTAGTTTTCACGTTCATTTTCATAAAGTGTTGTCAGCTTGTCGGCAACTTTCTTAGTTATATGTGTCGATATCTTGCTAACATAACCATCATTCTGCAGGAAGCTTCTTGATACGTTCAACGGTAAATCAGGACAATCAAGAACACCTTTCAGTAACAGAAGGAACTCTGGAATTACCTCTTTAATATTGTCAGCTACAAATACCTGATTGTAATATAGTTTGATCTGTCCTTCCTTTGTCTCAAATTCGTGTTTGAGTTTCGGGAAGTACAGTATTCCCTTCAGGTTGAAAGGATAGTCCATATTCAGGTGTATCCAGAATAAAGGTTCATTGAAGTCATGGAATACCTTGGTATAGAACTGCTTGTATTCCTCCTCTGTACAGTCCTTAGGGTTCTTAAGCCATAAAGGTTGTGTATCGTTCAGTGGTTCAGGCTTTTTAGGTTCTGTCTTTTCAGCTTCATCTTTACCTTCAGCAGCATCTGCCTTTTCGTCAACCTGAGTTTCTGTCTTTTCTGCAGCTTTTGCCGAATCCTCCAGATACAGTTCATAAGGTAGGAAGGCAAAGTACTTTTCCAAAGTCGATCTCATTTTATATTCATCTGTAAATTCAATTCCATCATCGGATAGATACAGAGTTATGGTTGTTCCTCTCTCGATTCTGTCGGAATCCATCATTTCAAACTCAGTACCACCGTCACTTACCCACTTTACAGCAACTGCTCCAGGCTGGTAGGACAGTGTATCAATCTGCACTCTCTCTGAAACCATAAAGGCTGAATAGAATCCAAGTCCAAAATGACCGATGATTTGTCCGTCATCAGACTTGTCCTTGTATTTCTCAAGAAAATCCACCGCTCCCGAAAAAGCGATCTGATTAATGTACTTTTTAACCTCTTCCTCAGTCATCCCAAGACCGTTATCAATTACTTTTATTGTTTTATCATTCTTATTGACTATTACCTTGATTTCAAACTTATTATCCTCAGGCAGCTCAGCTTCACCAATGGCATCCAGCTTTTTCAGCTTGCTTATGGCATCGCTGGCATTGGATACCAGTTCTCTGATGAATATATCCTTTTCAGAATACAGCCATTTTTTTATTATAGGAAAAATGTTTTCTGTGTTAATTGAAATACTTCCGCTTTCGTGTTTCATAATAAACCTCCTTATTACTATGTATGAAAATTTCAACAATAATAATATAACTCTATTGCCATAAACTTTCAAGTGTTTTTTAGCACTCATTCCTCAAGAGTGCTAACAAGTAGTTAACCGTATAATGATATTCTCTTTTGCTCGTCACAGGCTATATTCTTTTTCTTCCCCTCAAGCTGAGTAACCAGAAGCAATTTTCCGTTCCACAAATCCACCAGATGCTTTAGTGTTTCATAGGCATAGCTTAGTTCCAGTTCACGGCCATCATATTCGTGGGTAAGAATCAGAGTGTTGTCCTTCTGGCTCCATTCTTCAACCCTTATTGTGGGAATGCTTCCGATTCCAACAGTGTTACACAGAGTATCTCTGACAAGCTGCCAGCCGTCGTCATCCGACACTTCCGAAACCATATAATCATTACCAGCCGTAACATACTCAAACAGGTTCATTTCACTGCATAATTGCTGAGTCAGATACCTTCTGATAAAAGACTGATCCCTCTCTGTCTCCCTGATTTCAAAAATCTTCTTTGGCCCGTACTTTTCATTAAGGCTTTCAAATATCTTAAAACCGATAAAGTAAGGATTAATACTGGATTTCAGCGGACGAATTACTTCATTGTGTCTTCTTAAAAACTCAATATGCATACTCTGTGGCAGTTCCAGCTTACTCATAATATTGTAATGCCAAAAACTTGCCCAGCCCTCATTCATTATTTTTGTTTCTATCTGAGGAAGAAAGTATTGTGCCTCCTCCCTTACTATAGCCAAAATATCCTTTTCCCAGTCCTGCAATCTTCCGTATTCTATTACAAATTTCAGTATATCCTCCTGAGGTTCTTCAGGTATCTTGATTTCTTGCAGAGTATTACCGGCATCCTGGTCGCTTCTATTGGAATACCTCTCAAGATAGGGGAAGTCCTTGTTGTTCTCGGTAAGTGCAGATATATTTTTTTCAGGTTTAGAGGCTCTATTCTGGAACTCTACTACCCGCTCAGTCTGAAGCTTAACAGCATGAGCTGCATTTAATATCCTTTCGACCTGCGTATATCCTATGCTGGGATCGGATATATATTCCCTTATCCTGTTGGCATGGTTCTTGAACATCTCAACGGTATACTCTGCCTTTGTCCCCAGTTTAAATAACCTGTTATTCTTGAAAAAATCGTTATGTGCGTATACATGGGCAATTGTCAGTACTTGAAGTAAAAGTGAATTATCCTTCATAAGATATGCCAGACAGGGATTTGAGTTAATAACCATTTCATAGGGCAGCCCTGTAAGGTTATACTTGTGCAGTGTTTTTATTCTCTCATAAGATTTCCCGTAGCTCCAATGGGGGTAATGTGAAGGCATCCCCACATAGGACTCATATCCGATCATATCCTCATAATTTATTATCTCAAATTCCTGATTATAGTAGTCAAGTCCACAATCTTTGGCAATACGTTCAATACGTTCATTCCAATATTCCAAATCTGCTATGCTGAAGTCGGTCATAAAGCCTCCTTTCCTCCTTTTTCAAGGAGCTTTTTTAAAGCAGGAAGTACATCTTCCTTTTTGTTTATGGATATGGCAGCAAAATTCCTGCTGTCTATTTTACTCTGAAGCTCTGATTTGATAGTGCTTCCCATATTGTAATATCCTGGCACGATTTCACCGTAGCCGAACAGGTTGCAAACCTCGCAAAGCCTTTTTGCCGAGTCCACGGCTTTCTTATTATCTTCTGACCAATTATCTCCGTCACTGCAATGAAATGCGTAGATATTCCAGTTCGACGGGCTGTATCTTTCAGATATTATATCCAAGGCCTTCTCGTAGCCGCTGCTAATATATGTTCCGCCAGATTCTCCACGGTGAAAGAACTCCTTTTCATTAACTTCCTTGGCTGTAGTGGTATGAGCTATAAAGACAACTTCTACATTAGTGTATTTTAACTGCAGGAATTGATAAAGAAGAAAGTAAAAGCTTCTTGCCAGATACTTCTTTGTCTGGTCCATGGAACCCGACACATCCATAATACAGAGTACAACCGCATTATAATCCCTTTTACTGTCTTCCTTTATCCTGTAATACCTTAAATCATCTTCAATAAATGGAAATCTATTTTTAGCCAATTCGAAATTTAGAGTAGTATTTGTAGTATTTTCAATCTCATCAATACTGTCTAATTCATTATCGGTATTGTTTTCACTCTGATTCTGTCCGAGCTCATTCAGAGCGCGTTTTGTAGCCTGCTTACGCTTGATTTTTTCTATGGCAGAACGCTTTTTTGCCAATCGGGGAGGAATCCCCTTGTGCTGATAGCCAAGTTTTCTATAGCTTTTTTCCTCCAGTTGGGATAGCTGCTTTTTATCAATATCCGGAAGGTTTAAATCATCGAAGAGGTACCTTATCACCTCTTCGATGGTTATTTCGGTCTCGTATATTTCCTCCCCCTCCTGGTTGCCTGCCTTACCTTTTCCGTTACCATTCTGGGCTTCCCCCGAAAATTTATCCCCTCTTTTTTCATTGCCATTCCCCGAGCCAACACCCGGCTTATTTTTACCATAAACAAATTGAAATTCCTTAATACCTCTTATTGGAATCTTAATTTTTCTATCCCTGCTTTTTCCAATGATACTCTCTTCGGCTATTATGTTTCCAAGGTTCTTTTTTATTGATTCTTCAACTAATTCCCTGTGTCTTCGCCGGTCTTCGGCTGATCGGTCCCTCCCGCCGCTGCTGTTTTCTCTGAATATAGCCATAATTATATCCTCCCATTAATCCTTCCAAAGGTTATTGGCAGCATATTTCAGTATCACATTGCAGCAATGGTCGCAGTAACCGTTCTTTTTCATCTCTTCAACCATGGTGTTATACTTTTGGGTCTGCTCCTTATCTCTTACCTTGGCCTGAGTAATAATCCTGCTAAGGTCTCTCACTGATGTGGTAAGCTTCTTTTCAATAGCATCCTTTAGCGGCTCATAGCTGGTATAATCGAGGCTGCCCCCATTTCTCATAACAAAAAACATGTAGGCCGTTACATCGGAGCGGAACCCTTTTACGGCAGTATCGGAGATACCTATTTGCTCCTCAATTGATCTCATGAATTTCTCATCGGGTTCCAGTTCTTCCCCGGTATTTTTATCCTTTATTTTTGTCTTATTAACAAATGCCTCGGCATGATCCAGATAATTGTTGAACAAACTCTCAGCCTGTTCTCTGTAGCCGTGTATGAAGGCTTTGGTTACTTCCTTTTCCAGTATTTTGTTGTACTCCTTCTTTACCGTGTCGTAAATTAACCTTAAGTATCTTTCCTTCTCGTCATCACCTATTCCCAGCTCTTTTACTGACTTTATCAGCGATTCCATCACTGCAATGGGATTTATACAGTCATTATCTGATTCAGACAGGGCCGTATCCAGAGCTTTCATAATAAATCTTGTTGAAATACCTGTCATACCCTCTCTTGGCGCCTCTTCACGGAGTTCAAAAATATCTATTTTTCTTGTCATACCCTTTTCGAGAATTTCCTCACCATTATAAATCTTCAACTTGGTCATGGGGTCCACTTTGTTGGACGGACTAAGCCTTGTTAGAATTGCAAACATTGAAGCGATTTCTATGGTATGGGGGGCAATATGGGCTTTGAATTTACTTTTCGAGAGCATCTTTTCATATATTTTTATTTCTTCACATAATTCCAAACAGTAAGGAACTTCAATCCTGACAATTCTGTCAAGAATGGCTTCATTTGTATGGTCTGACTTAAACTTGTTCCATTCGGCCTCATTTGAATGTGCCAGTATCACTCCGTCGAAGTATATCATTGCACCTTTTCCCGGAGAAGGAATTGATTTTTCCTGGGTTGCGGTAATCATTGTATGCAGATATTCTGTCTCGTTTTTAAAGACTTCAATAAATTCCACAATTCCACGATTACCTGCATTGAAGGCACCGTTAAGGGACAATACTCTCGGGTCATCCTCCGGGTAAAGATCAATTTTTGAAATATCAACGCTTCCTGTTAGTATTGAAGAGTCCTGATTATTGGGATCAACGGGTGGAACTACTCCTATTCCCTTTCTTGAACGTATTGAGAACCCCACTGATTCTACAGGAAATCTCTCATACTCTCCTCCATAATCATTCTTTAGTCTATATCTGCATACGGGGCATAAATCACCCTCTATTTTAACGTGAAGTGTTTCCTCGAACTCTCTTCTAAGGTGTTTAGGAACAAGATGTAAAGGCTCTTCCCTCATAGGGCAGCCCTTTAGTGCATAGATAGGCGGTGCCATTTCAAGTGCTCTTTTCAGTACTTCCATCAGTGAAGATTTTCCCGCACCTACAGGACCTACAAGATATAAGACCTGTCGGGCCTCCTCACCTGCCATGGCTGCAGAATGAAAATATCTGACTATTTTCATAATAGTCTTATCAATACCAAAAAAATCCTCCTCAAAAAAGGCATACTTTTTGATTATATCATTTCCATAAATTCTTCTTAACCTTGGATTCTCATCTGTTCGAACCACCTCGGCTCCTTTTGATACTATAAGTTCGTACAACCTTTGATGAGCAAGAACAGCCACCTCTGGATTTGATTTTACCAACTGAAGATACTCAAGAAATGAGCTTTCAAAATTCTTTTTTACCCTATCATACCTATCCTTTTGAATCATTGCTTTGAAGTCAAACTCCGGTGTGGTCATCTGGAAACCTCCCTTTTTACCTGGTAGATTAAAGGAACAAACTGTTTTACTGTCATTATAATCAGCATTTGTCAATTTGTTCCTGATATAATATCTCATTTAAAAATATATGTGAATAATCTTAAAATATTATCAAATACCAACTTTTCGTGCGCGGATGCAAAAAACCTGTCTTAGATTATCCGGGTTAACCAGAATTTCTAAACAGGTTTTTTCATTATATGCACAAGTCAAGTTTTAGGATGCTTTCAGGTATAGGCAGATAATCCTTTAGCCACCGCTTTTATACGTCAATTAATATAAGTTACAACAATACTCCGATATTTCCCATGTATGGGATCCTTATGTTGATAGTCAAACATCAGGATTTCATCAGGGGCTGTCAATTTGTGCAGTGACACAAAAAATACTCTTTTTATCATATTTTTAGCTGATAAACCTATGGCATCAGGAAGATATTCCTTAATAAAATTTTCACTTTTAAGAAATTCATGAGCTAGGTTGTTTGGTAATAAGTCAAACTGAGCTTTTATTGCCTCTGGAATTGCACAGGAGCTGTCTGATGAGAGGAAATCAAACACCATAGCCTGTCGGAATTTCTCCAGATCAATTTTTTCAGATAAGTCTGACTTAACAAAATTAAACAGAACAGCTATGTTCTCACGGTAGGATACAGGCCTTTCAAGGTATCTGTTTTCCCTGCAATAGACAGATAATTGTCTGAATAATTCATAGAAATCTCCTGAATATATAATTTCCAGCATTTCAAGAGACTTTGAAAATCGCCCAGAATTAAAGTATCTCTCCACGACCTCCTCAATATCTTTCAAGCTCAGAATATCCCTGAAACTGATGTATTTATTTTCGAGAAATTCATAGGGAGAATAATCTCTAAAGCTGTATCCGTGCTTATCAGCTTCCCTTCGTATTTTCGAACCCTTTAGCATTTTCAAGAAGCCTAGTTGAAGCTGATGAGGTCTCATTGCGTAAACATCATTGAAGGATTTCTTGAAGGAATTAATATCTTCATAGGGTAAACCCGCAATCAGATCCAAATGTACATGTATATTTCCGTTTACCAGTATTTCCTTTACATTCCCCTTAAGCTTGTCCAGGTCGGTTACCCGTTCTATTTCATTAAGTGTTTGAGAATTTGTAGTTTGGAGGCCAATCTCCAGCTGAATTCTGCCCTTTGGAGCTCTCCCCAGCAAATCCAGCAGCTCTTGGTCAAACAGGTCAGCAGCTGCTTCAAAATGAAAGACTGTGTTACAACTTAAAGATATAATATATTCTATGATTTCTTTTGCTCTTTTTCTGTTACAGTTAAAAGTCCGGTCAACAAATTTTATTAACTTCGGTTTGTAGCTTACAAGCTTTTCAAGATCGTCTTTTACCCTATCCAATGAAAAAAATCTGACACCTTTAAAGGTTGATGAAATGCAATAGGAGCAGGAAAATGGGCAACCTCTTGATGATTCATAATATATAATCCTATTCTCTGTTGAAGTTAAAAGCTCATTGGTATAAGGAGAAGTAAGGCTGTCCAATTGAGATACTAAATTAAAGCCCTCTCTGTAAACAACCTGTCCATCCTCCCTGTAAGCAATGCCGGAAAGTTTTTTATATTCTTGTGAGCAATTTTCAATGGAATTTATTATTACCGGGAATATTTCCTCTCCCTCACCGCACAATACAAAGTCTACACTCTCATTTTCCTTCAAGACTTCTTCGGCAGTATAGGAAACCTCCGGGCCTCCAAATATAATTATGCACTCAGGTAAAAGTTTTTTTATTTCCCTTGATAGCAACCCTACTGGTTCAATATTCCATATATAGCAGGAAAAAGCCAAAACATCAGGCTTCTCCAGGTATATCCCCGAGAGGATATCATCTTTATTATCGTTAATTGTAAACTCCCTTATTGAAGTATTAGCACAGTTTTTCAAACTTGCTTTTAGATACCATACCGCCAGACAGGTATGAATGTATTTCGAATTAATTCCAACCAACAATGTTTTCATTTATACTTCAACAGTTTTCAGAAACAGACCTTCAGTTTCTCTCAAACCAGCCTCCACAAAAATAGTTTATTATAGTTCAAAGCGACTTCTATTATTATGCCAAATTTATCAGTTATGTACAAGTCCGGCCCATGTTCTGAAAATAGTATCAAAATAATAATAAAAATCTTTTCTTTCAACTGTTTCATAAATTTTTAGGTCTGTTGTGGCTAAAACCTTTCCTTCCAGAACAAAATCTACCGTTCCGACTTTTGTATTCGGTATTAGCGGAGCTTCAACCTTATCAGGAATATTATATACTATCTTCACATTGTTAACCTCATCCGGCTTAAGAGGTATAGTTATATCCACATCAGAATATAGAGAAACTTTACCAATCTTACCTTTATGTATGTTAACCTCCTGCAATTGCTGACCTCTTTTCAGGTAATCATAATTTTTATAGTTATCGAAAGCATAATCCAGCAGTATCTTGCTGTTTTGGGCCCTTATTGTTCGTGTGGGACAGCCAAGTACAATGGAAATAATTTTCCAGTTGTCTCTGGTTGCCGATGTTACAAGACATCTCCCAGCCTGCCCCGTATAACCGGTTTTTACCCCGTCAGCCCACGGATAAAGTCCTAACATTTCATTAGTATTGGTAATATCTTTACCATTGAAAACTGAGTATCTGGTGCCAACAATCCTACAAAATTTCTCATTTTTTAAAGCGTACTGGGTAATAAGGGCAAGATCATAGGGAGTTGAGTAGTGCTGTGGGTCATCCAGTCCATGGGGTGTTACAAAGTTAGTATTAACTGCACCAATTTCGGCAGCCTTTCGGTTCATCATTTCAGCAAAAAGCTCCACCGAACCTCCGATATGTTCTGCTATGGCTATAGCTGCATCATTTCCGGAACGAAGCATCATTGCATACATCAGATCTTTAAGCTTATAGGTTTTCCCCGCTATAAGATTAACTGTTGATCCACCTATTGCAGCAGCCCTCTTGCTAATTAATACATCTTCTTCATCATTCCCATTTTCAAGTGCCACAATAGCTGTCATTATTTTTGTTGTACTGGCTATTGAATGCCTTGTAAAAGCATTTTTTTCATATAGAATTCTGCCGCTTTCGGTATCCATTACAATTGCTGCACCGGCAGAAATTCTGGGCAGCTTCCCTCCCGTGGTTTCAAGAATATCTTCACCGGTAAAACCGTTAATCTGTTCATCTTCGCTTGTATCATCCGCTGAAACTTCATTAGTACATAAAACACAGGACAAAATGATAGCAAAAATCAATACTAATCTAAAAGTTTTTCTCACAAGCCTCACATCCCCAGCTTTCCAATTAAAATATAGAATTCCATTTTCGGCTTCAGAAAAGTTTTCTTACCGTATATGCATAAAAGAGGCATAGGAGTTACCACCCGGAGTGTAATCCATATACTCCTTTAACCTCGTTATAATAATATGAAAACAGTATTTCGTTTATAACGTCAATGAAAATTAAATTAATAAAAATAAAATCAAACATTTAGTAATAAGTTTCGTAAAATAATATGTGTCAAAAATGAAAAAATTTGTTTGGATTGACACCTATCATTTAACCCAAATGTTGTTTATTATATAATAAGAGTAACTACTGGATTAAGATTTATCATCTTTGGAGGCTTAGGAAGAAAAATGAGAAATGTAGTAATAATTTCATCAGAATACACTGGTCACGGGCACAAAAGTATAAGTGAATCATTGATGGAACAGTTTGATTTGCAGGATGATGTTAATGTTAATGTTATAGATGGTTTTGAATTAGGCGGAAATATGTGGGTTAAGGTAGGCAAATCCTACGGGTTGGTAACAAGAAATGCCAAGGAACTCTGGAAACTGGCATGGAGAATTTCAAAACGTAATCCTTCGTTTATACACGAATTTACCGAATTAACAATACGTGAAAATTTCTTAAATATGCTCAGAAAGCTTAAGCCCGATTTAATACTTTCTGTCCATCCGGTTTTTAACTCACCTATACTTAATATACTTAAAGAATATAGAATAAATATACCTTTTGCTATTTTTGTGGCTGATCTGGTAAGTATATCTCCATTGTGGGCTGATAAAAGAGCTGATTGCATTATTTGCCCGACTAAGGAGGCGATGGAGAGATGCCGGGGCTTTGGTGTTCCTGAAGATAAGATTAAAGTTATTGGATTTCCCGTAAGATCAAGATTTACCCAGCACATAAGTCAGGGGATTCAAAAACCCGACTACAATCTGGAGAGACCTCTCGAATGCTTGATTATGAGTGGCGGAGAAGGTTCCGGAGATATGAGCAGCGTTTCAAAAATCCTTCTTGATAATTTTAATTGTAATGTGAGTATCATTGCAGGAAGAAATGAAACAATGAAGGAGAAATTGGAGAAATCACTTTTGCAGCAGTACCCCGGTAGAGTTGAGATTTACGGGTATGTTACAAATATTCAGGAACATATGCTGAAATCAGATATTGCCTTTACAAGAGGCAGTCCAAATGTAATGATGGAAGCCATTGCTTGTAATGTGCCTTTGATAATTACAGGAGCTTTACCCGGGCAGGAGCAGGAAAATCCAGACTTTGCTGTGAACAATAAGCTGGGCATCTTCTGTGAAGACCTTTCAAACCTGTCAGCAATGGTTTCAGAACTTCTGTCAGACGGTGCTAAAGGATTAAATGAGATAAAACAGGCTCAAAGAGATTTCTTTGATCATGATTCTGCAAAAAAAATTGTTGAAACTTCTTTAGGTCTTATCAGGAACGAAGTATTCATTTTTCCTTCAGAACTTCGCCGTAAAAAAAGATTTTTAAGATTAAAACTGCAATCCCGCAGAAGTTCATAGATTGAGAATAGACTGATATTACTAAAAACACCTCATTTCCATACAGGGAAAGAGGTGTTTTGCTATTTCAACAATAAATAAATAAAATATAAAAACATTTAAAATTCAATTTTTTATATTTTTGTTGTTTGTTTGTAAAAATCTTGTAATTTCAATAGGAAAACTAAACATTGACTTTTAGCACAGGCTAAACAATAAAAAAAACTCCAGGCACATAAACTTAATTGCTTATTTGCCTGGAGTTTTGGATTTAGTTTTTATTTGAATTTTATTATTTATTGGTTATGCCTCTTCAGTGTCGTTTGTCAGCTTTAATTTCTCAAGAACATAGAAGATTAAGCTAAGTGCCATACCTGCCAATGTAGCAAGAACCATACCCTTGAGTTGAACATCCTTACCAAGGTTAATTGATACACCGCTTATACCTATGACAAATACTAACGCAGTGAGAACAAGATTTTTAGCCTTGCTGTAATCAATCTTTGCTTCAACTATCATTCTGATACCCGACGCAGCTATAGTACCGAAAAGCAGTAAGCTTACTCCACCCATAACAGGTGCAGGTATACTTGAAATAACACCGGATAATTTACCAAAGAAAGCTATTATTATTGAAATAACACCTGCTCCGCCTATTACCCATACACTGTAAACTCTTGTAATAGCCATTACTCCCATGTTTTCACCATAGGTGGTTGTAGGACATGAGCCGCAGAATCCGGACAGCATTGTAGAAATACCGTCACCCATCAGAGATCTGTGAAGACCGGGGTCCTTTGTCAAATCTTTGCCTACAATATTACTTGTAACAAACAGATGACCTATGTGCTCGGATAAAACCACAAGTGCTGCAGGTGCTAGTACTAACATTGCTTTTGGATCAAAAGACGGGAGTACAAATTCAGGTATATTAAACCAGCTTTTTGTAGCGATAACCGAAGTATCTAAATATCCCATTGCTGCTGACAAACCATAACCTGCCACTACAGCAATCAAGATAGGAATGACTGAAAGGAAGCCTCTGAAGCAAAGATTACCGATTATTAATATACCTAGCGTTACCAGGGCAATTATTATTCCCTTTGTATCAAAATTACCGTCTGTATCAGGGAAAAGCTTTGCCATGCTTGCAGCAGTACCTGATAACTCAAGACCTATAAGTGCAACTATAGGTCCCATTGCGGCAGGAGGAAGTACAATGTCCAACCAGCGTGTACCTACTTTTCCTATTATAAATGCAACTATTACAAATATTAAACCACAGATTATATAACCGCCAAGAGCCTTTGAAAAATTATCTGCATATGCATTGGAGCTTGCAACTATTGAGGCTGTCGGAGACAGGAATGCAAAGCTGGAACCGAGGAAAGCAGGTGCTTTTCCCTTACAGATAATAAGGTAAAGGAGAGTGCCTATACCGTTTAGTAAAAGAACCAGAGCCGGGTCAATAACCTGAATGTTGTTGTACTGAGCCAACTGGTCGACATTAAGTTTTTCAACGGTTAAATTTAGTGAATTAAGAAAGTGATCCTTAGCATAACTGTTAAATAAGAACGGAACAAGAACTGATGCACTGAACATCGCGAACAAATGCTGAAAACTAAGTGGAAGTGCTTTAAGAAAAGGAACCTTTTCTTCAACCTGGATTACGGGTCTTGAGTACTTCATGAATTAATCCCCCTATTATTTTGTTAATAAAAAAACCTCACTGCCTTTAGGCGCAGTAAGGTTGGGTTTCATCCAAACACGACACAACTTCCCATGTACATTCGCACTAATGTACTATTTACCTTACTAGCCTCTCTGGACTAATTTAAAAGTTTTTTTATCCGCTCACAAGTATATCATATATATTATTATTATGTCTACAAAATATCAAAATATTTTTAGGCTATTTTTAGGCTCACTCAACGATATTTTTAGGCTTTATGTAAAATTATTTGATGCATGTACTTTATTACACGAATAATATTTTAGTCCGATATCATATCTACATAGTTTACACTCACGTCCGATTAATATTAAAACAAAAATAATTTAGATATGCTAAGCTAAATAATCCTTATAGAAAGCATCAAAAATATTTGGAGATTTTTCCGCCATCACTTATTAGTTATTTTCTCGACCAGAGCATAAATCTGTTCAACAGAGTCTGTGATACGATTTTTTGTTGCGTCTGTTGCCATTTTACGCAATACATCGCTATTGGCTATTAATTCACAAATCTCATTATATAAAATATCCGCATCCAGTTCACTTTCCAGTATCACCACCGCGCCGCCATCCTTCTCCAGAGAGCGAGCATTGTGTTCCTGATGATTGGCAGTCACATAGGGTGACGGAATCAGTATAGAAGGTATCCCCATTGTCTGCAGCTCGCTAATGGTAATGGCACCGGCGCGGCAAATCATTAAGTCACTGGCAGTATAGACCTGTGCTACATCATATATGTACGGCACAACCTTAACATATTTTTTATATTTTTCATCAAGACAGACTGAAAGATTTATTTCATTAAACTGAGCTTCGCCGGTTGAAAAAATCAGATTAAACTCACCTTTAAAATGAGTATTTAGCATTTGTACTATTGTTTCATTAATTTTTCTGGCGCCCCTACTCCCACCCATAGCCACTATGAGAGGCTTTCCGTCTACAATATCCAACTGCTTCAAAACAGACTGCCGATTTGTGTTAAGCAGCTCCTGCCTGACAGGATTTCCTGTATGGACAAGCTTATCTTTATTCTTAAAGTATTTCTCAGCATCCTTAAAGCTGATTGCTACATAGTTTACATACTTTTCTAAAAGCCTGTTGGTAACACCGGGGAAAGCATTGGATTCATGTATAAGGGTAGGTATTCCTTTTTTTGCTGCAACATATAAAACAGGCCCGCAAACATATCCTCCGGTACCTATTACAACATCGGGCTTTATTTTTTTTAGAAGTCTTGAGGCTTGAAAAAAGCTTTGAGCCAGTTCTTTTACAGCAAGTACAGTATCAAAGGAAATTTTTCTTTTGAAGCCTCTAACGGTTATTGTCTCAAGAGTAAAGCCTTCTCTGGGCACCAGTTTTGTTTCCAGTCCTTTTTTCGTTCCAACAAAAGTAATTTCCGCCGAAGGATTCTTTTTATGAATATACTTTGCTATTGCAAGTCCGGGATTTATGTGTCCCCCAGTCCCTCCGCCCGCTATTAATATCTTCAACTGCCAGACCTCCCATCTGCATTTAAGCTCTGCAGTAATTTAGCTTTAAAGTTTATCTTAAAACCGTTCGTAATTTGAATATCGCGATATATTAAGTAAAATACCCACACCAAACATCAGAAAAATCAGCGATGTACCTCCTGCGCTAAAGAACGGAAGAGATATACCTGTTGAGGGAATTGAATTTGTTACAACAGCCACATTAAACATTGCCTGAACTCCTATAAGTGAAGTTATACCTATAGCCATCAGGCTTCCAAAGACATCCGGTGCATTCATTGCAACCTTTATACCCCTCCAGATAAATACCAGAAACAGAAGCAGAACCACCATAGATCCAAAAAAGCCCAGTTCCTCGGCCAGAACCGCAAAAATGTAATCATTATATGGCTCAGGTATGTAAAGATACTTCTGCATGCTCTGCCCAAGCCCTCTACCGAACAATCCACCTGAACCTATTGCCAGAAGTGAATTTACAATCTGCCAGCCCTCATCCATCTTGTATTGAAAGGGGTCCAACCAGGCCTTAACTCTGTCAAATCTGTACGGCGCGACCAAAATCGCCCCTACTCCAGCCAGAACTACCGGAACTGCCAAAGCTACAAAATGGGATATTTTAGCCCCGGCACAAAACAATACAATAAAACCGGTAAGTGCAATGATTATGGTTCCACTCAAATGAGGCTCAATAACAACCAATCCACATATTAATCCAATCAAGGCAAGATAAGGCAACAAACCTTTTGTAAAGGACTTCAATACATCTTTTCTTTTTGACAGGCTGAAAGAGAGAAACATTATTAACGACAGTTTTGCCAATTCAGAGGGCTGTATGGTTTTATTTCCTACGCCTAGCCACCTCTGCGCTCCATTAATCTCTTTACCGACTCCGGGTATCAAAACCAAAATCAGTAGACCTATGCTGCCCATTAGGAGTATCGGTGATATTTTTCCCCATCTGTGATAGTCATAATTCATGGTAACTATTACTACAAAAATACTTATAGCCATATAAATCAGCTGAGGCCTTATCATTCCGAAGGAATCTCCGTTGTCCTTGACCGAAATATAATAGCTTGAACTAAATACCATTATGGTACCTAATGAAAGTAATAATATAACTGCTGCAAATATCCAAAAGTCGAAAGGCTTTTTGTTCTTGTTTTTCATTAACTTCCTCCAGCCCCTCCCGTATTTCATAGTCAGGCATAAACCCTGATCAAGTTTTACAATAATGTATATTCTGATTATATGTGTCTATATGTTTATTAATACCAAGAAAGAGCTTCAGTATGTCCCAAAGCCTACAATCATAAATGATATTACGGCAAGTAAAACTGTTATGATAATAAATACAGTTACAACCTTTGTCTCCTTCCAGCCTAACATCTCAAAGTGATGATGTATGGGAGCCATTTTGAAAATCCTCTTTCCGGTTAACTTGAAGGAGCCAACCTGAAGTATTACAGAAATATTCTCAATAAGGTAAATACCACCAATAACAAAAAATATCAAGGGCATTCTCATCATAATGACTATGGCCGTCAAGGCGCCGCCAAGTGCCAAACTTCCCGTATCTCCCATAAAAACCTTTGCAGGGTAAATGTTAAAGGCAAGAAAACCAAGACATCCTCCGGCAATCGCGGCAGAAAATATTTTTATGTAGCCCCATTCGCTGTTAGTTAGTGAAACAACGGTAAAGAATATGGCAACTACAAGAGTCACCCCTGCACACAGTCCGTCGAGACCGTCTGTAATATTAACTCCGTTGGCAAAGAAATACATAAAAATTACTATGAATAAAAAATATAACCAAGGCTGAACAACATAATCAGTAAAAGGAATAACTATTGAGCTTCCAGCTTCGGTAAACCTGATAACATAAAAAGCAAAAGCTACACATACCAGTAGCTGTAAAAAGGTCTTCTGTGCTGCATAAAGTCCATCCTTCCTCTTTTTAACCACTTTGATAAAATCATCTATAAAGCCTACAGCACCAAACCCTAAGGTAGCAAGCAGTATAGGAATTATTTCAGGATAATCCTGAGAATAATATAGTGCAACTCCAGTAATGGGAATCAGAAATATCAATCCTCCAATGGTTGGAGTACCTGTTTTTTTCAAATGTGTTTGAGGCCCGTCGTCTCTTACTGTCTGCCCAAATTTAAGCCTTCTTAGGAAAGGGATAAGTATCGGGCCTGCAAGTATTGATAGAACAAAGGCAGCTGCAAAAGCAATAATATGTTCAGATGTTAACGAAAAAGTAAGCAATAGTACTTCCCCCTGTTTATTATTCTGGAATAGTCTGCTGCTGCAATAAACCCTCAGCAATCTGTTCCATTTTCATTCCTCTTGAACCTTTGATTAGTATATAATCCCCCTGTTTTACTATACCAATAATATAGTCCAGTGCGTCAGAGTTGTTATCGAAATGCCGCAGGTTAATTGATGAATTCCCAGAATCAGTAACTGCCTGCGTAATGTTTTTCGAGTCCTTTCCAACTGTTATCAGATGACTTATATTTTTATCTTTTATGAAATCTCCCACCGAATAGTGAAGTTCCTTAGCCATATTCCCCATTTCCAGCATATCACCCAACACTGCTATTCCCCTTGTCTTGGTTGAAAGTTCTTCAAGGACATTTATGGCAGCCTGCATGGATTGGGGGCTGGCATTATATGCATCGTTAATGATTTTAATACCCTTATGAGATATAATGTTTTGTCTCATACTGCCCGGGCTGTAGTCTGAAATACCCTCCACGATAATCTTCATGGATATATTCATTTCAACTCCTACAGCTATTGCAGCCATGGCATTGTATACGTTATGTATCCCGGGAACAGGAACTTTTACCTCATAGGTTTTATTGTCAACCATGATACTAAAGCTTGATCCGTCCTCACCTAAAGACTGGTAATTTTCTGCACGATAGTCTACTGACCCATCCATACCGTAGAACACTGCCCTAGAATCAAGCTTCCCTCTCTTTTCCCTTAATAGAGGGTCATCTCCGTTAAGTACAACCAGACCGTCAGGCTTTAGTCCTTCCAGTATTTCGAGCTTAGCCTTAAGAATACCCTGTTGGGAACCCAGCTTCTCAATATGTGAAACACCAATATTTGTAATGACTGCAACCTGTGGCTGTGCTATTGCAGTCAGCCTGCTTATTTCCCCAAAGCCGCTCATACCCATTTCTATAACTGCTACTTCATGCCTTTCATCGAGATTAAATAAAGTCAGAGGAAGACCAATTTCATTATTAAAATTTCCCTGAGTCTTCAGAACCTCATATTTTCTGGCAAGAACGCAGGAAATCATATCCTTTGTACTTGTTTTCCCAACGCTGCCGGTTATTCCGACAACAGGTATATTATATTTGTTTCTATGCCAGGTAGCAATATCTCTTAATGCTTTTGCAGTATCATTTACTAAAACCGCACTACAATTATCTCTTTCCGGTATTACTTTTTGAGTAAGGCATATACTGGCACCAGTGTCAAAGCACTGTTCTATATAATCATGTCCGTCAAACTTTTCTCCCACAAGAGGTATAAATAGATTGCCCCTTGCAACCTTCCTTGAATCAGTGGTTATGCCGGAAAATATTTTGCTGCTGTCACCCCAGAGCAATTTTCCCTCAACAGCCCTTATTAACTCTACACAGTCAAAAGAAACCATTTTCTATCTCCTTTATATAAACAAAAACAGAAAAAAAACATAGCAAACTACTTTTATTTGTTTTTTAGTTCTTCTAGCAGCTCGGCTACTACTTCCCGTTCATCAAAGTGAATGGTTTTATCCTTAAATTGCTGATAGGTTTCATGTCCTTTACCCGCCAAAATAATTATATCTCCATCCTGAGCATTTTCAAGTGCAAATTTTATTGCCTGCTTTCTATCTGTAATTTTAATGTATTTTCCGTTTGTTTTTTGAACGCCTACTTCAATATCATTTATTATTCTTTCAGGCTCTTCTGTTCTG
The DNA here is from genome assembly GCA_023393115.1 of Bacillota bacterium. Lineage (GTDB taxonomy): Bacteria > Bacillota > Clostridia > Acetivibrionales > DSM-1351 > Ruminiclostridium. The sequence continues at coordinate 23,536 of JAEWMS010000028.1, forward strand.
GGATTGTCAGAGGTAATGATAGTAAAGTCAGCAATATTTCCTGATATTGCTCCCATTTCAGGCCTCTTTCCCCTGTCTCTATCCCCTCCGCAGCCGAAGAGACTTACAACTCTTCCGTGGGCAAACTCCTTAACAGTGGATAACACTTTTTCAAGACTGTCCGGGGTATGAGCATAATCTATCAAAACCGAGTAGTTCCCGCCAGTTTTAACGGGTTCCATCCTACCCGGAACCACCACATTAGTGAGTCCTGTCTTTACATGCTCAAGGGTTACCCCGGGTATAAGACAACAGGAGCCAATTGCAGCAAGAGCATTATATACATTGAATTCTCCCTGCAGATTTGTTTCTACATCTGTAGTACCCCATGGAGTAATGAGCTTAAAATAAGTGTAAGCAGTTTTTTTCACTATATCTGTTGCTCTAATGTCTGCATTTTCCCCAAACCCATAGGTAAACACCTTACATTCGGCCAGTTCGGCCATCTTTCTGCCGGCTTCATTATCAATGTTTATAACAGCCTGCCTGCACATCTTAAAAAGCTTTGCCTTGGCATTAAAATAGTCTTCTATGGTTGCATGTTCTTTTGGACCAATGTGATCTCTTGAGAAATTTGTGAAAACACCAACATCAAAGTCACAACCGGCAACTCTGTGGAGTTCCAATCCCTGGGAGGATACCTCCATTACTGCTGTATTCACACTTTTTTCAACCATATCACTAAACAGGCTCTGAAGATCATAGGATTCAGGAGTAGTTCTGGAGGAATAGAGTATTTCATTTCCAATAAGATTGGCCACAGTTCCTATTAAGCCCATTTTGTGGCCGGCTGCTTCAAGAATAGACTTTACCATATACGTTGTTGTAGTCTTCCCTTTGGTGCCTGTTATTCCTATGAGATTCAGCTTTTTCGAAGGGTGCCCTAATAAAGCAGCCGATACACTTGCCAGACCGTACCTTGTATCCTCTATTTCTATGGTAGTGATTCCCTCTGGAACCTCCACCGGCTTTTGGACCAGAAAGGCCTTTGTACCGTTTTCTATTGCATCGATAATAAACTGATGTCCATCCACTACCGTTCCCTCTATGCATACAAACAGTACGCCCTTTCTTGTTTTTCTAGAGTCATAGGCCACACCGTCTATCTCCAAATCCAGACTGCCCTGTATGCTTTTTATGTTTAATCCACTAATTAAATCTCTCAGTATCAAAACCTGCACCTCCATTTATGTATTCATTAAAAATTGTAGCCATAATTTCTAATCTTCAAAAATATTTCTGAAGGTTACTTCTACTGTCGTTCCTTTTTTGACGGTCTTACCTGGTTCAACCCCTTGACTTACTGCTGTACCTGTTCCGTTTATTACAATATTAATGCCGGCTTTTTTGAATGCCTGAGTAGCTTCATCTATGGTCCTGTTCTTAACATCAGGAACCATTGCCTCGACTTCGTTCTTTGGTTTGTAAGTATACAGAATAACCATTGATTTCTCATGCAGGATGGCAGTTGTTTTTGGTGTTTGCTCCTGTACTATTGCTTTCATGTCCTTGTTGCTTCCTTCTATTTTATACTCCAGCTTATTTTGTTTCAACAGTTTGATAGCTTCTTCGACTGTTTTTCCCTTGACATCAGGCACCTGAACCTCCTGCTTCAAAAGCTTTTTGTCCTCTTCGGTGTATTCTTTTTCTATTCCTTTGTAGGTTAATATCTCATCAATCAACTTCCCCACCACAGGAGCAACCAGCATACCACCACCTGGATTATATACATCAGGGTAATCCAGTACCACTAGAACACATATTACAGGATTATCTGTAGGTGCAATAGCTGAAAATGAAACAATATACCTCTTGTTTTTACCCCTTACTAGAAGCTGTTCATTTTCTCTTGTCTCAGAAGTTCCGGTTTTTCCACCGATTTTGTAACCCGGTATACGCGCATTCTTACCTGTACCCACGTCTACAACACCCTTTAGTATATCCTTCAACGTGTCAGAAGTCTGCCGTGAAATTACGCTTCTCACAACCTTCGGTTCATATCTCTTAATAACATTTCCTGAATCGTCCACTACTTCCTTAACAACGTGAGGAGTTATGAGATCGCCGCCATTGGCTATTGCTCCGTATGCCTGAATGAGCTGGATGGGCGTTATCTGAAAACGCTGTCCGAAGGAAGCAGTTGCCATATCTATTTCAGTAGGTTTTGTATGTATAATACTTGATGCCTCTCCGGGTAGGTCAATACCTGTTTTCTTGTTGAAGCCAAAGGCTCTGACATAACTGTAAAATTTGTCTATTCCGATCTTTTGGGACAGTCTTACAAAAACAGGATTACAGGAGTTATAAACCCCTTCTCTGAAGGTTTCATGGAGATGGGCATTAGGCTTCCAGCAATTTATGCTGTGCCCCGCAACCTTTACTGTTGCATCGGTAACTTGAGTATCAGGAGTTATTGCCCCTTCCTCAAGTCCTGCGGCAGATGTAATAGGTTTAAAGGTTGAACCCGGTTCATATGTATCCACAACAGCTTTATTTCTCCAAACGGTTTTTTGGAGATATTGTACATCTTCAAGGGATGTTCCGGTCCAGGTAGTTGAATCCTTGCTCTTAGGTGCCGCTCTGGGGCTATTCAGATCAAAATCCGGTTTTGAGGTTAACGCCAAAATTTCCCCGTTTCTCGGATCCATAACAATAGCTGTTCCACCATTAATGACATTATTGTCCGAGATAGCCTTTTCTAATGCTTTTTCAGCAAAATATTGAATTGTCTCGTCAATGGTCAGTACTACGTCATTTCCATCCTGAGGTTGAATGTACTTTTCCTCACCCATTGTCAATTCCATACCACTGGCATCCACTTCACTAAGTATTTTACCGGGTATTCCCTTCAAATACTGTTCCATCATTTTTTCCACGCCATCAATACCATCGTTGTCTATGTTTGTAAAACCAATAACGTGCGCGGCCAGATTCCCATTGGGATAGAATCTCTTAGTATCTTCATCAATATATATTCCGTTGATTTCGTTCTCTTTTTTCCATTCGCGGACTTTAGTTCCGATTTCCTTATCAACTTTTTGTTTTATCAGCTCGTACTGTGTATTCCTGTTTATTTTCTTTATAATTGTTTCCTTTTGCATACCGAGTATCTCGGCAAGTCCGTTGGCAATTGAATCAATATCCTTATTTGAATCCCTGACCATTTCAGGATTAATTGTTATAGTCTCAACTGAACCGCTTATAGCCAGAGGTTTCATATTTCTATCATAAATTGTACCTCTTTTGGGGCTTATTGTACGGTTATTAGTCTGCTGTTCATAGGCCTTTTGCTGGTATTCCTGTCCATTGGCTATCTGAATCCAGCCGATTCTGAATATCAGAAAGGCAGTAAAAATAGTGAAAACACCAAGGACAAAAAGAAGTCGTTTCTTAATTGTAATATTTGGGCTAGTCAAAATGTACCCCTCCTGGTTTTGATTTTGAGTAAACAACAGTAATTTCTTATAACTTTTATACTCTATATGTATAATCAAACTCGATAAATAAAATAAATCTTATTTATAATATTATTTGAATGTAGAATATATTATTATTAACCTATAAATCCCTAAACACTGAAAAAACTATAGATTTATTAATTAGTATATAAATCTATAGTTAATTGATCATTAGATAGTTTCAGCTATAATGTTTGCCATATATAATTTAGTTTTAATTAATAATCCAATTTGTGGTACGTATTATTACATTATTCAAACAATCCAAAAATGTTCAGAAAACTTTTTATACTGTCAGCAGCGTCCTTCGCAAATATCACAATTCCCGGTTCCTTCTTTTCTGCAAGTATAATAACGTCCTGTTTTGGTACATTTATATATACAATCTGACTTTTTTCAGGTGTATGCATATTTAGTTTGTTTTCAGCGATATCTCTAATACTTTGTAAGGACATAGCTTTTTCAATTTCAAGTGAAAGCCGTGTGTTTTCGTTCATTAATGCGGTGTACTCTTTGCTGAGAATATTGTTGTCGTAATTCATTTGGCTGATTTGAGCATATCTGGCCATAATTATTGCACACATACCAAAAATCAGAAATATATTTACAATTATTCTCTTTTTAAGTTTAGCATTGTTCCTGGCGGTTTTTTTGGATTTGAGAACGGCATTCTGCTCATAAAGGTCATAACGGCTATTATTTGAAGAATTCGGTATATTCTTTTGTTCATGCCTGATTTTTTCAGCGGCAGATCCGTAAACATACTTATTATTAGCCCCAGCCATTCTCCTATCCCTCCTTCACAAAATTTTACCGAATACTCACAGTATCAGATGTTAAAAGATGTTGGGGAATCAGAAAAGTCATCTGATTCCCATCCATTTTTACTTGGCTTTTGTGTTTTAATAATTTCATCGTTTGTAAATTTTGATTTAGTATTCATTTCTTCTTTTGTTTATTGTTGTTATAAATCAGCTAATCTTTTGTATATTGCTCTTGTTTCTTGATTTTGTTTTTCTTTTGTTTACGTTTAAATTTTTCTTTTGTAATTTAACCAATTTTATCTTTTGTTTATTGATACATCTTTTCTTTTGTTATTCTTAACTTTATGTTGAATTATATTTTTTCCAGCACTCTCAATTTTGCACTTCTTGCTCTAGGATTCTCTTCCAGTTCTTTCGGGTCTGAAACTATAGGCTTCCTGTTTACAAGTACGGCCCTAGGTTTCTTACCACACACGCAAGCCGGAAATGTGGCCGGACATGTGCAGGGATTTACTTCCCTGTTGAACTGGAGCTTTACTATTCTGTCTTCAAGTGAATGAAAGGTTATGATACCAAGCCTTCCGCCCTTCTTAAGCAACGTCACACATTCTTCAATAGTATTGTTCAATATGTTTAACTCATCATTGACTTCTATCCTGATGGCCTGGAAGGTTCTTTTTGCCGGATGAGGCCCATCCCTTCTAGCTGCACTTGGGACTGCTTTTTTTATTATGTCTACTAGTTCATAAGTGGTTTTTACAGGCTGTTTTTCTCTCGCTTCAACGATAAATTTTGCTATACGTGATGCCCATTTTTCTTCACCGTAATCACGGATGATCCTGTAAATATCCTGCTCCTTATATTGATTTATTACTTCGTATGCAGAGAGTTTTGAATTTCTGTCCATCCGCATATCCAAAGGAGCATCGTGCTGGTAACTGAAGCCTCTTGAAGCCTCATCAAGCTGATGGGAGGATACACCCAAATCAAGAAGAATTCCGTCTACCTGATCTATATCCAACTGCTTGCACACTTCTGAGATATTTTTATAGTTTGTATTTACAACTTTAAATTTAGTTTCAGAACCTATTTGTTCCAATCGTTTTGTGGAAGTTTCAACTGCGAATGCGTCCTGATCCAAACCGATTAAACAACCCTTCGGGCTTAACCTTCTGTATATTTCCGAGGAATGTCCCGCACCGCCTATAGTGCCATCTATATATACGCCGTCGGGATTAATATTCAAATATTCTATACATTCATCAAGTAATACAGATTTGTGTTTAAATTCCATTTCTCACCTCTAAGAGCTAACATTGAGATTCTTAAATTCCCAGTAATGACATTTTTTCTGCGATCTTGTCTGCGCTCATGTTATCGTCACTGCTATAGTTTTCCCAAGTTGTCTTATTCCAAATCTCCACTCTTGAAGAAACTCCAATGATAGCTATGTCCTTTTCAAGTACCGCATACTCGCGCAAATTCTGTGGAATCAGTATTCTTCCCTGCTTATCAACCTCACATTCGGTCGCTCCTGAGAAGAAAAATCTTATGAAAGCACGTACATCCTTATCGGTGAATGGCAGTGTCTTCAATTTGTTTTCAAGGCTTGTCCACTCTTCAGAGGAATACGCAAACAAACAGCTGTCAAGTCCCTTGGTTAATATGAACTTTTCACCCAAACCCTCTCTGAATTTCGAGGGAACAATAACTCGTCCTTTTGGGTCAACCGTATGCTGGTACTCACCATAAAACAAATTTTACACCTCGCATTTACAAGTTAATTATTTAAACCGATTTCAATCCGATTTCAATCCGATTTCAATAACAACTTGATGTTTTCCTCCACTTTACACCACTTTCCACCACTTATATGGATATTTTATTTCAAAATCGCTATTTAATCAATATTTTTTTGAAAAAAAATAAAAGACGGGGTATGTACCCCGTCTTTTATAGGACTAACGGCCTATTATTGATTATTTATTGGTTCGATTTTAATTTTCCCCTTTTACGTCGGGATGAAACGCTTAATACAATACCAACTGCAGAAAAATAAAACAGCAATGCGGTACCGCCCTGGCTGACAAAAGGTAAGGGAAGCCCTGTAACAGGAAGTAGGCCTATACTCATTCCAATATTTTCAATCAAATTAAAGCCAAGCATGCCGGCTACACCTATACAGATAAATTCACCATAGGAGTCGCTTGCATTCTTTGAAATATATATGATCCTTAAAAGAATAAGTAGCCCCAGAAGAATAATGATACAACCTCCAATAAAGCCAAATTCCTCTCCCACTACAGAGAATATAAAATCCGATTCATTCACAGGTACTCCTCTGTTTTGTGTTAAAAGGCCGTTTCCATACCCCTGTCCAAACAACCTGCCTGAGCCAATAGCCTGTATAGATCTTCTAACATTGTATCCACCACCAAGAGGGTCTCTTTCTGGTGAAATAAAAGTTAAAATTCTGTCCCTTCTTTGATCGTTAAGCACATAAACCCAGATAAAGGGCAGTGAAAGGCCCGCTATCCCGCATAATATAAATATATATCGGTAGGGTAATCCAGCAATATATATAAACATAAAAAATATAAACGCAAAAACCATTGCAGTTCCATAATCCTTTTGAAGAATGACCATTCCAATAGCAATACAGGAATATATCATAAACTTCACAATATCCGCCTTCTTTTTCTCCTGGCTGTCCTTTATTCTTTCCAGGAATACCGAGGCCAGAATTATGTATGCAATTTTGGCATATTCAGAAGGTTGAAAACTCATACCTGCAATATTTAACCAGTTTTTGTTGCCAAGCTCTTCACCTTTTCCAAAGAACAATACCAGTACCATTAAGCCCATTGCACTAAAAAAGATGAAAAGGCTGAGAACCTTCAAATCCTTATAATCTATGGCACTGAGTATAAGGCATAATGCTACCCCCATTATAAGGCCGAGTATTTGAGGTTTGAGCAAACTTGGTCTGTCCTTGACTGCACTGCTAAAAATCACCAGTCCTATTGCCGCTATTATCAATACAAGGCCGAACAGCAGGTAATCAAATTTTCTTAATTGATTGGCTGTTTTCGTCTTTTCAACAAAATACATTCTTCACCGTTCCTAACTTATCACCATTTACTACTTTAATAAATTCTGTCTTGCGTAGCAAGCCTACATTAACTTTTCACTATTAACTTTTCACTCTTCACTATTTTCTAGCTTCTGGTCGCCATCATCTATTTTGACATCATTGGCGGAATCTGATTTAGCTTCTTCAGCTTTTTCTTCCAACTCCGCCTTATCTTCTTCCATTATTTTCAGAATATCGGCATATCCGCTTTGTCCAATTTCAACCTCTTCAGTACTATTCTTGACTTTAGTTCTCGCATATATGATTATTACTGTAAATACGATTATGAAAACAATTGAGAGCAGCTGTGAAACCCTTAAATTTCCCAGCATCAGACTATCGGTTCGCATACCTTCGATTACTGCTCTTCCTATACTGTAAGTAATGAAGTAAAAGCAGAAAACCTCGCCGTCAAACTTCTTTTTTCGTCTCATCCACATCAGAAATACAAAAACACCTATGTCCCATATGGATTCATATAAAAATGTAGGATGCACCGGAAGATCAGGATTAATATTCATTCCGCTATTTTTCAGACCCTGAAGATAGGACTTTATTGTTGGACTTGTCATACCCCAGGGCAGATTTGTATTATCGCCGAAGGCTTCCTGATTGAAGAAATTCCCCCAACGTCCTATAGCCTGTCCCAGTGCTATATACGGTACTCCAAAATCAAAGAACTTAAAGGTGGGAATCTTTTTGTATTTTGCAACAAAATAAGCTGCTATAACTGCTGCTATTATACCACCCAGAACAGCCAGCCCGCCTTTTCGCAGGTTAAAAATCAGAACCGGGTCGTATTTGTAATCTTCCCAACTGAAAATAACATAGTAGAGGCGGGCTCCGATTATGGCTGCTGGTGCCGCAAACAACATAAGGTCAATCACAGTATCCGGCACCAATCCGAACTTTCTGGAATCCCTCATAGCCCACAATACACAAACTAAAAACGCTAACGCAATAATAATTCCATACCAGTAAATAGGAAAATCCAGTGACCCAATTTTTATACGAAAAGCTTGGTTTGATATGTTAAAATCTAATCCCATATTGGGGAAACTTACCAGAATCTTATCTTCCATTAATAACCTCCACAAAATACCTTCAGTTGTTATTTCTTTGTATTTTTGACCACCGATAAAGCCAAATGGTCAATATTAAAATGCTTGTTAAAGACTTCGGAAATATAATCAAAATTCATTGTATCATAAACCTCTAAATAATCAAACATAGTTACGCCTTTGAAATATAAATTTATGAAGCTTCTGGATATACTTTCAACCGAATTCATTTGTCTGAGGAATCTACCCTTTGATGCTCTGAGCAGTCGTTCAAATGTGTCAGGGTTCAAGCCGTCGTTATGCTGTTTCTTTATTTCCCTTATAAAACTATCCTTTACAGCTTCAGGATTTATCGATTCTCCCCCCAGCATTGAATATGCATAACTGCTTTCTATTGAAAAGTCGTATTCAAAGTTGGTATTAATTAATCCTTTGTCATAAAGTTCACCATATAGTTCAGAACTTCTCCCAATAAGCATCGCTGTTAAAAGCTTTACAGCCAGTTCATACTTAATGATTTCAGACCCCTCAAGCGTATAACTGTTATCCTTAAAGCCCATATAGAAAAGAGGAGTAGATACAGGCATGTTCTGCTCCACATAAGCTTTGTGAAGTTCCGCATTCTCTTCCGGGTATATACGTTTTATCTCGCCATGATTTTCCTTTGCATTAATATTTTTTTCAACCTGATCAAAGACCTCTTCCTTATCAACATCTCCAACAACTGTAATAAGCATATTAGAAGGGTGATAGAAGGTTTCAAAGCATTTATACAATGTGTCCCTTGTTATTTTGCTGATACTTTCTATGGTTCCGGCAATGTCCTTTTTGACCGGGTGCTTTTTATAGAAGGCCTCCAGAAGATTAAAGGTAACTCTCCAGCCCGGATCATCACGGTACATGTTAATTTCCTGACCAATTATTCCCTTTTCCCGTTCCACGCTCTCTTCAGTAATGTATGGATTCTGTACAAAATTCAATAACAGTTCAAAATTTTCTCTAAACAGGTCGGTGCAAGAGAAAAGATAAACTGTCTGGTTGAAGCTTGTAAATGCATTCGGTTTAGATCCCAATGCAGCAAATTTGTCCATAACACTTCCATCTTTTTGCTCAAACAGCTTGTGTTCCAAAAAGTGAGCAATGCCGTCAGGAACCTTTATGGGTTCCGTATCACCCGGAATAACAAATTTATTGTCTATAGAACCATAGTGGGTCGAGAAGGTTGCATGCTTCTTATAGTAGCCCTTTTTGGGAATTACAATACAGTTCAAGCCACTGCTGTGTTGATATTTATACATCACTTCGTCATATTTCTTATATTCAAGAGTTTCATATCTCATAATGTCTTTTCTCCATTTCTGCCCTGTTATTCCTCTTCATTTTCCTGTGCTGTTAAGAAATAAACGGTATCCAGCTGAATTTTACCAGTAATATTTATTACATCCTGCTTGGTCACTCTTCTTATTTTGCCAAGAACACCTTCAAGTGTATCGTGTGTCTGTGCCACCAATTGGCTGAAGTTGAAATCCACCACCTGTAATTGGCTATCCTTGAGAGCATTAATTCCAGTTTCAAGGGACTTTATTGTAGAATCAAACTCATAGTCAGAAATTCTGCCTTCCTTTATTGCTCCCATCTGCTCCATAATAAGGGTTTGCGCACGCTCTTTCTCCTTTATGTCAATGCCACTGCCTATAATCATAAGACCTTTAAACTTTTCAAGTCCGGCAAAGATGTAATATGCCAACCCCGCCTTTTCACGGACATTTTGAAATAATTTCGAATGCATTCCCCCTCCAAGAATACTGCTATAGACCATTAATGCGTAATAATCGTCTTCTTTTGGAGTTATATTAGTCCTGAAGCCCAGAGAAAGCTTTCCCTGTGTTACATCCATTTTATCTTCGAAATGTTTAACCTTATCTACATATTTTTTTACAATACCCGAAGTTAGACCCTTTGTGACGCCCCTGTCCAGGGTTCCGATTCTTTTTCGGATATATTCTATTTCGCCGTCTCCCAGTTCACCGGTAATAAAAATATCAGCAGGTAATGTAGTAACCTTATCCTTGTAGTGCTTATAAAGTTCTTCGGGTGTTATCTGTTCGATTTGTTCAATAGAGCCGTACTCGTATAGTCCGAAGGGCTCCTCCCGGCACATTAGTTCATAGCATCTGTCCATGGCATATTGTACTTTATCATTTGTCCTACTCTCAATCAACATCTTGAGGTTTGTTTTTTCCTGATCAACATACTGAGGATTAAAAGAACCCTCCTTTAGTACCGGTCGGTAAATTATATCAAGAAGGAAATCAAGAGCACCTTTGAAATTACTTTGCTCGTCATTGGCATATTTATCTGAGAGATATTCAAAATAAAAATGAATTATCTGTCTCTCTCCTTTTTTACCTATACCACAGTCAAAAATCGCTCCATATAATTCTTCAAGATACAGGTTTATATCCTTTAGGGTTGGAAGGTTTTGAGTACCTCTTCTGAGTACTGAAGGAAACAGAGCATTTAAAGCTACCGTGTTGGAATTTAAATTATCCTGAAAAAAAATATTAATCGTATTTGTTTTGAATCTGTTGGACTTAATGTTATATACTGTAATACCATTTACTTCAAACAGCTTGTTTAGACTCTCCTGAATTTTTACGGCGTCTGTCATATTGAACTCCACTTTCCGGCATGAAAATTAACCATAATAACTCACGCCATTTATTTTGAATAACATAAAATAGTGCGTTTACTTCCATTATTTCAAAATTTAAGCATACATATATAGTATAATAAAAAACATCGTATATATTCAATATAATCACAAATACTACTCTTTGATAAATAAATTTTTCATCGCTAATAGGAGGAGGTATTTATGAGTAGAAAAAACAGAAAATATGCCAGACCATCCAGGAAAAGTACTCCTTCGGCAGCCGAGAGCTATGAAACAGAGTATACCCTTTCAACTTCCGCAGCCATGGGAATTTTAGGCGCAACATTTCTTGTGGGCCTTGCAGCAGGTAAACTGATTGACATTTGTAGAAAATAGCAAAAAAGAATTCACTGCGCTCCGTTCATAGTTGCGAAGTGAATTCTTTTTTTCATCAAAGAGCATCCGTGGCAGAAAAAACATATACTTCTGTCCCATGAATTTTTAATTATTCATATCTCAAGGATTCTATAGGATCGAGGTCAGCTGCTCTCTTTGCAGGATAAACTCCGAACAGCAGTCCCAGCGCTACCGATCCAAGGAATGCTAGAACAATTACTGACATGTCAACAGTTGGTGGTATGCTAAGCGCACTTGATATAACAAAGCCTGCAAGAACACCTAATAGAATACCCACTAAGCCGCTTATTCCTGTTAATATAATTGATTCGGTTATAAACTGAAAGACTATGTCAATCTTCCTTGCACCCAACGCTTTTCGGACACCTATTTCCCTTATACGCTCAGTTACTGATACAAGGAGAATATTAACAATTCCAATACCACCGACTACCAGGGTGATAACTGCAACCACCAGCAATACTGATGAAACTATACCTAGCATAGAATTAAGCTGTTCCTGTAAATCGGATAAAAATTCTACATAATATTTATCCTTGTTTCCATGCTTCTGTTCCAAAATACGGATCATCTTATCGCCAATTTTCTTTAAAGCCTCAGGCTCTCGCTCTTCAACAGTAGCATATATATAATTCAGTTCATCCGCCCACGGGAGGTTAGCCTGTAGGGTAGACAAAGGAATTGTTATTGCAACACTTTGACTCTCATACATCATATCGCCGAAAATAGAACTTTCTTTCTTTTCCACTCCAATAACAGTCAGGTTCAGTGAGCCTCCATAATTTAGTTTTACCCTCAGCTTTTGACCTATTGGATTAGCATCCTTAAATTGTGCTCTGGCAAAATCTTCTTTTATGACAACAACATTTGACCTCATTGTATTGTCAACTTCGTTTATCATTCTACCCTGAGACAATTCAACTGGCATTATGTCATTGTATTGTGAGGAGAGTCCTGTAATACTTGCATTTCTAGTCTTATCTCCCAGCCGAATTGTACCGCTACTGCCCATTGATGTACCAACATTCTTTACTTCCTCTACCTTGGCAATTGCCTTTAAGTCGTCATTCTTCAGTACATCGTTAGATGTTATAGTTCCTGATTTGTATGAAACAGCTATAACATTAGCTCCGATTTTTGCAAATTCATTATCCATATACCTTTGAGTTGCATTCCCGATAGCCACAATTGTGATAACGGAAAATACACCCATAACAATACCTAGCATTGTTAAAATGGAACGGAGCTTATTGGCTCGAAGGCTGGATAACGCTTGCTTAAAGCTCTCAACTATATTCATTGTTTATTTACCCCACCTTTATTCTCCTACAATCTTAACTCTTGCACCATCCTTAAATGTAGCCTTTGGACCAACTACTACAAAATCTCCCATTTTAACATCTCCTGATTTCAACTCAGTCTTCATGTCGGAAGAATTGCCAATTTCCACAGGAACTTTACGCATGGTCATTTTGTCCTTGTCAACAACATAAACAAAGTTATTACCATCTTTATCGGGACTTAGCATATCAAGCTGTACTGTTGGTATATTCTTCAAGTCTACTGTTTTAATGTCGCAATCCACACTGATACCTGGTTTTATGGCCTCTGTAATGTTATCTATACTTACAATTACCTGTATAACTGTTTCCTGATTACCTGAATTATTTGCACTTTTAGTTGCTACAGGTGATATACTCTTGACCTTCCCGGTTACCTTCTCTTTTTCAGGTAATGAATCACCTGTAATATCGACTCCCTGACCAGGCTTAATTAGCTTGGAACTATATTCATTAATATTAAGCTTTACTTCAAGTTTGCCCGGATTAACAACAGTGTACACAGTCTGACCATTTGGAGTGAATGCACCCTCGCTAACATTAACCTGTGATGCAACACCGTCCATTGAAGCATACATAGCATCGGTGTACTTCTTGATTTTACTTTCCAGATCCATAACAGTTAACTCACTATTTTTTACTGCCAGTTCCTGGCTCTCAATATCAATTTGCTTTGTACTATTTGATTTATGAGCAGAGCTAACATTGTCATTCTCGGCCTGAAGTTTCAGTTGGGCGCTTTTTAATGCTTCCTCGGCATCTTTCACCTTATTTTCTGAAGCATCAAGCTCACTCTTAGAAATTGCATTCATTGCATAAAGTGCTTTATTATCCTCAAAATCCTTTACTGCGTTATCTAATGCTCTCTGAGCTGAAGCGACGCTGTTTTCTGCAAGCTTATGTGAATTCTGAGCTGATGAAACACTTAATGCTGGATCAGAAAGTTTGAGCTTCTGCAACGTAAGTTCATCTGTCCTCTTTTTTATCTTTGCTTGTTCCAGCTGCATGTTTAATGCATCAAAATCAAACTGAAGAAGCTGTTGACCCTTTTTCACAATATCATTTTGCTTTATGTACAGCTTTGTTACCTTAACAGGTGTATCAAGATATAATTCTGATTTTTCAACTTCTGTTACTGTTCCGTTTGCAGAAATAGTAGAACTTATATTATCGTTTATTACTTCTGCAACACTTACAGAGAATACGGGACCTGACCCTGCAGAGCCCGAATTCTTAACAATGGCAGCTGCAATTAACGCAACCACCAGTACTCCCACACATATTCCAATAACTATCTTCTTTTTCATTTTAATTATTTACCCCCAATATGTACTATTTCATTAAAGCAGCAGACTGAACTTCATTATAGCCACCAATAGCTGCAACGACTATAAACAATATTACCATTACCAGGTATACCTTCTTTTTATCGATCTTACTGATAGTTGCAACACCAATTGAAGCACAAACAAAATACCAGATATTAAATACATCCAGGCTCCTTGCCATTCCGAAAATAAAGCTTCCCTTCATATCAGGCATAAACGCTGCCAGACTAGTATATGTAACATCTGAATATGTTCCGGTTAATTGAATTGCTATTACTGATACAATTGCAGCTAAAACTGATATAACTGAAGAATATCCTATAACGGATAAAAACTGCTTGAAACGGCCCTGCCCTTTAAATATTTTTAAAATCAGCCACAACACCAAGGCTTGAACCAATAAAACCAGACCTGCCATAACACCTCCAAGAATTGGTGTTGAGATAACAGAACCACTTAATATACTTTCAAACATTTCAGGTGAAATCTGCATACCCATATTGGCATAAGTTGTTTCCAATGTGGTTCTCAAATATTCCTTAAACATTGGAAAGGTGCCGAACATCATTATGACTGGAGCAATTGCCGTTAATATGATTCCTAACAGTACTCTTGGCTTCTGTTCCAATTCATACATCAATCTTCCCGGAGAAAAAATAGCACTGATTACTCTTTGAAATACATTCATTTTTGATGTGTTCCCGTTATCGGGTGCAATCACTAAATTATCACTCATAAAAGTCTCCTCTTAAAGAAAATTTTAACATTCAAATTTGAAAAAAATAAAAAGCTACTTTTTTAACCTTACTTTACTTCAAATCTTACTTGATTCTAAATTACTTTACTTCCTCAAGGTGGTATTTAGAAAGTACCTCCCTTGCATCCACAGGGTTTTTAATGAGCTCATCAGCTTTTAAGAAACCATCTCTAAACCGCAGGACCCTTTTAGTGTGTTCAGCAATATCGGGCTCATGAGTTACAAGTACTATCGTTACTCCTTCCTTGTTGAGGTCCTGAAATACAGCCATTATCTCTTCACTTGAAGTACTGTCAAGATTTCCTGTTGGTTCGTCTGCAAGAATAATAGCAGGCGAATTTACCAGTGCTCTGGCAATAGCTACTCTTTGCTTTTGTCCTCCGGACATTTCATTTGGCTTATGATGCATTCTCTGGGCCAATCCAACTCTTTCAAGTGCAGCAGTAGCCTTCTTTTTCCTTTCCTTAGACCCGATACCTGCGTAAATCATAGGCAGTTCAACGTTTTGTAACGCAGTAATCCTTGGTAACAGGTTAAAAGACTGAAATACAAAACCTATCTTTAGATTTCTTATCTTGGCAAGTTCCCCCTCATCCAGAGAAGATATGTTAACTCCATCAAGCCAATACTCACCTTTTGTAGATCTGTCAAGGCATCCTATTATATTCATCAGAGTAGATTTCCCAGAGCCCGAAGGTCCCATTATAGCCACAAATTCTTCTTTGTTTATGTCTATATTGGCATTTTTAAGAGCTTCAACTTCGATATGACCGTTTTTATAAGTCTTACCTAAATTCTTCATGGAAATAATCAAAGCTATGTTTCCTCCTTTCGAAATTATATATTTTTATTTAAAACTCAACTTTTGGGATAGAGTTTTTCAACAAATTCTTGGCAACTGATCTCCAGCCAGCAGCTTAATTATTCGTGTTCCTCCGCTTAAAGCCTTCAGAACCACCTTCGCTTCTCCTTCATTAATTACTTCTCCAATGATTGAAGCGTCTTTACCATACTTATTATTCCTAATAACTTCCAGCACTCTTTCAGCCTGATCTCCCGGTACGAATATCAATAGCTTTCCTTCATTTGCCATGTACATGGGCTCCATACCCAGGAGTTCACAAACCCCTTGAACTTCTCTTTTAATTGGGAGCTCCTCTTCATCTATGCTGATGGTAACATTACTCTGTACTGCAATCTCATTTAGAGTGGTTGCAACTCCGCCCCTGGTGGGGTCCCTGAGTACATGGATATCAGAAGCAGCTTCAAGCATATCTTTAACTAGACCAGACAGTGGAGCACAATCGCTTTTTATCTCAGCCTGAAAGCCCATATTCTCTCTTTCAAGGAGTATACAGCTGCCGTGATCTCCAATAGTACCCGAAATAATTATTTTATCTCCCATTTTGGCATTTCTGCCGGAAATATCAATATCTTCAGGCAATACACCAATACCTGACGTGTTGATAAATATTTTATCAACTGCACCCTTTTGAACTACCTTTGTATCGCCTGTTACAATTTTAACACCGCATTCCCTCGCTGTTATACTCATGGTTTCAACAATTCTTTCAAGTTCATTCATACTGAAGCCTTCTTCAATAATAAAACCGCAGCTAAGGTATAATGGGGTTGCCCCACTGGTTGCAAGGTCGTTAACGGTACCACATACTGCCAATTTACCTATATTTCCACCCTTGAAAAAAATAGGAGTAACTACAAAACTGTCAGTGGTAAAAACAATATTTCTTGCATTTCCTATATTAAGCCTTGCAGAATCATCTCCGGCTGAAAGGATTTCATTATCAAAGTACTTTTTAAATATATTTTCTATTAAAGCAAGAGTTGCAGAACCTCCGCTTCCGTGTGCCAGTGTTATTATGTTATCCATTTGGTATTGAGCTGCCTCCTTATACTGTCAATCTTATACTTCTATTTTTGATATTAATTTTGTTATTATTTTTTATTCCCCGTACTTGTAATATGCTGCGCAGGTTCCTTCTGATGAAACCATACATGCTCCTACAGGATTTTCAGGTGTGCATCTTGTTTTAAAGAGCTTACAGTCATGGGGACGTTTCTTTCCTTTTAAAACTTCACCACACATACAGCCTTTAGGTTCGGGACTGTCTTTCGGTTTAATATCGAATTTCTTTTCAGCATCAAAGAGTTCGTATCCTTTTTTCAGCCCCAGGCCTGAACCGGGAATCATTCCGATCCCACGCCACACAGCATCTATGGGTTCGAATACCTGATACATTTTCTCCTGAGCTTTTATGTTTCCCTCCTTGGGAACTAATCTGGAATACACATTTTCAAAAACATTATTTCCATCAGAAATATTTTTTAGTAATACTTTTATTGAATACAGTATATCCAGAGGCTCAAAACCCGCAACGACACCAGCCTTTTCCATATTATACGCAACGTATGAAAAAAAGTCTGTACCAATTATTGCAGAAACGTGACCAGGATAAATAAAACCATCAAGAGCCAGCTCCTTGTCTTGTGCCAAGGTTTTGATGGCTTCAGGCATTGTCTTGTTTGCGGTCAATACAGAAAAATTTTTTATTCCTTCTTCTTCAGCTCTCAATACTGAGAGTGCAATAACTGGTGTTGTGGTTTCAAAACCAACCGATAAAAACACAACTTCCTTATCAGTATTTGCTTTTGCTATCTCCAGTGCATTCAGCGGTGAATATACCATTTGAACATTGCAGCCCTGCGCTTTTTTATAAAGCAAAGTACTGTCGTTTCCGGGTACCCGCATCAAGTCTCCAAAGGTGGTTATGATAATCCCTTTATTTTCAGCCAATTCGGTAGCACTGTCAATATAAGCGGTTGGTGTAACGCATACAGGACAGCCGGGGCCTGACAACAACTCAATGCTTTTTGGGAGCAGATTCCTGATGCCGTAACGGGAAATGGCCATTGTATGGGTACCGCAAACCTCCATAATTGTTATATTCCTTCCAGAATATGCATTAAGGCAGTCTACAATTTTTTGTATCACTGCCTTGTCTCTGAATTCATCTATATAATTTGTCATCTCTCTCTTAATACCTCCGTATTCTTTATAGTGAAATGTGAAGGGTAAATAGTGAATAGTTGTGGTAGACTGGCTTCGCCAGTCTAAGTGAATAACGAATAGTGAATGGTGAATAGTTATGGTTGACTTGCTTCGCAAGTCTTTGATTAAACGGCTTACGGCAGTAAGCCTTCCGTAATTCTTCACTATTTTTTCTTCACTTTTCACCTTCACTGCTTTTATCAGTTCTAGCTTGCGCAGCAAGCTTACATTAACTCTTCACTATTCATTCTTCACTTTTCACTATTAAGTTATTTAATTCCCAATTCCCTAATTTCATTAAATATTTCAATGGTTTTAGAAGCCTCTTCCTGGTCAACTATCTGTATTGCACAGCCTGCATGTACCAGAACATAATCCCCCAGCTTAACATTTTCCAGAAGATCTATGGAAACCTTGTTCATTACACCCATCATTTCAACTTCTGCGTTATTTCCCTCTATTTTAATAACCTTTGCAGGTAAACCTAAACACATATTAACCTCCTAATATTAGTGAATAATTAAGGGTGAATGGTGAATAGTTTTGGAAGACTGGCTTCGCCAGTCTTCAATTTTATGGTTTGCGAAGTAAACCTTCAATAACTTTTCACTCTTCACTTTTAACTCTTTACTTCTTACTTCTAACCTCTAACTTCTTTTAACCTCAAACTTCTAACTTCCAACTTCCAACTTCCAACTTCCAACTTCTAAATTATAATATCATTTAGAAACTATTTCAATCTCAACTCTTGGCAATTCTTTGGGCTATGGCCATAATGGCCTGCCCCAGAGCTATACCCCCGTCATTTGCAGGAACCTGTGAATGAGTAAATACCAGAAAACCATTTTTCTCAAGCAAGTCTGTGCTCATAGCCAACAGTGTCAGGTTCTGGAATACTCCTCCGCTGAGTACTACTCTGTTGATTAAGCTTGTCTCTCTGATAAAAATACAGCCTTTCAGTACTATATCAGCTACAGTGGCATGAAACCTTGATGAAATATGTTCAAGGGTGTTACCTGCTTCAATATCCTGGAGCAGCTGTCTTATTACCACATCCGTCCTGACCGCAAAGCCCCCTGCTTCATCGGCGCTAATAGCTACCTCATAGGGCTTTGCAGCTCTATCCCTTGCGTAATACTCCAATTCTATGGCAGCCTGTCCTTCATAGCTTATGTCGGTCTTGATGTTCACCAAAGCGGAGACAGCATCAAAAAGTCTTCCCATACTGGAGGTTTCGGGACAGTTTAGTTTCTTCTCCAGCATTTTTATTGTAAAAGCAATATCACTGGAGTTAATTCCAGTCAGCAAACGAAAATCCTGAGTGCATTCTCCTGATATCTTGTAGTCTACATAATTCAAACTATCAGCCATATACAAATATCCCAATGCCATTTTCCAGGGATGCTTAACCGCAGAATCGCTGCCGGGCATCATTACATATTGTAGCCTGCCTGCACGTTCAAAGCCGTAATAACCTCCCTGAAAAAATTCTCCTCCCCATATCTTGCCGTCCTCCCCATAACCTGTACCGTCAAAGGATACACCGATAACCTCTCCCGAAAGCTCATTTTCAGCCATACAGGAAGCAATATGGGCTTTATGATGCTGTATCCCTGTTTTGAATGCAGCCTTCTGCTCAAGGCCGTATTGAGTTGAGAAATAGTTGGGATGCATATCAAAGGCAACAATTTCAGGATTAATCTCGAACAGCTTTTTAAAGTGTTCAACGGCATGGACAAAAGCTGTGTTGGTGCTTTCATTTTCAAGATCACCTATATGGTGACTGAGATAGAACATATTATCTTTATTCAGACAGAAGACATTTTTCAGTTCGCCTCCGCAGGCCAGCACAGATGGTATTCTATCAACACCGGTTCTACCCAGCAATTTCTGAATATCTAGTTTTAAAGGCTTCGGCACATAGCCTCTAGACCTCCTGATAATATACTCTTTATCTTTGAAAACTCTCGTCACAGAATCATCAGTTCTTATATAAATCTCCCGGTTATTAATTAAAAATACATCTGCAATTCCAACAAGCCCTTCTACAGCTTCCCTATCTGTGAAGAAAATCGGTTCACTACTTATATTCCCGCTGGTCATTACCAGTATTTCAGGAAAATCACTTTGGCTGAACAATATGTGGTGGATAGGGGTATACGGAAGCATAACTCCCAGGTAACTGTTTAAATGTGCTATTTCATCAGGAAGCTCCACCCCTTCCTTTCTCTTGAGCAAAACAATGGGGGCGGCAGGAGATTCAAGTATCTGCTTTTCCTTTTCACTGATGTGGCAGTAATTTTCTACCGTTTCCAAATCCTTCAGCATGAGAGCAAACGGCTTATCGTCTCTGTGTTTCCTGCTTCTCAGTCTCTTTACAGCCTTTTCATCCAGTGCATTACAGGCCAGGTGATAACCTCCGATACCTTTTATGGCAGCAATTTTGCCCGAAACGATTATTTTTGTAATGTAATCAAGGCACTGCTCAGAATACGTCTGACTTGAATTTACCTTACTTATGTTTTCATTGATGTTTAGTTCCGATACAATATGTCCCGTTTCATCTGCAATTTGCAGTACCGGTCCACATTCATGGCAGGAAACGGGCTGTGCATGATACCTTCTGTCGGCAGGGTTGACATATTCCTGCCTGCATAGACGGCACATTTCAAAACATCCCATGGTTGTTTTATCTCTGTCATAGGGAATGTCCTTTATAATAGTAAACCTGGGGCCGCAGTTGGTACAGTTGATAAAC
Organism: Bacillota bacterium; assembly: GCA_023393115.1. Taxonomy (GTDB): domain Bacteria; phylum Bacillota; class Clostridia; order Acetivibrionales; family DSM-1351; genus Ruminiclostridium. Next base: position 44,317 of record JAEWMS010000028.1, read on the forward strand.
GGGTACCTGTACCGTTTATCCATGGGATTTTTCAGTTCATTTATACAATCATTACAGGTACAAACATCAGGTGAAATAAATATCTGTCCTTTTGAAACAGTTTCACTCTCTTTTATTTCAAAATTCTTAAAACCAATAAGAGGCAATGCTTCGTAGTTTACAGATTCTATTTTTGACAGAACCGGTGCTTTTGACTCTATAGATTTGATAAATTCAAGAAGTGTAGCTTCCGCAGTTTCTATCTCAATTACAACACTACTGTCTGTATTACCTACCCAACCGTCTAAATCCATAGCTTTTGCAAGATTATAAATAAAGGGCCTGAAACCCACACCCTGAACTATACCTGTTATTATTATTCTGTACCTTTCCATAAATTGCCCTTTCTTGCCCTTTCAGCGCAGGTCAGAGTAAATATTCCTTAACACTCTGAAACTACATCCTCAATTTCAAGATATTCTTTTGCAACAGTCATATCTTTTGATATTTGTTCCTTCAGAAGTTCTACGGATTTGAATTTTTCCTCATCTCTGATTTTCTTAAGGAAGAATACTTCAATTTTCTTACCGTAGATGTTCCGGTTAAAATCTATAATATGCGTTTCAACAGTTTTTTCCTTAACATCCTCGAAAGTCGGATTATAGCCTACATTTGTCATACTGTTATATAGTTTTCCGTCCAGTAGTGTTTTTGTTATATAGACACCGTTGGCAGGAAGCACCAGATACCTTTCGGGATGAATATTAGCTGTGGGAAAGCCTATGGTATTGCCTATTCTTCTGCCACTTACAACCTCCGCAATTATGGAATAATTTCTTCCCAAAAGCTTGTAGGCAGTTTCCAGTTCCCCATTGATTATGCACTGCCTTATTCTTGTACTGCTGATAACTTCATTGTCACATTTGATGGCAGGGATTACTACCACTCTGAAACCATACTTTTGACCCAGTTCCTTAAGCAAGGCTACATCGCCCTCACCCATATATCCGAACCGGTAATCGTAACCTGCCACTGCCAGCTTTATATTTAGTTTATCAATCAGAATTTTTTTTACAAATTCCTCAGGTGAAAGTCTTGAGAATTCCTCATTAAACTCATCAAAATAAAGGTAATCCAGATTAATTTCTCCGAGTAATTCCGTTTTTTTCTGTTCGGTCAATAAAAGTGGGGTAATAAGTTTTTTTCTTATAATATTCTCAGTATGCTTTGTAAAGGTATAAACTATTGAAGACAGGTTATTAAGCTGAGCTTCGCGTATAAGTGTGTTTATCAGAGCCATGTGTCCGATATGTAATCCGTCAAAATTACCGAGACCGACTCCTGTTTTATTATTAAAGCATTTGTTATCATTAGCATGAATTACCTGCATCTTAACCTCCTAAGCCATTTTATGGCTTTGAGCCAACATTGTGGCTTTAAACTATTGTGGCTTTGACATTTTAGTGGCTTTCTTTGCACCTTATCAATGGTTCCTCTGCATTTTAAGCTGCTTTAACTACTCTTTAAAAAACTTCTTGGATCTAAGGCACCTGGTTTCACCATTATTAAAGAATTCACCTATACCTAAAAAATTGCCATTACTATCATATACCCTGATAAAGGTGTTAGAATCAAAATTTGAATTATTTACTTGAAGCCAAACACCATTACTATATTTAAAAGTATCCTTCTCATCAAGCCGCATAATGTTAAGTTCTTCAAACACTGTTTCCACCGGTATTAATTTCTGCTCAAGCTGTTTAGTGGCAGAAAGTTCTTTAATCTCTTCAAGGGTTAGAGCAGTTTCCAGGCTGTATCTTCCTGCTTTGGTCCTTATTAGAAAAGACATATGCCCTCCGCAGCCAAGCTTCTCTCCGATGTCATGGCACAGAGTCCTTATATAAGTACCCTTTGAACAATGCACCTCAAAAAGAGCTTTTTTGACTGTCCTCTTTTCAGCAAATTCCTTGTCAGTAGTTCCGGGCAAATAAGCCTGTTCCTCCCAGATTCTAACTATTTTTATGTCATAAATTTTAATCTTCCTGGGCTGCCGCTCAACTGTTTGGCCTTGTCTGGCCAGATCGTACAGTTTTTTGCCTTCAATTTTTATAGCTGAGTACATGGGCGGCAGCTGGTCAGTTTCACCAATAAAACTCAGTATGGTATCAGCTATTCTTTCATTGTCTGCCTCAACCTCATGTGAATATATTACGTTCCCTGAGGAATCCTGTGTATCAGTGGCTGAACCCAGTGTAAGCTCGGCACGGTAAACCTTATCTTTATCAATTATAAACTCAATTGCCCTGGTGGCATTTCCCAGACAAATCGGCAATACTCCTACTGCTGACGGATCCAGAGTTCCGGTGTGGCCAATTTTTTTCTGACCAGCCGCCCTTCTTAGAAAGCTTACAACATCAAAGGAAGTCATACCGGCAGGTTTAAGTACATTTATTATTCCGTTCATATTTTCCTTTTATCATATCTTTTATTGTTTATAGTTTTTCCCTAATAGCTGCGGTTAATCTTTCTTTAACCTCCTGCAAGTTACCCTTTACCGTACAACCTGCGGCCCTTTTGTGACCTCCGCCGCCAAAAGCTGCAGCAATTTCCGAAACATCAACATAGGTTTTGGATCTCAAATTAATTCGTACCTCGTCGGTATTTTTTTCTTTTACCAGAAGAGAAACTTCTACACCTTCAATTGATCTACCTATATTGACAATACCGTCACAATCCTCATCATTGGCACCAGTTGACTGTAAGTCGGCCTGTGAAATAACAACTACAGCCAGCCTGCAGTCATCCGAAAGTTCCAGTTTTTCTATTGCTTTTTGTGTGAGCTTAAGTTTTGTATATGTTGTATTGTCAAAAATCCTTTGAGAAAGTTCTCCGATATCTATTCCTGTTGCTAAGAGTTCTGCTGCTATTTTATGTGTCTCGGCAGTTGTATTGCTGTATTTAAATCCACCCGTATCAGTTGAAATAGCTGTGTATAAACAAGTAGCCATATCTCTGTCGATTGGATATTTTAATTCTTGTAACAAGGTATAAACGATTTCACCAGTAGAAGCTGACGCGGCGTCAACAAAATTATTTAAGGCAAATTTTGTATTTGTAATATGATGATCAATATTGATGGTACAGGGAGCTTTAAAAAAAGCTTCTCCTCTGGTTCCCAGCCTTCCTACATCACCGGTGTCCAAAGCGATATTTACATCCATTACTTCATCCTGAGCGTCATAGAAACATGTAAGTTCATTACCTGATAAGAACCTGTAAACTGTAGGAGTATTCTCCTCAACATATACTACTGCTTTTTTCCCGGCATTTCTCAATGCAAGAGCCAGTGCCAAAGACGACCCTATAGCATCTCCATCTGCTGATACATGTGGAAAAATTGCAACTCCCCCTGCTTCAGCTATAAGTTTGATTATTTCGCTATCCATTTTTCCCTCCGTTTAATACTGCGACAAATACACTTATTGAGAAACTTATTGTATAATTTATTCCCCATATTCCTTCTTAGCATCATCCAACAGCTTGTTGATATATATTCCATGTTCAATAGATGTGTCCAGCTCAAAATGTATTTCCGGAGTATACCTTAATTGCAGCCTATGTCCAAGTTCGCGCCTGATAAAGCCCGCTGCACTTTTTAAGGCACTTATGGCATTCTTCTTTTGCTCATTGTCACCTAAAACGCTTATATACACCTTTGCATATCTTAAATCCTTTGTAACATTGCAGGATATAATACTAACCATATTTGGAAGTCTGGGGTCCTTCAGGTCATTTTGAATTATGCTGCTTATTTCCTTCTTTACCTCTTCAGAAATCCTGACTATTCTATCAGCCATAAAATCTATCCTCCGCATTTCATAAATTAATCTTCAACAAAATATTGAGATATGAGTTATATATAGTATTGCCAACCGCAAAAAATAATAAATACACAAATAGGTTGAATTGGAATTTAATCCACTTCAACCTATTCCAAAATACTTAAATGCTCTTATCTCTTTACTTCTTCCATTACAAAGGCTTCAATAACGTCGCCTTCCTTAATATCATTGAAGCGTTCAATAGAAACACCGCATTCAAATCCAGTTGCAACTTCCTTCGCATCATCTTTAAATCTCTTAAGAGATGCAAGTTTTCCTTCATGAATAACGATACCTTCTCTAACAACTCTGACCTCCGAATTTCTCTGAACCTTACCGTCAGTTACATAAGCACCGCCGATGGTTCCGATTCCGGAAACCTTGAAAATCTGTCTAATTTCAATGTGACCAAGTACAACTTCTTTATACGTTGGCTCAAGCATACCCTTCATAGCTGCCTGAACATCTTCGATAGCTTTGTAAATTACACTGTACAATCTCATGTCGACTTCAGCATTCTTTGCTGCTTCAGTAACATTTGCACCTGGTCTTACGTTAAAACCGATAATGATTGCACTAGATACCTGAGCAAGAGTAACATCTGATTCGGTTATGGCTCCAACAGCACCATGAATTGTTCTAACTCTTACTTCATCATTGCTAAGTTTTTCAAGAGACTGTTTAACAGCTTCTACAGAACCCTGTACATCAGCTTTGATAATAATATTCAAATCCTTAACCTTACCCTCTTTAATTTGTGTAAACAAATCTTCAAGTGTAACTTTTGCAGTGGACTTGAACTGTTGCTCTTTCTGCTTGAACTTTCTCTTTTCAACCAGCTGTTTGGCAACCTTTTCATCTGTTACGGCGTAAAATACTTCGCCGGCTTCAGGAACTTCATTCATACCAAGGATTTCAACAGGCATTGACGGCCCAGCATTTTTTATACTGAGACCCTTGTCACTTGTCATAGCCTTGATTCTACCAAAAGCAGAACCTGCTATCATCGAATCCCCAGTTTTTAAAGTACCTCTCTGAACAAGAACTGTCGCAACAGGTCCTCTTTCCTTATCAAGTTTGGCTTCAATTACAGTTCCTTTTGCCTGTCTGTCAGGATCTGCTTTTAATTCAAGCATGTCAGCAGCTAAAAGCACCATTTCAAGTAACTGGTCTATATTTTCTCTCTTCTTTGCAGAAACCGGAACCATTATTGCATCTCCGCCCCATTCTTCTGCAACGATACCATATTCGGTAAGTTCCTGTTTCACCTTATCAGGATTTGCTCCAGGCTTATCAATCTTGTTTATAGCAACAATTATTGATACATTTGCAGCTTTAGCATGGTTTATCGCCTCTATAGTCTGAGGCATAACTCCATCATCTGCAGCAACAACAAGTATTGCGATATCAGTAACCTGAGCACCTCTGGCACGCATAGCGGTAAACGCTTCGTGACCCGGTGTATCGAGGAAAGTAATAGTTCTGTCATTTGCTTTTACTGTATAAGCACCTATGTGCTGGGTTATTCCGCCTGCTTCACTGTCAATAACGTGAGCGCTTCTTATAGCATCCAGCAATGATGTTTTACCATGGTCAACGTGACCCATGACAACAACTACAGGTGGCCTTGGCTTTAACTTTGATTCATCCTCTGTTTCAACATCATCAAAGAGGATATCTTCCTCACTAACCTGGACAGCTTTCTCAGTCTTTACACCGAATTCTTCAGCAATAATTGTTGCTGTTTCGAAATCAACATCATTGTTTAATGTAGCCATTACTCCATAATTCATCAACTTCTTAATAATTTCAGTTGATGTTTTCTTCAATGATTCAGCTAATTCTTTAACAGTCAGAGTATCAGGTATTGTTATTGAAGTAAGAACTGCCTTAGGTGGAATATACTTTTCCTGTACCTTTTCCTTCTTGTTTCTTGGTAGTCTTTTCTTCTTGCCATCATCGCTATAGAATTCATCAAAGATGTAATCTTCATTGAGTATTTCTGAGACGCCCTTCTTTTCGATTACAATCTTCTGTGGCTTAAACTTCTGTTTCTTATCGGCAGAAGCCTTTGGTGTCTCTTTTTTCTGTTTTTCTTCTCTCTTGAAGTTCTTATCAATATCCTTGCTCTGGAATTCCCTTCTTGCTTCATTCCTCAATGAATCGGATTGCTCCTGAGCAACAGTGACATCAGGCTTTGGAATGTCCAGGCCTTGTTGTCTGTACTGACCTTGAGGTCTATCACCTTGAGGTCTGTTATACTGACCCTGTGGTCTGTCACCCCTGTTGTACTGACCCTGCGGTCTGTCGCCTTGAGGTCTGTTATACTGACCCTGTGGTCTGTCGCCCCTGTTGTACTGACCCTGTGGTCTGTCACCTCTATTGTACTGCCCCTGAGGTCTGTCACCTTGTGGCCTGTTGTACTGACCCTGCGGTCTGTCACCTTGTGGTCTGTTATACTGGCCCTGTGGTCTGTCTCCCTGAGGTCTATTGTACTGGCCCTGCGGTCTATCACCCTGTGGTCTGTTATACTGGCCCTGTGGTCTATCACCCTGGGGTCTGTCACCTCTATTATACTGACCCTGCGGTCTGTCACCCTGGGGCCTGTCGCCTCTGTTATACTGACCTTGCGGTCTGTCGCCCCTGTTGTACTGACCCTGTGGTCTATCACCCTGGGGTCTGTCGCCTCTGTTATACTGGCCTTGTGGTCTGTCGCCCTGAGGTCTATTGTACTGCCCCTGTGGTCTATCACCCTGGGGCCTGTTATATTGACCCTGCGGTCTGTCTCCTTGAGGTCTGTTATACTGGCCTTGCGGATGGTCACCCTGCGGTCTGTCAGCTTGTGTTCTATCAAGCTGTGGTTTGCTTTCAGTAACTGAGGCTTCCAAAGAAGCGTCTGCTTTTGGGGACTCGATACCTTCATTGTTTCGAGCTGTTTCGGCTACTGCATTTTGATCCTTAGGTTCAATGATTGTGTTTGATTTCATATCCACTCTTTCAGCTACATTTTCATTATTTGTTTTAACTATTTCGTTTATATCAACTTTTTTAGCTACATTTGCATCAATTTGATCATTATTCTCCAACACAATCTTTTCCTCTTTTTTGATGTCCTCAGGCTTTATATTTTGCTTTTGGGCTGTAGGATCATCATGTTGAACAGCTGGAGTCTTCACAACATTTTTATTATTTTCGAGAGCCTTATCGTTCTTGACTACAGGTTTATTCTTGAAATCAGGTTTACTGTCTCGTACAAAACCCGGTCTTAACCCAGATGTACTGGAGTCAGATTTAAAGTAATTAGGCTTAGCGGTAGACTGATTTACTTCTTTTTTCATATAATTACCACGGTCAGGAGTAGTTGCTTCTCCCTTGCTGTCAATTACAATTTCTGTGGTTCTAATTATTCTTGGAGCACTTTTCATATCCTTTTTAACATCTTTCTTCTTGTCAACGGTATGAGAAGACTCTGCAGAAGTAACCTTCTTTTCATCATCCTGCTTCTTTTCATCATGCTTTATTACACCAATATGTTTGTATAGTGCATCTAACTCATGAGGTTCAAGAAGGCTCATGTGATTTTTTACATTTATATTTATCTCAGCAAGCTTTTCCATCAACCTTTTACTTGTTGTATTAAGTTCTTTGGCAAGCTCGTAAATTCTTGCTTTATCCAATACCTTCACCCCCGGATTCATTAATTTGGTTATCTATTAGCTTAAGAAGGCCATTTTTAAAGTCCTTTGACTGAATCGAAACAACAGAACGTATTTCTTTTCCAATACATCTCCCAAGATCAAGTTTTTTGCCATATTCCCTATAGCAAACATCCCGAAAAACGCACATACTTTTAAATTTGTCCTTCGTGTTTTCAGAAGCATCTCCTGCTACAATTACAAGAACAGCTTTCCCTGATTTAATGGTTCTTTCACATGTTTCATCCCCGGATAACAGCTGTCCTGCCTTTTTAGCAAGACCTAATAAGGAATAAACCCTATCCATCACAATGTCCATTCTCAACGTTTTGCACATAGTACCATGCCAGTTAAAGCATGGCCCTGCCCTCCTTTTGTAATGTTTAACCGCCTTCAACCTCTCCCATCAATTGGCTCTTCAAATCATCATATACCTCTGAACCAATAGTAGTTTCAAAAGCCTTGTCAAGTCTTTTCGCCTTTATGGCTTTTTCAAGACAATCGGCACTTCTGCATATGTATGCACCCCTGCCTGGCTTTTTACCAACGAGATCAATGCTGATTTCTCCCTCATTATTTCTTACCACCCGTATTAATTCTCTCTTGGCCTTCATTTCTTTACAGCCCAGACACATACGCAATGGAATCTTTTTTTGCTTCATCCATCCACACCTTCCTATAGTAAACTTCTTCCGAAAAGCCGATAGTCTGTACTTTGTCTATAGTTATTATTCGTCAATAAAAACTTCATCATCCTGGTCACCGCTGTACTGGTCACCGCTGTAGCCGTCATTTTCATCATCCAAGTCATACTCAGTATAATCACTATTTATACTGTCATCAAAGAGTTGTCTTTCTATAGACTGCCTTAACTGTGATTCACTCTTTATATCAATTTTCCAGCCGGTCAGCTTGGCAGCAAGTCTTGCATTCTGCCCTTCTTTTCCTATGGCAAGAGAAAGCTGATAATCGGGTACAACAACCCTGGCAGCTTTTTCCTCTTCATTCACATCAACTCTTACAACCTTTGCAGGACTTAAGCTGCTGGAAATGTATTCTTTTGGATCATTACTCCACTTAATAATGTCAATTTTCTCACCGCGGAGTTCATCAACAATTGCCTGAACCCTGGTACCCTTCTGACCAACACAGGCTCCTACCGGATCTACATTTTCATCCTTTGAATAAACTGCAATTTTGGTTCTGGAACCAGGTTCACGGGAAATACTCTTTATTTCCACAGTTCCATCGTGTATTTCTGGAACCTCCAGTTCAAAAAGTCTTTTTACAAGGCCCGGGTGTGTTCTGGAAATCATTATCTGAGGGCCTTTTGTTGTTTTCTTTACTTCAATTATATAAGATTTAAGTCTTTCGTTAAAACGGTATTCCTCGCCGGGAGTCTGCTCGCTAGGAGAAAGGACAGCCTCGGTTTTTCCAAGGTCAACAATAACGTTTCTTTTTTCTATACGTTGAATAATACCTGTTACTATATCACTTTCCTTGTTATAAAATTCGTCGTATATAATTCCTCTTTCAGCTTCTCTAAGTTTTTGCACAACAACCTGCTTTGCGGTCTGGGCAGCAATTCTTCCGAAGGATCTGGGAGTAACCTCCATCTCGGCTATATCCCCTATAGCCAATGTTGGATTTAATTTTAAAGCTTCGTCTACAGAAATGTCCATTTGATCCATATCCGGGACCTCTGCGACCTTTCTTAATCCAAACACCTTAACATCTCCAGTGGTTCTATCAATGTTAACCTTTACGTTCATAGCAGAACCGAAATTTTTCTTATATGCAGAAATCAGAGCGGCTTCAATCGCCTCGATTATAATCTCCTTCTTAATACCCTTTTCCTTTTCAAGCTGTTCAAGTGCTAGTATTAACTCAGCGCTCATTACGTTAACCTCCCATTACTAATTAAAATTTAAAATTTAATGGCCCTTTTTATTATGGCAACCTTATCCTTTTCAAATTCAATATTGTTTCCGGCGTCGCTGATTATTATCTTATTATCAATTAATCCCACTAATTCGCCTTCAAATATTTTCTTGCCGTCAATAGGTTGATAAACCTTAACTTCAACCAATTCACCTTTATATTTAATAAAGTCTCTTTCTGTTTTTAAAGGTCTTTCCAGACCAGGTGAGGAAACTTCAAGATAATAGCTTTGTTCTATGGGATCTTTTTCGTCGAGTATATCGCTAATCTGTTCGCTGACTGCCTGGCAATCGTCAATACTTATTCCGCCCGGCTTATCAATATATATTCTTAGGTACCAGTTTGCACCCTCTTTAACAAATTCAACATCTACCAATTCAAAATTCAAAGCTTCAACTACAGGTGCTGCAAGTTCCATAATTTCCTGTTGTACATTTTTTTTCATTATTTACTCGTCCTCCAATAAGTTAGAGTTTACCGGACGGTATATGCTTATTGAGAAAAAAACCTCATGCATAACAAAACGCGGTCACAAAATGTGCCCCTTTCTAAAAAGTCAAATTAAGTTGACTTTAGAATTTATACCTGAACCGGAAAACTGACTGCAAAACATTATCATAACCGTTATCACGTCAAATAAACAACAAAGAGTGGGATTTCCCACTCTTGGCAGTCAAGTCTATTAAACCTCTATCCTTGTGTATTATATCATTATTATTTCAAATTATCAACAATTTATTACCGTTTTTGAACAAAGTCTTAAATTTTTTTGGAAAATCAATTACAGCAATGTTAAAACAAACATAACTGATTACTTTCAGGCAATCCCTTAAGGCAATTATTTCTTTCAAGAATCTCTATTACAGATTTGCTTATCTTGGCTTTTGTTCTCAATTCGTCAATTGACAGGAACTCCCCGTCTTTTCTGGCTTCAACGATATTTAAGGCCGCCGCTCCGCCCAGGCCCTGAAGAGCATTTAAAGGAGGCCGTATTCCACCCTCTTCTATTATAAACTTCTTAGCCTCAGATAAATACAAATCGATTGGAAGGAATTTGATTCCTCTTGCATACATTTCGTTGGCAACCTCAAGTATGGTGAGTACATTCTTCTCCTTTGTGGTAATATTATTTCCCTTCATTTCATATTCCTTGATTTTATTTTTTACCTTATCCTGCCCCTGTGCCATCATTTCGGCATCAAAATCATCTGCTCTTACGGTGAAGTATGTAGCATAAAAAGCTTCTGGATGGTAAACCTTATACCATGCTATTCGGAAAGCCATCATAACATAAGCTGCGGCATGGGCTTTGGGGAACATGTATTTTATGGTTTTACAGGACTTAATGTACCAATCGGGTACTTTATTTTCCTTCATTATTACTTCATATTCTTCCTTGACTCCCTTACCCTTTCTTACATCCTCCATTATCTTAAACGCCGTTTTAGGGGGAAGTCCCGCATGCATAAGGTAAATCATGATATCATCACGGCAGCAAATGCTTTTGGACAGTGTAGTTATTCCGTCTCTTATCAGGTCCTGCGCATTATTCAACCAAACGTCGGTTCCATGGGATAGTCCTGATATTCTGATTAGCTCTGAGAACGTCTTAGGCTTTGTATCCACCAGCATTTGCCGTACAAATTTCGTGCCAAATTCAGGGATTGCATAGGTCCCTGTTTCGCTGCCTATGTCCTCGGGTGTAACCCCCAAGGCTTCAGTACTGCTGAAAAGACTCATGGTTTTGGCTTCACCAATGGTAATTGTTCTGGCATCTATCCCGGTAATATCCTCCAGCATCCTTATAACGGTAGGGTCATCGTGTCCGAGAATATCAAGCTTCAGTATACTTCCATGCAGGAAGTGATAGTCAAAGTGGGTTGTTATAATTTCAGAGGTTGTATCATCGGCAGGTCTTTGGATGGGAGAAAAGTCAAATATCTCCTTGTCCTTCGGAACAATCATTATACCTCCAGGATGCTGGCCGGTTGTTCTCTTGATGCCTGTACAGCCTTTCACAAGCCTGTTGATTTCGGCATTTGTAACCACAATTTCTCTTTCATCAAGGTAGTTCTTAACGTAGCCGTATGCAGTTTTCTCTGCAACCGATGCAATAGTACCGGCTCTGAAAACATAGCCTTCTCCAAAAAGCTCTTCAGTGTATTTATGTGCTACCGGCTGATATTCTCCCGAGAAGTTCAAGTCTATATCAGGCTCCTTATCTCCGTCAAAGCCCAGGAAGGTTTCAAAGGGAATATCATAGCCGTCCTTTTTAAGGCTGTTACCACAGTTTGGACATTCCTTATCTGGCATATCAAAACCACAGTCATAGGTGCCGTCAAGTATGAATTCAGAATATTTGCACTTCTCGCATATGTAATGGGGCTGAAGTGAATTAACCTCCGTTATCCCGGACATGTTTGCCACAAAGGAAGAACCTACCGAACCTCTTGAACCGACAAGATAGCCATCTCCAACCGATTTTGAAACCAGTTTTTGAGCAATCAGGTACATAACCGCGAACCCGTTCTTAATAATTGAATTCAGTTCTTTTTCAAGTCTTTGCTGAACAACCTCTGGTAAATTCTCTCCATAGATTTCTTTAGCCTTGTTCATAGCCATTTCTTCTATGTCATGTTCTGCACCCTCAATTTTAGGAGGATATGTACCCTCTAGCACTGGTGCGATATTCTCAATAAGGTCAGCAATAAGATTTGTATTATCAATAACAACCTCACGAGACTTTTCCGGTCCAAGATAGTCAAACTCCTCAAGCATTTCATCAGTTGTTCTGAAATACAGCGGTGCCTGATTATCGGCATCGGTGAACCCCTGGCCTGCCATGAGTATTCTTCTGAAAACCTCATCCCTGGGGTCCATAAAGTGTACGTCACAGGTGGCGACAACAGGTTTTTGATGTCTTTCACCCAGTCTTACAATTTTTTTGTTTATCTTCCTCAATTCCTCCTGAGAGGATACCTTTCCGTTATTAACAAGAAACTGGTTATTTCCAAGAGGCTGTATCTCCAGATAATCATAGAATCTGACTATTTTAGATATTTCATCCTCACTTTTATTGTTTAGTATTGCTCTGTACAATTCACCCGCTTCACAGGCACTTCCCAGTATCAAACCTTCTCTGTATTCCATCAGCAGCTTTTTAGGTACTCTGGGCTTCTTATAAAAATACTTCAGGTGTGACTGTGAAACTATTTTATATAAATTCTTAAGGCCAACAGAATTCTTTACAAGTATAATGGCATGGTTTGAAGGTGCCTTGACATTTACTTCATAACCAAAGGCATTTTCAATGTCCTTTATGGTCTTGCACCCTTTCTCCTTAAGTAACCCTAAACAGTGCAGGAATATTTTTGCCGTAGCCAGGGAATCATCCACTGCCCTGTGATGATTTTCCAGTTCAATCCCCAAATGCTTGGCGACAAGGTTAAGCTTGTACTTTCCAAGCTCAGGGAACATTTTTCTGCACAACTCAAGTGTATCTATGTACGGGTTTCTGATTCTCTCTCCGATTATTTTTGCGTTCTGTTTTATAAAGCCAACATCAAAAGTAGCATTGTGAGCTACAAGAACAGTTCCCTGTATAAACTCCATAAAATCGGTAAGCACCTGCTCTATAGGTGGAGCATCCTTTACCATGTCGTCGGTAATACCTGTCAGCTTAACTATAAAGCTTGGAATGGGTATTCCGGGATTTACAAAGGCGCTGAACTTCTCAATTATCTGCCCTGCTTTTACCTTTACCGCACCGATTTCGGTTATCCTGTCCTTCTGAGGATTAAGCCCCGTAGTTTCTATGTCAAATACTACGAATTCATCATTAAGGGTATGGGAATCAGGGTTATATACAATGGGTACATTATCATCCAGCAAATAACATTCAAGTCCATAGATCACCTTTATTCCGAACTTTTTGGAAGCGCCATATGCATCCGGATAAGCCTGACAAACCCCGTGATCGGTTACTGCAATAGCTTTATGCCCCCATTTTGCTGCTCTTTTAACAAGTTCTTTTACAGGAGTAACCCCATCCATTGAACTCATCTGAGTATGTAAATGGAGTTCCACCCTTTTATTCTCGGCGTCATCATGCCTGATTTCCTTTTCTGTCTCAACAATATCAAAAGCCATAACAGCAAGCTCTTTTGAAAATTTATCATACTGAGCGTCGCCTCGTATTCGTAGACATACACCCTCAACAATGCGCTCGGATATGTTTGCAAAATCCTTTTTCTCAACGAACATTTTAACTGTTACCGAACTTGTATAGTCTGTGATGTCAAATATATATATGTACTTTCCGCCCCTGATTTCTCTGAATTCTGTTCTGAATACCTCGCCTGCTATGGCAACCTTTCCCGAGTCGGGAGTAACTTCAGAAATCCTCATAATGCTGTCGGTAAAAGGTTTTCCGGCTATTATTCCCTTAGTAGGACCATCTCCGGGATGTGAACCTCTGGTTTCGGAAGAACTTTTTTGCTTTTCTTCTGAAGGAGCTGCAGTCATTGCTGTACTTACAACCTGCGCCTCGTTTTTTTCCTTCTCCGCAACGTATTCCTCAAGAATGCTGGAATCCACCTCAAGATCGAAAAACTCAACCTTAACTTTTTGTGAAATAGTATCCTCAATATACTGTTCAAGGATTGTATGGCAATTTTGAGTTTTTAAAATCTGTGAGCCCTTTGTAGCAAGCCTGATTTGTATTTTTCCGTCGGTAAACTCACAGGTACTGCCGGTAAGTATACCTCTGCAGACTGCAACCTTCCGGTTCAGCAATTGAAGCAGTTCATTCCACATCAACTCCAGAAATTCTTCGATGCCGTATTCACGTGTGCATTTTACCCTGATAGTAATATTATTGGCCCCAAGTGAGGCTGCCAGGTGTTCCTCCATCTTTGACACCAGCCCCGGACTGATTACTTCAGGGCACGATGTATATATTTCAAGTTTGTTGGACTTGATAAAAACACTCATCCTGTCTACGGACAATTTACTGAAAACAGAAAATTCCCCGCTAAAGTCGACTTGTTCAGGGAATAACTCTTGAAATAATTTATTTGAATTTGTAGAACCTTCCATATTTATGACCCCATTATATTAATTATGTACAATACGATGTCTTTTATATTTAGTATGTGCTATATTTATTCGAACTTAAATCATATATCTGTATATGTTTCTATTATATTTTAACATAAGTAAGTGAAATTTTATCTAGGTCTTTTCATATACAATTATGTTAATATCCACCTCAGTATGAAGCTCATCCATTTTATTGATTGATGAAATATCTGCGTGTCTGCTGTAAGGTGTCATTTTGAAGAGATTTATTATATCCTGTTTGTCCTTAAGGCTAATGTTATAGCTTACACCTGTCTCTTCCACCAGCCTGAAGCCCTTCCTAACCGTTCCCTTCTGTCCGATTTCCTCCGGCTCTTGATACATAAGTTTTTTAAGGCTGTATAAGTGACGGGCGCCTGGAACCGCAACTATCAATTTTCCGTTAGGCTTCATGATACGCCTGAATTCATGTTCATCTCTTGGTGCAAAAATACAAAGTATATAATCCACAGTATTATCCAGTATTGGTATGTGATAATTGCTGGCTACCGCAAAACGGACCTGCTTGTCCCTACCAGAGGCATAATTGATGGCATCTCTGGAAACATCGGTACCGTAGAGAGAAAAATTTACTTTACTAAAATCCCGGTTTTGATTTTCAAGATTATTTTTCAGTCTGCTTATGTAATAGCCCTCGCCACAGCCTGCGTCATAAATATTAATTTCTTTACAAGTGTTATCCTTGCCGATTTCTGAATTAGCCTGAATTAAACTGTTATTTGGGTTTGAATTAACGCATAGTTGATAAACGATAGAATTCAACTTATCGGAAAATTGTTGATAGTACCCTTTTTCAAGGAATTCTCCCCTGCTTTGCAGCATTTCTTTAGTGTCGCCGGGATTGCCGGCTCCGATATGGCTTGAAAGTAAAAGGTTAACATATCCCTTTCTAGCAATATCAAAATTATGACCATTTGGACAAAAGTATTGTTTCAACCCCTGTTTCAGAGCTTTTGAGCAATTCGGACACTTGAATATGGTTTTTGTCATTATATCTCGCACCTTCTCTGATACGTTGTTAGCTAAAGCTTCTCAATTTCCAAAGGAAATTGATTCTGAGATATTAATATTTAAGCTAAAGCTTCTCAATTTCCTTTAATAATTCCTCTACAGCATTTTCCTGTGGTATCTTTTTTACTATCTGTCCCTTTTTGAAAAGCAGCACCTCATTGACACCACCAGCTATCCCTATATCTGCATCTTTTGCCTCACCGGGACCATTCACCGCACAACCCATTATTGCAACCTTTATATTCTTATTGAGTTTGTCTAATACCGGCTCTATCTGATTTACTATTCCAATGAGGTCAACCCGTGTCCTTCCACAGGTTGGGCAGGATACTACTTCTATCCCTTCCTTGAGCAAGCCAAGTGCCTTAAGAATCTGCTTACCGGATCTTATTTCCTCAACCGGATCTCCTGTAAGAGAAACCCGTATGGTGTCACCGATACCCTCTGCAAGGAGGCAGCCAATACCTACTGAAGATTTAATTGTTCCCTTATACACAGTGCCTGCCTCAGTAACCCCTATATGCAGAGGGTAATTAGTTTTCAGTGAAAGCAGTCTGTAGGCAGCAATAGTCATGGGAACGCTTGAAGCCTTAATGGAAATTGCTATATCTCCAAAATCTGCTGCTTCAAGCATTGCTGCATGATTTAATGCACTTTCCACCATTCCTTCTGGTGTGACGCCCCCATACTTTTCTAAAATGCTTTTTTCTACCGAGCCGGAGTTTACTCCAATCCGGATGGGTATCTGCCTCTCCCTCGCCATGTCAGCCACAATTTTTACTCTGTCCTGACCACCTATATTGCCCGGATTGAGACGAATCTTTTCCACACCGTTACGCATACACTCCAAAGCCAGTCTATAGTCAAAATGTATGTCGGCAACCAGAGGTATTTTTATTGCTTTCTTTATTTCTTTTACTGCCTCGGCAGACTGGCTGTCGGGAACTGCAACTCTGATAATGTTGCAGCCTTCCTCCTCAAGCCTTTTTATCTGCGCTACAGTAGCTTTTACATCTCTTGTATCGGTATTGGTCATCGACTGGACAGAAATAGGAGAATCTCCTCCTATGAAGATATCTCCCACTTTTATTTTTTTTGTATGTTTTCTCAATATATAATTATCCATAGTCTTTTCCTTTCAGTATGCAGCTATCCTCGTCCCAATCTCAGTATGTCGTTGAAGGTAGCGTATATCATAATCATTATGAGAATAACCATACCTATCATGGTTATAAGCGCTTCCTTTTCGGGATTCAGAGGCTTCTTTCTGATTCCTTCAATCAACAACAGTACAAGCTTGCTTCCATCTAGTGCCGGGAATGGAATAAGATTAACCAATCCAAGGTTTATACTTATCATAGAGGTAATTGACAGAAGATTTAAAAAGCCCTCCATAGCTGACTCACTTGACGACACTTCATTACTGATAGTAGTTGTTATTCCTACTGGACCCATAAGTTCACTGGCTGGAACTTTTCCGGATAGCAGCCATCCCAAAGAATAATATATTGATCTTGCCAGAAATACGTTGTATTTGACAGATTCCTTAATCGTACTGCCAATTTCACCTTTACTGTGTACAAAATCCACTGTACCTATTGCATAGAACTCAGGATTTTTACTCATAGCCGGTACTACAGGTGTAAGCTCCTGCTGTTTTCCGTCTCGCTCAACCAATATGCTCACTTTCTTATCTTTATTCTGCTGAAGTATTTCTCGAATATCTTTTCTTGTCTTTACATCGGCCCCATTTAGTTTTACAATCCTGTCTCCTTCTTTCAATCCGGCAGTTTTTGCTGGGGATTTGTCGGAAACAGCTTTAACTACATTGGAATTAGTACCTTCCAGTTCTTCCTCGGCAGGAGTAAAGCCAAGTATATAGTTCTGTCTGTCGGGAGTCAGTTCTACTGTCTCGGCTTTTCCGTCCCTCTCGTATTGTAATTTAATACTTTCATCTGTAAGGGGATAGGAAAAAATTGATAGGTCATTTATATTATAAATTGTTTTTCCATTATACTTTAATAGCCTGTCTCCGGCCTTAAGTCCGGCTGTCTCGGCAACAGATCCCGGCATAATGGTTTTAACCTCAGTTGTATAATAACCCGATTGTGTAAGCATTATAAATGCTAATATCAACGCCGTTAATATGTTCATTATAGGCCCGGCTGCAATAATTGCCGCTCTAACACCTATGGGCTTTCTGTTGAAGGCTCTGTCGTCCTCGGAGGCCTCTTCCTCACCTTCCATCTTGACATAACCCCCAAGAGGTATAAGCCTCAAAGAGTAAACTGTTTCTCCCTTTTTAAAGGAGAACAGCTTTGGCCCCATAAAAAGTGAAAATTCATTTACCTTTACTTTAAAAGCTTTTGCCACCAAAAAGTGACCAAGCTCATGAACAATTATTAAAAAGCTTAACGCCAGTATTGCCAGTAGAATACCCATAAATCCTCCGTAACTAATTATTTCATTTAACTTCTCAACAAATACTTTATATATTCTTTAAACTGATATATTCAAATAAAGTGTACTTTTAAGTGAATATGTAAGAGTGAAGGGTGAATAGTTTTGGTAGACTTACTTTGCAAGTCTCTTATTTAAGTAAGACCGTATCCATATGAATTCTGGGCTTGCGCAGCAAGCTTACCTTAACTCTTCACTATTCACCTTTCATTATTCACTATTATTTCAGCACATTTCCTTGCCCAATTGTCTACTTCTATTATATCATCCAGGCCTGGACTAATATTCACTTTATGTGCTAGCATTACACTCTCTATTAATTCAGGAATTGCTGTGAAAGCCATTCTATTTGAAAGAAACGCTGAGACGGCTATCTCATTGGCAGCATTCATTACCGCAGGCATGGTTCCCCCGGTTTTAAGTGCATCATATGCCAGCTGCAGACACCTGAAGGTTTTGGTGTCAGGTTCTTCAAAGGTAAGCTGAGAACATTTCAGTAAATCAAGCTTTGGAAAATTATTTTCACACCGGTCGGGGTAAGTGAGAGCCAGCTGAATAGGTATTCTCATATCAGGAGATCCCAACTGCGCCATAACAGAGCCATCCACATATTCAACCATTGAATGGATTATACTCTGAGGATGTACAAGAACCTGAATTTGGTCCAATTCCCGTCCGAACAGCCATTTTGCTTCGATAACCTCCAACCCCTTGTTCATGAGGGTAGCAGAATCAATGGTTATTTTGCTCCCCATATTCCAGTTTGGATGTTTTAGGGCCTGAGCAGGGGTAATATGCTTAAGCTCGTCAAGTGTTCTTCCTCTGAAAGGTCCACCTGACGCTGTTAATATAATTTTCTCAACCTGCTTTTCATTATTTCCCAGAAGGCATTGGTATATGGCAGAATGCTCACTGTCCACAGGAAATATGTTAACCCCCTGCTTACGGGCCTCCTCCATAACCAGTTGACCGGCCGTTACGAGTGTTTCCTTGTTGGCCAGAGCGATATTCTTCTTATTTTTAATAGCATGCATTGTGGGAATAAGGCCGGCAGTACCAACTACAGATGTTACAACTGTGTCGGTCTCAGACTGTTCAACTACACGCAGCATTCCTTCAAGTCCGTATAAAACTTGAATTTTCGTGCCTGAAAGTCTCCTTTCAAGCTCTGCGGCTAACTCTCTGGTTCCGACCGATACCAGCCGGGGTTTGAATTCCATTGCCTGTTTTTCGAGCAGATCTATATTTGAATTTGCAGCCATTGCTGCAACCTTTATTCCAAGATTTCTCGCCACATCCAAAGTCTGAACACCAATAGACCCGGTAGATCCTATTATTGAAATAACTTTAGCCATTTTCCCTCCGGATACTTATAAATACATCGCCAAAAAATAATATACTACGGGAGCCACAAACAATATGCTGTCGAATCTGTCCAGAACCCCGCCGTGACCTGGCATTATACTGCCAAAGTCCTTTACATTTACATACCTTTTAATTGCCGATGCAGACCAGTCACCGATCTGTGAAATAATACCGCAAAACAGTCCTAATAGAGCCAATACTGCAAATAGAGCACCTGATGCTTTTACTCCACAATATGCAGGAGCAATAAAGCCAAAAGCAATCATCAGCCCCATACATCCGAGTATTCCTCCAACTGCCCCAGCTACTGTCTTTTTAGGGCTTATTTCAGGGATTATCTTTCTTTTTCCGAATAGCCTTCCGAAGGTATAGGCCATGGTGTCTGTTCCCCAGGCTCCGATGAATATGAGCCAAATCAGCACCATTCCAAGCTCCATGTTTCTAATCAATATCAAAAAGCTCATAAGGAAAGGTACATAGGCTATACCAAAAGCAGTAACACAGGCATCAACAATATTATACTTTTTATGCCCAAATACAATAAAACCCATACTCAGAAAGATAATAATGCATACAGAAATACCTGTTAAAACACCTAAGTCCAGTTTGTACCAGCCAGTTTGTTCAAGACCCAAAAGTAAAAGTGGGATTATCGATAAATATCCAACAGGCTTAATCGGCTGAATGTTTTTCAGTTTTGCTGCGGAATTGTAAAACTCATATAATCCAATTGCTGCAATTAAACTGACTGCCACGCCCAATACTATAGACCCCATATACAAAACAGCTATAAGTAAAACCAGTCCAATCAATGCACTGAGTACTCTTGTTTTTAACATTATTCCTCCATGTTTCAAACAGCACCCGAGTTATTCAGCAGGGCCGTTTGGTATAATTAGTTATTTTTAAAATAAAATTTATTTACTAGTTCACTCCACCAAATCGTCTGTTTCTATGCTCATAAGCCTTTAAAGCTTGCGCGATATGGCTTCCATTAACATCGGGCCATAATTCATCTGTAAACCAAAACTCTGTATATGCACACTGCCAAAGGAGATAATTGCTTATCCTCTGTTCTCCGCTGGTTCTGATAAGCAGGTCGGGTTCAGGTATACCCGCAGTATATAGACAACGCTCAAACTGTTTCTCATCTATATCCTCAACTTTCAGTCTGCCTGACTTAACCTTGCCGGCAATTTCTTTTACTGCGCTTAACAGTTCAAGCCTTCCTCCATAGTTAAGACAAATATTTAAATTAAGACCGTTGTTTACACTTGTCAGTTTCTCTACTCTTATAATTTCCTTCTGGAGCTCATCAGGAAGACCTTTAACATAACCTATTACCTTTATCCTGACATTGCTGCCGTCAAGCTCCTTCTCGGCATTTCTCAAAAACTCCACGAGCAGATTCAATAGTGCATCAACTTCACTCTTTGGGCGCTTCCAGTTTTCGGTTGAAAAAGCGAAAACCGTCAGATACTTTATACCTATTTCAGAACAATATATAACAACCTTCTTCAGCGCCATAGAGCCTTCCCTGTGGCCTACACTTCTAGGCAAACCTCTTTTCTTTGCCCATCTGCCGTTTCCGTCAGGAATAATTGCTATGTGCTTCGGAATTGATGTGAAATCCCTTTTGATTTCTTTTGGCCGGTTGAACAATTGTGCAACTCTTTTCCAAAGACTCATAATGACCTCCAGCTGCGAGCAAAAATACAATGATAGTGCACGCAAACAATATTAACAAAATAAAGCTTATAAGTAGGTATGTTTAAATAATCCCACCTTGAAAATAACCCCTCATTTAGAGGGGTTTACATACTAAAATGTTTAGTTTATTTCCAGTCATATTGACACGAAGTACTCTAAATGAATAATCATACTCCGTTATTTCCATTTTTGGGGGTGCCGTTATTGAAATATTATCAATTTCGAAGCTGTTTTTGCGGGCCAGCTCCAAAGCATCTCCCAGTGTATAACCAATCAAACGGTTCATACTTCCATTATTTCCTTGTCCTTAGCTTCAACTATATGGTCAATTTCAGCAATAAATTTATCTGTTATATTTTGGATATCTTTTTCAGCATCCTTTAGATCATCCTCTGTAATTTCACTGTTCTTTTTCTTTGTCTTCATGCTCTCAATAGAATCTCTTCTTATTGATCTGATTGCTACCTTGGCTTCTTCGCCTTCCTTTTTAACCGATTTGGTTAAATCCTTACGTCTTTCCTCTGTAAGTGCAGGGAAAACAAGACGAATAACTTTTCCGTCATTATTTGGGTTTATACCTATATCTGATTTTTGAATTTCTTTTTCTATATCTTTAAGGAGCTTTGATTCCCATGGCTGTATCAAAATAACCCTTGCTTCCGGTACTGATACAGTTGCAACCTGTTGAATAGGTGTAGGTGCGCCGTAATAGTCAATCGTAATCTTGTCAAGAATTTGAGGATTTGCTCTTCCTGCTCTGATACCTGCAAGATTGTCCTTCAAAACATGTATGGTTTTCTTCATCTTTTCTTCAATAGGTTTATAAAGCTCTTTATCCATAAAACTCCTCCTAAATTATTTGTTACCAATATGAGGAATGTTTGACATCCCCCGAACAGTCACACTAAACATTATCTTAATGTTCACTATATATAATACAATTAATTATAATGGATTTCAATATATTGTAGTACCAATCTCTTCTCCCTTGACTGCCTTAATTATATTATCAGGGTCGTTCAGGCCGAATACAAGGGTTGGAATACCATTATCCTTGCAGAAGGATGCAGCAGTCAGGTCAATTGCACACAAACCTTTATTCAATATTTCCTGATAGCTTATTTTATCATACTTTACAGCGTTTGGATTTTTTGATGGATCGGAATCATATATACCATCGACATTCTTTGCCATCAGAATAGCTTCAGCATCGATCTCAGCCGCTCTGAGTGCTGCAGCTGTATCAGTTGAGAAATAAGGATTTCCCATACCACAAGCAAATATAACTATTCTTTTCTTTTCAAGATGTCTGACAGCTTTTCTTCTTACATAAGGTTCAGCTATCTGTCTCATTTCAATGGCTGTTTGTACTCTTACCGGAATACCTCTTGATTCAAGTGCATCCTGTAGACCCAGTGAGTTTATTACCGTTGCCAGCATTCCCATATGGTCAGCGGTGGTTCTGTCCATCCCCTTACCACTTCTGCCTCTCCAGAAGTTTCCACCGCCTACAACTATGGCAATTTCCACTCCAAGTTTGTGTACCTCATGAATCCTGTCACAAATGTTATTTACGGTATCTGTATCAATTCCGTTTCCTTTCTCTCCTGACAAGGCTTCACCACTGATCTTAAGCATTACCCTCTTGTATTTAATCTCTGACATGATTTCCTCCCTTAGGTAATATATTGTTTTTACAATATGTAAAAGGCCCTAATAAAAGGAACATACAAAAAGTATATGTTCCAAAAGGGGGCTGTTACAAAACAAATAACCTATTTTGTTTTGTAACAGCCCCCTTTATTATTAACCGCCTATTTGTTTCATTACTTCATCAGCAAAGTTTTCTTCTTTCTTAGCAATACCTTCGCCTCTTTCAAATCTTACAAATCTTCTGATAGTAATATTCTCACCGATATGTGCGATTTTTTCTTTTACCAACTGATCAATTGTAATATCAGGATCTTTAATAAAAGGCTGCTCCATCAAGCATTTCTCGCCATAGAATTTTTCAATTCTGCCTTCAACCATTTTGTCAATGATTTTTTCAGGCTTTCCTTCGTTCCTAGCCTGTGCTCTCAAAATTTCTTTTTCATTTTCGATATCAGCAGCAGGTACTTCTTCTCTTCTAACATATTCAGGCTTGCTTGCAGCAATCTGCATTGCAATATCCTTAACTAACTGTTTGAACTCTTCATTCTTTGCAGCAAAGTCAGTTTCAATATTTACTTCAACAAGAACACCGATTCTTCCGCCGCCATGTATATAAGATTCAACCAAGCCTTCAGCAGCAATTCTACCTGCCTTGCTGGCAGCTTTAGCGATTCCTTTTTCTCTTAAATATTCAACTGCCTTTTCTTCGTCACCATTAGTTTCGGTTAACGCTTTTTTGCAGTCCATCATTCCTGCTCCGGTTCTTTCACGGAGCTGTCTTACCATTTCCGCAGTAATCATTTATTATCTCACTTTCCGACAAGGGCCTAGCTAAATTATCCCATGTCGTAATGGGATAAAGATCTATTTATCACCCGTGCCATTAATTTTTATATAATAGAATAATTTTTGGTAAAAATATTCAGTTTTTTTATAAGACCATTACTAGATTATGGTTTATACGCATAATCTAGTAATGTATCAATTAGTACAAAATTATTCAGCAACTTCTACTACTTCATCAGCTTCTGCTGATTCAACAGCTTCAGGTGAAAGCTGTTCGCCCTGACGTCCTTCAATAATAGCATCAGCTATCTTTGCTGCAATAAGTTTAACAGCTCTTATAGCATCGTCATTACCAGGAATAACGAAATCTACTTCATCAGGATCACAGTTTGTATCAACTATTGCCACAACAGGAATACCGAGCTTCTTTGCTTCAAGAATCGCATTTCTTTCCTTGCGTGGGTCAACCACAAACATTGCGCCAGGAATTTTCTTCATGTTCTTGATTCCGCCAAGATTCTTTTCGAGGTCTTCCATTTCCTTCTTAAGCTTAATAACTTCTTTCTTAGGAAGAACATCGAAAGTTCCATCAGCTTCCATAGCATTTAACTGGTTTAATCTGTCTATTCTCTTACGAATAGTTTTGAAGTTGGTGAGCATACCACCCAACCATCTGTTGTTTACAAAGAACTGTCCGCTTCTCTCAGCTTCTTCTTTGATAGAATCCTGAGCCTGCTTCTTAGTTCCTACAAAAAGAACGTCCTGTCCGTTCATAGCTACTTCTCTTACAAAGAAGTATGCGTCGTCCACTTTCTTTACTGTTTTCTGAAGGTCAATAATGTAGATACCATTACGTTCTGTAAAAATGTACTCAGCCATCTTAGGGTTCCATCTTCTTGTCTGGTGACCGAAGTGAACACCTGCCTCCAAAAGTTGTTTCATTGAAATAACTGCCATAATATAAACACCTCCGTTAAAGTTAATACCTCCGCATCCATTGTCAACAGTGACTTATCACTGACACTTTAACATAGTCAATTACAATGGTCTAAGTCTAAAATATAGATATCAATGTAAATTGACTTGAGAAATGCGTGTGTATTTTTCCGCTAGCTAGTATACCATATAGTATAAATTTTATCAATCACAAATTTATTATTTCTTAAACATTTTATTCAACCTATTATTTACCTATTTTATTGGGAAGGCAAATATTTCTCATATTTCCGGCTCAGCACCCTGATGATAAAAGGTACCCCTCTTGTAACCCAGTCAAAGCACCAGGCTATCCATATTCCCATAATTCCGAGATTGGTATATCTCACCAGTAAATAACCTCCCAAAACTCGGACAAGCCACATACTGGCAATGGAAACAACGGTTATATATACAACGTCGCCAGTACTTCTCAGACAAGCCGGTATTATAAAAGCCGCCGGCCAGAAAATCGGTATACACGCAAGGGTTAGATACGTTATATGTAAAGCCATAGTCAATACATCACTTGTGGGTTGATACAGTTTTAGAACCTGAGATGCAAACGGGAGGAATATAAGTGATACAGCTCCAAGTAAAATCATAGCATATACGGTTAGCTTGTTTATCATTTTCTTTAGTTCCTGCTTATTTCCTGCCCCTGCATAAAAGCCTATGATACTGACAGCAACTATAGAGACAGCATTACCCGGAATATTAATTATTGAGTTTAGGGAACTGGCAATACTGTTGGCTGCAAGGGAAGCCGTCCCAAGTGACGCGACGATTGCCTGAACCAGCAGCTTTCCTCCATTAAATACCAGGCTGTCCAGCCCGGCGGGCACGCCGATATACAGAACCGGTTTCATTATGCCTAATGAAACTTTAAAGGAGGCATTTTTTATGTGTATCTTAGGACTCCTAATCATTTGTAAGAATAAAATCACCGCACCTGTGAGTCTGGCCGCAATCAAACCTATACCGGCTCCCAGTACACCTAAATCCAACTGAAAAATGCAAATTGCGCCTACAGTAAGGTTTATCACATTGGACATTATAATAGATGTCATCGATGCAATAAAATTGTTATTTGCCCTAAGTATTCCAGTAAAAATATTAAATAACCCCAAAAGCGGATATGATATTGCAGAACAGGTCATATATGTCCAGGCCGCCGATTTAACAACAGGTTCCGCATCACCAAACATGAATCCAATAATTTGCTGTCCGAATATATAAAGCCCCAGACCTGTAATAGTCGAAAGTAATAAAACAGATACGATGGACTGCGCAGCGGTGTTTGAAGCCTTTTTACGATTTCCTGCTCCAAGATGCTGTGCTATAACAACTGTGGCACCAGTTGATACCGAAAGAAAAAGGTTCATTGCCACAAAATTTATAGAGTCGACAATACCTACGGCAGAAACAGCAAAAGCCCCAAGTCCGCTTACCATCATAGTGTTAACTACACCAATTGCTGTAGAAAGAAACTGTTCAATAAACGCAGGAAAGAAAAGTCGCAGGATTTCTTTTTTAGAGTACAATATATCACGGCCTTTTTATAAAGTTGCACAAAATATGTGTAAAAAAATAATGTATCCAATTTAAAAATTTCATGCATTATACTATTTTAAAGCTAAAATCATATTAATCTCAACTTATAAATACTAGTATACAAGGTTATTTTATTGTGATATCCTTCAAAATACTGATATTTATTAGTTTTTACTTAATATTATGGGCACCAAAACTCCCGACCACACTTGCAATCGGGAGTACTGTTATAAATGCAGGATGACGGATACACTAAACCTCATCCTTTACCTATCAGATAGCATTATTTTAGTATCATTTTTAGCATTATTTTATTTGTTCTTTAATTATGCTTTAGCCCTTGAATATATTTTCAACATTAATCTTGCTATGGAATATGAAGCCTGAGTTAACATTTGGGGTGTCAATTTCATCGCTTCGTCCAGTGTCATAGGAGCTATAATGTCACTAAAAGCTGCATCAACCCCACAATCATATATTTTCTGATATCCATTTCTCAGTGCACCGGACAGGCAAACCACAGGTATATCATACCTTTTTGCTTCTAACGCAAGCCCTACGACTACCTTTCCGTTTGCAGTCTGACTATCAGTCTGACCTTCTCCGGTTATCAACAAATCACAGTCTTTAATAATCTCACGAAAATTACAATTATCAATAACTATATCAATACCCGGACTTAGTCTGGAATTTTCCAAGAATGCAATCATACCGCCGCCCAGGCCTCCGGCTGCTCCGCTTCCCGGAATATCCAGAATATCTTTGTTAATATCCCTTTTTATAACTGATGCAAAATTTTTAAGTCCCCTGTCGAGCTGTTCTACCATTTCTATTGTTGCACCTTTCTGGGGTCCGTAGATATGGGCAGCTCCGTTTATACCGCATAATGGATTTTTAACATCACAGGCAACGACAATTTCTACGTCATTTAATTCATTATTAATGTTTTCAGAATCTATGCTCTCAACATCACAAACATATTTTCCGCCCTGTCCCAATATATTCTTACATTTGTCATAGAACCTGTAGCCCAAGGCCTGTGCCATACCCATACCACCATCATTTGTAGAGCTTCCGCCTATACCAACTATAATCTTCTTGCAGCCCATGCGTACTGCAGCCAATATAAGCTCCCCTACTCCGTAGGTGGTAGTCAGTAAAGGATTTAATTCCTCTCTCCGAACCAGTGTCAACCCGGCACAGGCGGCCATTTCAATAACAGCAGTCCGTCCATTTCCCAATATACCGAAGAAAGAGTCTATTTCATTCATAAAGGGGCCATGAACCCTTTGCTTCACTATCCGGCCGCCTGTGGCTGCAACTAGTGCCTCAACAGTACCCTCACCGCCATCGGCAACAGGAAGTTTGACAACCTCAATATTTGTATCGGCTTGCTTTATACCGTCCTCAATAAATCCGGCAGCTTCTATAGCTGTGAGGCTTCCTTTAAAGGAGTCAGGTGCTATAACAATTTTCATTAAACCATCCTTTCATATTTTACAGGTTTACAACATTTACAGACTTACCGGTTAAAAACGCTGCTAAATTATCAGCTGCAATGTTCATCAATCTGCTTCTTGACTCTCTTGGTGCCCAGGCTATATGCGGTGTAATAATACAATTTTTAGCTTTGAGCAATACATTATCACTGCGGATGGGCTCAGAAGATACAACATCCAGAGCTGCTCCTGAAATCTTTCCTGAATTCAGTGCTTCCGCGAGATCCTGTTCAACCACCAGTGGACCTCTGGATGTATTTACAAGCATTACACCATCCTTCATTTTAGCAATATTGGTTTTATTTATAATTCCCTGAGTGGAAGGAAATAACGGACAGTGTAAAGATATAATATCTGACTTTGCAAATAGTTCATCCAATTCCACATATTTTAGCCCGTCATTCTCCAAATTCTTATCAATAAACTGATCATATGCCAGAACCTTCATACCCAGAGCCTGAGCTATTTTCGCCGCAGCCTGCCCTATTTTGCCAAATCCGATAATTCCGAAGGTCTTTCCAGCAAGTTCAACTAAAGGATAATTCCAGTAGCAGAAATCAGCACAATTTGTCCAGTCTCCGTTATGTACACTATCACTGTGAGCCCCGACATGATGGCAAAGCTCTAAAAGCAGTGCAAAGGCGAATTGTGCTACGGCAGCTGTACCATAGGTCGGAATATTCGTTACCGGTATACCTTTGGACTTTGCATATTCTGTATCAACTACATTATAACCTGTAGCCAGCACACCTACAAACTTAATTGTGGGGCATCTGTCAAAGGTTTCCTTTGTCAGTGGTGTCTTATTTGTATATACAATTTCGGCATTGCCTATTCTTTCAACAATCTTATCTGCCGGAGTTCTGTCATAGACTGTCAGCTCTCCATACTGCTCTAATCCAGACCAACTGATGTCACCGGGATTAAGGGTATATCCGTCAAGTACTACTATTTTCATAAATATCATCCTCCGATACTAAATTTGCAAGCCAAAAACTCAATCTTTTTCGGTTCATTCCCCAATCCGACCAAAGATTACTATATTGCTTAACCTAAAGCCTTGACCAAGCCAGATCCAAAACCCTCTTTGCATTTGCTATTACAATATCCGGGTCTTCATCACCCCAGGGTTTTACCTCAAAGCTTACGATTGGCCTTCGTTCTTCACTGATGAATCCAATTTGCATCAGTGTTTTCAGGTAATCGGTTAATTCATCCACATCGTTCTCCGAATTGGGGAAACCAAAACGAGGGTGTGTATCACCATAGGCTTCACAGGATGGATCCTTTATAACCGTATTACCCATATGCGCATGTATTATGTATTCTTTTATTGGAAGCAGGTTTTCTTCAAGTGTTTCATGAATCATCGGGATATGAGAAAGGTCTACCATTAAACCAAAGTTATCAAATTCCGAAGTAATATCCTGTGCAAAACGCTTTGCAAGCGTAACAGGGCCAATAATCGATTTCTTGTCTATGTCGTAGTCGAAGACCTCCAATGCTATCTTCATATTGCCTTTGCTTTTTGCATAAATACATAATTCCTTTGTTGACTTTATGAGAGCCTGATAGGAATGCTCCTTTGTTTCTTCCAAGTATTTGCCTGATAAAAAGGCAAACCCTGCAGCATTCATTTCATATGCCTCATCGATTCCTTCCTTAAGACTTGCAACGGCCGCCATTCTTTTACTCTCATCAAGATCGTTTATATTCATGCCTGTAGTAAGCAATCTGGGTTGTCCACCGTAAGCCACCGTCAGATGGGAACTGTCCAGCATTTTCTTGACATTCTTTCTTGTCTGCGAGTCCTTTATCCAGGTTATTTCTATAGCATCAAAATAGCTGTCTACCGCAATTTTTCTTATGGTTTCCTCGATCGGCCCTTCACCTTTCATTGTAGCGGGATAAGCCATAAAATGGATTAAGCCCACCTTCATATATTTCTTTATGGATTCGTACATATTAACCTCCATGAGCCACATTGTGGCTACAAAATAGTAATGAAATATATATCCTTTATCGCAATGAGGCGAATAAAGGAGGTTAATTGGCCATGTGCTAGGCTTCCTCTCCTCTAGCAAGCTTGACATGAGAATCTGCCATCTCGTACCCGGCTGCCTGGGCGCATGCGGTGTTCAACTCCAGGGCTGTTACAGCTGTTGCCGCAATTTCAGCCAGTCTTAATACATTTTCATTATCATCCACATTATTTCCGAAGCCTCCGCAGCCGATAAGTCTTAATGCTTCCTTTGCCGTTCCGAACATTGTACCACCGCCAATTGTAGCAAGTTCCATGCAAGGCAGAGAAACCATAAAATGAACTCCGCCCTCGGCTGCATCTGCCTGTACAAAGCAGCTTGAAGATGAAATTACATGTGCCAGATCCTGTCCGGTAGCCGCATAAAATGCCGCAACCGCATTTGCCGCATTTACGTTGAAGCCTCCAATAGTTCCGCTGTAGCATGAACCCAGATAGCATTTATGAAAAACTGTCTTCTCAACACTTCTTGCATTAACGCCCTTCTTAAATACTGCCTTTAGAACTTCATCAGGAATAAATACCTCAGTTTGAATAGATTTACCTCTACCATTCAAAACATTTATATGGGAAGACTTCTTATCGGAGCATAGATTGCTGCTTATTGTTATAAGCCTCCACTCAGGCAACATGGAAAGGATACCTCTTGTTATATCGGCGGAAGCCTTGGTCACACCGTTCATTCCCATTGCATCACCGGTTTTGAAGGTCATTCTCAGGAATACTTTTGTGCCCAGCTGGTAGGGGTCAATTTGCTCCAATCGGACAAAGGGGTCTCTTGATAGCACAGCCAAGGATTTAAACAAATCTTTATCTGCTTCAATTTGACGGCAAAATCTTCTGGCTTCAGATATATTAGGAGCTTCAATCAATGGAGCTCTTGTCATTCCGTCAAAATGAACCAATGTGTTCAGTCCTCCGGCTAAATTAATGGCTTTAATACCTCTTTGTACCCCTGCCACCAGAGCAGCTTCATTTGTTGCCAGCGGAATATATACTTTTTGATCCACAAACTGCCCATTTATTTTTACTGGTCCGGCTATTCCCATAGGAATAGTTGCAGCACCTATTTTTCCTTCTATTCCGGACAGAATCCGTTCCCCGCCAACCAACGAACAGTTGTCGAGTCGGGTATTTTTGATAATATCCAAACTTATTCCTGTTGCTTCCTCAACTGATTCACAACGGACATAGGCCGCATCGTTGCATGCCTCTTTAATATTTGCCGGATCTGATCCATAAATCTCAGTGAAAATGATACTCTCAAGGTTCTGGCTCTTAATCTCACCGGTTACATATTTCCGCTTTATGTCCAAGAGCTTATCGTTCATTTTTAACAGCCTCCTTTATCTTTTATACACATTTGCTGTGCAGCAGTGTACTCAAAGTCTGAGCATACTCACCAGCTTGGTAAATCTTATTCAGATCTATGCCTGTCTCTATTCCCATTCTGTGGAACATTTCTACCAGTATTTCGGTCTGACAATTTCCCTTGGCACCCGGCGCATAAGGACAGCCTCCCAGGCCTCCGGCCGCACCGTCAAATATTCTTATACCGGCCTCAAAGGATGCCAGGTTATTGGCAAATTCCAGGCCATGATATTTATGATAATGAACAGCCAGCTTTGCTCTGGTAAGTTTTTCGTTTATCATCTTCGGAATTTCATAGGCTGAGACAGGATTAGCCATTCCGGTTGTATCTCCAAGTGAAATTTCATATGAACCGTATTCTTCAAGTTTCAGCGCTATTTCGAGAGCTCTTTTGGGACTCATTTCCCCTTCAATCGGGCATCCGAATACCGTAGCTATATATGAGCGAACCTTAACTCCATTTTTAGCAGCAACCTTGTTAATTTGTTCAATTTCTTTAAGTGAATCATCAGTGCACATATTCAGATTCTTTTTGTTGTGGCTTTCACTGGTACTCATGATGGTGACTACTTCCTTTAAACCACATTCCATAGCTAATTCAAGCCCTTTTAAGTTGGGAATCAATGCGTTATATGTAACACCGTCTTTTTTACTTATTCCTGCCAGAACTTCTTTACTGTCGGCCATTTGCGGTACCCACTTCGGATGTACAAAGGAAGTGACCTCTATCCTTTTACACCCCGCATCTGTTAATCTGTTTACCAGCTCAATTTTTTTCTCAGTCGGTATAAATACAGGTTCAGGCTGTAAGCCGTCACGAGGACCTACTTCGAAAATGCTGACCTCTTTACAGTTATGATTTGATATCATCTTTACACCTTCTTTTTCTATTTTGAAAGCTCAAAAATTATTCTTCCGGTTACTTTTCTGAAATCTGCTATAGCCTGCTCAAAATTCTCAAGCTCGGTTATCTCCCCAACATAGTTGTCCAACCTTATCCTGCCGGTATTCAAAACCGACAGTACTGTCTCCCAGGTTTCGAACATTCTCCTGCCGAATATCCCGGTAACATTCAGTTCCTTGTATACAACACCATACATATAATTGTTAAAGGTCAGCGGTTTTGGCACCATTCCCACATGAACGAGAGTTCCTGCCACCTTTAATGCCTCAACGCTTTTATTTATTACTTCCTCATTTCCGGTCATATCTATGATTGAAGATACACCGACCCCATTTGTTTCCCTCATTATAACTTCCACAAAATCTTCTCTCGAGCCATTAATTGTCACATCTGCTCCAAGCCGTTTACCCTCCGCCACTCGCAGCTCATTGTTACCCATAACAAAAATTTTTGTACTACCTAAAAACTTTGCAAGTTCAACAGTCATCAGTCCGATGGTGCCCATACCGAGAATAGCTATGCTGTTGCCGGAGGGATTAGCTTTGGAAAGGGCGTGCATAGCTGTTGCAAAGGGTTCAAGCAGTGCTCCTTGTCTGTATGAAATGGAATCCGGTATCTTAACTGCAGCAATTTCAGGAATTTTTATGTATTCTGCAAAACACCCGTTAAAGCTTCTTCCTATTACACCCATGTTGTTTCTGCAGATATGCTGGTTGCCCGTCCTGCAGGTATTGCAGTAACCACATGGAATATGTGTTTCACCGGCAACCCTGTCCCCAACTCTGATACTCTTTACATCTTCACCTACTTCTACCACAATTCCTGAAAATTCATGCCCCATGGTGAATGGCAGCTTGTAATGTGCATTCTGAACCAATTGTGTCCATTCATATACATCCACATCAGACCTGCACAGGGCAGCATCCTTTACCTGGACAAGAACCTCGTTTCTCCCGATCCGGGGAATTTCCAGCTCCACTAGCTGTGCTCCGACCTCTCCGACTGTTTTTTGTATAGCTTTCATAGAACCCTCCCCTTCTAGAGTTTAACAGAAGATTCTCCCCAATTCAGGAGAACCTTCTGTAAAATAATTTAACGGTTATTTATTTCTTTCAAGAGTAGCATCAGGTTGATAGCCTAATTTCTCATAGTGTGAAGACCTTGTAGCAATATCTTCTTCCAGCTGCAATCTGGCAAATTTAATAACATCTTCGGCAACTTCATATGGTATCACCAATACGCCGTCATCATCTGCACATATGACATCTCCCGGTTTAACTGTTACTCCGGCACAATGAACCGGTATATTTCTGGCACCGCCGCGGACACGCCCGTATACATGGTTGTATGTCCTCTGAGTGCAGAATACGTTTGCATTTTCCAGATTAGTTTCATATGAGTCTCTGCAGGCACCATCTATTACTGCACCTTCAATTCCTCTTATCATCATGTTCATCGCTATTTCCGAGCCCCATATTCCGCCTACAATACCTTCCATGTCAATAACTATAACAGTGTCCTTCGCAGTTTCGGGCGTAATATCGTTAACAAAGGAATATATGTCTTCACATTCTCTGGTCAACTCCTCCTTGTATTCCGCAACAGTTTTGCACTGTTTATTTGGAGTCTGTTTTGGAAGCAGTTTTACCGTATATGCGAAACCTTTAAATTCCATTCCCGGTCTTATAGGTTTCATGTTCGGATTCATTGAACCCACATTTACCAGTCCAAGGGCATCCATAGCATCGGATAAATCCGCACACCTATACTTTCTTAATTCAGCTATCAGTTCAGTTCTTGTCATAATTAAATCCCCTCTCAAATATTTTTTATTTTTTTTTACAGCTTATTTTAAATTAATAAATACTTTCCTTGTACATTATTTTTTTCATTCCCATTGTAAGCAACATGGCCATGACAAAAATCAATATTGCTATGACATTTCCATATCCGATATTAAAGTTCTGGAATGAACTCACAAAGAGATGAAGCGGAAGCAGCTCGGTGGAGTGATTAGGACCTCCACCGGTCATTACGTAAACAAGATCGAAGGAACGCAACGCTCCTACAGTCTGCAAGATAATTACCATTTTTATAATATCCCAGGACAAGGGAATAACCATGTGATAAATCATTTTCATACCGCTGGCCCCGTCTATAGTCGCACTTTCAATTACTTCGTGAGGCATGTTCATAAAGCCCGAATTGAACAAAATAACCTGAACACCGCATGAATTCCACGTCTGCGCTATTATCACCGCAATTAATGCTAAAGCCGGACTGGATAAGGGCGGTATATAATTTTCAGCCTGTCCAATTGCTGCCATAAAAGGCTTTAACAAACCCATTCCCGGACTGTAAATATAATTCCATATAAATCCTACTGCTACTGAAGGTAATACTGTCGGTACAAAAAATACCACCTTATAGAAGCGATAGCCTCTCATTTGAAGGTAAACCATATACCCTAGTGCGAATCCGAGAATAACCTGCAATAATGTAGTTGATACCATGAATATCAGGGAATTGCCCATCGACTTCCAAAATAGCTGAGATGAAAAAACCGACTTGTAATTTTCCAGACCCACAAATCTGCTTGATGCCAAGGTATCCCATCTAAATGTGCTGAGAACCACTGATTGTCCGATAGGATACAAAACCAGATATATGTAAATCAATGACCCCGGTATTAGAAATGCTAAAACTACCCAAATGTTTTTTTTAGTTATATTCATATAGACCTCCACTGCAAATCTGTATTATCTATCCCTTTACAGCCCCTGCGATCATTCCTTTTTCGATGTTTTCCTGTGCAAATATATAGAATAGAATACTTGGGATTATAGCCATCATAATACCAGCAGCCAATTGAGTATATTCCGAGTTAAACTCCGTAATAAAACCGATAAGACCAATTGGTAAAGTTTTAAGCTCCGGCTTGTTTAACATAAGCATGGACACAAGAAGTTCATTCCAGCAGGCCAGAACTGCCAATACCGCTATAGTTACGATACCGTCCTTGGACAGAGGTACTATTATTTTGATAAATAGCTTCCATACAGAACAGCCGTCTATAAATGCACATTCCTCCAGTTCCTTCGGTATGGAACTCATAAAGCTTTCTAATATAAATATGGAAATGGAAATACGAAATGCCCCGTAGATTAGACCTAAAACACTTAGGTTGTTATACATCTCCCACTTTCCGACCATCATGTAAAGTGGAATAATAGCTGAGTGAATGGGAATCATCATTCCCGCAATAATGGTATAATAGATGAATTTTTTTGCCTTGAAATTGTACCTAGCTAGAATAAAGGAAATAGGTGTAGTTGTAATTATTGTAATTATCACTGTTAAAAAGGTTACATAAATACTGTTCAGCATATATGTATCAATTTTTGAGCCTTTCCATGCTTTAATATAGTTTGAAAATACCCATTCCTTGGGTGGCCCCCATGTATTCATAGTTAAATCGGCTTGTGTTTTCATCGAAGAGAAAAACAACCACACCAAAGGAAGTAAAATGATCAAAGCGAAAATAGTCATAAATGCATAAATCAATCTCTTTGTAGCTTTACTGCCTACTTCTAACTGAGGGTTCGGCGCCAGCGACTCTGCGTTACTTCTTTTCTTAGACAATCGGTTAAAAATCCCCATTTTTTCCTCCCCCACACGCCTGTAGTTCTCCGGTTTTACGGCATATCCGGTTAACCGGATATGCCTGTATAACCACGTGTATTCTATTTTCCTCTTGTATAGTCTTCAGCTGCTTTTTGAACTTCCGCAATAGCTTCCTGTACATCGAATTCCCCTGTAATCATTCCTGGCATTGCTGTCTGCTTGATGGCAAGATCCACTACAGGCGGCGCAATTGCATCCATGGAAGGTATGTATGATGTTGCACCTCTGTATGCTTCTATCAGCTGATTCATAACCGGTGATACTTTTGTTTTATCGTAATCGGCATTTCCTGCATAAACAAACCCGCCCTTTTCCATGATAGGCACATTGAATTCTGGGCTGACTATATCTTTTACAAGGTTAATACATGCTTCTTTTTTAGGGTCTGGTAATTCATTTGCAACAAAGAAGCCGATTATGTTACCGCCCACATTTACTTTCGTATCACCATTTGGGCAGTCAGTAAATACAGGGAAGTTAACACGTGCAATCTTATCCACAAATTCCTGTCCGCCTGCTGTTGCAAAGTTTCCTGGTTTCCAAGCTCCTTCGTAGTACATGGCAGCCTCACCTCTAGCGAACATTTGATCTGCTTCGGTTGCACTCATTCCAAGTACTCCCTTCGGATACGCACCTGCATCAATCATTTGCTTGAATTTATTCATGGCATCTGTAAATCCATACTTCGGATCCTTCCAGCCTGTCTTAGCATCCCCCAAGGTAAGAGCGTTGAAGTTTTCCAATCCTGCCGACCGAGCCAGCATTGCCGACGCCAACCAAGCAAATCTGCCGTCCTTGCCGCCTGTAACCAGCGGAGAGATTCCCTTTTCTTTTATTTTAGGTATGAGGGCAAGGAGCTCATCAAATGTTGCAGGCGGGTTCCAGCCATATTTTGTGAACATTTCAGTATTATAGTAAAGACCGTCAATTGAACCTTCCTGAGGCGCCATCATTATCTTACCGTCATCTGAGGAAGCAAAATTCAACGATACTTCACTGAACCACTGCTTGAATTCAGGATGTTTAGGATCATTGTATACAGGAGCCCAGTCAATTATTTTGTCGTCCTTTATGAATTCACGGGCGTAACTCAGAATACACCAGGAAACGTCAGCCGGAGTGCCTGCTGCCATCTCAACTGTCAGTTTTGTTCTGAGATCGGCACTTGGCAAAGCATCATGAGTAATTTTGACATTGGGCTTTTCCTTCTTATAAGTCTCCAAAAGTTGTTCTATTGACTCGTATGCAACCGAGCCTGCAGTCCATGATGTCATCAACCTGATTTCAACCGGTTCATCATTAGCTTGAGATACCGTATTGGATGTTGTCCCTGAGGATACGGCGGCGGAATTCGAACTGCTGTCCTTGCTTGAACCGCATCCGGCAAAAGTTGTTGACATCATTGCAGTAACCATAACAATAGCTAGTACTTTCTTTAAATTTGCGCTTATCATATTTCCCCTCCTGAAAAATTTTAATATTCAAATCCATGATGGACTAAATACCGGTTACTTCTGGGTAAGAATTGCTATATTATCCTGATCCTTTACTCTAAGAAGATTTAATCCCTCAACCTCCAGCAGAGAAATTTCAACCAGATACAGCACCTCGGTGCCATGTTCCAGATGTCCTGTGTATGATTTCTCCAAATCCGAGACAACCATATGGAAATGCGGATGACCGTCAACAACTAAGCCTTGCAGAGATGCAAGTTCAAGGGGCTTCTCAATTGTTACGAACTCGTCAACCGGTTCTCTATCCATCCCGGTAACCCTGTGGAAAACCGCTTTTTTCAAGGAACCGATGGCTCCGGTTATTATTACGTTTTTAATACCGGCAGCAGCAAGTTCCCGTTCAATACTTTCCAGCAGCAGCTCCCCTCTTTTGAGATTTATTACAATCACCCGGCCTGTACCTTCACCAATAAACCTCACCATTATTCGTTCACCTCCCTTATTGTTAGAATTTTATTCAGATTTATCTGTCTTATAAAGTTGATAAAAATTTGAACTTCTTAATATATCTTTGCTTTCCATGGTTAAATTATAAGAAAAAAACAGAATCACTTAAATGGACTCTGTTCATAATTTATTAACTATTTTATGATGTTTCAGGTTTTGGTTTCGAACATCTTCTCTCTTTCCTTTTTCAATATGACTTATTTTAAGAATTTCTTAACTATTTTTATATACATGTATTTATTTTAATATTAAGTCAACGGTAAAGGTAATTATATCAACTATCACTTACTGTATTTTTTAAGAATTCAGTTGGTGAGCACCCAGTTATTTTTTTAAATATTTTACTAAAATAACATGCATTTTCATATCCCAGTAAATAAGATATTTCATAAATCTTACGCTGTCCATCCTTTAGCATCCTTTTTGCCTCATCTATTTTCACTTTGTTAACATAATCGGTGAAGCACATTCCTGTATATTTGGTAAAGATGCTGCTTAAGTAGCCGGCACTGATGTTCAGGCTGTCAGCCACCTCCTTCAGCTTGGGCGTACCCATACAATTATTAATAATGTATTTCTTAGCTCCCCAAACCAGGTTATGCTTTTCATCGTCATGTTTTTTTCTCAGAAAATTAATCATTCTATTCCTATAATTTTCAACAAATTCCACAATCTCCCTGAGTGTTTGAAGCTTGTAAACCGTTTCAACTGCGGGGTTATCTTCATACTGAGCCTTATTGTCGATTTGCCACTCCTCATCCATGTGTATATCACATAAACAGAAGGTCTGGTTGCATAATTCATAAATTTCATTTTTAGACATATTTACGCTTTGAATATTATATATAATTGTACCAAAAATATTATTTATCAGCGTCACGTCATTAATTTCAATGGCTTTTGGCAAACTTTCCTTCAGATTGATCTGTTTGATACCGATGCATTCACTATTTTTCTCTAAGGCATCGTCAAAGAAAATAATGCTGCCATAGCCTCTGTAAAACAGGATATCCATTGCCTCTTTTGCCTGAGCCAGGGCTTGCGGAAGGTCTAAGTAACTGTCATATGAATCGCTGATGCTGATAGCTGCATCAATATTTACGTATTTTTTCAACATCTCCAGCATTGTACTTCCCATTATTTTGATTTGCTCGTTAATCTCCTGAGATTTTGCTGTCTCTTCAAGCGAAAAGACCATAACATAAGTACCAAAGGACAACTTTAAAAAGTAACAGTTAAAAAATTCGTTTCCAATTTCATTTAATATTTCAATAATCATAAAATCCAAGAGTTTTAAATCCTTTTGGTTGTACTTGCTTTCCGATAGATAAAGATTTGTATTGACCAGACCAACTTTCAGCATTGCTTCATTTAATTCCAGTTTCATCGACGGAAGCTTGGAATCAATGTATTTTCTGTCCTCAAAGTTATTCTCAAGTATGCTTTTCAAAAATTCCTGACGCATGATGGAAGTACTCTGGGTATCGTACACTATGGGCATACTTTCGTTGTTTATTTTTTTATTGCTGGATATTATTTTTTCTTTTACATTAATCAGCATCTCCTTCATGGACTCTTCACTTATATTCAGCTTTAAGATGTAGTCCCATGCCCCATACTTCATGGCCTGCTTTACAAGATCAAATTCATTGTAACTGCTTAATATTATAAATGTAATATCGGGCTTACATTCTTTCGCCTTTCTCATCATATCTATTCCATTCATCTTCGGCATAACTATATCTGTAATTACCAGATCAGGATTATACTCATTAATAAGTGACAGTCCATGCTCACCATTATTTCCCTCGGCAACGACTTTAAAGCCCAGCTCCCTCCAATTGACAAGAGAGTTTATCCCCACTTTTACAAGAGTTTCATCCTCTACCAATATTACTTTTAACATGACTTTCCCCCTTTAAAGCTTTCCCCTATCCCTAGCAAAGTTTATTAACAATCTGACTCAGGAATTCTACTCCTTAGGTATCAATATTCTAACAATACTATATTCCATGTATTTGCTTTCAAAAGACAGACCGTATTTCTCCCCATAGGTCAATTTTATTCTTTCGTTTATATTCATCAAACCTACACTGCTATATCTCTCTCCTTGGGATTTGTCCTTTTGCAGTATTGTTTCGATTCTGTCCTGAGGAATTCCTACTCCATTATCACGAATTTCAATCAGAATGTCATTTTCAACAAGTACTGCACTGATATCTAGAATACCCAAACCTTTTTTCCCTTCAAACCCATGCACAATTGAGTTTTCAATTATGGGCTGTAGTGTAAACTTAGGTATCTTACAGGACAACAGTTCACTGTCAATGGAATAACTGACCTGTATCAGACCTTTTTTGCGAATCTTCTGAATGGTTATATACTGATCCAGAAGGTTTATTTCATCTTCTATGGTAATATGACTCATAGCCCCTTTGGAAGTCTCTTTGAGCAATGCACCCAGAGCAGTGGCAGTTTCATATATCCCGTCCGCTTTCTGGATCATAGCCATTACTTTTATAGAATTCAGGGCATTATAAACAAAATGTGGGTTTATCTGGCTTTGAAGCACTTTAAATTCCAATTCCTTTTTTGCATTTTCATCGTTTTTCACCTTTATAAGCAGCTGATTGATATTAGTGGCAAGCTGGTTTATCCCCTTGCCCAGTTCACCTATTTCATCATTTCCTTCCAGTTCGGGCTCCACATGAAAGTTTCCTTTTGAAATACATTCCATTCTGTGCATTATTCTCCTTAACGGCTTGGTTAAATTACTGGAAAGGAATATTGTAAACAAACAGCAGACAGTTATTGTTATTCCCAAAATCAAAAACGCAATTTTTGTGGCATTTGTGCGCTGTTCTTCTATAAATGAGTAATCTACAAGCTGTACAATCTGATAATTGGAGTATGCCGACTTATGGTAAACAACAAGTACTTTTTTATCAAAAACGGTAGAATAAAAGCTTTTGTCATTTTGTTCCGGTATTGATATGGATTTGGACAGGTCCTGCCCCAACAATTTATTGTCACTGGAATAAAGGCATTTGTTTTGCTTGTCCAGTATCAGCAGCATGTCATTGTCAGGAACTTCAAAGTCCTTTATGCTGTTTCTGATTAAATCCGGAGAAACTCCAATAACTTGCCAGCCAATAGTCTTTCTAGAGTCTGAAAAAATAATTTTTCTTACAAAAGGTATAAAAAATTTATTGTATCTTTCTTTTGCAAGGTTATCTTCTATTCCGGCGCAGACAAAGACTTCTGAATTCGCCCCCTTCTGAAACCATGGGGTGGCCTTCATTTTGTCTATATCAATGAAATCGGCTTCAGAATACAGCTTCAAATCAACTTTGTTTTTTCCCTCAATTATTACTGAAACCACATATCTCCCAATA
Organism: Bacillota bacterium; assembly: GCA_023393115.1. Lineage (GTDB taxonomy): Bacteria > Bacillota > Clostridia > Acetivibrionales > DSM-1351 > Ruminiclostridium. The sequence continues at coordinate 85,321 of JAEWMS010000028.1, forward strand.
GACGAATTTGTTATTCTGCCGTTGATTTCTTTATATGTAGCGGATACATCATAGTCAAAATTATAATTGGTATCGGAGTAATCTCTTATAAGGAGCTTATCCAGACCCCTATTAAGGTACAGCCAGTCCGACAGGTCTTGACACTGCTGTATTTGCTTATCAATATTGCTTAATATGTAAGTCAGATTGTTCTGTGTATTATCTATAATATTTTTTTCAAGAAGATTCTTTGTATAATTCGAGTAATAGAAACTAATGCAGAGCGATACCAAAATAAATACAATACTGAAATATAAGATTAGTTTGTTTTTTAAAGTATAAGGAATTAACACGCTTGAAACCTCCAAATAATAGAGTATTCTTTCAATGGTGCAAATTGTAAACTATTTTATGTAAATTTATTATATCATAAATAAGAAGCCGGATACATTACAAAAAGATTTCCAGGATCCGGCATATACTTCCTATCCGGATCTTAGAAACCTTATAGAGCATTGCTTTTGATAACTATTTAAGCTTATGGCTCTTACTCTGCTTTACTATTTTTAGAACCCTTTCATAAATTGCATTTTCGTCCAGCAAATACTTGGCTAACAGCTTCTCATAATCACCTGATTCTGCATAGCCGGTTATACCCATAATATGTACCGGTACGGGATAATTCTGAGAGAGCACCTCTGAAACGGCACTTCCTAACCCTCCGTAAACACTATGCTCTTCAACAGTCAATACCATACCCGTCTGCTTAGCACAGCTTATAATCAGCTCCTCATCCAATGGCTTTATAGTATGGATATTCACAATCTGCGCATATATACCATTCTTTTCAAGCATCGTTGCTGCTATTAATGCCTTTTGGACCATATATCCTGTGGCTATAATAGTGATGTCCGTCCCTTCTTTTATAACAACCCCTTTGCCAAGCTCAAATTTGTAGAAATCACCGTAGACAATAGGATTTGCATTCCTGCTCAAACGCATATAAACGGGACCATTGTAATCGCCGCAGGCCAATACTGCCTTCTCGGTCTCAATCTGATCGCAGGGAGAAATTATTGTCATATTTGGCAAAGAACGCATACAGGCTATGTCAAAAATAGCCTGGTGGCTTGCCCCATCATAGGAATCCGACAATCCCGAATAATTTCCTATAAGTTTGACGTTTAGGGAATCATATGAGATCAAGCTGTTGATAGGGTCCAGACCTCTCGTAGTCATAAAAACAGAAAAAGTATTTACGAATGTGTTAAAACCGCTAAGAGCGAAGCCCGATGCCATTGCTACCATATTGATTTCAGAAATCCCCACATTGAAATATCTTTCAGGGTACTTATTACCAAATAGTATGCTTTTCGTGGAATTACCCACGTCAGCTTCCAGTACAATAATATCTTCCCGCATTTCCCCCAGCTTTGCCAATGTATTTCCGTATGCATCCCTAATTGCAATTTTTTCTGTCATATGAAAACTCCATTCTGCTGTTTTCAATCAGCTCAAAATTTATTGCATGCTCAGCTCTTTTACTGCCATCTGGTATTCGTTTTCAGTAATGGGCTTCCCATGCCATTGATTTTTCCCCTCCATAAAGGATATTCCCTTACCCTTTACCGTTTCGGCTATAATAATCGTGGGACTACCCCTGTGCTGTCTTGCCAAATCCAATGCCTCCGACAAAGCTACAATATCATGCCCGTCAACAGTGATAACATTCCAGCCGAAGGAGGACCATTTGGCCTGTACATCACCAAGAGACATTATTTCCTGTATTGTTCCGTCCAGTTGAACTCCGTTATGGTCAAGAATTGCAACCAGATTATCGACCCTGTATTTACTGGCACTCATGGCGGCTTCCCAAATAATGCCTTCCTGAATTTCTCCGTCGCCCAGCAACACATACACATGACTGGTTTTTTTATTTAGCCTGTCACTCAGCGCCATACCGACACCTGCTGAAAGTCCCAGTCCTAAAGACCCTGTAGAAAGCTCTATTCCGGGCGTTTTATGATAGCAGGGATGCCCTTGCAAATGGCTGTTTATCTGCCTTAATGTGTCCAGATCTTCAAGCTTGAAATATCCCCGATGTGCCATATTTATGTAGAGCATCGGCGCAGCATGTCCTTTGGATAAAATGAGACGATCCCTGCCATCCATTTTTGTATTAGTCGGATCAATATTCATTTTTTCAAAGAACAGTAATGTTAATATTTCTGTACAGGATAAGGAGCCACCCGGATGCCCTGTTTGAATTGAAAATAAAATATCTATAAGCTGTCTTCTGAATCTTTTGCATAACGCGGACAATTCTTCTATTCTCATTAATGATAGTGACATATACTGATTGCCTCCTTATAATTCTTCGAGGTACAGGCCCCAATCACCATCACCGGGAAACTCAGGCAGAATTATACGTCCCATGTTATCAGCGCAGATTGTTCCAGTTACCCTTCTGTCGGCCTTCCATTCACCTGTGATAGGATTAAACCACTCAATGCAGTACGGTGCATTTGGCTTCAACCCCCGGACTGTACCCTGAAGGCATTTATGCTCAAAATAAAACAGCAGTATGTCTCTTTTGGCAGTAGCTGCACAGTATGCCCAGCCTGTGTAACCGTCAATCCCACCCGACTTGTTGGGAGTTATCAGTTCTGAATTTGGTATCAGGTCAACATATCTGGCACCTGCACGATCCACAAACCTTTTCAGATTGTATACAAGCGCACCGGAACGGTACTCCAGGACTTCCCACATCTTATACTTTGCATTGTTTTCAATATCACTTCCCCACATACCTTCAATCCCATATATATATCCACCCAATCCTCCGGACAAAAAGCTTCCGTACATACCCGAACGACAGTTGAACTCAGCCTCGATACTTCCTGTGGCAGGATTGTCATCGGGAAATCCCGGATAATACGGTTCACCATTGATGGCAGGTCTGGCAGGTTCAGAATGGAATATTTCCGTCAGATACCAGTAATGGTCATGCTCCCTCCAGTTTCCGATCTGATGAAAGGTCAGCCAGCGATTCTCCTCAGGACCTCCGAAATTACACAGGGTTGAGGGAGCCGAATTAGTACCCAGTAATGTTCCGAAAGGTGGGTGGCCGTATTTGTCAATAACCATGTTGGCAGGCTCGTTATACTCTCTGGGGAGGATTGAGTTTCCGATATAGTCAAAATGTATCGGACTGAACAGGCAGTTGTTTGCCTGGTACCTGGAAAATATGTACTGTATGTACCTTACATATGAATCCGGCCATCCGCCGTAGCGTTTCCAGACCTGGCTCACATCCCTCCTTATTACTTCCAGAAACACCGTAAAGCCCTGCTCATTAAGATAATCAATCTTACGATCCAGATATTTGAAGTATTCGGGATTGATTTTATCAAAGTCAGGCACTACATTTTCATAGCCTTTAACTTTTCCAGGGAACAGGAACGGCCTGCCGCCTTCATTGTGCATATCCTTTGCACTCCCTGAATCAGTGTCCATCCATGCGGCACGTATACTTGTTTCAAATTCATCCTTCATTTTTATTTTGGGAGGCAGTCCGTCATTTGCCCAGGTGGGATGGCCAGCCAGCATGGCGATACAGTTATAGCCCTGCCTTTTCCGGTAAAGCACCATGTCCTTAAAACCCATATCCGGCCCAACCGGGCGTTCAATATCATCTTCATACCAGCGATAACGGTAAGTAGGTGCAGACCACCAGGTATCTCCCAACATAAAGTACGGAGTTTTATCATAATACTGGAAACCATGTCCATTGTCGGTTGCCACAATAATTCCTCTACGGCATGGATTAAGCCTTTTCTCCTCTTCACTCCAGTCTACTGCTACTATACTGCCCTTACTCCCGTTAAGCCCCTGATCATCCGTATTCGAGCCGGAGCACCAGTTCCATTTGCCTGCCTTCATGGGTGTAAGCCTTACTTTAAAGGTTTTCCCCCCATCCCAGAAGCCATAAACTTTTCTACAGAAATCAGGCCCTTCAAGCATTACCCATACTTCAACCTCGCAATACGGATTTATATAATCGTTTTTTGCCTGTAATTCAATCTCTACCTTATCCCATACATGTACCCTGGATTCCTTCATTTTCACCTGCTCCTCCCGATAAATTTGATAAATATTTTATACATAGTTGATAAAATAGTTAATAAATAGTTGAAAAATCGTTGGAAAATACTTATATATAATTGGTAAACTAAAAAACATCACTGACTGCTAAAACATACTTTCATTATATAAAATATAGTCATCGGAAGAAGTTTTAGCTGAGAAAACCGAGGCTGTTACGAGCATTTCCTTTCCCATATTCCTAACCTGATGCCTGGAATTGGCGGGGAAAAATACAGCATCCCCTTTTACAAAATCTACAAGCTCTCCGTCAATCCAGGCTTGCCCCTGTCCTTCAACAATGTATATAACTTCTTCAATGTTCCTATGAGCATGCAGCGGTTTTACTACAGCTTCTGGAAAGCAGTGCATTATGGCTATACTCATTTGCTCCGCTCCGACAGTCTTGTCGGTTATTATCCATCTGAGATCCCTTCCTTCAAGGTGTGCAGGTTCAACATCCTTTAAAGAAACTTTTTTTTTCATTCCGGCTCCCCCTTCATGGTTATGTTTATAAAGTTTGCTTATTACAACTCATAGAGTCTTAGGTCCCCACCTTTAGAGGTGCGGTACGCCCATTATCTCCTCGTTATAAAGCCTCGTTATAAATTGAGTATAATTAATAAATCAGATGAGATACAGAAACTACTTTAAGAAACTGTTATCAATTTTAATCTATATGTTTTTAGAGATTTTAATGATGAAAAAGTATATAACTATTTTTAGAAATTCATAACTTTCTTAATATTGGATGATTACTGATACAGAAAATGGCTAAAGAAAATCCATTTTGATTCCCTATTAATTTGTAGAAATAACGTGTGAAGCAAAAATAACCGGATGCCAGAAAATTCCGGCATCCGGTTATTAAAATCGAATTTAGTTTGAATGGTACAAGTTCAACTATCCTCCTATATTCTCGGGATTAAAGCGTTTAATTTTCTTTGTTGTGGTTTTAATGAATTCGCTTTCACGCAGAGTGAATTTTCTAATCCGTCTGTACAAAGGAAGATCTTTGTTGATATTCTTTACAATATCGCTGAACAGGTTCATAAGCTCGTCCTTAGATAAACTTATGTCTTTAAATTTTTCCTTTATATATTCAAGATCCGGTAATATTTGTGCATGTATTTGTGTTTCACCTGTGATTTTATCAACTTCCCCGGAAACTATTGACTCTTGTACACAGGGACTCTTGTTAATAGAAGCTTCAAGTTCTTCAGGATAAACATTTTTTCCGTTGTTGGTAATAATTACGTTTTTACTTCTTCCCGTAATGTATAAGTATCCTGATTTGTCTACAGTTCCAAGATCACCTGTATAGAACCAGCCATCCTTAATGGTTTTACAGGTCTCTACTTCATCATTATAGTACCCCAACATGACATTCTCACCTTTAACAATGATTTCACCAATACCGTTCTCATCAGGCTTGTCTATTCTTACCTCAACTCCCGGCAGCGGTTTACCAACGCTGTTGTCTTTATACTGGTAATCTCTGTTACCGGTTACCAGAGGGGCACATTCTGTCAGACCATAGCCCTGCAAGACCTTTATACCCATTCTGCGGAACCCCTTGGATACAGTAGGGTCAACTGCTGCGGCACCTGTTAAAATGAGCCTTAGCCTTCCACCCACATTGTCATGTATCTGCTTAAAAACTTTTTTGGTAATATCTATATGGAAAATATAATTCAATAAGGTAGTTATAAATAGAGCTACCCTTAACTTGAGTCTTCCAAATTTCTGTTTTGCCGCCTGTGCCCAAATCTTCTTATACAGATTTTCCAGAATGAGCGGTACAACAACAAGTATTGTAGGTTTTACCTCCTTCAGGTTTTTGGCAATATATTTCAACCCTTCATTGAAGGATATTGTTGCACCTGAGTATATGAAGGCTAAAAAACCTATGGTACATTCATATGTGTGATGCATAGGAAGAATTGAAAGTGAAGTATCATTAGTATCGACAAGAACCGTTGAACGCACAGATACTACATTTGAGCAGATATTTCTATGACTGAGCATAACTCCTTTTGCAATACCTGTCGTACCGGAGGTGAAAAGTAATGCAGCCAACGAATTATCCTCTACCATGGCATTAATATAATTCTGCTGACCTGAAGCTATGAGCTCCTCTCCCATATCAAGCAGTCTTCTGAAGGACAAATAAAATTCATTGTCTTCAACGGCATCCATATTAATAAAATGTTTAACCGATAATCCCATGGATGACAGCTTTTGCATATGCTCGCTGTGTTTACCAGAATAAATTATTGCATCTGCATTACATCTACGTAGTATATTTTCGATTTCAGTAATATTCAGTTCCCTGTCTATGGGAACAGCTATGCCTGTTCCGCCGACTGTTGCCATATATGAAACACACCATTCGTATCTATTCTCTCCGATAACGCCTATACATTTATCCTTGAGACCAAGGTGATGCAGCGCTGTACCGAAAGCATCAACATCAGCTTTAAACTGTGCATAGCTTATACTTTCCTCTGTTCCATTTTTGGTTAAAAGGAAAGCTGTCTTTTGTCCATATAGATCAGCACTTTGATTGAGCATATCCTTCAAGGTTGTTACATTTCTTACATTATATGGTGTATGTTTCACGCTATTTGCTCCTAATCGACATAAATATTGTTACAGTATATCTGAACTATATCATATCAATACATATCAGGCAATGAATGGCGTAAAAATTTTATTAATTTATCCTATTTTTATTGTTTATTTACTAAATTATTTATCACTCAGAATAACCTTTCCTGTTATTACGCCGTCAGCATCCCTGGAAAACTGAATAGCCGAAAGCTTATCATCCACTTCTCCTATTGACACATTCAATGATTCACTAACCTGATCTTTATCGAATAATTGCTCTATCGAATAAGATACCTTTTTGCCCTCATATTCATAACATACATTACCAGTTTCATCATATGTAACCTCTTTTATTGATTCGGGAATAATAATTCCTTTTTCAATTATATGGGTTTCTTCTTCTGAGCCTGAAATCGCTTTTTCAGTTGAATCTGACGAAGGCTCCAGCAGCTCTTTTAGATATTTCTCTGCCTTTTCGTGGTCAGCTTTTTTTATATCCAGCGGCAGATCAAACAACACATTAACCCCAGCAAAATCGGGTTTCGGAGTAATCTCACCGGTTTTCTCATCAAATTTATATGCGTTAATATCAAAGAATGAAGTAGTACTAACACAAAGATAAAGTCCCCTGTCTGCAAATATTTCTATTCCATCGCATTCTATCAGTCTGTACATAACTCCGTCGACGACACACTCTTGATAGCCTCCGTTCATTGAAGCTATATTGACCTGCCAGGGTTTTTGGCCTTTTATAAGGGGAGACACAAAAAACGGAGGATTTCCATATTCTTCATCCGATGTATGAGGCATTTTACTGCCGTCCTCTTTGGCTACTGAGACCACTGCATAGGTTCTCTCGGGATGAATATCCTGTACCGAGCTTGTCAAGTCACTTAAGTCTTTTCCTGATGTTATTCCCAGCAGCGTAATACTATAACCATCTTCAATAATTGATTTGTTTATTTCTACTGCGCCTTTTGCTTCAAAGGCTTTCGATAGTTTTTGATCTCCAAAATGTTCAGCAACCTGTTTCGGGTTAAGCAGCTGCCATGCTGCCAGAGCGGTCGCTGACATTGCAAGGGTAATAGCGGCAGCAATAAATACCGCGACTGTCTTTCTTTTGAATACAGCTTTCATATTATTATTCTCCTTATACCGGTTAAGTATTTTTTGATTTAACTCTTCACCGGGTTCGACTGATGAGGAGAGAGCCTGTTTTAAAATATCATTAAACTTCTCATATTTTTGCATATTCTTCAAACTCCACCTCCAAAATGTTTTTTAAGGTTTTACGGGCTTTGAAAAGCCTGCTTTTTACTGTGCCCTCCGGTATTTTTAATGCAATTGAAATTTCTTCGTTTGACATACCGGCAGTGTAATACATATACAAGGGTATTCTTAACTTATCATTAAGCTTATCTGCAGCGGTTTGTAAGGTGCTCCTAAGTTCATTGGATATTACGATGCTGTCTGGGGACATTTCTTTACTTATTATATTGCTGCCCAGATACTCATTTAACTCCTCTATGGGGGCTAATCTATTTCGCCTCGCATATTTACGACGGTTATTCTTCCATTGCCTTACTGCTATAGAAATAAGAAACCCCTTTGGGTTATTCCCATTATCGATTTTATGGTAAAGTTCCATCGCTTTCAGAAATGTCTCCTGATATAGATCATCTGCATCGTTCCTGTTTTTTGCAAGCTTGTGACAAAACCCGTAAATTGCTTTGCCATGCGTCCTAACAAGCTCATTTAACTCTGTAATATCCAAGGGACTTCTCCTTTCAATTGTTTTGTCATGTAAATGGCCATTCACTTATATATCGTCACAATAAAATAAATGGTTCATTTTCTTGATATACTTGATAAAAAAAAGACTACCTTAGCGGCAGCCCATGAGTTTAACTCTTTACCTAAAAAAAGTTACTCTTCCATCACATATATCATAGAATTTCTTAATTATCACTTTTTCGTACAAATCCGATTTTTCATTAGATATTGTTAATCGGAATATAATAGTCTAGGATTATATCCCCATTAGTATCAGGTGTAGTAAATCGCGGACAGTTATACAACTCCATACACCATTTCATTTTGTCACAACTATAGCCTTCAGCATTAAGAGCTTGCTCAGTTAGAGAATGAGCCGAAGAACAAACATCAGCCGTATCTTTACCCTTTATCCATCCTATTGCAACATCAGCTTCATCTAAATCTATACAGTAATAGCCCTCCGGAACAGATAAGCCGTCTTTCATTAACATACCAATTATATAGGAAAAGTCACCATCCCCTTTGTCCCAGTCAAGCATTACTCCTACATATGAATTGTCATAAACATAATTCTCTTGCTTTTCAAGTATTGAAAATGTATCGTCCGAAAAGCATTTATCCCAAAAAGCGGGAATCCGATTGTCACCCTTCATATGTGCTTCCATGTTGTACCTTAATTCTTTTCCCACCAATTTGAGTTTTGGTAGTCTTTTAACTTCTAATTTGACAAGTTCGCCCATTTTCCTTTTCCTCCCGCATAACTCAGTGAAGTATTCTCCTCCCAATATTATACCACAACTTCCCATATTTCATCGCTGGTATGAAAATACATCACTCCTGGTAATTACCCGTACCAGACCTACACTGGCAAGCGTGCACCAGCTTAGCTGGACACACGCACACATCGAATAGGAGGTAGCTGATTATTTCAGCTACCGACCTTTCACACCACCGTACGTACCGTTCGGTATACGGCGGTTCAATAGAATTAACTTACTTTCATGTACTGTTCCAATAAAGATATTAAA
>JAEWMS010000043.1 GCA_023393115.1 Bacillota bacterium
CAGTGGCTTTTATGACTTAGCCAATGCATACCAGTTAGTGCACGTCAACTATTGAAAGCGCCGTGTACCGAACGGTTTGCACGGTGCTGTGAGAGGACGGCGGTTAGTCACCGCCTCCTACTCGATTTTAAAAAAACGCGAAGCGCCTTACGGGAGAGACCAGTCTCCCCGTATGCCCCACGGTGGATTATGCTTAATTTGTGCGCGATTTAGCAAGACTCTTTACGACAAATATAAATACACAGATTAACGAAAAAAGGATTAAAATATCTAAGAAAATATGGTAAGTATCTTTAACAAGAAATGTGTTTGAAGTTGGCAGTATGCGATGTGTCCCCTCGTTTATAAAATAATTGTTATAGCTTTTAATTCCTTGTTCCCCAATAAAATACATTCGGCATTGAATAAATGCCCAGATAACAAGAAAGGCCGCAATGATATACTTCCCTATTTTGTCTTTCCAAATAAACAATACAGTTGCTATCAAGAAAATAGCCCACCATACAACATCAATCGGCTCATCTTTGAAGGCAGAAATAACCAACACAAAATCTTTGATTGCAAATCCTGTTATATCGAGTGTAAACCAGACAAACAGTATTCCGAGGGCAATTATAACAATCTTTTTCAAAAACAATTACCTCCCGAAAATCTAAATAATCTCGGCATCGACCGCCAACAGGATTATACCAAAATTTCAGCTCAACAGCAAGTCGATAGTTTGTCCGTTAACACGGAGGTGATGCGCTGGGAATAGGTCATACAGAAGGCCCTGCTGCGCCTTACGCTGCTTGTGTTTTCTGCCGAAACAAATTGCATAAGGTATCAAAATTATGATAAAATAATGCTATAAATTGAGCTAGGTACTATAAGGATGGTGTGTTATGCCTAATATTAGACCAATATCAGATCTTAGAAACAACTCCAATGAGATAAGTGAGTTTTGCCGTAATACCCGTGAACCTGTATTTATCACCAAAAATGGAGTTGGTGATATGGTTGTTATGAATATTGAGGATTATGAAAAACAACAGGCACAGTTAGAACTCTATGCCAAAATGGCTGAAGCCGAAGCTGAAATATTGTCTGGTGAAGAGGGGATGGACTTTTTTGAATTTGCCAGAAAGCTGAGGGCTGATGTACATGGAAAAATTTAAGATAAAGATTTTTCCATCGGCACAAAAGGATCTTCTTGAGATTGTAGATTACATCAATACTTTATCTCCGCAGGCAGCGATAAGATATTATGATTTAATTGTTGAAAAAATTGAAAGTATTGCTAAAATACCTGAGCGCTGCCCACTGGCAAAGGATGTTCAGCTTAAGCTTCGTGGGTACAGAACTTTATATGTGGAGAATTATGTTGTTTTCTATGTAGTTAAGGGAGCTGTTGTAGAAATCCGAAGGATACTTTATGCAAGGCGACAATATGTGGATTTGCTTTAATAAGTAGGTTACAATCTGGCTGTATTTGTATATAGAGAACCCATCATGATATCATATAAAATAGTAGAAGCTGTGTGTTTAATCGGTGTTTTATACCGGGGAGAAAAATTTATGTCTATAATGGTTAAGAAACTATACAAAAATGGCACATTCTTATATAATATGAAGCTGATTGCCGGTCAGAATGGCCTAAGTAACCTTGTACAATGGGTTCATATTATAGAAGACGATAGTGTAATTTCCTTCTTGCATGGAAACGAATTAGTCTTTACTGCTGGTATATTAAACAATAAAAAAGATTGGCTTCTGAATTTTGCAATAAAATTGAAAGAGGTAAATGCCAGTGCCTTTGTTGTAAATCTAGGCCCTCACACCAGTGAGATAGAAGATAATGTACTTGATTACTGTAACAAGGAAAACCTGCCGCTTTTCACCATACCGTGGGAAACGAGAATGGTAGACATGACAAGGGATTTTTGCCACAGAATACTCAATAATGTACAAATCGAGAATGACCTTTCCACAACCATAAAAAATATAGTATTTAATGTTGGAGATCTGGAAACTCAGATACTACAGCTTGAAAGATATGGCTGTCAAAGAGACAGCATGCTTTGCTTTATAAGTATAACAATCAACAATCTTGGAAATGCAAGTTTTGAGGACTACCATGATGAGATTCAAATGATTGCAGAGAAGATTGCAAAAAGCATACACGAATTGTATATATCTTTTTTATACCAGGACAGTTTGATATTAGCGCTTATAAACTATACTGACACAGAGATAGATACGTTTGTCAAGGAATTCTTTGAAAATGCCAACAGCAGATTAAAGCAATTTAATATTCACATGGGGGTTAGTCCTAATCGGCCGGGCCTCAATAACCAGAATAAAAACTTTGAAAAGGCAACTTCAGCTATGAAAATGGCTTGTAATCTTAAAGAAAAATATTTGTACTATGATAAGCTCGGTATTTACAAAATATTGTATGCCACAAATGACAAGGGGATTTTAAGAAGCTTTTACAATGACACCATTGGTAAATTGGTTGCTTATGATAGACAAAACAATTCAAAATTCACAGAGCTTTTGCGCATTTATCTTGAGAATAACGGAAGCATACAACTGGTATCAGAAAAACTGTATGTACATAGAAATACTGTTCTGAATCATCTTAAGAAAATTGAGAGTATTGTGGGAGTCGATCCTCTGGAATTGGAAGGCCGTGTTAACCTTTATATGGCGTTCTACATAAAAGACATTTTGTAATATATCTTACCAGAATAATGCAAGGCTAATATGGGGCTTATATATAGAACTTGTGCAGAAGCACAGGAGTGCTGCTTACTTATCATAAAATTATGAAAGTCTTCAAAAATGAAAGATTTACATAGCAAAAATGCATACGAATATTTTAATGAGCCGGGTGATTATATCGAAAAAATAGCAGAAATACAATGTTCGCTTTGGTCTTATATATAAATTGATGTGTCGGTGCGATGGTGGATGAAATTTTTGAAATGTGAAATTTCATTCATATTTTAGGGCCAAATATAAGTTTTAGTCTGAAAATGTAAATTGTATATAAAATGATGCATGGTTATTATCGATTAATGACATAAAATTATTATACTTACTATAATATCCGCTTTAGCCATATAAAATTGTATTTTTGCTTGTGCATATGCACAAGAATGTTTGGATGATTGTCAATTGCAATGTTGTATGATTTCGTTTTATAATAAATACAAGTTGAAAACAACGTTAAATGAAGCGACGGAGCTTACTTAAGAGCTCTGTCGCTTTTTTTTGTTTTAGAAATTGATTAATTGAAAAGTACTCGTATTTCACTGATGATATGCGGTGCATAAGAAAATTCTTTAATAAATTTCTATATTGATAGCATTTAGGCACAAAAAAATATTTGGCACGTGCAATAAATTGAATTTAAAGTCCATGCTGTTTTGGGGAAATTCATATTGCACGAAGCAGAAATGGAGTTGTTATGAACAGTGATGAAATCAAAGTTACATTAAAAAAATATAATCTGCAATCATGGAGCAAGCAGAAAAACATAAATCCTATTTCGGTAGAAAAGGCTTCAGGAATGTACTTCTGGGATTATGAAGGAAATCGTTACTCCGATATGTCTTCTCAGTTGGTTAATCTAAATCTTGGTTTTGGAAATAAAGAAATAGGTGATGCACTAAAAGCTCAAATTGATCAGTTTTGTTTCATCGGACCCTCTTATGGTGCAGAATCCAGAGCGAAACTGGCTAAAAAAATAATTGAACTCATGCCGGATAATATGGGCAAGGTTTTCTTTACCAATGCAGGAGCTGAATCCAATGAAAATGCTATTAAAATAGCAAGAATGTATACCGGCAAAAACAAGATATTCAGTCGTTACAGAAGCTACCACGGATCTTCCTTCGGTTCGGGAAACCTTACAGGAGAACCCAGAAGATATACTTTGGAGCCTGGTATTCCCGGTTTTGTAAAGTTTTTTGATCCGTATATCTACAGAGAAGCCGTTGAGTTTAAATCAGAAGAAGAGGCTACAAAATATTATCTTGCAAAATTGGAAGAGCAGATTCAGTATGAAGGAGCTAATTCGGTGGCAGCAATAGTTCTGGAGACCATTACAGGATCAAACGGAATCATAATTCCTCCAAAAGGGTATATGCCAGGCGTAAGAGCGTTATGTGACAAATACAATATTTTAATGATATGCGATGAGGTAATGACCGGCTGGTGCAGAACAGGAAGAATGTTTGGATTTCAGAACTTTGATGTAAAACCGGATATTGTAACCTTTGCAAAAGGTGTTACCTGTGGTTATATACCACTTGGTGGAGTAGTAGTAGCAAGCAAAATTGCCGAATACTTCGATGACAATTTGTTATCCTGCGGACTTACATACAGCGGACACCCATTGGCTTGTGCAGCAGGAGTTGCATGCATTGAATTTTATGAAAAACACAATATAGCTGGTAATGTAAATAAAGTAGGGAAAGTTCTAGGTGAAATTTTAGATAAAATGAAGGAAAAACATCCAAGCGTAGGAGATGTCCGTTATATAGGCTTATTTTCTGCAGTGGAGCTTGTGAGGGATAAAGCCACTAAAGAGCCCATTGTTCCTTACGGTAAAGATCCCGACGGTATTATGGGTAAAATTCTCGGCAAGCTTAAAGAACGCAGATTTATGACTTATACCCATGAAAATATGATTCTTGTAGCTCCTCCACTTATTATTACAGAAGAACAGCTGCAAGAAGAAATGGTTAAGCTTGATGATGTACTTACTATTGTAGATAAAGAGTTTATCTAGTATTCAGGTGTCTTATGTAACATCAGGTTAGTGACTTGAACGTTAACATATATTATTTACGAATATATTTACGAATACTATTTACGAAAATTATTTACGAATTGCTGCAGTCGGCAGCGTATGGAGGCAGTATGGCTTACAAATTTATACTACCCAGGCAAACTTTTATTGGCTTTGATGCATTAAAGGAAAGTGAAGCCATCATAAAAGGTTTGGGTAAAAAAGCACTTATTGTTACCGGTAAAAATGTCACCAGATCGGGTGCGGTACAAACTTTAACAGATACCCTTTTAAACTCCAAAATTATTTCAGAATTATTTAATGATATAACCGGAGAGCCTACAGTAGAAATGATTGAGGCTGGTGTAAAAAGATACAGGGAAACGGGCTGTGATTTCATTATTGCCATAGGAGGGGGAAGCCCCCTTGACAGTGCAAAAGCAATAGCTGCTATGTCGGTACTGGAAGGGCGAGTTTCGGACTATATGGGTAAGGAGATAGAGGGGAAATTTCCACCAATGGTTTTAATACCCACAACTGCTGGTACCGGTTCTGAAGCAACAAAATTCACAATAATTACTGATACAGTCAAAAACATAAAAATGCTGCTGAAGGGTGACTCTCTGCTGCCTGACTTGGCAATAGTTGATCCGAAGTTTACACTTACAGCGCCTCCCGAAGTCACAGCAGCAACTGGAATGGATGCCCTGACCCATGCGGTGGAAGCGTATACCTCCAGAAAAGGAAATTCTCTCACCGATATATATGCGCTGAGCGCCATCAAAAGAATTTTTACATATCTACCCGTTGCATACAACGACGGAAACAACCTGAAAGCAAGAGAAGAGATGGCAATAGCAGCATTTGAAGCAGGAGTTTGCATCAACAACGCGTCGGTAACTCTGGTACATGGTATGAGCAGACCAATAGGGGCCCTGTTTCATGTACCTCACGGAATATCAAATGCCATGCTAATAAAGGAATGCCTGAAATATGTGATGGATGGCTGCTATTGGAGATTTGCAGCAATATCCAGGGCAATAGGTGCGACAGACGGAATGGCTGACGATAAGGAAGCCGCTCGGGCCTTTATTCAAAAGCTATCAGAGCTTTGCATACATTTAAAAATACCCACCTTAAAAGAGTATGGAATCAGTAAGGATGAGTTTGACCGGGTAAAAGACAAAATGGCACAGGATGCAATGGCAAGCGGTAGTCCTTCAAACACCATAAAAGAGGTAACAAAGGATGACCTCCTGGTCATATATAACAAGCTTTGGTGAGTAGTGTAACTTAATAGAGATTTATTTTAACTGATTACAATGGCGTAAAACGAATAGTTTTACGCCATTTTGCGTTGTTATCAGTTAAAAATGTAAATAAGTGGAGGGATTGGATATGCTTCTAGCTAAAAAAATAAACGACGATTACAGGAGAGATTTACTTTCCGATACAGAGGATTTGGAAACCGGAATAAAAATTGAAAATTTATCGGTGCAGTTTCCCGACAAAAACGGCGGTGAACCGGTGATAGCCCTTCAGGATATCAATCTTGAAATAAAGCCTGGAGAATTTGTTTCTTTGGTAGGACCTTCGGGCTGCGGGAAAACAACACTGCTCAGAACAATAGCCGATTTGCAGCAGCCAACATCAGGAACCATATCCATCAGAGGTTTGACACCACGTGAAATAAGACTTCAGCAGAAGTTTGGGATTGTTTTTCAGAACCCGGTTTTGTACGACTGGCGTACCGTAAGAAGAAATGTTTGTATGCCAATGGAGATAATGGGCATACCCAAAAAGGAACGTACCGCCCGTGTCACACAGATGCTTGAATTAGTTGGCCTGTATAATTTCGGAAAAAAGCATCCTCATGAATTGAGCGGAGGTATGCAGCAGAGAGTTGGTATAGCCAGAGCCCTGGCTCTCCGTCCTGAGATTCTCCTCATGGATGAACCATTCTCGGCGCTTGATGAATTTACAAAGGAAAAACTGCATCTGGATTTGCAAAACATCTGGAGTAAAACAAAGAAATCAATTGTTTTTGTAACTCACAATATTCAGGAAGCAGTATTTCTATCGGATAAAGTGGTAGTGCTTTCCCCTCATCCCGGAAGAGTTTCGGCTGTTGTGGATATAAACCTCCCCAGGCCAAGAGGGTTGGAGGTAAGAGATACTGTAGAATTCAATTCGCTGGTTTCGAAGGTAAGAAACAGTTTTGAGGGGGTATAGATTTGAACAGAGTAAAAAGAGTTTTATCCTCAAAGCAGATGGTAACCCTTGTTTGGGTCATTGGTCTGATTATAGTCTGGGAAATTGCAGCATCAGCCATTGCACAAACTAAAAGAACACCAGAGAATGTTCTTCCTCACATTTACCAGATTGTTGACTCAGTATTCAGTCAGAAGCTTGTAAACGGCAGTCAGACAGCCTCGCAAATTGTCCTCAGCAACGCTGCAGTTACATTGGTAAGAGCGGGAATAGGTTTTCTTATCGGAAGTGCAATAGGTTTTATCTTAGCATTATTAATGAATATGTTTTTATCTCTTGAAAAAATAGCTTTTCCTTATTTAATGATTATTCAGATGATACCTATTCTGGGTATGGCCCCTATAGTTTTGGCCATTACAAAGGATATTGATAAAAGCAGAATTGTAATTGCTGCAATACTAACCTTCTATCCGGTAGCAACAAATACTCTGGCCGGATTCAAGGCAGTTGAAAAGGAGAAGCATGAATTGATGTATTCTATTGCAGCAAAGAAGATAGATATCTACAAAAAGCTGCTTATACCATTCTGCTTACCATACTTCTTTACAGGCCTAAAAATATCCGCTCCAATGGCTATTACGGCATCAATCCTGGTTGATACCCTGCAGGGCGGCGGAGGGCTGGGGTGTATGCTCTCCCAATCCTTAAAGCATGCCATGAGTATATATGTGTTCTGGCAGATTGTATTCTTCAGTGCCATAATAGGAATTTTAAGTTTTTATCTTATGTCAGTAATTGAAAAATTGGTATCACCCTATAAAAAAGTTAGAAGATGATGAGGTGAATGCGTATGGAAAACGGATATTTAAACACTGAAGCAAGTCGCTTGAAAATAAAAACATCTAATAAAACTGACAGTAATAAGGCAAAAAAGAGAACCGAGCTAAGTAAAGAATCAATCACAACTATTCTTTATCCTGTTCTATTCGGAATGTTAATATTAGTACTCTGGCAAACGCAGCTTTTACATAAAATTCTGGGAGCTGATACCTTCACACTTCCTTTGCCTGGAAGAATTATCAACATCATATTTGATAATGTACCCGTCGTATTAAAAAATGTTCAAGCTACTGTTATTGTAGCGGTCGGCGGTTTGATTCTAGGTTCAACATTAGGGTATTTATTGGGAATCATTGTGATGGCATTTCCCAAATGGGGAGCAGGAGGTATTTCCATTGCATCGGCCTTTACAGCTGTACCTATTGTAGCTATAGCACCTATTCTGAATAATCTGACAAAGGATTTCAGCAGTGATCCGAATATGAGAAGTATGCTGGCAAAGATGATTGTGGTTATGATAACCTGTACCGTTTCCATGAGCATAAATGCATACAGAGGATTTGTAGAGTTAAAGCCTTTTTCGGAAGATTTGATGAAATCCTTCGCAGCAAGCAAAATTACAGTTTTTCTAAAATTGAGAGTGCCAAATAGTCTTCCGTATGTTTTTACAGCCTTAAGAGTAAGTGTTCCCGCAAGTATTATCAGTGCACTGGTCAGCGAATATTTTGCAGAATACATCATAGGAGTTGGGCGTCAGATACGTGAGAGCATTGTTCTGGCACAATACGCAACAGCCTGGGCCTACATCATTGTTGCCTGCGCCATAGGCATATTGATGTATGTAATATTATTAACCGCTGAGGGAGTTTTACTGAAAGGCCGCCGCAACCGGTGACTTTCAGATTAATAAGGAATAGCTAAAACTGTTCCCAAATATAACAATATATTTACAGATAACGAGGAGGGTTAAACTATGAAAAAGAAAATAGCAAAGTTATTGGCCGCTATAGTGGCAATATCAATGGTTTTAACAACATTAGCAGGGTGTGGTAAGGCAACCGAAACATCAGACAGTGCAGCAAGCACTTCAAGTGCGCCGGCTAGTACTTCAGCAGCTTCTTCTGACAGTGCTGCGGCCAACACTGAAGCAGCAAGCTCAGGAAAATACTATGACGCGACAGCTACCGCAGAAAGCATTATAAAAGATGCTGCAGGTAAAGGTAAAGTGGGTAACTGGGGACTTGGAAACGAGTATGAGGTACAGGCACTTTTGGCGAAATATAGTCAGCCTACCACCTTCCTGAGTCAGGCCTTTGATATGGACGGTTTTGACAATGACACCATATCCCTTGCTTCAGCAATGACCTACAACGAGCTGGGACTGGTTAAAAACAGTTACTCCGGTGGGTACAAATACGGTGATAAAGTAAACTTTATTGATATGAATAAAGAAGGCGTTGCAATGCTTGAAGACAACATCTTCTGTACAGAGACATTCGCAAAAGAAAATCCAAATACCGTAAAAGCCTTCCTCTACGCTTCAATGAAGGGTTGGGAATATGCCTGCAGCAATCCTGAAGAGGCCGCAAAGATTGTATATGAGTACGGCTCTTCAGTATCCAGCGAGCATCAGGCATATATGGCCTCTGAGGTTAAAAAGCTTGTTGAAACCGATACAGCAGGTGCTACCGTAAAAGATTACGGAAACATGGATGAAAAAGCAATGCAGCAGACACTTGATCTAGCAAAGAAGTACATTCAGTTGACTGACTCGGCAGCAGCTTCAAAATTACAGTCACTAACATTGGACAATATCCGTAATACTTCCTACTTAAAAGATGCAATGGCCTCAGGCGGAAAGTTCGACAACCTTGAAAAGAAGTCTGTATCCATTCAGCTCAAATGGCTCCCACAGGCACAGTTCATGGGTTATTACGTGGCACTTAAAAAAGGCTATTATAATGATGTCGGCTTGGAGGTTAAGATCGTTCCAGGCGGCGGTGATATCGGAGAAACAACAGCAGTATACACCGGTCAGGTTGATTTTGGTGTTACCTGGGTATCAAACCTGATTGCTGCCAATGCAGGCGGAATGAATCTGCTTGAAATCGCACAGGTATACCAAAGATCAGGTCTGGTACTTGTTTACAAGCTGAATTAATTTTATCCGAAATAAACGTTACAACTTTGTGCCTGAATTGGGTGGCAGTTTACGTTACCTGATTCAGGCATGATTAAATAACAAATACCTGGAGTAGTTATTTAGACATGTCTGAACTATGAAGGACAGTGAAAAGGAAAATAAATTTATAAGCGCATATTGCGCCGAATGGAGGTTGAAATGATGGAGCTATTAATAAAAAACGGTACCGTTGTCACTGCCAGTGAAAGCTTTATTGCGGATATTGCAGTTGAAGGCGGAAAAATTGCTTATATAGGAACAAATCTAGCCATTGAAGCAAAAACAATTGTTGATGCTTCAGGAAAATATGTATTGCCTGGTGCCATAGATGCTCATACTCACCTGGCTATGCCATTCGGCGGAACGGTATCGGCTGATGGATATTTATCGGGTACCAGAGCTGCCGCCTGTGGTGGTGTTACAACAGTATTTGACTATCCGATGCAGAGAAAAGGCAAGGGTATATTGGAAACCGTTGAAGAAAGAAAAAAGCTGTGTGCCCCGGAGGCTTGTGTGGATTATGCTTTTCACTGTATTATCACCGACCTCAATGACGGAACCTTACTGGATGAGTTTCAAGCAGCCGTTGAATACGGTATAACAAGTTTTAAATGCTTTCTGGTATACAAAAAGGAAGGCATGATGGTTGATGATGCAACACTGGTAAAGGTATTGCTAAAAGCCAAGGAGACCGGAGCTATTACAAATATTCATGCCGAGAATCCGGATATTATCGACCTGAATATTGAGAAATTCAAAAAAGAGGGAAAAACCTCTGCCTGGTACCATTATCTCAGCAGACCTGAGTTCGTTGAGGCGGAGGCCGACAAAAGAGCTGTTCACTGGGCAAAAGCCTTTGATGCTCCGTTGTATATAGTTCACATGGCAGACAAGGAAGGACTTGAAGCTGCCGTAGCTGCAAAAATGGAGGGCTACGATATATTCGTTGAAACATGTCCCCAATATCTCGAATTTACCTGTGATGTGTATAAACGGGAAGATGGCAGAAATTTTGTCTGTTCACCTCCAATAAAAGGTCAGGAAAGTCAGGACGCCCTGTGGGCTGCTATCAAGAACGGCACCATTGATACGGTTGCAACAGATCATTGCCCTTTCCAGAGCTATGAAAAGGACTGGGGAAAAGATGATTTCACAAAGATACCAAACGGCTGCGCCGGAATCGAAAATCTTTATCCGTATATGCTGTCTGCAGCAAACGAAGGTAGGATTACTTTCAATCAAGCTGTAAAACTATGCTCCACCAATCCGGCAAAAATTTTCGGCTGTACTCAGAAGGGCTCTCTTACAGTAGGCAAGGATGCAGATATCGTTATTTACGATCCCGAGAAAGATTTTACTATTTCAGTAGTCAACATGCATTCAGACTACGACCATACTATATGGGAAGGTAAAAAATTGCAGGGATATCCTGTACAGACATATGTAAGGGGAGAACTGGTTTATGATAACGGTGATTTCGTAGGTAAGCCTGGCTTTGGAAAATTTATCAAACGCCAGCCGAGAAATGAAAAGGAGTGATTGCTTTGGGCGAAGTATTATATAGGGATATATCAATAATTGATGAAGTAAGCAGCTGTCTGCTATGCAACAATGCCCCATGTGCAAAAGCATGTCTTTTCGGCCTTGAAGCTGACACTATCCTCCGTTCAATCCGATTTGAAAATTATGCAGGGGCGGCTGCTAAAATACCAGAAAAGGTGCCTTGTGTTAACTGCAAGACAAAAGATTGCATGAAGGTATGTTTAAAACAGAAAATAAACCGGCCTGTGGATATAGATGAAATTATTATTAATGTGGCGTCATATGGAAAGGAAGAGCTTAAGGATGTGGACTTATCCATTGAATTTTGTGGAATTAAATGCGAGAATCCATTTTTCCTGTCTTCTTCGGTGGTGGGAAGTAATTATGAAATGGTAGCCAAGGCCTTTAATATGGGGTGGGCCGGGGTTGCCTTTAAAACTATAGGGACCTTTGTGCCAAAGGAGGTTTCTCCCCGATTTGAAGCTTTGAGGAAGGAAGCTGTTCCCTTTATAGGGTTTGAAAATATAGAACAGATATCTGAACATACTCTGGAAGAAAATGTTGAGTTTATAAAGCAGCTGAAAGAGGATTATCCCACAAAAATAATTGTTGCCTCCATCATGGGTCAAAATGAGGAGGAATGGACATATCTTGCAGAGCTCATGACCGATGCCGGAGCAGATATTATAGAGTGCAATTTTTCCTGCCCCCACATGGCGGCAAACGGATTGGGCTCAGATGTGGGGCAAAATCCTGAACTGGTTGCCTCATATACCAGAGCTGTCAGAAAAGGTACAAATATCCCCATTCTGGCCAAGATGACACCAAATATCGGCCACATGGAAATTCCGGCAATTGCCGCAGTAAATGCAGGCGCTGATGGTATAGCAGCAATCAATACCATAAAGAGTATCATCAATGTAAATTTGGACAGTTTTGCTTCTGCACCGGAGGTTAAGGGAAAGACAAGTGTGGGGGGATATTCCGGAAAAGCTGTTAAGCCTATCGCTCTGAGGTTTATTCAAGCAATGAAAAGCTGTGGTGAGCTAAAAGCTGTTCCTGTCAGTGGTATGGGTGGGATTGAGAGTTGGAAGGATGCAGCTGAATTTATGGCGCTGGGCTGTGAAAATATTCAGGTTACAACCTCTGTAATGCAATATGGCTATAGAATAATCGATGACATGGTTGAAGGGATGAAGTATTATCTGAGCTCCCATGGGTACAAAAGCATAAGTGAAATAGTGGGAAAGGCACTTCCTCAGATTGTGCCTGCTGAAGACCTTGACAGGGGCAGCATTTGCCTGCCAAAGTTTGATAGAAGTAAATGTCTGGGCTGCGGAAGGTGTTACCTGTCCTGTTACGATGGAGGACATCAGGCGCTGAGCCAGCATCAAACCACCGGAAAGCCTGTGCTGATTGCTGATAAATGTGTGGGTTGCCACTTATGTGTAACAGTATGTCCTGCAAAAGCTATTTCACAGGGAACCAGAATTTCAAAAAAACTTGAGCCTGAATTATGCGCAGTGAAGTAAGGCTTACTAAAGTAATTCTCACTAAAGTAATCCTTACTTAAATAAGAATTACTTTAGAATACTTTCTACGAGAGGAGCGTGAATATTATGGTATCTTGTAGTATCGAAAGATTGGATGATAAAATAAAAACTTTTAGTAAATTTGGTGACACCGGCAATGGGGGAGTAACGAGATTTTCGCTTTCTAAAGAAGCACTTAAAGCAAGATATGAAGTAAAGAGAAGGATGGAAGCCATCGGAGCAACTGTTGTCACAGATGATATGGCAAACATGTATGCCACCATTCCCGGCACAGAAAACCTTCCCGCAATAATGTCGGGTTCGCATATTGACTCAGTAAAGCAGGGCGGCAATTACGACGGAATTCTGGGGGTATTGACAGCTATGGAGGCTGTTGAAACTATAGTTAAAGAAAAAATTCCCCATAGGCACCCTATTACCGTAGTTGTATGGACAAATGAAGAGGGTGCGCGTTTCGAACCTGCAATGATGTCTTCGGGTGTTATTTGCGGAAAATTTGATAAAGCGGAAATGCTAGCTTCAGAGGCTAAGGATATACCCGGGTATACTTTTGGAGAGGCTTTAGAAAAAAGCGGATTTAAAGGGGATATCTCAAACAGGATGTCGCCTGATAAATATATTGCTCTTGTTGAATTACATATTGAGCAGGGGCCGGTATTGGAAAGCGAAGGCTATGATATAGGCGTTGTTGAAGGTGTGTGCGGTATGATAAATTATGAATTTACCTTCCGCGGCCAGGCTGGTCATGCTGGAACAACCCCTATGAAGTATAGAAAAGATGCGCTTTATGCGGCAGTCAAGACAATTCAGTATCTGCATGATGAATTGGATACGCTGGATAGTAGGCTGGTCTACACAACCGGAAAGATTTCCGCACACCCCAATATTCATACAGTTATTCCTGAGGAAGTAAGGTTTACCCTTGATGCAAGGCATCAAAACCCTGAGGTTATCAAGCAGGTTCTTGATATTATAAAGAAGATTCCACAGGAAGTGGAAAAGTGCAAGGTAACCTACCAGGAAGCATGGACTCGCAAATCAGTAATGTATACGTCGGAACTGGTTGATTATGTTGAGAAGAGTGCAAATGATTATGGCTACACAAACATGAGGCTATACAGCGGGCCGGGCCACGATGCGCAATATGTAATTGACGTTATTTCCACGACCATGATATTTGTACCGAGTGTTGAGGGACACAGCCATTGTGAGCTGGAGTATACACCTGCTGAGAAATGTCTTAAGGGTGCAAATGTCTTATTAAGAACAATATTATATATTGATCAGCACTAAAAAAATAATTGAACTAGTATTTTCCTACTTCGATATAATTAGACCAATCTGGCACTTGTGTTTTCTGAAAACACAGGTGCCTTTCTCTTTTACAAGTCCATGTATTATTAAATGAAATTTGTTGAAAATAGTATTTAGCGAACTTAATTTTTTTAAGGAGGAGTAACAATGTCAAAAGTAAGAGGAACTTCAAATGTCCCAATTGTTTTAGGTATAATCGGAGGTGTTCTGGGTTTGCCTGCTTCAGTATGTTCAGGCGCCTGTGCCGCAGGTTTGAGCTCAATTGGTGACTCAACCACTGCAACAACAAATGCAGCAGGAAATACCTTTATGACTTTGGGACTGATCGGTGCAATAATTGGAATATTCTTTTCAATTACTGCAAAAAAATGGCCAATTGCCTCAGGGATAGGTCTTCTGGTTGCCACATTATTCTCAGCGATAACGTTAGTGACCTTTAACATGTTAACTTTGATTGTAGTAATATTACTACTTCTGGCAGCAATTTTTTCATTTACACAGAAAAAAGAAACTATTGATTAACAAGGTAATATTGAGGTATTAATGCTGCCGTTTATTGAATTGACGTTATTAGGCTCCAGGCTGACAATTTCCTCATATAATCTGCTGATGGGGATTGGCATGGTATCAGGTCTGCTAGTCCTGCAGAAAACCTGTAAAAAACTAAAAATACCCAATGCTCAGGCAGACAATCTATGGGTAATGATTGCTGCTTCGCTGCTTACCGGACTTATTTCGGCTGTTTTATTCAATAAGGTATATCACTATGAAAACAGCCGTAATTTTCTGTCGGAGATGACAAAGTACACTGGAATGACATTTGAAGGCGGACTTGTTGGGGGAGCTATTACCTTTGTACTTATGTACAAAAGTATTAATAAAGGATTTACAGGTATAATGAAGGTGTTGAATTGTATTACCCCATCAATAGTTATAGGTCACTTTTTTGGTAGAGTGGGCTGCTTTCTTGCGGGTTGCTGCTTTGGTAAACCCACAAGTTCACCTGTTGGTATTATTTTTCCTGACAAGTCTCTGGCAGCACAATACTATGGTGAAGGAGTCAAAGTAGTTCCTGTCCAGTTGATGGAGGCTGTATTTCTAGCTACACTATTCCTTCTAATCAGTAACCTCTTGTTAAATTACTCATTCTCTGCCTATCTTATTTCTTATGGTATTTTTAGGTTTTCTATAGAGTATTTCAGAGGCGATGACAGGGGAATATTATTTCAAACAGTCTTTTCTCCGTCACAATGTATATCAATAGTAATGGTCATAGCAGGCGCGATTATTTTGCTCCGAAAAGCAAGTTACGCATATGGAACTACTGATTAAGTATGCAAATGTGGTATACGAGGATATGTCTTCTTCAAATGCCAAACATTGTTGTATTGTTTTTTATTATGTAGTAAAATTCAAATGATGATTACATAATAAGAGGTACATATGCTATTCAATTCACTGGAGTTTTTAATTTTTTTTCCCATAGTTACAATACTGTATTTTCTGTTGCCCCAAAAGCTCCGCTGGGTTATGCTGCTAACTGCAAGCTGCATTTTTTACATGTTTTTTGTTCCGGCGTACATATTGATTTTGGCTTTCACTATAATTATAGATTATATTGCCGGAATATATATTGAAAAGCTACAGGGCGAGAAGAAAAAACTATTCTTAATAATTAGTATTTTGTCCAATATTGGTATATTATTTGTTTTCAAGTACTTTAATTTTTTTAATGAGAATATTGCCTATATTGCAAAACTGCTGCACTGGAATTATCCAATAGAAAATTTATGGATTCTCCTACCTATAGGCTTGTCCTTTCATACCTTTCAGAGTCTTAGCTACGTAATTGAGGTATATAGAGGACATCAGAAGGCAGAGAGACATTTCGGAATATATGCCTTATACGTTATGTTTTATCCGCAACTGGTGGCAGGGCCTATTGAAAGACCCCAGAACATGCTTCATCAGTTTCATGAATATCATACGTTTGATTATAAGAGGGTAACATCAGGCTTAAAGCTGATGGCATGGGGATTTTTTAAGAAGGTAGTTATAGCAGATCGGCTTGCACTGCTTGTAAATCAGGTTTACAACAGCCCGGAGGATTACACCGGACTAACATTGATCATAGCAACAATATTCTTTTCATTTCAGATATTCTGTGATTTTTCGGGGTATTCCGATATAGCAATAGGTGCCGGTCAGGTTATGGGCTTTAAGCTTATGACTAATTTCAAACGGCCTTACCTATCAAAATCGGTTGCTGAATTCTGGAGACGATGGCATATATCTCTTTCCACGTGGTTTAAGGACTACGTATATATATCTTTGGGGGGAAATAGGGTATCGAAGCCGAAATGGATGTTTAACCTTCTTGTTACCTTCCTCATAAGCGGGTTATGGCATGGAGCCAGCTGGACTTTTGTCATATGGGGAGGCCTTAACGGGTTGTTCCAGGTTATCTCATATATTACCCGGAATATGCGGGACAGAGCAGTTGAAATCCTAAGGCTGAAAAAACTACCGATTATATATTCACAGCTGCAAGTACTGATAACCTTTATTATGATAAGCTTTACATGGATATTTTTCAGAGCAAACAGCATGACCGATGCTGTACATATTATAAGTCACATACCTGAAGGATTATTTAGTACTGCAATGGTGAAATCACAGCTGGCGCAGCTTGCTTCTGCCGGATTTGATAAGGTCTACTTTATTATAAGCTTCGCCCTCATCTTTTTCCTGGAAGCAGTACACCGACTGGAGGAGTCGGGGAAAAACTTGTGGGTTATTATTGAGACCAAACCGGCTGCAGTAAGATATCTTGCATACTATTTGCTGATTTTATCGATGTTGCTTCTTGGAGAATTTGGAAGCAATGAATTTATATATTTTCAATTTTAGTCACTTTTAGATTATTAATTTGCGTGCTGAAACTCCAGAACATATACACGCAGATAGGAGGCTCTATGAATGTTGTTAAACTTATCATTAAAATATTAATTATTTCTTTTCTGGCTCTGGCACCAACTACATATATAAACATTCATTATGATCCTTATGGAATCTATCGGACTGATTTTACACAACAGAAGATCGAACCCAATCAGCGATTCATTAAAATGAGGTATCTTTTAAATAATAAAGATAAGTATGACTCCTTCCTCTTTGGTTCATCCAGAGTGGGAAATATACCCAGCGAAACCATTCCCGGTGGAAAGTATTATAATATGACAATATCTCAGGGTATACCTTCGGAGCATTTATACAATCTAAAGCTGCTCATCGATAAAGGTGTTAAAGTGAAGTCTGTTATGCTGGGGCTGGAGGACTTTTCGTATAAACTGGAGTCAAGATCAGAGAACGGTGAGTTTATCACTACTCCTTATTCTGCTTCACCAATAGAAAATTTAAAGTATTATATCAAATATACCTTTAAAATGCCGGACAGAAATATTCTAAAGCCATACATCAATCCAACCAAGGAAGAATTTCCGGTATTTTACGACATATATAATACGGGCCGGCCTATACATACAGAAATAGATGAGTACATAAATACACACAAGGAAGAGCACATTAAGGATAAAAAGTTTAAGAACCCGTCTGTTCATAAAACCAAATATATGGAGGAAACTCTGAAGGATATTCAGGAATTTGTCGGTGTATGCAATCAGAATTCGATTAAGTGTACAGTTTTTATTAACCCGACTTATAAGGCTACTTATTTGGCTAATAATCCATCTGAGTTTATTAAGTTTAAAAAGAAGCTGGTACAATTTACTGATTTCTACGACTTCAGCGGGATAAATTCCATAACCGTAGACCCGTTTAATTATTATGAAACCTCTCATTTCAGAGTGTTTATTGGTGAGAAGATGCTGGCTAAAATGTTTAATGACTATAATAATACCTCGGTTCCTGAAGACTTCGGTGTGTTTGTAACCAGAGAAAATATCGATCAGCATCTGAAATTTTTAAAGGAGCAGCTTTAGAAGCAAAAGCATAAATGACAAGGAGGTTAATATGAGAAACTTTTTAAAGGCACTGGGGCTGAGTATAATAAACTCGGCTATCATAGTTATCATGCTCATAATCATAGTCAGGCTTGACCTACCAATGGTGGGTATTTATATTGTTTACGGAATAACGGCTGTATTGTTTCCTTTACTGCTGCTATTGCTTTACAAGCGGTTTTTGGGAAGGGAAACCCTTGCTGTTGTCCCTGTAAGTCTGATACTCGCCGCACTTTATTCACTGGGTGTCTCTCTATACAGTTATTACGGTGTGGGTAGTTTCTCAAGAATGTTTAAAGAATTAATGTACTTTATTTATTTCTTGCCTTCGGTGATATATTGCGGCATTTCCTGGATTTTATTCGCCATAATCGTGAAAATTTCCAAAGAGCCCCGAAGAAGGGAGATATGAGGGTATACTTAATATGAGGAATTTTTAGTAAACTTTGCTGATTACAAAGGAGTTGAGTTAAAATTCTATGAGAACCGACAGTATAGGCTTTTTGGATTCGGGTTTTGGAGGAATAACAGTTCTAAGTGAGGCTCTCAGGCAGCTTCCGGATGAAAATTATATATATTATGCTGATAATGTACATGTGCCCTATGGTACAAAAACCAAGGAAGAGGTACATAATTATGTGTTTGAGGCAGTAGATTTTCTGGTAGGCAAGGGTATAAAGTCTTTGGTAGTAGCTTGTAATACTGCCACAAGCATAGCTGTAAGGGATTTGAGGAACAAATATTCCTTTCCTATTATAGGCATGGAACCGGCTGTAAAACCTGCTGTCGAGAACGGAAATGGAAAAAGAGTTCTGGTATTGGCTACACAGCTGACACTAAAAGAGGAGAAATTTCATAATCTGGTACAGCGGGTGGATCACGAGCATGTGGTTGACTATCTTGCTTTTCCTGAGCTTGTAGAGCTTGCAGAGAAAATGATATTTGACAAGGAACGGGTTATCCCGGTTATTAAGAATAAGCTTGCAGGATATGACTTTAACAATTACAAGACCTTTGTACTGGGCTGTACACATTTCCCTATTTACAAAAATATTTTAAAACTCGTTCTGCCTGACCATATTGATGTAATAGATGGAAGCACAGGAACAGTACGTTATCTTAAACGCCTTATGGAGGAAAGGGATATACTGAATACCTCTGGCAGGCCCGGACAAATAGAGTTTTATGATTCTGGTGTAAAAATAGAAAATGAAGAAAGATTAAATATTTTTAAGTGGCTCTTAGCTGAGTGTTGATTTAATATTAGTAACAAACTCCTGACCGTTAACATAAAATGTAATAAGCGATAATAGTAAGCATTATCTTAAGGCTAACATAAATGGTTTTGAGATATTAGTCGCATTTATGTTGTGGAAGGAGAGGAAAATATGTCTGAAGATTTTAACAACAATTTTGGCGGTAATTCGGGCGGTCTATCTATACACGGAAATATTGTTAACGCCTTGTCAAGAAGAATTGGCGAAACCGTTACCATATTTACAAAAAGCGGTGGTATGTCAGGATGTGGATTCACAGGAGTTTTGCTGGCAGTTAATGATTGCTTTGTAAAACTTATAAGCCAGATTGGACCTGCACCGGGCTGCGCATTAGGTAATTCCTGCAGCGGAACACCTTATGCCAACGGTATCGGTTGTTTGGGCAATATGGGAGACAACATGAATAACGGGTACCAAAATGGGTATCCCATAAGAAGTGTTGGTTCTGTGACAGATATACCTATTGACAGTATAGCAGCCTTTGTTCATAATGCAGTATAAATCAAGTTTTATGATTTAGCTCAACATCCGATTACCCCCGGGGAGTCTGCCCCTTGGAAGCAGGCTCCCCGGGGGTTTTTTGCTTTAGGTATGTAGCATCAACTCAATTATATTTTTCGTTTTAAAAGGAATAATTATAATAAGCGTAGAATTACTTAAAAATGAAATAAATAATACTACTAATACGCAATTGATTGACAAAATGAATTACCGGGAGTTGATGCAATGAATAAAAAAGAAATAATAGCGTTATTGCTTGCCGGAGGACAGGGAAGCAGACTCGGAGTCCTCACAAAGAATGTAGCAAAACCCGCAGTATTATACGGGGGAAAGTACAGAATAATTGATTTCTCACTCAGTAATTGTACAAATTCAGGTATTGACACTGTTGGTGTTCTTACCCAGTATCAGCCTCTCAAGTTGAATTCCCATATTGGTATCGGAAAACCCTGGGATATGGATAGGATCGACGGAGGAGTCACAATATTATCACCATATTTAAAGGCTGAAATAGGTGAATGGTTTAAAGGTACTGCCAACGCAGTATATCAGAATATTCACTACATAGATAAATATTCTCCCCAATGTGTAGTAATTCTGTCAGGTGATCATATCTATAAAATGAATTATTCTAAGATGCTGGACTTTCATAGGGAAAACAATGCTGATGCGACTATATCCGTTATTAATGTTCCGTATGAGGAGGCTAGTCGCTACGGAATTATGAACTGCCATGAAAACGGCAAAATATACGAGTTCGAAGAAAAGCCCAAGAACCCTAAAAGTACTCTTGCATCAATGGGTGTTTATATTTTCAATTGGAGTACCCTTAGAGAATATCTTATTAAGGATAATGAAACCCCTGGTTCTGATAATGATTTCGGTAAAAATATTATTCCGGCTATGCTCAATGATGGTAAAAGCATGTGGGCTTACCAGTTCTCGGGTTATTGGAGGGATGTAGGTACCATACAAGCCTTCTGGGAGTCAAATATGGATCTTGTAAGCAGAGTTCCCGAGTTTAACCTTTATGACCCCGAATGGAGGATATATACCCCAAACCCTGTCAAGTCTGCACATTACATCGGCCCTAACGCTTGTGTAAAGAAATCCATGGTAGCAGAAGGCTGCGAAGTGCAGGGAGCCGTTATTAATTCTGTTCTGTTCCCGGGAGCAGTGGTGGAAGAGGGAGCATTTGTAGAGGACTCAATAATAATGTCAAATTCAGTTGTAAAGAAAAATACCTCAGTTAAGAGGTGCATCATCAGCGAGTGGGTAACTGTCGGTGAGAATTGCAAGCTTGGTGAGGGTGAAGATATACAGAACGAATATAAACCTGGAATATACAATTCCGGCATAACTGTAATTGGTGAAGAGGCTAATATTCCGGCCGGTGCGGTTATAGGTAAGAATGTTATGATAGATATCGGTGCTAGTGAAGAGGACTTTACAACACTAACTGTTGAGTCCGGCAAAAGTGTATTCAAAGGTGGTGTTCGAGAATGAAAAATGTAATGGGTATAATTTTGTCAGGAGGTAAAAGCACCAAACTGAAGGAGCTCTCCACAATGAGATCAACACCTGCTGTACCTGTGGGCGGAAAATACAGAGCAGTAGACTTTGTTCTTTCCAACATGGTAAATTCGGGGATAACAAATGTGGGTGTTATAACGCAATACAGCTTCAGGTCACTTATGGATCATCTCGGCTCAGGAAAGGAATGGGACCTGGACAGAAAAACCGACGGCCTCTTTGTCTTTCCTCCGTTTTTATCAGATGAGAGCTCGGGTTGGTACAGAGGTACTGCAGATGCCATGTACAATAACCTAACCTTCCTAAAAAGAAGTAACGAGGAGTATGTTGTCATTTCTCAGGGAAACTGTGTATATACAACAACCTTTGACAATATGCTGGAGGCTCATAAGGAGACCGATGCTGATATAACCATTATGTATCGTGAAATGAATGACGTACCGATGGATGAGCTTACAAACATGGGGATACTCCAGGTTGACAGCACTCAGAGAGTCGTAGATTTTCAGGAAAAGCCCATGAATCCAAATACTCTTTTAGGTTCACTGGGTACTTACATGATTAAAAGGGAATTGCTTATATCTCTGCTGGAAGAGAGTGTTGCCCATGGCTATTACGACTTTGTAATGGACATTATTATTAAAATGCTTAGCAAGCTGAAAATATACGGTTATAAGTATAACGGCTACTGGAGAAGCATTTCCTCTGTACAGATGTATTACAAGTGCAATATGGAATTGTTGAATCCGGCTATAAACAAGGAACTACTGGGCTCGGCCAAGGTGTTTACAAAGGTTAAGGATGAAGCACCTGCTAAATATAATGAAGAGGCGGAGGTAAAGAACTCTATTATCGCTGACGGCTGCATTATTGAGGGAACGGTTGAAAACAGTGTTCTTTTCAGGGGTGTAACAGTAAAGAAAGGTGCTGTTGTAAAGGACAGTATTATTATGCAGGGCAGTGTGGTTGAGGAAAATTCGACTCTGAACTATGCTATTCTTGACAAGAGTGTAACCCTGTCTAAAAACAGATGCCTAAAGGGTGAGGAGACCTGGCCCATCATTATTGGAAAGAATGTAATCGTATAAAATAGTGAATAGTGAAAAGTTAAGGTGGGTTTCCTGATATTGCATTTTTCTCTTGACGCTTTTGTCGAGGATGTTAATATCAGGAAACCTTGTTTTTTTCTATACTATGTAAAGTGGGCTTGATGATTGGACCAGCAGTAGAGAAACATTGAAGAAGTAGTGTTATAGAATATGAAGTGCTGATAAGTTGGAGGTTAACTTAAAGAGGAGAAACAACATGGATCATTTGTTGCAAATAATGGATTTAAATTGGACACAATGGATTACTGTATTCGTAGTTGCATTAATAATCGGCTTTTCAAAAACAGGAATCGGCGGGCTTGCGATGTTGGCAGTACCTGTTATTGCAGCTATATTTGGTGGTAAAGATTCCACAGGTATTATGTTACCTATGCTGTTAGCAGGCGATTTGCTTGCCATTTGGTATTATCGTAAAAGTGTGGAATGGAAGAAGGTATTTCTGCCCTTACCCTGGGCGATAATAGGAATAATCCTCGGAGTTTTTGTTGGGAATTATATCAGTGACGGGACCTTTCTAACACTGATTGGTATCATCATTTTAATCTGTCTGGGAATTTTAGTTTATACTGAGATGAAAGGTAAGAACTTTAATGTGCCAGGCAAAGCCTGGTTTTACGTTCTTGTAGGAGTATTAAGCGGCTTTGCATCAATGATTGGGAATGCAGCAGGTCCCATATTCACGATATATCTACTTGCATTAGGCTTTGAGAAAAATAACTTTATGGGTACAAATGCTTGGTTTTTTTTCATAATCAATCTTATAAAGCTGCCCCTACAGATTTTCGTCTGGCATAATATTGGCATAAGGGCAATAACTATTACTGCGGTAATACTGCCACTGATTATTTTAGGTGCTATTCTGGGTTATTACATATTAAGAAAGATCAACGAAAAGATTTTTCGGTATATAGTTATTATAATGACAGCTATAGCCGCTTTTAAAATTTTGGTTTAAGTACTATTGTTCTTGTGGCATAAATAAAAGGCTGACCCAGTTGTATCATGGGCAGTCTCTTATTTATCAGTCTTATAGTGTTAAGTTATTTCACTGTGACAACTTGTATATTGCGTACTGATTTAAAGAGACTCCTTCTCGGAGAGCTTCTGTTGCAAGGTGCTGGTGAAGTGACTTTGGTATTCTTACAACAAATTTGCCACTGTATTTTTCACTTTCTATTGGCAGAGGGACGGGTTGTGAATTTTCAAGCTTGGTTTCAATCCAGCCTTCCATGGCTTCTAAAAGATTTTCATAAGCCTCTTGGAAGTTGTCACCAGTTGATTGGCAACCATCAAATTCAAGTACACTTGCATAGAAGTACTTGCCGCTTTCATCATCTATTGGTTTTATAATGTAGTTATAGGGCATTTTTAAATAGTCTTTTACTTCCATACGAACCTCCTACTTTTTTATACGATTAAGGATATCTTTAATATATGCTGCTTTCATTGGACTCTCATACTTTAATGTTATTACATCACCTTTTTTATTTATATAATGGCGATGGGAGCCTTTCTGCCTATCAAAACGATAATTAAAAGCAAATAAAACTTTCTCAGCCTCTTCGAGGCGTATTCCATTTGGTTGAGTTTTCATTTTCGCTATTAGTTTTCCACACTTGGCAAAAATATCACCTCACAATATATTATAATAGTATCACATATGATACTATTATTCAATCAATTACCGGGATTTAGTTATATAATAGTTATAAAAAAGTAAATTAATATATCTTACGAAGCAACTTACAACTCACTCCTCACATTATTCCAATCAAGCAAGCGCAAGCTTGGTTTCCGAAACCATTCACTATTCATCCTTCACTCTTTTTCATTCTATTTCTGCTAATTCAAAAAAACTTGTGCTGAATATAATTAAAATCGGCATAACCGGCAGATGATACCTGGATTGAACTTCAAGGAGCAAATAGGACAGGAAAATCCCCCCGAATATCATTAGAATAATTAGCGCATGATAATTTTTTTCTCTGAGACTATAAAAGCATGAACAAATCGCCATAACAATAATTAGAATGTAGAAAGCCTGTGATATACCATAAAAAGCCCTCGGAAATGATTTAACTGCGTTTTCTATTGCTGACTCTCCTATTGGTGCTGTACTCCAATAATAACCGTAGTTTTCGTTTCCCCAAAGCTTGTCAATCTTTCTGTAAAAAAGATCGGGGAGCTTTAAAGGGTCGGAAGTGATTCTGTCCATAGCTATTCTGCGGGCTTCATTATGTACCCTGTCAATATCATAATTATTATTTTCAATTATGCTGAAATCCTCGTTGTTAAACATCCCGCTTGACTTTTGGTTTGTGCCTATCATCAGATTAAAGCCTGAGTCGGACTCTGTAACATTTACACCGGTAACACTTTGAACAGGAATATTAATAAGATTAATTACAATATAATAGCTTGCCAATACCAGTAAGATAGATTTGAGCTTAAGGCCAAAGCTTGCTAAGAAATCCGAACGATACTTTTTAAATAACAGAATATATACTGTAAATACCGGCAGCAGCAGCATTGCCATGGGGCGTATGAGCTGGGCCAGGGCTGTAAGCAGACCAATTGCCATAAGAATAAGATTGCCGTTGGTTATCTCATAATTTTTAAAGGTATATTTTTTTATGAATTTAAGAATCAACACCGTTGCTCCTGTAAAGAGTACCAAAAACAAGTGCTCAGAGGCAATAACAGAAGTGTACATTATATCAGCCGGCCAAAAAGCCAGTAAGAGACCTGAAATTCGTGCTGCTTTATTGCCATAGAGCATCTTTGCTCCGGCGTATACAATTAAGACAAGCGCTACAGACATTATTACATTAAAAAGCTTAGCCACTATCAAGCTTGTCCCAAAAACTGAGTACAACCCGGCAAGAACAAGACCAAAACTCATTTTAAAAGGGAATACAGCATAAAAATTCACAAACCCTTTGAAATCACCGTTACTGGCGTTAACAGCGTAGTTGTGAAGATGGAGAAAATCTGAGTAGGGCTCAGTGCGGATATAGTATATCCAAATAAGCCTTGGAATAAGTGCTGCTACAACCAGTAAAACTATGAAAATTCCAGTACTGATCTTATTAAGAAAGTTAAACTTGAACAGCATAAAAACAAATAAACCTGCTGCAAGTATAAAAGCAATACCAAAATAAGAGGGCAGCTTTAGTGCGGATGGGCCCGACTTAAAGGCACTTATTAAAGTGATAAGTCCAAATAAAACTAGAGCCCCCCAGACGACAATATAGAAAATGTTATCCTTTAGTTTATTCAAATGGAAATTCCTCCTTAATAATATCTTGAATAATATCTTGAATAATATCTTGATTTGCCTATCCTATTGCAGGCCTCGTTACATACCCTTACATTTTACCATAAATATCAATAATACCGTTAATTGATAAAAACTTAACCTGCAAAATTACGAAAAAATTACGGATACTTCTACTCATTATGAAATTTGTTTGTGTATACATACACGTAGTATGGATATTATCCTAAACCTTTATTATAGATATCCCAAGGCTTTGAACCAAATTGATAAAAATAAGTATAAAAGTAGTTTACCATAATACTCCTCCAGGTGAAAGAAACCCCATTACAGCAAGCTTACAGTTAGTTTACATGATGCCACATTATGTTGACCATGAAAAAATCTTGGTGCTATAATGATTTCAGAAATCAGGTACGCAATGTCTGCAAACCCCTGATTAATCACTCGCACCGGGATTTACTACCTGGCCGGTGGTCCCGGGTAACCGAAGGCCAAAATACATAAGGAGGATTTACTAATGGGAAATTTTAAAAAGATTTCTGCGGTTGCAGTTGCAGCATCATTAATGCTTTCTACTGCAGCTCCGGCATTTGCAGCAACTTCACCTGTAAACGGCGAAAAAGCAAATGTTCTTAACAAGCTAGGGCTTTACGCAGGAACTAGCTTAACTGAATTCAAACCTTCTCTTGAATCAAAATTAACAAGAGGACAGAGTGCGGTTCTGTTGGCGAAAATATTCAACATGGATACTGCTGCAAATGCATTATCTGATGCTGAAACAAATGCAATACTTAAGGATTTCGCAGATGGATCAAAAGTAGCTACATATGCTAAAAAGAGAATGGCATACCTTGTAAAGAACGGTGTTATGTCAGGTTCATTAGACACAGCAACCGGTAAGGTTTATATCAACGACAAAAACGATGTACTGGGTGGACAATTTGCAACCTTGTTACTCAAGCAGCTCGGTTACGAAGTACCTGACTGGAAGAAAGCAATTGAACAGCTTTCAGTTGTTCCTGGTGCAAAAGATATTGCTGATTATCTTACATACGCATCTACTTCGTTGTTGAGAGATCAGGCTGTTGGATTGATCTATGGATCACTTACAGCTGACTATGCAGCAGCTGGTTTGGAAACAGTTATTGACAGAATCGTAGCTGGAAATGAAAGCATCAGAGCTGAGGCTGAAAAAGCTGGTCTCATCGCAGTTCCTTCATCAGCAGTTATTGATTCAGTAGTAGCAATTGCTAACAACAAGCTGGCAGTTACCCTTAAGGATGCTGCAAATGCAAGTGCAGCTGATTTTGCAATAGTTAAAAAGGGAACTACTACAAAAGTAGAAGTTAAGAATGTAGTAAGAGAATCAGACAAGGTATTTGTTGTTGAAACTGATGCCCTTGTAGGTGGAACATCTTATACATTAACAGTTAATGGTGTGGCTCTGAACTTCACAGGTATAGCTGCAGATACAACTGCTCCTACAATAAAGGTTCTTTCAAGTGTTGATACCAACACATTTGAAGTTGAATTCTCCGACAAGATGGATTTTGCTTCTGTAACTGACAAGGCTAACTATACATTTGATAAAGATGTAAAGGTTGTAAGCGCTACATTGAATTCAGACAGAACAAAGGTAACACTTGTTACTGATAATGCTAAAAAGAATATAGTTTATACTGTAACAATTCAAAACGTTAAGAATTCTGACGGAAAAGCTATAACCAAGACTGTACGTACAATTACAGCAACAGAAGACAACACAGCTCCTAAGGTTTTAACACACAGAGTACAGAACAACCGTACAATCATTGTAGACTTCAGTGATGCAAGCGGTATGGATAAGGCTGCTCTTGAATCTGTTGCTAACTACAGTATCAACGATCTTACAGTTGAAAGTGTTAAAGCTTATGACGCAGTAGGTGATGACGGTAAGTACGATCAGGTTGTAATTACTACATCAACTCAGGAAGCTAACAAGTCATACACCTTGACAATGACTAACCTGACAGATGCATCAGTTCGTAAGAACGCTCTCGGTGCTACTACAAGAACCTTCAGAGGTGCTCCGGCTGATACTTCTGCACCAACTGTAAACATAACAAAATCTGTTCAGTCCTTCAATAATAACACAGTTAAGATATGGTTTAACGACAACAATGCAATGGATGTTGCAAGTCTAGAGGATATCTCAAACTACACAATCAAGGACAACACAGGTGCAACTCTTGAGATAATCAGTGCTAAGGCTATGGCAAGCACATATCCTGATGCTTACAGCTCGGATAATAGAGGAGTTATCCTTACTACAGCTCAGCAGGTAGTTAACCCAAACAAGATTAACTATACTGTAGAAGTTAGAGGCGTACAGGATGAATTTGGCAACGCGTTGAAGCCAATATCAGGTACAACTTACGCTAAATACAACTTCGTTTCTTCAGATGTTGATGAAATAGCACCATACGTAACTAAAGTAGAATTCGTAAATTCAACTACAGTTAAACTTTCATTCAATGAAGAACTTAAGAAGTCAGTTGCTATAGACCCAACCAACTATGTAATTGATGGTGATCTTGGTTCAGCCATTAAAGCAGAGTTAAGTTCTGACAGAAGGACTGTAACCTTAACAACTCAGTCTCAGACAGGAAATAAGAAGTACACTATTACAATGAACAAACTCGAAGATGATTACAATAATGTATTAGCAAATGCTAAGGCTACATTCGTATCAACTTCAAACACTCTAGATGTTACTGCTCCAGAAGTTGGCTACATTTACCCAATGAATGAAAAAGAAGTACACATCACTATGAATGAGACTGTAGAAGCTTGGCCTGCAGATATTGCATTCGGAGTATTGGATGCCAGCGGTAATATGACTGCAACTGTTAAGAACTTCAATTTCTCCGGTTTACTCGACGGTGGAAAAACTGTAGTTTATAAAGCAGCTACTGCAGCAGATGTTCTTACAACTGCTAATTATCAGATTAAGCTTACTTCAAACGGTCAATTTACAGATGCTGCCAATAACAAGATGAGTGCAGTTTCAGTAGCTACAGGTGCTACACCAGAGGGCTACACATTTAACGGAAATACAACAGACAATACTGCACCGACTGTCGACTACGTTGAACAGATAGACTCCAAGACCTTAAGAGTATACTTTACTGAACCTGTAGCTCCTACAGCATTTGGTACTCCTGGTTTCAGCAAGGTAGATTCAAATGCAGTAGAAACTCATTTCACAAGCTTAAATTACTCGACAGGTACTAATTTTGCGGTTGGATCAAATCCAGTAATACCGGTAGCCACATTGAGAGACCTTGCAGGAGATACTCTTGCAGCAAACTACAACGGATTTACTGCTTACCTTGAAGATACCGTAAAACCTGTAATCTCTGGTGTTTATGCTGAAGATAACAAGACAGTATATGTACAGTATGATGAAAAGCTATCGACATCAGGATCATATAAGATTTACTACTTGAATTCATCAGAAGCTCAGGTTCCTGTATTCAGTGGATCTGGTACTGTAACAGAAGATGCTAATGGCGCACCTGCTGTTAAGATATCACTTACAAATGCTATTGATGCTTCAAGAATCTATTACCTTGAACCTTTAGCAGGAGCAATAGACATTGCCGGTAACAGAGCAGATGTATCTGGTGTTAAATTTGATTTCCCTGGAACAAACAAGGTTAGCTCAAGTTATATAACAGGTGTTCAAATTAACAACGCTAAGACAATCACTGTTAACTTTACTGGAAAGGTTGATATAAGTGGTATAAACGTATTCGAAGTTGATTCTACTACATCATCTGGTATTGGATTACAAATTGGTGCAGGCGCACCATCTACCGGCACATCAGCTGAAAGGGTAGCTCTCGACGTTCCAGTACTTGCAGGTCAGAAGTACAAAGCAGAAGTTACATTCGCCGGTGGAAAAACTGAAATATATAGCTTTACAGGAAATACTCCTGAAATTGGCGGAAATATTACTGCAAGTGTTGGTTCAGTATCGATAGATCTTACAGGATTCGATTCTACTAAATATTCCTATGAAGCAAAGTTGGCTACAGACTTAGGAACAGCTATTGCAAACGATACAATAGTAGATGGAAACTCCAATAATTTTGATAATGTTGTTACATTTACACAGGCGTCCTTTACAGCAGATTCAGTAGTATACTTAACTATCATTGATAATGCTAGCGGTGCAGTAGTGTATACAGCTAAAGTTACAATTCCTGCAGTTTAAGAGTATAGTAAAAATTCAATTAACTAAAAATAGTTATATTATCAAACTTATATTATAAGTTCCATAACATAACACAGAAATGCAACAAACCCCAGTGTACTGCACTGGGGTTTGTTGCATTTCTGTTACAAATTCTTTACACTTGAAATGGCTTTATTGACTGAAAAATTTGCCAGTGATATAATACATTTGAATCGAGATAGGTAAATTTAGCCATAATAATGGATAACAGTACCAATCCCGATAAATAGGTATGACGAGTGAGGCTATAAAATTGTGGGATAGGCGTAGCCCGCTCTGGAATTACATAGCCCACCCGCAACAAAATACACAAGGAGGATTTGAGAACATGAGAAATCTCAGAAAGTTAACAGCAGTATTGTTAGCAGTAGCATTAGTGCTCACTTCTATGACTGCTGCATTTGCAGCTACTGAGTCTACTACAACAGTAGTAAATGGCGACAAAGCTGCAGTATTAAAAGAACTCAAACTCTATGCAGGAACAGATGTAAATGACCCTGCTAAAGGTTTGGAAGCTGCTTTAAAAGTGCAGGATTCATTAATATGGTTGGCAACAGAATTCGGCTACAAAGCTGAAGCTGAAAAACTGACTGATGAAGACGCAGCCAAGATATTAGAAAAGTTTGAAGATGCTAAAGATGTATCAGATTATGCAAAGAAAGTAGTTGCATACTCAGTACAGGAAGGCATCATCGCTGGTTCAAAGACCAATGATGGCAAATTCTATATCAGACCAACTGCATCTGTTACAGCTGCTAGATTTGCAACCTTCATGCTCCAGGGTATGGGTTATAAATTAACAGGTTCATATACTGAAGCTGTTGCTCAGCTTAAAGAAGTTGAAGGTAGCAAAATTGATGATGTTGCAGGCGACCTTACAAGAGATGCTGCAGTAGGATTTATGTACGGCATACTCACTGCTAAGACTGCATCAGGTAAGACAGTTGCTGAAAACCTTTTAGCTGCTGATTCTAGCTTACAGGCAACACTTTCAAAGTACAGCTTGTTACCAGTTAACGGTTCTATAGCTGTTGATTCAGTTAAGGCTGTTGCTAACAATAAGGTAGCAGTTACTCTTAAAGAAGAAGCAAACGCTACAGCAGCAGATTTTGCTATCGTTAAGAAGAACACAACTGAAGCAGTAGCTGTTAAGAATGTTGTTAAGGAATCTGCTAAGTTATTAGTTCTTGAAACTGA
Organism: Bacillota bacterium; assembly: GCA_023393115.1. Taxonomy (GTDB): domain Bacteria; phylum Bacillota; class Clostridia; order Acetivibrionales; family DSM-1351; genus Ruminiclostridium. The sequence goes on from JAEWMS010000043.1 coordinate 31,621, forward strand.
TGCTTTAACTGGTGGAACCGGATACACTTTAACAGCAAATGGTACTTCAGTAAACTTTACTGGTATAGCTGCTGATAACTCAGCTCCTACAATTGTAAAGTTAACAGCACCTGATACAAACACCTTTGAAATCGAATTCTCTGACAAGATGGATTTTGCTACAGCAACTGATGTAGCTAACTACACTTGGGATAAGTCACTTAAGACTGTTAAGGCAGAATTAAATGGTGACAGAAACAAGGTTAAAATTACTACTGATGTAGCTAAGAGAAATGTATACTATACTGTAACTATTGCTAATGTTAAAAACAGTGATGGTAAGGCAATCGCTAAGACTTCACGTAATATTCAGGCGATAGAAGACAAAACCGCACCTAAGTTAGATCCAATCAAGGTTCAGAACAATCGTATGTTCATACTTAATTTCCAGGATCAGAACGGTATGAATAAAGCGGCTCTTGAAACAGCTGCAAACTACTCAATCAATGACCTGGCTATCACAAGTGTAACCGCTTATGATACAAAGGGTGATAATGATGGTAAGTATGAGACTGTTGTAGTTATGACAGAAGCTCAGACTCAAGGTAAGGAATATACTTTGACTGTTGAAAACCTGACAGATAATTCAGTATTGGCTAATCCATTAGGAAAGACTACACGTAAATTCCGTGGTGCTGCTGTAGACAAAACTTCACCTACAGTTACAGCTGGTTCTTCAGTTACATCTGAAAACAATAATTTAGTTGAAATTATTTTCAATGATAATAATGCAATGGATGTTGCAACACTTGAAGATATAAGCAACTACACTATCACTTATGGAAATGAGACTCTCGCAGTACTCAGTGCAAAAGCAGGTAGCACAAGCTATCCAGATGCATACAACAATGAGAAAAAGACTGTAACTCTGACAACTGAGGCACAGGTTGATAAAAAGGTTTACAATTTACAAATCAGAGGCGTAGCTGACGAGTTTGGAAATGTAATTAAGTCGGTTGCCGGTAAGGATCCTTCATTCAGATTCTCAGGTTCAGCGGTTGATACTCAGCCTCCTTACATTAAGAAAGTAGAATATGTTAACAGTACAGAAGTAAAATTGACCTTTGATAGGAAAGTAGACAAAGCGACTGCAACTGATCCTACAAACTATTCCTTTAATAAGGATATTGGTTCACCAGTCAAGGCTTCCCTGGAAGGTGGAGATAAAGTAGTTAAGTTGACTACTCAGTCATTAGCAGCTAATACAACTTATACTATTACAATGAACGGTATAGAGGATAAGTTTGGAAATGCAATGGCAAATGTTAAGGTAGATCTTCTCACAAATACAAAAGAGATTGATACTACAATTCCATCCATATCCTATATCTGGGCAGCAAATGACGAAGAAATACACATATTCTTTGATGAAAAAGTTACTGCTTGGCCAAATGATATAACAGTAAAAGAAATCGATGGTGATAAATTAGTCGGAACAGCCATTGATATGTACTATGCTGGACAATTTGATGATGGTAAAACATTAGTTTACGCTGTAAAGAAATCAACACAAAAATTAAAAGCAATTGACTATGCAATAAGTACAACAGCAGGCCGTTTTGCTGATGGTGCAGGAAATAAAGTTACTCAGTACACTGCTACTAACCCAGCAATCGCTGATAGAGCCGTATTTACTGGTAATTATTTCGAAAACGAAAGACCTGCTGTAACCAACGTTGAGCAGATTAATGTTAAGAAGCTTAAGGTTACCTTCTCAGAACCAGTTGCATTACCAGCTAGTTCAGGTAACTTTACCTTTGAAAAAGGTAACAAGGATATAGCTGATACTCATCAGACAGAGTGGTATGTTAAGAGAGGTGCAAAGTTTAAGAGTGATGAAAAAATAACTCTGGACTTCAGTGCTTGGGCTAAAGACTTTGTTGGTGCAAAGGCTATCGAATTGAATGATGAAACCAACACTATATTCTACACCTACATGATTGACGATGTTGCTCCAGTTATTGTTGATGTAAAGGCAGTAGACAACAACACTATTGAAGTTGTTTACGATGAGGACATTGACAAAGCAGGAACTTACAAGGTTACTGAACTGTATTACGATAATAGCAATAATGAAAAAACAAGAACTGTAACTATTGCTGGTTATAGCATTAGTGACAATGTAGTAAAAATCTCAACTAAAACTGAGTTAGCATTGGCAAAGAACTATTACTTAACACCAGCTACCGCTGCTCAAGACCTTGCAGGCAATAAGTCAGATATTAAGGATATCAGATGGGATTTTGCAGGAACAGATGTTGAAACTTACAATCTCATTGTAAAGGGCGTTGGAACAACAAACGCTAAGACAATATACGTAAAAACATCTGAAAAGATACCATTAACCGGAGCCATTAAGGTAGTTGAAGAGGGTGATCCTGATATTAATATTCTCCCTATCTCCTATACGTTGAATAACGACAGAAACGAAGCAACAATTACATTACCGATACCAACTGTTTCAGGAAAGAATTATCTCGTAACTGTAACTTATGGTCCTGATGATTCAGAAGATTTCGGATTCGAAGGAAATACACCTGACATCGGAATGGAACTTGAGAGAACACGAACAGGTGGTGTTACATTAGATCTTTCTGATTATGATCCTACAGAGTTTGAGGCTGCACTTCTAACTACATCTGGAGCTATAGAAATTCCGGGTGCAAGAACAGCTGATGGTTTCACATTCGCTGCTGCACCTGCTACTGAATACTATGTAGTATTAAGTAGAGCAGATGATAAAGATACAGTTGTATATGCTGCTAAGGTAACTGTAACAATACCAGATGATGTAGCAGAACTCTTTATGACTAGAGCTACAGCTAATGTTACTGCTGCTGGTTTAGCAAGTGATGTGGTTGATAATACTACAACAGGAGTAATAACAATAGCATTACCTTTAACTACTGTTAATGGCACATACGGTACAATTGAATGGACATCAAAGAAGGGTTCAATCGATGGTAGTGTTTATACAGCTCCTGAAAGACCAACTACTGTTGGTGCTAAAGTAGTTGACACTCTTGTTGCTACATTTACTATTGGATCTGAGACTGAAACTAAGGCATTCTTAGTAACTGTTCCAGATACTGGTGCAGTAACAGTTGAACTTGACGATTAATCAATAATTAGTCAATGAAAGGCTTTCGAGTCCAGAAGACTCAGAGTCGCTTATGAGACACTCCACAAGTACGAAAGTACTTGTGGAGTGTTTTTTTGGTGCGCCCGGCGGGCGCACGTTTCAACGGGTGTAAGCCCCGAATCCGCCCGGTAGTGGGAAGGATATAGCCAATGAGTAAATGGTAAACCTCACGTGCCTACAAATGTATAGCCAAGTGTGCGATAATCGTGAAAAGTTGGCACCAACTTTTTACACTTTTCACAAGGAGGGCACACTATGGATACAAGATTGGCAACTATAAATATTCGAATTCATCAATGGGCAGCTGTTTTCAAGGCGAAAGCTGAGTCGGGATTGACAGTAGATGAATACTGTGACCAGAATGGTATTTCCCGGAATGCCTATTACTACTGGCTCCGAAGAGCCAGGACCGTAGCACTGGAAAATACCCATACAACATTTGCTGAGTTGAAAGCTCCGGAAACAGATGCTTATCCACAAGCACCAAAGGCCACCCATTCTTTTATACCTCAGATTACCATAGAGAAAAATGGTCTCGTTATTGGGGTCAATTCTAATACACCGAAAGAACTGCTTGCACTGGCATTAGAGGCTGTCTCCAATGTTTAACGATGCAACGGGCTTCAAGCGCATCTTCATCGCATGTGGATACACTGATTTACGTCGTGGCATTGATGGTCTGGCTGCGACTATTAAAAATGACTTCCACATGGATCCCTATGAGCAGGGAAATATTTTCTTGTTCTGCGGCAGGCGTACCGATCGCATGAAGGCATTGGTTTATGAGGTGGATGGATTCGTCCTTGCGTATAAGCGCTTAGCCAACGGACGGTTCCAATGGCCCCGTAACGAGGTCGAGGTAAAAGCAATCACTACCCAGCAGTATCGGTGGTTGATGGACGGCCTTGCCATTGAGCAGAAAAAGACAATCAAAAAGGTAACTCCCAGCCTGATTTAATAGATCGTCCATGATGTATGTTTATACCTTAACAGCTTTATATTTGTTATCCGATTACATGTATATATTATCGCTGAAGTGCCTCTTAGTGTAAAATTACTGTAGGAAAAAATAGATAAGAGACCGCACCTTTTGATAAAATGTTTTTGACTAGAAAACAGGAAAATCAACTGGAGGTCTCTTATGAAATAATATTATACAGCTATTTGCTGAAGAAGGCATCAAAAAGTTACATGAAAAAGTTTTGTCCTTGATCAAGGATGGAGATGGACTATCCTCGATGGTTTCAGAGATTAAGAAGGAAACTGATGCATTAGGACGTGCTTTATGTATTGAAGTAATTGAAGCTTTAGATGCAACGTTAGTAAAGGACTCAAGTCGTAAAAGAAATGGTATGTAGAACGCAGAAATGAAGAAAAATCCATAATAACAAAGCTTGGCGAGATTAAATACAATAGGACATATTTTTCTTCAAAGAACGGAAAAGTTTATCGCCATCTAGTGGATGAGATATTAGGCATAGAACTATTACGGAATAGCAAGTATGAAGAACCCTATTGAAAATATCAATGGATGGCTCTATCGTCGAATTCGAATGTGTATTTGGAAGCAATGGAAGAAACCTAAGACAAAGATGAGAAACCTTCAGA
>JAEWMS010000029.1 GCA_023393115.1 Bacillota bacterium
TCGGAGCTGTGTTCCTTTATGAAAGCATAAACTACTTCCTGTTGTCTTGAACGAAGATGGCTACGGATTTTTTTAGTATATTTACTGTTTGCTCTAGATCAGCATTCTTCCTTTTTTCTTCCTTGAGCTGTGCTTCAAGCTCTGCAACACGGCTGTTGATCGGATTCTGCTTAGCATCAGCAGATTTTAACCAGTTTCGTATGGTCTGGTCATTCACACCAAAATCTTTAGCAACTCTATTTATAGGTCGTTGTTCTTCAAGAATAAGCCTCATGATATCAGCCTTAAATTCATCATTGTATCTGTTTCCCTTGGTTGTCATTCGTATCTCCTCCACAGGTTTATTTTAACCTAACTTACCTGTGTCCGGCAATCCGAGTATATCGCACAGAATATATCCTAATGCAATAAGCAATGCTATGCTGGTTATTATGTAATAGTAAAAATCCTGCCGGAGCAAATCATAAACACTCTTTCGAAGGATTATAGAAAAGACAGATACAGTAATACCTCTGCTGCTGTACACAACGAGAGCATACGCACCTCCACCATGAAGAATCCGGAGAAGGTCCATCTTAAAAAGCAGTTTTAGTTCAAGCATAAAGGATGTGGTTATAGCAAGGAGTCTTATTCTATAGAGGTCTAAATGATCCGCTGTATAGCCGAAGGCTATATTAATTGCTATTGCAATGACATAATAAACCCAATGCCCACGTTTTTCCGGAAAATGTCTCTTGAAATACAGAAGGCACACTAGATTATAAGCAATAAATAATATAAGTGATATAATTTGCATTTTTTCCTCCTTCTGTTACCTATAAATGTTCAGTCTAGATATATATTCGGAAAAAGCTTGATCAACCTGTTTTGTATAGGTAACACCAATAGGGATTACCTCTCCAGTTTTTAATATCAAGTTCGGCCGCTGAAATTTCCCGATGTATTGTAAATTTACCATATAGGAGCGGTGTACTCGAACAAAGTCTTTCTTCAACATTTGCTTTTCCAACTGTTCCATTGTACCGTAATAATCAAATCTTTCTTCTCCTTGATAATGCACTCTCACTAATCGTTTAAATATTTCAAAACATTGAATATCCTTTGTAGGTATGACTTTACGAACGCTGTTTGACTCACATACAAACATCTCTGACTTTTTACCCTCCGCCAGTGACACGGCACGCAGTAATATTTCCTCAAATCGCTCAGCCGAGGTGGAATCCTTAATTAAGTATTGTACAGGCGAAGCATCAAATGCCTCAAACACGTAATCTTCGCAGGTGGTTAAAAAAATAATCTCAGAGTTGCAGCCAAGCTTTCTCAATTGTTTGGCCGTTTCTATACCATTGAGTGTACCCATAAGGATATCCAGATAAATTATATTTGCCTGATTGGGACGATCCGATAAGTGAAAGATTAATGCTTCTCCACTTGTAAATGCAGAAAGTGTATAGGTTATCTGGTTCTTATTAGCAAATCTGTTAATTAAGTTGCGATATTTATTTATCATATGCTGGTTGTCATCACATAAAAATATAGTCACCATCTGTTATTATATCCCCCATTCACCAACATTACTCAATATCTGTTACAATGATTACCAGATTACTATTTTCCTTAATGATCCCTATACTGAACTATAATGCCTGTGGTAGAGCATGGTATGGTTATAGTTACAGATAATTAGGAACATCGCCCCTTTCCGGCATTGTGGGAAAAGGGCAGAGCCAGGTATGCTTGGTGAATAGGTTTACTCCCTTAAAAACTGTTCATAATTTTTTTCAATTATGTGTTTATCAATAACAGGATATATACTTAGCCTGTATAAAAGAGCATGCAGATGCTTACATAAGCTCTAGCATACTCTTTTATCACCTGACAATCCTGCCGCCTCAGCTCTGATACCCGAGTTAATACAAGTAACTATTAATTCATAATGTAATAGCACTTTATGATCTGATATTGTTGCATATATTAAGTGATTCCATTGCTGCTTTAATGCCATTAAGTTATCCAACCGGCGTAACATCTATGCAAAAATAATACCTATAAGTATAAATTTTCTGACAGAAGCTCCCCGTGTTTTGAAAAATAAAAGGTTAACATTTCGTTACATCCAACTTCCTGTCTGTTGTCATCATTCTAGTTCTCCGCTACAGATTATTTTGTCGGTAATCAAGGAGGAGAAAATGACAACAGGAATCTTAGATAGTACACGATCTTCTTTAATACGTTTTGTTAGGTGATGTCCGTCCATGTTTGGCATCTCGATGTCAGTGATGACACAGGCTAAGGAACCTCATTTATTCCTGTTTCTAAAAGAATATCATTCTCTCTTTTTTTCATAGCTCAACCATCCTTTCCTAATCTTAAGGATAATCTGTATCACATTGTTGCCGCTCAGATTTCTATTTCTGCATCCTGTTTCCTTACTGAATTATGTCTAGTTATCCGATTCTTGTTCCTTATGAAAAACGAAAAAATGGGATGTCACCCTTGGAGGACAGAAACCGAATAATTCGTAATGGAAAGCAGCCGGGTTTACAAAATAAGTATCTCCGGCTCAAAGCAATTTCTTCATTTTTGATTCGGCCTACCTATAATTCAGTACCAGAGAGTCTGGGATTTCATTTCAACTGGAATCGGCTGATTAGCTGAGTAACAGTTTCGGCTTGTCCGGAGAGCTCTTCACTTGCAGAAGCACTCTCCTCAGCAGTCGCAGCGTTCGTCTGTACTACCGCTGATATCTGTTCGATTCCTAAACTTATCTGGCTGATTGAATCAGCTTGTGCAATGGAAGCAGACGCGATTTCATTGACCAAATTGCTGACCTTCTCCTCTTCCTCAACCATAATTTTATGGGATTTTTCAGTCTTTTTGGCCATCTCCATACCATTACCAATTGCGCGAACGGCGTTTTCAATAAGCAAGTTTGTGTTTTTTACAGCTTCGGCACACATAGTAGCAAGCTTTCGCACTTCATCTGCAACCACTGCGAAGCCTCGCCCTGCATCGCCTGCCCTTGCTGCCTCCACTGCTGCGTTCAGTGCAAGGAGGTTGGTTTGGCCAGAAATGTCATCAATGGTTTTTACTATTTTGCGAATCTGATCAGAGGTATTTGAGATATCGTCCATTGCTATCAAAAGCTGCTTCATCTGACGGTCCACGTTCTGTATCTCTGCTCCGGTTTTAGAGACAAAGACATGTGCCTGTTTTGCATTTTCTGCATTAGTTTTTACATGCTCTGAAACATCTGCTATAGTAGCTGCCAATTCTTCAATGGTGCCGGCCTGTTCCGTGGCCCCCTCAGCTAGATTTTGGGCACTGGCAGATACTTGTTGAGAAGCAGCGGCCACCTGTACAGAGGCTTGACTAACTTGAAAAAGCAACGTGTTCATGGAAGAGATTATATTCTCCATTGATGCCTTTATAGGTGTGAAATCCTTAGAATACTCTACTGTAACTTCAACTGTCATGTCACCTTCTGCAATTTTGCTAAGTACATCAGAAATATTATCGATATACTCATTAAGCTTTTCAATAAACGCTCGGTTACTTTCCGCTAGTGATCCAAGCTCATCCTGAGACTTATATGTAATGTCCACATTCAGATCTCCGGTTGCAAGCTGTCTGGTAGCCATCTCGATTTCTTTAATAGGTTTTGTAATACTGCGGGTAATGTAATAGCATAAGAGGACTATGACTGTAAGAGATAATAACGCTATTACCACAACCCAAATATATGCGTTTTTTTCAGCATCTTTGCCCTCTTTATAGAATTCTTCTCCTAATTGGTCAGTACCTTCTCCGATTCTTTTGGCCGTCATCCTTATATCCAAAACAGCGGCACTAACCTTAGCCTTATACAATTCAAGCCCCTCTTCGTTCCGGTCGCTTTCTCCAAATGCCATTATTTCTTCTATATCTGTCTCATTCGCATCCAGGGCAGCACTCAACTTCTTTAACAATTCCTTGTTTTCCTGTTGAATCAGGTGCTCTTCAAGAATTAAGATTGCATTATCTACAGAATTTAGTGCCTCCTCCATTCCCTGAGAATATTGCTTTATGTCCTCGGCAGTTGTAGGAGTACAAAAAAGAATAAGATATTTCTCCATTTCCTGTAGGCTACGTCGTAAGTCCATAGCAGCGGTGCTGGTAGCATTAGGACCATCATGGAACTTCGTGAAATTAGAAGACATTGTTCTCATACCAATTACAGCGAATATAACCGTAGCAACAAAGAGTATGACGGTAATACCAAATGTGATGATAAGTTTTTTAGCTATTTTAAAGTTTCTCATCCGGAACATCCTCCTTTATTAATCTGTACCATCATACTTTATTTAAGTGAGTGCTGGGTGTTAATTGTTCTTAATTGACTTTTTTTTGTTCCAAATGAATGCATAATCATCTCTTACACGACATAAATCCAGCTCATTGCATTCTATAAAACATCATTAAGCTGTTCATCGATTATTTTTCTTCCGAAACTCACATATGTATTCACACTCCTTGAGGGATTAAAAGATACGTTTTAAACCGATACCCCCTTAGATTCGAGATAGACTAATAATCACATTTATAGGTAATGTTGAATATTGTGAACTATAAATTTTTTTATCATAACACGGGTGAGGATAAGGAATCACGAAGGTACGGTGCTTTATGATCTGATAGCGGATGAGAGCGGTGAAGCAGAACAGCTTTCGTTAGCAGCTGTAGACAGGAAATTTTCCCCAAATCCAAACTATATAGGCATTCCATATTCCACATATATATTGGAGGCAGAGTTAGAGGAGTTTAACAGCTTACATATTGCCGACGTACAAATCTTTGACGGTGAGACCGCTATTCAGCCTGTGCTATTGATTCCGATGCTGAAAAGCCAGATTCTGGTCAATCAAATTTTATTCATTGGAAGGCATGCACCTTGGGCATACCTGCATCTTCCGCATCAAATGTGCAAGTGCCCTTCCCGATTATGTTAAAAATGTTGCCAGTAGTGAAATCTATACCACTATGAACAGTCTGACAAGTAATGTACTTATGATCGGGCAGGTGCTGCTCATCCCACTATAACTATAAATAAAAGCTATGTTAAAGAATAGTGTCGATAATTGATGAAACCGCAGGTCTGGTCAGCGCATAGTGAATGCACTGGGTTACAGAAAGGCTAACACTAAACGGCGATCTCTTCTCATCAAATAATCTGCCCCCAGCAAAGCCCTTCATTACAGTAATACCGATATCTCTCTGTTCACAGATCTTATACAGTAACGCTCTGTCAGGATCTATGCCCTTAAGGTTATTGTCAAAATTCTCTGCAAACATCACATTAATATCTTCGCTAGCCGGCAGCATGTCAAATGCAGGATTGATGCTAAAAAGAATCATCTCTACAAAGCCCGACTGCGCTGCCTTTATAGCAACCTTTGGATTATGGGAGCTCATTCCGATATGTCGTATCACTCCGGAGTTCTTAAGTTCCATGAAATAATCTATGTAATCCGAGGATTGAATCTGATCCCACTCTTTTTCTGAGTCAACATAATGAATCATTCCCAGGTCTATATAATCTGTCTGGAGTCTCTCAAGGAGATCTTCAAATGCCGGGCGGACATATGCATCTCCCTGGTTCTGTAATACTGTCCATCTTTCCAGGCGGAGCCAATATGTCCCTGTATAAACCATTCAGAGCGATTATGCTTTATACCCTCGCCAATAATGTTGCGTGATTTAGGATCCGCCATCCAGCAGTCAAGAATGTTTATTCCTTTTGAAGATGCATATTTGATCAGTTGGATTCTGTCTTTCTCAGGATGTCTCTCCAGCCATTCTCCACCAAATCCTATTTCGCTTACCATAAGGCCGGTCATACCAAGTCTTCTTTTTTTCATGCCGCTCTCCTTCATTCTCAGGGTTTATTATAGGAAAATTATAGTATAATCAACATTATAAATAAAGAAATTTTGCAGCCAAAAAAGCAGGAGTGCCTCAAGATTCGTCTTGAGACACTCCCTTTTCTATACTATTTACTTTTCTGCTTCCTTTGCTGCTTCTTTAATAAATTTTTGCAGAATGGCAGCCACCTGTGCACGGGTAGCTTTTTTCTTTGGCATCAGAGCGCCGTTCGAGCCCGCTATAATGCCGTTTTCTACCGCCCAGGCCATGGCGTTCTCAGCGTAGCTTGCCACGCTGTCCGCGTCGGAGAACTTGCTCAGATCGCCACCGGACTTTGGTGACCCAGCATACTTCCACAGGATTGTTACCATCTGCTCCCGCGTAATCCTGTTATTAGGGTTGGTGCCATCGGTGATGCCGGCGCCCATGGCCCAGCTGCGAGCGGCATCAAATATGTTGCTGCCTGAAAGGGTTTGACCGTCCAAACGTGCCAGCACTGTCCAAAGCATAGCGCGGGTCATTGGGCTGTTGGGCGAGAATGTGTTGGAGCCGGTACCTGCAAAGAGGCCGTTCCTGTGGGCAAATTCCACCGCGCCATAGAACCAATCGCTCTCAGCCACGTCGTTGAAGGGATTGACCCAATGCGCCATATTTGTCACGCCCACCACGTAGAGGGAGAAGTGGGTAACCTTAAATGTCGCCAACTTTGTCACCGGGTCGTATGTACAAGGAATCTCGGTCTTGGTGCCGTCGCTTGCAAGGTGCCATACAGTTACATCCTGGGCACGCTCCCCTTCCTTCAGCTCATAGGGCAGGGATACAGTAACCGCACCGCTAAAATTCGAGACGGTACCGCTGCCGGAGGAAACAGTCAGAGAAAACACCAGTTTGTCGGGGAGGTTTTCCTGATGCTCAGTCGAAACATCCTTGATTTCCACCTTGATAGCCCCCGAAGCTTGACCGTCGATGCCCTTGAGAGCGTCGGTGCTGAACACCAGCTTAGCACCGTTGTCTGCCTCCACCGTCAGGGATTTACTCTCGGAAATCAGCTGGTCAAGGCTTGATTTAGGAACACTTCCACCGCTCTTGATCTCTGTTACCGGAGCGGACGGGGTGTTGCTGCTGGTACTTCCGCTGCCTCCGCTGCCTCCGCTGCCTCCGCTACCGCCGCCACTTCCGCCACCAGAAGATGGTGCACTGTATTGAGCAATCGTAATGCTCTGTGGGTCAGATGCCAGTGTTGTACCATTCGCCTTAACACGGACATGGTAGGTACCGTTTGCAAGGCCTGTGATGTCACTGCCGGTGCCGTCCTTCCATCCTAAATCGGTAGAGAGCTTATACTCCATCGCTGATGTAACGCCAATCAGCTTGCCGTCATTATTCGCAAGGGTGGTGCAGTCGGACTTGTCCACCGAAGGTGTTGCCGCCTTGCTGACCGTTATGGTCTGGGCATCGGAATCAATGGTGGTAGTGCCATTGCCTTTCTTTATCACTGAAATAGTACAAGCAGAAAGCTCAGTCAGACTTAAGTCAGTGCTTGAGGTAATGTCGATCCATTCTCCACTATCAATCTTATACTTCATGTCGCTGGTCACACCTGACAGTGTTCCTGTATCCGGACCGGTGGCAATGAAGGTAGCTGTTGGCTGTGCTTCCTGTGTAGCACCATATGCTACAATCGTGATAATCTGTGTGGCAGATGCCAGTGTTGTACTATTCGCCTTAACTCGGACATGGTAGGTACCGTTTGCAAGGCCTGTAATATCACTGCCGGTGCCGTCGGTCCAATCTGACTCAGTAGAGAGTTTATACTCCATCGCTGATGTAACGCCAATCAGCTTGCCGTCATTATTCGCAAGGGTGGTACAGTTGGTCTTGCTCACCGGAGGTGTTGCCGCTTTGCTAACCGTTATGGTCTGGACATCAGAGTCAATGGTAGTAGTGCCATTGCCCTTCTTTATCACTGAAATAGTGCAAGCAGAAAGCTCAGTCAGACTTAAGTCAGTGCTTGAGGTAATATCGATCCATTCTCCACTATCAATCTTATACTTCATGCTGCTGGTCACACCTGACAGTGTTCCTGTATCCGGACCGGTGGCAATGAAGGTAGCTGTTGGCTGTGCTTCCTGTGTAGCACCATAAGCTACAATCGTGATAATATGTGGGTCAGATGCCAGTGTTGTACCATTCGCCTTGACTCGGACATGGTAGGTACCGTTTACAAGGCCTGTGATGTCACTGCCGGTGCCGTCCTTCCAGCCTAAATCGGTAGAGAGCTTATACTCCATCGCTGATGTAACGCCAATCAGCTTGCCGTCATTATTCGCAAGGGTGGTGCAGTCGGACTTGTCCACCGAAGGTGTTGCCGCCTTGCTAACCGTTATGGTCTGGACATCAGAGTCGAATGTTGTTGTCTCATTACCTGGCTTATAAACCTTAACCCCGCTTTCTGCGGTCACACCTGTTATACTAATGGTCGTATCGCTTATGCTCTGCCAAGTTTCCCCACCATCCACGCTGTATTTCATTGTGGTAGTAACATTGCTAAGCGCTCCTCCGTTCTCACTTGTTGCGGTGAAGGTCGCATTGGGTTTTTCTTCCTTTACTCCTATGTATGGTTCAATCGTAATACTCTGTGAATCAGATGCCAGTGTTGTACCATTCGCCTTGACTCGGACATGGTAGGTACCGTTTACAAGGCCTGTGATGTCACTGCCGGCGCCGTCCTTCCAGCCTAAATCGGTAGAGAGCTTATACTCCATGGCTGATGTAACGCCAATCAGCTTACCATCATTATTCGCAAGGGTGGTGCAGTCGGACTTGTCCACCGAAGGTGTTGCCGCCTTACTAACCGTTATGGTCTGTTCTTCGGAGTCAATGGTGGTAGTGCCATTGCCTTTCTTTATCAGTGAAATAGTGCAAGTAGATAGCCCAGTTAAACTTAAGTCAGCGCTTGAGGTAATATCAATCCATTCTCCACTATCAATTTTATATTTCATGCCGTTGGTCACACCTGAGAGTGTTCCTGTATCCGAACCGGTGGCAATGAAGATAGCTGTTGGCTGTGCTTCCTGTTCACCATATGCTGCAATCGTGATAATCTTTGTGGCAGATGCCAGTGTTGTACCATTCGCCTTAACTCGAACATGGTAGGTACCGTTTATAAGGCCTGTGATATCACTACCAGTGCCGTCGGTCCAGTCTAAATTAGTAGAGAACTTATACTCCATCGCTGATGTAACGCCAATCAGCTTACCATCATTATTTGCTAAGGTGGTGCAGTCGGTCTTGCTTACAGAAGGTGTTGCCGCTCTGCGAACCTGTATGGTCTGTTCATCAGAGTCTTTGACTATGGGATCTCCGCTTTCGCTTTTCTTCACCACACGGATATCACAAGCCGAAAGTCCAGTTAGACTTATGTCGGCGTTGGATGTAATATCAATCCATACTCCGCTATCATACTCGTTTTTATAAATCTTGTACTTCATTCCGATATCCACACCTGAAAGCGTACCAGTATCGTAGCCAGTCGCCGTAAAGGTCGCAGCAGGCGTGGGTTCCCTATCAGGTGTCAAGCGACTTCCATACTTATTCCACTCGTTTATGTCGTATCCCACCCCGTTTCCCGGATAGTAAATTTTGTAATCTCCGGCAAATGAGTTGTTACCACCCAAGTTGGGTGCGTTGTTTCTTAGAAGTATGACATAATCCAGATTGCAACCATTAAAAGCTCCAGAACCTATAAAACCCATACTTGCAGGAATGGTCAAAGGACCGGTTATACCGCTGCAACCATAGAATGCTGTTTGCCCAATATTAGTAGCCGAATTAGGGATGGTCAAGGAACCGGTTATATTGCTGCAACCATAGAATGCATTATTCCCAATTTGAGTGACCGAATCAGGGATGGTCAAAGGACCGGTTATATTGGTGCGTTGATAGAAAGCCTCACCTCCTATAACAGTGACCTTATAGGTATTTCCATCTTGGTCCTCCACAGTTTCAGGGATTACAATGGTACCTTCGATAGTTTTGGGAATTGCCCCCACTACACCATTACCAATCTGAACTGTTCCTGGCTTTCCGCCACCTGAGACGGTCAATATCTTAAATGTACACTCCACAGCATTGTTACTTCCCACGGTAATATTTGCTGTAAATGTATTGCCGACAGATAATGCAGATAGAGAAATTGCCGATGGAGTAAGAAAACTAGTGCCAATCCGCACTGTTTCGGGCTTTTCGCTATCTGATTGGGTCAAGATCTTAGAGGTACCTTCAGCAGCATTACCACTGCCCGCTGTGATATTTGCAGTAATCGTACCGTCGTCAGTATCAGCCCAAACAGACACTGGCAGCATGGTGAGTAACATACATGCCATTAACAAAATACTGATTAATCGTCTTTTCATGTCTCTTTTCTCTCCTTTAATTAATATAAATGTTCACAAATATAAACTAAATGTCTTCATGTCTTCTTCTCTAAAATGGCGAAAACCCATAAATAATGCTAAAACGCGGTTCATTGGCTTGTATAGAGTTCTTTATAGCGGTTCAAAACCCGATGGTTACGAATCCCGGCAAACAGATACCCGAAATAAAGTAAACAATAATAGTAGACATATATCATAATACCTTTCTATCTTACAAATATAGCAAAAATATAGCAAAAAAACTGTTTTTGACTCGAAATGTAGTAGATTTCTGCCTGAATGGTAGGCTTCAAACCTTATTCCTTCGGTCAGATTATGGTCTTGAATTTGAGGTGATGCAGGCTTAAGCCCATAAATCACAAAAGAAGCCAATTTGAAATCGGCTTCTTTTGACTAACATTATGGTTTTAAGGTGCTTCAAAACTTCTTATCATGAACTTACGGTTTAACTTTCAGAGTCCAATCGCCGTTTACCACAAAACTTGGCCAGCCTACGTTAAACTCAGCATTTTTCAATTCCTCGTCAAAGTTTATCAGTGGCCTCTCTCACAGTAACCTCTGCGGCGTCTCAACGACTTCACATTGAATTCTTCATGCAGAAAGACGAAAGCAAGCATAAGCGTGATGACTACACTCAGCTTATCAATCGGCAACCTTTCATGCTTATCCAAGGCTGCAAAATTAAATAAATTTATATATATTCAGTCTCCTCAACCTCATCGAAAATATGCGTTACCTAATCTGTCAACTCAATCATTTTATGATATCTTTTAGTTTAGTATCCGGTTCGTGATACCGGCGGTAAAAGTGCGTTAATGTTGTATGCGCAAATAACCTGTTCACCGGTGAAATTATTGCAGCTGTGCCAGTGGAACGCATAGCGTTCGAGTATTCCACTTCATTTCAGCATATATTTCGTTTGTGCATTCATCTGTAGGTGCTAAATGGACAACTGTTACCTGTTCTTCTTCCAGCAAAGGCGATTTAGCTGTAACTTTTATGCACTTCGCCGTGAAAGGAAAATTTATCTTGTCATCCAGATAATAGTAACAGCCCAAGGCTCTTTCTTCTTAATCGTATGCATCAACTACAACTTCCATTAAAATGCGGTCTTCACGCACATCCTCTTTATGAATCATAAGCACTGCCCCTTACTTGATACAACGTTGATTTATCATCTTTTCATATCTCCGGCTACTCCATTTATTTCAATTTTTCTTCTTACAACAATTGGAATATTCTTTATGCAAGTCTTAAAAGCCAGTGCTCCCCTTTATTTGATACATAGTTGGTCATCTGCATGTCTTTATTTTCCGCAGCACCTTTTATATTTCTTGCCGCTGCCGCAGGGGCAAGGGTCATTTCGTCCTACCTTTGTGCGGGTTGCCAGGTCAAATACTTTGGCAATTGGCTGTCTTGCTTCAAAGGGCATTTCAGGCAAAGGCTTTAAGAATTTCTTCTCCTTCTGGAACAGCTCATTTGGAGTATGCCCCTTTAGCGCCCACTGCCGGGTATTGTTATACAGCTCCATTATTTTTGCAGTCACTATTTGAGCAAATTCAAAGGATGGAAACTCCAGCCAGCTCTGCAGATACTGTATTATCAGCGTGGGCTTTGAATCGGAGTTGATCATATTTATTATTTGCAACGCAATTTCGTTTGTTTCCGGCTCCTCTAAATGGTAATGCTCTGAAAGGAAACTGATAAAGCTGTTCATATGGGGCGTTCTGTCGACATAATCCGGTTCGCTGGCTCTTAACAGCTGCTTTTTTGTAAAAGAATAATAGTCAACCGACTGCCTCATATCATGCTCTTCTGCTATCTTCCTTGCATCAAATACTCTGTCATCCTTGTACCCATAGGACGTGCTTCTAACCTGTCCATAGAAATCACAAGCAAAGGACATCACCTTTATATATTCCGTGAAATCAATTTTATCGCATGTAAGCTCCTCAAGCCTTTCTTTAATGAGCCATGCTTCCATAACGCCATAATAATAAAGCATCCCATGGGTCAAGCGTATCCACTCGGTATTCCGCCGGACAATACTTTCCAGCTCACTGCCGTCTGTCTGAATAAAAATGTTTATCAGCTCAGAAGGTATGAACAGCACCTTTTCATCCTCATAAATGCCGGGAAAGACCATGCTGTAATTCATAAAGGCTTCCGCATTGGTAACCGAGATACCGATATCTGGTATCATTCCTGAATTTGTAATGATTGTTTTTATAAAATCATATCTGCTTTTATCCAAAGTATAGACGGAATTTTTGAATTTCAAGGGAATCAGCCTGGAAAGCTCGGCTGCCAGTTCCTGCTTTTTTAATGTGCTTAAATTTTTAAGATCATACTTTTTGCGGATATTATCCATTTCACCTTTTGTCAGCCCACTTATGGCTTTATGAAGACTGCATGGAATCTGGACTTTTTTCCAAAGCCGCTGCTCCCTGTTTTCCTGCAGCCGCTGTCCAAAGGCCTTCGCGTTTTCCAGCGCCTTGATCAGTGCTGCTTCTGTTTTCTTATCAATTTTTTCGTCCATTGATATGCCCTCTTTTTAATTAGAATACGTTCGTTTCGCTATCTTAAAACGGTAACTGTTCATCAGTATCACTGGAATTTTTTCTACATGCTTTATATACTTCGTTATCATCATCATTTTCAACTGGCAGTCCGTAGGGCATCCCGCCTTCAGTATAGCCAGCTATAAACTCCAGTCCATATGATCCTTTTAAATACTCTTCGTATTCTTCCTCTGTCCATATTTCAATTTCTCTATTACGTTTTTCTTTTTTTCTCATATACAAAATCTCCATGAAGATAATTTTATGAATGAAATTTTAAATTGAGCCACTAGTGTAAAGAGCTATCCTCATCTCATCTCTTAAAGCGGGTTTTCTTGTATTTCCTGATATTATAGCAGCATAATAATTTTCAAACTCATCCTGCTCATTCAGGTATATATAAATCCCCTGTACCAAAGAACAGTAATACGCTGCTCTTGCATACCTTGTCCTCTTAGCAGCAGCTATATGGAACTGTATTATATCCTTCAGAACATTAATAGCACTTTGCAATAAATAGCCTTCACTTTCCATGCTTTGAAAGCCATCCTCCATATCCGCTATTCCAGAAATTTTATCATGTTCCAATCCGCCTATTAGCTCCTTTAACTTTACCGGAATATTGTCTCTGTCCTTGACTCTTAGTGCTCTGTAGATTAGAGACTTAAAGGTATATTTCATATAATCATGCCTTCTATATCCATCAGCCGTCAGGGCAAAATTAAGCATATCATTTATACACCCTTCACAGGATAATATTCTTAAAAGAATTTCAACTGAGTAGTATCCATCGCAAGTTCTGGCAAATGCAGTCATTTCCTTTACAAAATAGTCCAGGCGTTTTGTCTTGTCGGCAAATCTTCTGGCCTTCAGGTAGTATTCATGTTTATTAGGGTGTTTCTTAAAAAGTGCAGTTGCAGCCTCGAGCCCCTTGTCATATTGCTTTAGCTCCCCATAGCAGTCTATCAGACTAATATTAAGAGCTTCCAATATGCGTTCATTATCAATAATCTTTAAAGCAGGTAAAATTGTATCAACTGCAGTGCTCCATTTTTGATGCCTTATATAGCCCTGTACTGCATCATAGGTAAAATTTTACTATAACACAGCATGCTTTCAGGCATCCCTATTTCATCAAACACTTTATTGTTCTTGATATAAAAGTTTTTTAAGAGCTCATATAATTCATGCTGCATTGTCCAGCATTCTGAGCATTCATTTATTTTATATTGGATAGCTTCCTCGATAAGATTAATATCTGCAAAGTAGTCGAATATGCTTTCTGAATGTTGATTTCCACCACGCATCCATACCTCCACAGCTTTATATACTGACTGCCTTTTATCCGTCAAATAGCCTGCAATAGATCTATAATATTCTTCAAATACTAAATCCCAATTAACATCTATGTATACTGAAGGGTCTGTTGTACCAAGAATTCCCTCATCGCTCTCTGACTCTTGCAGGCAATCAAACAGCATATCAAAGCTCTTAAGGGATACTTCAAACTCACCGTTTCTCGAAAACATGACCGTCAAATTTATAAAGCTGTTCAAACTCTTCTGCCCATTTGGAAGAAGAATAATCTATCATGTCATCGGTGTAATTATTATAATATTCTTCACAATCCGGGTCTACATAGTATTTTTTATCCAAGCAATCCTTACAAAACCTTTCAACCCTTACTATGAAATTATTGCTATCTCCTGCACAGACCTCGCTAAGCGCAGCTTGAGGGCTTATCCAGCGTGAGATAAATTCTATACGTTCTTTCTCCGGCAATCTAAAAAGAAGCTTATTTATTAACTCTACCAACTGTTCTTTCGATTTTTCTGCAAGATTATAATCCGTTATCATTTTAGCTCTCCCTCCTATTCAATCTCCACCACATAATAGCCTCCGGACTTTTTACTGCCTCGCCGTTCAATTAAACCTTTGCCGGTTAATTCCCGTATTTGCTTTTCTATCGTGCTAACCGGACGATTGTCTAAAAGTGCCGAAGCATCTTTAGCTCTGATTCCCGGATTAATCTTTATGACATCCAATAGTAATTTTAATCCGCCATTTAATCCGCCATCCGGCCTTATTATTAAGAATGAGAAAGCAACTTTTATAAAATTGGGCGTGATTGTAAAGATTGAACGATCATATTTCTTTAGAATTCTTAAACTCTCCCATTAACGATTTCTCCCTTCTAATTATAGCATTTCTTCAATCGTTGCTATCAATTCATTTGCAATGTTGATGCTGTCCAGACGCATTATACTTTCCTCGGCACTCCCAAAGCTCAGGAGATTTATGCTTCCGTACCAAACGATTCTTTGATCAATTACCGCAAATTTCTGATGAATATTTGATTTAAAGATAATACTTGCCCCAGCACTTGTTATGGAATTAAGCATCTCCTCAAATGCGGATTTGTCCTTCTCTTTATAATCAGACTCAGGTCTGGTGATTATTGTGAGCTTTGCTCCGTTGTTAATTCCTGAAGAAAGGATATTCATCATGTTGTTTAGACGTTTTTTTGTCATATACGGACTGACAATGACCATATCTGATTTCGCCGTAGAAACATCATTACTTAATACTGTCATGAAATTATGGTTATCAAAAATAGCGTTTGTAGCTTCAAATGGTTTACTGTCACTTTTAGCGGAATATCCTATGGAAGCATATCCTTTGAGCCTCTTCTGATACATCCGTTCAAGAACGCCGACATGAACGTCAACATAATCATAAATCAGGACTTCGCTCTTGTTTTGATATAATCTGTGAAGCCGTCCGGCTTTTTCCTTTCCCAGGGACGTATATCTTCATCCTCGCTTTGCCTCAGATCTCCCAGCTCATGGCCGCCGCCCAACTGTGAAATATATGTATCGATATCCTCATCACTCAACCTTCGGATATTGCTCAAAAAGCTCCACTGGTCATCGTATGGCTGAAAATTTTCATCAACAAACACACTATTATTACTATTTCGGGCATTCGCTTGTAATGGTAATGCGATAAGATTTCTTTTTTATTCTGAATTTCAATATCAAATTTGGGTAAAACTAAACCAAGCTGTTCTTTGTAATCTTCATTTTCAATTCGCAGCCTTTTGTTTTCTTCCAACAGCTTTTGATATTTTTCATAAAGTTCTTCATATCCAAGCATTCTTATGTATCCTTGCATTTAAAGTTTATTTACAATTATTAGTATACCATAGGTTCAGTCATCCTGGAATGAACTTTCGCCTGTGCCTTGTGTCAATTGGACAAATTTCTATTGCGATTTGGACATTGGAATATTTCGACCAGCTTCATTATTATCAATAATCCTGCTTTCCTCCAGAGCATAAATAGGAATTCCCATCTCAATTAGCAGCACCGCCTTTTCTGACAGGTGTTCAAGGGAACTGCACATGATCATATCCACTTTTCTTCTTTCACACAGCTTGAGCAGCTTTCTGAAATCATTCTTATTTTTATTGCTGCTGTCATCTGTATAGACTCCTACCAACTGCCACTCCTTCTTTAGTCTTAATATGTTATAGTAGCGCATTTGAAGAGTATCCTTTGGACATAGCCTTCCATCATAAACGGCCATTCGCAGCAAGCCATCTCTCGCTCTGGCATACCTGCTAAAGACACTCACAGGTGGTATCATCAATACTTTTTTATTTCCATGTCTTCATTCCTCCTTCTTCTATAAAAACAGGCGGAGTCTTATAATAATTTCATAAAAAACTCCGCCTATTTCTATTCAAATTATAAACAGCAGCACTTGCTTTTTTAGTCACAATTCTTTAGAATTATGGGCAATGTTATTTAAAATTCCCTATGTCATCTATGGTTTTGCCTAAAAAACAGGACTCAGACAGATGACATTTTTAACCTAATTTCTTCCGACTTTCGCCCCTCAAACTACAACATATTGTGGTCTACCTACCTCATTTTTCCACAAAACCACAATACGTCATCATTATCACGCACTCGACTGTACCCTCCGTGTCCCAACTAATTTCATTTATTTCACTACCATTAAAAAACACTGGAAATCTAAACTTTATGTTCTTTAGAATACGTCCATCTTCTAATACTTCTGGATAAATTTCAATCTTCTCAACGAAACTCTTTATAAACTCTTGTTTCTCCATATCTGTAAATTTATCATACAGTTTATCAAACAATCTTAAAATGTTGTAAATGCTATCAGCATTCAGTTTGTCTAACTTGATATTCTGTATTCTAACTTTAATTTCGTCCATCTCTATTTCAGCGGAATCAATCTCTTCATAGAGCTGGTATAGACGGTTCTGCATATCCTCATATTTTCTATCATACAAATAATCCGTACTATCTAAGGAATCAATTTGCTCCGCTAATCTATTTTTTGCTACCTCTTTTTGTCGATGTAACTTTTGAGCTTTTACTAATTCTGTTTCCAGTTCCACCGTATCAATTTTAGAATTAATTTTTTCTTTTATAGCTTTCTCAAACTTTTCGTTCCGTACAAGCTTAGTAATAACTTCAGCAACTGCATCATCTATTACCGCTTGACCCCACTGTTTTTTGTAATCACATTTATGTCCATTGACTTTCATCCTATGTTTGCAAGCATAATAGAAGTAATCCCTATAATAAGTACCATCCTTTTTCTTTTTCCTATTCACATTACCATACATAGGAGCCCCACAATTTGGACATTTCAGTATTCCAGACAAAATATTTGCGTGGTCTAAACTGTACTTCTTCTCACACTTAAAACCATTAAACTTACGCTTTTCCTGTACTGCTTGCCACAATTCTTCTGATACTATTGCCTCATGTATTCCGTTATAAATTGGAAACTCATTTTGCTTTACAATATGAAATTTATTTCGTTCACCTTGTATTTTCTCATTTTTCCTTCTACCATATGCCAGTTTACCACAATAAACAGGATTATCTAAAACAGCCTTCACAAAAGAAGCAGAAAAGGCATCAAGAGTACCATTTTGACGTTTTTTCTTTTCATACCCATTATTATTGAGATAAGAAGCTAATGCATTTATCCCCTTATTTGTAGTAGCGAATTGCTCATAAATAACTTTTATAACTTCTACCTCATCTTCTGCTATTATTAGTTCCCCTTCTTTCAATTGATAACCATATGGAGCAAATCCCCCATTCCACTTACCTTCTCTCGCTTTCTGCTTACGCCCTTCCATTGTTTGGACTAAAATATTTTCACGCTCTATTTCTGCAACAGCAGACAAAACGGATATCATAAGTTTACCGCTATCTTTACTACTGTCAATACCATCTTCAGTACAAACTAGATTAACTCCATAGTCTTGCATGAATTGCAGAGAACTCAAAACATCTGCGGCATTACGCCCAAACCTCGAAAGTTTGAAAACTAGAACAAAGTCAATCTTATGTTTTCCATCTTTTATATCTTTAAGCATCTGTTTAAAATCAGGTCTGCCTTCAGTATTTTTACCTGATTTTCCTTCATCTTTGTATTCGTCAACTATTATCATATCTTCATAATCAGCATATCTTTTAAGTTTTTCTTTCTGTGCATCAAGACTATACCCATCAACCTGTGAAGCTGTTGAAACCCTAGTGTATGTGTAACACCTTTTTTTCATCTATACCAACTCCCTTACTCAAATACTTTAAACGGTAATTCATTATCCCAACCATTATATCGGATTTTATTTAGAATGTATATAGAAATATAAACAGAACTCTTTATGAGTTCTGTTTATATTTGCTAAGCTATTTTATCTTCAATTTCTTCTATCTCATGACCATATTTTTCTATCATTCTCACCATAAAATCTACACAACGCTCAAAAGGTGCATCTGATTGAAAATTATTTTGATTGGTTACTTCAACTTTTTTCATAGCGTATCTCTCCTTAAATTTGATTTACGCTATGTAATAGAAAGACGTTCTGACGCAAGTCAAGCACTAAACTACCAATGATTAGGGTTATTATTACACGATTAGGTGACTAAATGACGTTCTGATACAAGTCTTTAACAATAGATCCCAATTAAAAACAGGTGGCGAATTATCTCTAAAAAAGATAACTGCCACCTGCTCTTGGTAGTTCAAGTTTTTAATTATGATTCGTTTTTACTGCACTTAACAGATATTAGTTTTCTATTCTCCATTATAAACACTTCAGGATATTTGAACATTTCAAAGTACTTGCTGGCTAATTCATCTGTTAAGCCTTCAAAATCTTCGCTATCAGGTCTGGCTAAACAGATGAAAAATGTCCCTGCTATGATTTCATATAAATTTCCTCTATCATCGGCAAGCCCCCTGTTGAGCTCCAATCCATTTATTTTTCCTTCCTCATTACAGATAATTGCTACAGGGTCTGTAAATGGATATAACGCTTCAATGTTACCACCTACGGCTTTTTGCATAGCCATAAGACTCGAATCTATCTTCCTTATTTCTGTCATTTTGTTTGGCTCTACATAAACAACCCTCATTTATAAACCTCTCTCCTGTATATGTACTTTAAATTTTCACCCCTCACATTTAAAACCCTATGGTTTGCTCTGATCAATTTTAACCCCCAATCTATACAACCCCCTTAACCATGTACTAAAACCCTCTGGAAACCCCTTAGGTTAGTTCTGGACATTACCCACACTATAATTCTGACAACCCGCATAGTAGACAAAATACATTTTCCTTTTGTCTACTATGTATTACATCTGATTTTTAAGAATCTCCAAGCAAAGCGGGTCTATATCGCTTTCTTGGATTTTGGTAACCTTGAGCACCATCCTCTCAATTCCAGAATCAACAATAGAATAATAATTACCGTTAAAACAGTACCCAATACCGTCAAAAATAATATGAGGTATCTCCATGCAGCTTAAAACCTCAGATAAACTTTCACAATTATCAGTGATGGGGAAGAAATCTCCTATGTCATCAAATAGAAATTTTGGCTCTTTATCCTGCTCTGGCTGGTCAACCTCATCATCTCCGCAGTACAACTCGCCAATTTCTTCCTCGTCTGAACAGAACGGAATGTCTCGATCATTATTAATGGCAATAATGTTGTTCGCTTTTTCCTCCATCCGAGATATTTGATATGCTAAATCGTTTGCAAGTTCCTGATCATCCATGCTAAACCTCGTATAGTCAAACACGTATCCCTTTTCTGTAATCTGATTTAATATTTCTGCACATAAAATTAAATCTTTGCTATAGTTCTTCATATGGCTATTGACCATATTTTTGATTGCTACTTCAATCGTTTTCTGCTTCTCTATCATGTAATACACCTGCCTCTCTTAGTTCTTTTAATTTTCTACTCATAGCACATTGGCTTATACCTTGCATTTTAGCCAGATCCTTGACCTTAACACCTTCATTACGAAGCTTTACCAGTTCAAGGTTAGTTAGATTTTTTCTCCCAGGGTCTATACCACCGACCATTTCAATTAGGATCCTGCAAATATGATTGGTCATTTCCAATTCAGTGACTATACCGTCAAATTTTTCAAGGATTGAATCCACCCTGCCGCTTAATCCTACGAACTCCTCTCTTAAAATAGAGGTTACAGCATCTTTTATCACGGGCTCTTTTGGCTTTTTGCTCTGTTTCATAACTTTTTTATTTTCCACTTCCATTTATTTGAAACACCTCCTAAAATAACAATAACGCTGATTTTGGAGGAATTCAACCCCTCCAAAATCAACCTTGAAGGAAGGTTTAGACATCATTTTTCATAATGTTTCGAGCCATGCCTTTAGTTTTTAGAGAACTTATTTTACATTCTGGCCTATAGACCAGAAATTAAAAAATATTTTTACAAACAAAAATAAACCCCGAAATTCCTTGTTGGAATCCGAGGTTTTTTATGCAATATGCATTTAGCTTCTGAATTAGATATTTATTCTAAGACATTTAACTAGCTTAAGCACCTAATGCTTCAATCGCACTATCACATTCTTGAATAATAAAGTTAGGGATTGTGTTAAATTCTATAGGATTTAGCTGAAATAGGTAGTCATTCTCTATGTGATAGGTCTCGTTCAGAAACTTTCTTATTACATGGGTTTCATCCGTGGTGCCAAAGATTAACCGATAAATCTGAAGTTTTTCATAATTGCTTGTGGCACTGCGATAAAGATCTTTCATTTCAGCCTGATTACATACCATGTTATACAGCATATTATAATTAAAGTCGTCTACATATCTCTGGATATATAAGTAAGAATCTTCAATTTCTTCTGGCGTCATTTGACGTTCATCACTTCCAATCATAGGAATCTGGCGCTTATGGAATAGGTTAGAGAGAAGATGCCAAGCGTTTGTTTTTCCCTCTACAACCTCTGTTCGCCGTCGCAAATAAATCAACTTGCAAACATCATGGCGTACATTCCGAATGTTCGTGTCTGCCACCTGAATGGACGAAATAATATCTTCTTTTACAATTGGTCTTTCAGCAAGCTCCCCAGTGTTGTTTTCAAGAAACGCCGCTTGTGGTACACCTTCAAAGAAGTTTGAGTGGTTGTATATAGCATCGATTACAGGCTCAAAATCATGCGTCAACAGTAGCGTCGTTTTACCCCGCATACTTCCACCACGGATAAAAAGCATATCCAGGATCGCAAACTTCTTGTTTTTATCAAAGGAAGAAATGGGATCATCAAGAATAATGAAATTTGCCCTCTTATACAGAGCGTGGTACATAAAGAGAACCAACGCAAAAGCATTTCTTTCGCCAAAGCTCAAACGGGACTTCACACCGGAAACGGAGGTTGTGCCATCACCAAACTTCAATTTTAGTTTATAAGAATGATCTTGCGCTTCCTCAATAGATACCGTATAGCTGTAACCAGCGTTACGCAGGAAATCATTGATCTGCTCATTGTACTTCCGTACCGTACTTTCAATTACCCGCTTTTGCTGGTTGACTGCGCCCTGTAATCTACCAACCACAGCAATGAGCCGATCAACAGATTCATTTATTATGGCTACTTTATCAAGCGTGTATTGAGTGTTCAGATGTGTTAAATAGCGCATATTGATCTTATATCCAAGGATTACATCTGC
Organism: Bacillota bacterium; assembly: GCA_023393115.1. Lineage (GTDB taxonomy): Bacteria > Bacillota > Clostridia > Acetivibrionales > DSM-1351 > Ruminiclostridium. The sequence continues at coordinate 21,963 of JAEWMS010000029.1, forward strand.
AACTCTATCAATATCTTTCAAAGAATCAAATCCCAGCCGTTTAAGCTCTTGGAATTTGCTATTCAGCGTCTCAACCTGTTCCTTTATGCCAACAAGATATGTCTTTTGCTCCGGTGTTAAACCCTGAACGCTTGCGGTAATTTCCCGGACGGTGACTTTAGTTTCATCAGCAAAGTAATAACCGAGGCGTTCAAATAGTCCGAGAATCTTTGAGAGATGTTCGATAATCTTTGCATCGTATTCTGTTTTGATACGCTCAATCTTCTCACGGTGCGGAGCAAGATCGTCTGCGCAGAACGGACATTTATCACTGAGAGCCATGAAATCATGGCCTGTAGATTGCCATTTGAGCCATTTGGAATTTTGGGCATCTGTAAGAAATTCCGAATAATCTTCCAATCCATCAGGAATGTTCCTAATAAGGTTACCGCCACTCATACCTTTAACTAAGGCTCCATTGTTTGCAATGCCGGTTCTTGAACTGCCAAACACGGATATAAACTCCCCCATATCTGTAATAAGTCTGTCCAGATCCGGGTTATCATCAAAAATGGTGCGGACGCTTGCCACCAACCGATTGATTTCGGCTAAGTGCTGCTCATAATTTTCCGTCTTTACGAAAATATCAAAGCTGTTTTTCAACAGCTCATCTTCATCTTCAAGGAAAACATACTGATCGATATATCTTTCGTCAAAGACCGCAATGTTTGTATCGGCCGGTAATCCGGTCACAGATGGCTGGTGTTCGGGATTGATATCCCCAATGAAAGCATACGGAGTAAGCCCCTTTAGCATTACCTCGTCATGGTTTGCTAAGCTTTCGATTGCCTTTGCAACTGTAGACTTGCCAGTGCCGTTTATGGCATACTTGATGTTCAGCCGCCCTTCGGCTATCGAAATAGCTCCGTTTGTTATGTTATTACAGTTGGAAATATGAATATCCATATGTTCCTTGTATGATGTATTTAACATCAATACATTCCTTTCTTTATATTTTTTATTTATACTTTGTTTAACACTGTGGACTTTTTATTTTGTTTCTATAGCCTAGACTATTTTAAGGAGTGTATTGCCACA
>JAEWMS010000011.1 GCA_023393115.1 Bacillota bacterium
ATCAATATGTTTAAAGGAGGAACAAAATGAAAAAGCTTATAATGGCTTTACACTTATTATTATACCACGATTTTCCTAAAATAATGTTAAGATTGTATAACAAATATTAATAAAATGTGAATAGTGAAGTGTTAAACTGAAATATCCTTGTTAAAAAGCCGAGAAGTGCAAAATTGCTCCCGTACAAGCATACAAAAATGTGTCGTACACGAAATCAAAATAAGAAACTGTATATAACAGTTTTTTATTTTGATTTCTAACCATACTTCCACATTTTTATATGCTATACTCACGCAATTTCCACTTTGCAGAAATACTGGTAAAGGACATTTACTGTTCAGACACTCCACGATTAACTGGTGGGGCTGGCGGGCACACGAAATGGCAGTACCAAAAAGATAATCCTGAAAGGTGTTTATTACAATTCCTCCTGTAAATTGTTTGATTACAAGTATATTAATGCGTAAAAAGTAGAATATAAATAAAAAACATCTTCATAGTTGATAATCACTCGACTTGTAACTAAAATTATAACAAGTAACTAATGTGGTTACTTTCATGCTATTGCAGGAGGACTAAAACATGAAAATTGGAATTATTGGTGCTAGTGGAAAAGCGGGTAGCCTTATTCTAAAGGAAGCAATTAGTCGTGGACACGAAGTAACTGCTATTGTAAGGGATAAGTCAAAACATCAAGATGCAAACGTAGGGGTAATTGAAAAGAATATATTAGACCTGACAAAAGAGGATGTTAAGCAATTTGAAGTAGTTGTAAATGCTTTCGGAGCGCCACTTGGAGATGAACAGGCCCATGTGGATGCCGGACATACTTTAATCGAGGCTTTAAAGGGAACAAATACAAGAGCAATAATTGTCGGAGGTGCCGGAAGTCTGTATGTGGATGAAAATAAATCCGTTAAGCTCCTTAATACACCTGAATTTCCCGATATAGTAAAACCGACAGCAACAGGTCAAGGGAGAAATCTAGAAGAATTACAAAAAACAACTGATATTACATGGACATTTATTAGCCCTTCTGCCATGTTTGACCCCACTGGAAAAAGAACTGGAACTTATAAGTCGGGAAAGGATCATCTTCTTGTAAATTCAAAGGGTAAAAGCTATATCAGTTATGCCGATTACGCAATTGCAGTTTTAGATGAAATTGAAAATCCACAACACATCAACCAACGTTTTACTGTTGTTAGTGAAGAATAATTACTTAAGACTCAACAACCCAAGAATTGCTGTGAAAACAACATTTCTTGGGTTTTACTTTAAGTCTATTATTAAATACTATTAAGTATTATTATGTATTATTTTTTATGTTCAGTCATCTTGTAAATTACATTATAAAACTAACAATTATGGTGGCGATGCCCACATACAGAGCTACCTGGCCTATGGCGGCTCCAATATTGTCCTGTTCATATATTTCGTTCCATATATCTACCTTAACTATACTTGTAAATATCTTCTTGAAGAGTACCGATAATATTCCGAAGATAATCAGGCTTACGGCTATAACAATTGATACTGTTAAAAGTTCAAAATCCATGCTGTAGAAGGACATTACACCGGCAATTATTGTCTGAACTGCGAATACAAAACCCAACAGGCCTATTCCTGCTGCAGGATTGTTGTCAATAAACAGCTCTTTAAAAAGAGTTGTTCTCCTTCTCAGAACAAAGGAATAGCAAACCAGAGCCGCCAGCATAAATACCAGGAATATAAGAACCTTTATAAGTATTTCAATGCCCAGACCATTTATTATATCTATAAAGTCAATCAATTTAATAATATTAACGAATATTACAGAGACAGCTACAGAGAATAAAGCCGCACCAATGTTTTTCTGTTCGCAGATCTCTTTATTAAGGCATATCTTTCCATGATCATCGCTGACGTCTATAAGTTTGACGATGAATTTTGTACAAAGTCTCAGTAAGGTTAAAATCGCTATGTAAAATATTGTGTAGCCTAGACATACGGCCAGATCAACAAATATATTGTCACTTACCGCTCCCTTTATCCCATGGCCTGCCAGATATAGTACCGGAAACACAAAAGCACCGATGAACTCAATCCACACAGCCAGATTGTCCCGGTTAAATAACGCATCCTTCAGAGATACATCCCGTAAAACAATATTATTATAAATTATCCAGCCAAGAATGAAACCAATTGTAAGTATTACGAAACTAAAGGAAAAATCCTTTAAGAAAAAGCTTAAGTACTCTAACATAATCCAACTCCCCCACTAAATTTAATCTTTATCCAAACCCTGATAAACCTTGTAATGAGCACCTTCAAACCTCTGTCCAATAAATATTCTGAACATACCGTCATCTTTCATCATCTCAATATTAAGATATTCCGTTACACCGTCGGCATCCCTCTGATAGTCCCATATCTCAACATCCACTTTTTTTGTTATCTTACCTGTATTTAGGTCAAGAACCTTTAAAGCCCCCTGCATTCCATCAATTCTGTAATCGCATTCGGGCATTAAGCAGCGTTCATATTCCGAGCCGTCAGGCGTTGTAAGATATTTTTGGCCCACGACATTGAGGAATTCTTCAGAAAAAGGCACCGTATCATCTAAAAAATACATGTAGGTTTCATATACCCTTTCCTCTTCCTGAGAGCTGTAAACCTCAAAAACATATTCTGATTCATCAACCTTTGAATATAATAAGTATCTGGTATACGGGCGCTGTCCCACTTCCATCTGTATTATTTTTTCAAAGGTAAAAAACCCTTCCAACTCAAGTTCCTTGAGATTAAACTCAATCATAGAATTTTTATTGATATTTAACGGATTCAAAATCTCAGATGCATCGTTCTTTCTCATAAAACCGAACATATTTCCTCCCATTATGACTTGATTGTCTTCATACTCCGGAATTATTCGCTTGTTACAATTATTTGCTTCTACTTAATAAATCCTGCTGTAATGGGATTTTTTCGGCTTGGGCTTTGACAATTTTCTTATTACAATTATCAGAGCTCCTGCAGAAACTATAATTAAAACTACCGCTACACCGCTGCTTGCTGAATTTGTGGAGTACTTATCGGTATAGTAGATTTTATCTACATTCTCTTCCTGATATTGTTGCGAGAACTGTAAATCGGGGTCTGTATCCGGGTCAATATAATTAGGATCTCTTTGAACTCCCTGTTTTTCAAGTTCTTCTACCCTTTTCTCCAGTTTTTCATACTCCTGTTGATTGAAATAGCTCTTATATGGAGCAATATCCAACCAGTGGTGATACCAGAACATTTCTGAGGCTCTCATTAAAAACCACAGGTCCCATGGGCCCACAAAGGCGTACCCGTATGAAAAGGGACTACCGAACATACCAGTATTGACATTCATAAAAATCGGTCTTTTTCCAAAGGAAGTTATTCTTGAAGTTCTGGTTTTCATGGCATCCTCAAAACCCATTCTTTTAGAGCCGGTTCCAAAATTCCGCTTCATGGAATCGTTATAAACCTTCTGCTGCTCAGAATTCAGCTTCTGCTTGTATGTATTGAAGTTCTTTCCTGAAACCTGCTTTTTATAAGTATCCTGCATATAGGAGTACTTTTTGGAAGAAGACTTATTGGTAAAGCTCTTTGCTGATGATCCGGTCGAACCGCTGTAGCTTTTGGAGCTTCCAGGTATACCTCTTGCGCTGCTCTTTGAGCTATTGGAACTACTACTCTTTTTTGAGCTGCTACTCTTAGATTTGGACGAACCAAACAGGCCTGAGCTTTTTGATGAACTCTTATAACTGCGGCTAAATGATTTTGAAAAAGACCTGCTGCCGCCAAAGGATCTTGATTTTGCAAAAACTCCTGCTGTGGAAGTAAACACAAAGACCAGTATCAGCATTATGGCAAATACTCTTTTTTTCACAGACATCCCTCACATTTTAATCTATTGTTCATAGTTAACTTCATTTATTATTACAAAAATAACACTTAATAATTATACGTAAAAACTGTATTTTTGTTTTATCTGCTTGTTATTATATCATTATATACTTCAAAGGTGAATTTTTTGTTATATGTATAATCTTAAGCAAAAAAGGCAATAAATATAACTGACCCCACAAAATACATTTTAACCCCCTAAAAATGCTCCGGCTACGCCGGGCATTTTTTTTATACATTAAAGCAATTTTACATTTTAAACCTGTAACCTACTCCCCATATAGTCTCAATAAACTGTTCACTCTCTTTATCCTTTTCGATTTTATCTCGCACTTTACCTATATGTACAGTTATTGTTGCACTGTCCCCAAAGTAATCAATTCCCCAAACCCGTTCCAACAAAGCTTCCTTACTGAATACATGATTAGGGTTCTGCGCAAGGAAAAGAAGAAGATCATATTCCTTTGTAGTCAGAAATATCTCTTCTCCGTTAAGCATTACTCGCCTTGCATCAAGGTTAATGGTCAAGCCTCTGATAACCAATTCTGCCTGCTTATGAAGCCTGCCTGAATTGCTTAGTTTTTCAAAGCGGCTTATATGCGCCTTAACTCTGGCAACCATTTCACCAGGACTGAAGGGCTTTGTAAGGTAATCATCAGCTCCGAGACCAAGCCCCCTTATTTTATCGATATCATCCTTGCGTGCTGAAATCATAAGTATTGGTGTTTCTTTTATTGAGCGGATTTTTTTACAGATTTCAAAGCCATCAATCTCCGGTAGCATCAGATCAAGGACTATAAGGTCAAAGTTCTCATTTAAAGCTAATTCCAGTCCCTTGGCACCATTCTGCCGTAATATAACTTCGAATCCGTTAATTTCCAAATAATCTCGCTCAAGTTCGGCAATGGCCAGATCATCCTCTATTATTAATATTCTCTTTATTTCCATGCTGCCTCCTATATATATCCATGCTTGTTGCCAAATATTACCGCCAAATATTCCTGCCATATATTCCTACCATATATGAGTACAGTTCATTTGTTACTTCCCTGCGGAATTCTGAAGGATATCTCGGTCCATTCACCCTTTATACTGTCAGCCTGTATTTTCCCATTATGCTGCTCAATAACCTGACGCGTTATAGCAAGTCCCAAGCCTGACCCGCCTGTATTTCTGTTTCTTGAGGGGTCCGTCCTGTAAAAACGGTCGAATATTTTTTCAAGATCATTTTTATCTATACCAATACCGTTATCCTTTATTTTAACAACAAGATTACTGTTGTGTTCTTCAAAACTAATATTTATAAGCTTATGATCTTTTTCCATGAACTTCATCGAATTACTGATAATGTTCAATATAACACGTTTAATTTTCTGACTATCCATAAGAACCTTGAAGCCTGGAGTTATCTTGCATTCGGAAACCATTTCCACACCTTTTCCCTCAAGTTCCAGCTGCAGTTCCTGTATACAATTGTTATAGAAATCATTAATATCTATATAGTCCTTATTAAAGGGTTCCTTTCCCAAATCAAGCTTAGAAAATAAAAATAAATCATCTATCATTGCATTCATATCTTCCGTTTTTGTATATATGACATCAAGATACTTTGACAATTTCTCCGGGTCGTTTGCGACACCGTCCTTTATACCCTGAATGTAACCTTTTATTGAAGTGATAGGTGTTTTCAGGTCATGAGTTATGTCGGATAACAATTGTTTTCTGCTCTCCTCCATTTGGAGCTGACTGGTTATAGACTTTTTTAACTCGAATCTCATTATCTCATATGAGCGGATAACACTCCCGATCTCATTGTTTGAGTTTGACTGAAGATGAACATCAAGATTTCCCCGCGCAATTTCCTTTGCACAATTATCCAGCTTTTTTAACGGTATAACAATATCTTTTGTTAATATCCACAATAATGGCAGTACTATTATGACTGCAAACAATATCAACCCTGAAAAAAGTGCTTTGTTATGGCGTGCTATAACCTTTTCGGGTTGATAAAAAACAAAGTAATAGCTAAGAGAGTCGGTATTTGAAAAGTCATGTTTCAGATAGAAAAAATCTTGTTTATTCCATGTAAATTTATTTTCACTGAAGCTCAGGTTTTGTTTATCATAGCTTTTATGCTTATAATTATTTTCCCTTTCAACATCATCAATCCTTTGATATAAAGTTCCGTCTACAGCTTCTTCTCCGAACGTCTTATACTGTTGCTGGTTTCTAACTACCAGAAATCCGTTAATTGGCTTCAGCTGCTCTGCCAATCCTGAAGCAAAACTATCCTGCTTTAAAGTCTCAGGGTAATATTTCTCTGTATACCGCAAATCCACAACTACATCAACTACTCTTCCAACAACTGATTCACCGGACTGCTCGCCGATAAAGGCCTTAACAGTCTCACCCATATTATATGTGATGATAACTATTCCAAAAAAAACGACCCCGATAACGGTTACAATCAGCATTATTAGATATGTTAAAATGAGCTTTACCCTTAGAGACATTTTTTACACTTCTTTCTTTTCAAATATTAACAACCCTGTTACTCCAAATATGATGCAATATGAAAGCATGTACAGTAAAGCAGGCAATGCCATGGTTATGTTGGTTCCATTGACCAGTGGCTGATACCAGCCTGAGAAGCTTGTAGGCAGAAATTGTCGGAAAGATAGTAGGAATGTTCCTGCAACACCAGTAACAAACCAGATAAGCAGGTTTATTACGATGGCCATATTAGGACTGCCTGTGATTAATGTGAAAAAGGATACTATCACCAGGATGGTCGAAAGAAAGATAAATACTCCAAGATAGCTTACAAGCATACCTCCGATTCCACCAAAAGCCACGACTCCGTCTATGACAAGGCTAATTATAAGTCCCGATATTCCCAGTGTTAAAAGACATGTACCTGCCATAGCCGCTCCGGCAATTAATTTCCCTAAATATATTATACTTTTAGTAACTGGCAATGCAAACAGATTTTTAATGGTTGCATCCTTAAACTCTGCTGCAAACAGCTCACTACCAATAAATATTGTCAGAACTGGAAGTGCAAAGCCGGTAATCAATTCCAGAATAAAAACAGGAAATCTGCCTGGCGCTACTATTTCAACACCAGTATTAGACTCAGCAATAAAAAGACCAACCCCGGTTGCCACAGCATATAAGATTGCAAGTGCTATAATCACTTTGGTTTTTATTTGATATAACAACTTTTTATATTCATCTACTGAAAAAGTAATCAGACTGCTCATTTTCACCTCTCCTTTCCTTGGACAACGAAACATTTTCCAGATAATATTTTTCTATTGTGGGATAGCTGGCCCTTATTTCATTAACTGCCTTTGTCCCGAGACACTTTCCGTTATTTATTATGCAGACCTTGGATGTAATTTCTTCAATATCATGAATCAAGTGGCTGGATATAATCATGGCAGTGTTAAACTTTTCAGAGATGCTTTTAAGCATTCGAACCAATTGATCCCTACCTTCAATATCCATTCCTGAAAAAGGTTCATCCAGTAATAGAAGCTTTGGTTTAGCCAGTAATATTTTCGCAAGATATATACGCTGCTTCATACCGGTGGAATAGGTTTTTATCTTGCTGTTCCTTCTATCATATAAGCCTGTTATATTCAGAACAGCATCTATTTCTTTATCTGTAACTTTAAAGTAAAGATTCTGGTGCAGCTTCAGGTATTGATATCCGGTAAGGTACAGATACGGGGAAGGATCTCCTATCATCATCCCTATCTCGGATTTTGTAGTTTTTGGATTATCAATTACAGAAACTCCTTTATAGGTCACAGTTCCTGCATTTATCGGGATAAGCCCCATCATTGCCTTCATTGTTGTAGTTTTCCCTGCGCCATTGGGGCCAAGAAGGGCGGCAACCTCACCTTCTGCTACGGTGAGGTTCAGCCCTTCTATACCATGGTTCCCGGGATACTGCTTAGTTAGATTTGTAACTTCTAGCAACATATTGTCCGTCTCCATTCATATAGAAATTATTCTCTGCTGTTGCATTTAAAGTCTTCAGCATTTATGATTTCAATGTTCTTTCCATTCTGGTCAAACTGTTCAACCTGGGTGTTGTTTATATCACTGACGGTAACCGCACCCTGGAAGGCTACTTCATGATAAACTCCATCTGCGTCTGAACCGGATATGCTGAGTTTAGTTTCAAAAGATTTTACTTGATTTTCCGAATCCACATCAAACTTAACCAGTAAAGCCGTAATCTTCACGTTCTGCTTCAAAACCGGTAATAAATCCTTATCAGCTTCTATAAGATCTTTCATGAATGGAAGTTTTTCAACTAATAATTGTTTTTCTTTGTCACTCATTTCGGATTTATTGTGTCTGGAGGCTTTGTCTTCGTCACTGACTGCTGCTGCCGTTAATAAATTGAGTGCTGCAGGTACCTCATTTTGATCCAAATCCATTGTTATAGTTTTGGAACCGTCACCATTCTTTGTTAACTCAAATTGGGACTTTAAATCTCCTACAAAGTAATCCAAAAGGGCTTCTTCGGTTGCTCCCATTTCGTCATGACCTACATATTCCTCACTGTTGTAATCAGCATGTCTCTTTCCATGCTCCTTTTTAACATTTTCCAGTTTGTAGTACTTTGAGTTTGCGTTATCGGAAAGGTATACCTCATCATCCTTGTGGTATAAAGAAAGATCTTGTTTTATACCCTTCAGATCAATCTGAACATCTCCGCTTATCTGATCCTTCTCATGATTTGCTTTTACCCTTCCTATAAACGCCGTGATTATTTTACCGTTGTCGGATACTTGAAAGGACCCGTCAATTGAAGCGTTTGTATGAGCTTCAGTTCTCTTTGAATCCTTCAATATTTCTTTCAGGGCCTCATAACCCCCATTCCCTGTGTTTGCTGCAAATGCGGTGGCCGTAAACAAGGTAACCGCGGCCATAACCAGTACTCCAAGCTTAACCTTTTTGTTTTTCATTTTACTATCTCTCCAATCAAAATTTATTTATAGCTTCCTGCTACACTTTGAATTATAGAGGGCAACAATAAAACTCTTCGAAAGGAATTCTAAAAATTTTCTAAAATTAGTTAATAAAACTAGAACAAAGGTGGCAAAGTCACTTTTGTTTGCGCATGTGCCTTTCCTAGCAGATAATGTTTTCATTGAACTTATTGTCCAAGGAAAATTTGGCACGCGCATAAATTAATAGTTTTTTATTGTATAGGAAAACTTTTACATATATCGTGTACGCCTTTATCTGTGCGTGTTCCAATAATCATCTTTACAAAAATATTTATACTTTCCTAGACAATAAAAAAGGTGGACGTGCCCACTGTAAAGCACGTCTACCTTTTTTTAAGTGAGTAATGAAAAGTGAAAGGTAAAGAGTTATGGTTGATTGGCTTCGCCAATCTTCATTAACTTTTCACTTTTCACCCTTAACTTTTCATTTATTTATACTGTCCCCTTGTTTCTTTACCACCAATTCCGTTACTTCCGGTAATAGTGAGTGATATTACCTTCTGGGGCTCTAGTATTGTAGCATTATCTGTGATTGAAACCTTCTGTGCCACTATTGCAGGGTCAAGGGCATTAATCAGAACTCTTTTAGGTGAGCTTGCAAAGTTTGCGCCAGCTTCCATTATAGCCTCGTAATAGGATTGGCAGGCTCCTGCAAAAATACATAGTTTGTCTGGATCAGGTTGGTATTCCCTTGCGATTTTAACAGCTTCTATAAAGTAGGACGAATTGGCGTAACTTTCAAGGGATTTATAGTTCTTTGCGTTCTTCTTTAAACCATCATGGCCTGTTAATACCAGTATATTGGGTTTATAGGTACGCAGGTACTGCCTTACTACTGAAGGCTGTCTATCCTCGCTTACCCATTTTCCATAGCAGGTTATCTTGCCTTGTTTGTAAAAATCTATACACTGGTTCATAAAATCCTGAGCCGAATCAATATGAAGAATCCTGCCGGGCCGCTTTCTAAGCCTGTTTATGAAGCCTCTGCAGTATGGGCCGTCACATTCAATACTGCTCTTGGTCTGATAAAGTTCTCTATATGCTCTTGTATATGCTGTTCTCGCATCCTGTATTTCCAGGTCATCTGCTTTGGAATCCGCTTCTATTCTGGAAGATAGCCCACGTAAAACATAACATTCAGACCCGTCGCAATCTGGTATTATGTTAACTACTCTAAAAAGAAGATCCCCTCCATAAGACCTTCTTGTAACAACATCTCCAACCTTAAATTTAGTCAAAAAAATCACTCCAAAATTAACTTTTTATTGCATAATATGCAACCGGGAATGATTTTGGGACTAATCGAGACTATTGTTTACTTAATATTTATTATTTTATTGATAATTTTGGCAGATATATTGACATAGGAAAATTAAGGAGTATAATTTAATATATGAACAGTTGTTCATATGATGTTAAACTCAAATGACAATGAACTGCTTTTCAATAAAATAACCCAGGAGGGAAACAAATGACAGCAGAACAAGGTATTGAGAAATGTGACTGGCTCTGTATCCACCAGGATGTAGTTAATAAGGTAATCCGCAGTATGCCGGAAGAAACTCAGCTTTATGACCTGGCAGAATTATTCAAAATTTTTGGTGATACTACCAGGATAAAAATATTATACGTACTGTTCCAATCAGAGATGTGTGTCTGCGATATTGCTCAACTGCTTAATATGGGCCAGTCTGCCATATCTCATCAGTTAAGAGTACTCAAGCAGGCTAAGCTGGTTAAGGCCAGACGAGACGGCAAAACAATGTTTTATTCACTTGCCGATTCCCATGTAAGAACAATCATCGATCAGGGCTTTGAACATATTGAAGAATAAGCATTAACAAGTTGTTTGAAAAAATAGTTGCAGATTTAGTAAAAAATATTGGAGGCGTTATTATGAAGAAAGTATATAAACTAGAAGACCTTGGCTGTGCAAACTGTGCTTCAAAAATGGAAAGAGAGATAAGCAAACTCCACGGAGTAAACAGTGCTTCTGTAAACTTTTTAACTCAAAAGCTTACCCTGGAATCAGACGAAAATCTATCAGAGGAAACAGTCAACACAATACAAAAAATAATTAAGAAAATTGAACCCTATTGTAAGTTAAGAGTTTAGTCGGAGGTCATATGTCTATATCCAGAACCCAAAAAACTATAATCAGAATTTCACTTGGTGCAGTATTATTTTTAGCAGCTTTAATTGCTCCTGTTTCAGGCTATTGGGAACTTTCAATATTTCTGGCAGCATATTTTATCATTGGTGGTGATGTCCTTCTTAGGGCAGTAAGAAATATTGCCCACGGACAGGTTTTTGATGAGAATTTTCTAATGTGTATTGCCACTGTGGGAGCTTTTTTTGTTGGAGAATATCCCGAAGGTGTTGCGGTTATGCTATTCTATCAGGTTGGTGAACTCTTTCAGGATTATGCAGTGGACCGTTCCAGAGAGTCAATAGGCTCCCTGATGAACATTCGTCCTGACTATGCCAATCTTAAGAAGGACGGAGAGCTGATAACCGTTGATCCCGAAGAAGTTAAGATTAATGACATAATAGTTGTTAAAGCAGGAGAGAAAATTCCTCTCGACGGAACAGTTATCGAGGGCTATTCAATGGTTGATACCTCCGCACTGACAGGTGAAGCTGTTCCTCGAGAAGTAACGGTAGACAGTGAAGTATTAAGCGGGTGTATCAATATAAATGGCTTACTTACAATTAAAGTAACAAAGGAATTTGGTGAATCAACTGTTGCTAAAATTCTCGACCTGGTTGAAAATTCAAGCAGTAAGAAAGCCAAGGCTGAGAACTTTATTACAAAGTTTGCCAGGTATTATACTCCGGTTGTTGTTATTGTAGCAGCGCTAATGGCAGTTATCCCCCCTCTGCTGGTACCTGGAGCTGAATTCAAAGACTGGCTGTACAGAGCCTTAAACTTTTTGGTTGTTTCCTGTCCCTGTGCCCTTGTAATATCCATTCCCTTGGGATTTTTCGGCGGAATCGGCGGGGCTTCAAAGTCAGGTATTCTTATTAAAGGTGGTAACTATCTTGAGGCGCTGGCTGATGCAGAAATTGTTGTTTTCGATAAGACCGGTACTCTGACAAAAGGGACTTTCAATGTTGCAGAGCTTCACCCCGTTGATATTGGCGAAGCAGAACTGGTCGAATTAACAGCACTGGCCGAAAGTTATTCAAACCATCCTATATCTCAATCTTTGAAAAAAGCCTATGGTAAAGAAATTGACAATTCGAGGATTAAGGACGTGGAGGAAATTCCGGGTCATGGGGTAAAAGCAGTTGTTGATGGTAAGTCGATATATGCAGGAAACGCGAAGCTTATGAAGAGCATTGATGTAGCTTATTATACCGGCGAGGTAGTGGGTACGGCGGTCCACGTGGCCGTAGGCTCTAAGTATGCAGGTTATATTGTTATATCAGATGAAATCAAGGAAGATTCAGCTTCTGCCATAAAGCAACTGAAAGCAAGAGATATCAGAAGGATAGTAATGCTTACCGGCGATGCTAAAATAGTGGGCGAAGCAGTAGCAGAGCAGCTGGGTCTTGATGAAGTATATACCGAGCTTCTTCCGGGTGATAAAGTAAATGAAGTGGAAAAGCTAATTGGAGAGAAGTCTCCCAAAGGTAAGCTGGTCTTTGTGGGGGATGGTATAAATGATGCCCCCGTACTTTCGAGAGCTGACATCGGTATTGCAATGGGGGGCCTCGGCTCAGATGCCGCAATAGAAGCAGCCGATATAGTAATAATGGATGATCAGGTTTCCAAAATCTCTACAGCTATTGCCATAGCAAAAAAGACTTTGCGGATTGTAAAACAAAATATAGTTTTTGCTTTGGGTATTAAAGCCCTGGTATTGATAATGGCTGCCTTCGGTCTGTCAAACCTCTGGGAAGCGGTTTTTGCCGATGTAGGAGTTTCCTTTATTGCTATATTGAATTCCTCAAGAGCCCTTAAAACACCGACAAATGAGTAATGGAGATTGGAAACACGATATAGAAACATTGAGTAATAAAAGGATAAAGAATATGGAGCTTGATACGGTGATAAATAAATATACTGACCCGGAGAGTAACAACCGGGATTCAATAGTTATTGTTTTACATGAGATTTATGGTGTTAATAAACACATCGCGACTACTACCGAAAGGTTTAGGCAAAAGGGTTTTGCCGCCGAATGTCCTGATTTCACAGGTCTTGCAAAACCCTTTACATATGACTGCCAGCAGGAAGCCTACCAACATTTTATTCAGAATGTAGGCTTCACTGAAGCGGCCCGCCAGGTTCTCTCCCATGTTGATCGGGTTAAGAGAGAGGGTTACCGCAAGGTAATATTATGTGGTTTTAGCATTGGAGCAACAGTGGCCTGGCTTTTAAGTGAAGACAAGAGTATTGACGGAGTTATCGGATTCTATGGTTCCCGCATCAGGGATTACCCGGGTATCAATCCCCACTGCCCTACCCTTCTGCTTTTCCCCACATATGAAGAGTCCTTTAACGTCACAAGCTTTGCTACTTCACTAAAAAAAGAACGGGTAATGGTAATGGTACTTGAAGGGAGCCATGGTTTTGCCGATCCTTTTTCATCATGCTATAACGAGGCTTCCTGCTTAAAGGCAGATATACTTGTAAAAGCTTTTCTTAACAATTATTCAGACCAGGTTTACTAAGCTGTATATTTAATGGCTTGGGTCAAAATCCACGTAAGGTACATCATTCTCCAGGTTTATTCTTATGTTGTCATACACCTGCCTTTCCTCAATGCTCATACCTTCAATATCAAGATGAGCTATAGCTACCATGTATAGCAAATAATCTCTGAACTTCATAAACAGTGGGATTTTTTTTATCCAATAATCACTCAAATTGTTTTCAGAAAAGTACCCCTCAAAAAAACTATCGCTGAATCGTTTCATAAATTCTTTCCTAAGGTTTCTTTCCATGAAAGGTATCCCATAGAGACTGTCATAAAACGCTATAGCAATATCATACGAAAACCAGTTGTAGCAACAGTCATCAAAATCAAAGACTGTTATTCTGCCCTCGTTAACAAGGAAATTTAACATATGTAAGTCACTATGTACCAATCCATATGAATCCTTGTCTTTTGGTAAACTGTTCAATTCATTGAGCAGCTTCTTCCATTTTCCTAAAACTACTTGGTTGGTATCTGACACAACCAAGTCAGGGCTAAAAATCGAGTTTTCTACAGATATACTCTCCTCATTCCACTCATTTCTCTTGAATTCCACTTTTGCAGGTACGTAGCCTTTCGTTAATCTGTGCATCTTACCTATTGTCTTTCCCCAGTTATAAAACAATTTATCGTTCCAAATACTTGTATCATTTACGTCAACAGTACTTCCCACTACCCTTTCAAAAGCGCAAATATTAAAATTTTCATCGGATCCGACTTTTTCAACAAATGATTTCCCTTTCGATAGCAGTGGTTTTACTACGTTAGCATCTCTACTGTATAAATACTGAATGAATTCTATCTCCCCTTTTATCTGGCTTTCAGCCTTTAAAGGATTTGAAAACCTTAATATAAAGTCCCTCCGTTCATTTTGTACAGAATAAATTCCGTTCATTGAAGTGCTGATTAACTGAGAACGGAACTCTCCATCTGAGTATTTATGAACTGCCCCTCTTAAAACCTGTTCTTGAATCTTACAATTAAAAAAGCTCAAATAAACACCTCCAATATTTACATAATTTATTTATAAGTTAGACTTTCGAAGCATAACAGGTATATAAAATTCAACCTTTGTAACTCCTTCTTCAATGCGGCTGCTGTCATATACCTCAAATGAGTACGCGTCAGAAGGTTCGTATTCCGAATAGGGAAACCAGACTCCAAAAGCGTACTTACATATTTTATCCTCTAAATCCTTTGCAGTTATTATATCCGGGGTTACAGGGAACTCCTTTGAAAAAACTACATACATTTTCTTTGGAATGACTTTTCCCACGGTACCCTTTGGGATGTTTTCCAAACTGCTTACTTCAATACAAGACATACTCATATATCCGTCTTTACAGTCATAGTTGTAGCAAATATCAAAATTGGAATCTATCTTATTCGGAACTGTTTTCTTAATATCATTAAAAAACTGCTCCGCTAATGTTTCGGACTTATGATTTGCCGTACTGCCCGGGTTTTCTACCATATCATAAAATTCCTGCCTTGAAACGAAGATTTCCTGCCCAACTACCATGAAATCACTTTTTATGTCTATTCTATGCTTAATAAAATTGCTTTCCCGGTACTTATTGAGTTCCTTCTGAGCCATTAAATCAATCTTCTCGAATAATGTGAGCTGTGTTCTGTTTTTCCGGTATTCATCCGGACTAATTCCATATAGCCTTTTGAAGGCTCTGGTGAAAGCATCATGAGTATTAAACTGATAATCCAAAGCAATGTCGGTTATCCTTCTGTTTGATGCAATAATGTCCACAGCGGCACGAGCTAGTCTCCTCTTCCGGATATACTCCATAACAGGGTCACCGACAACAGCATGAAATATTCTGTGGAAATGGAATCTGGAGAAATAGGATATTCCCGCCAGCTCCTCAATAGTCATTTTTTCTTTTAATTTGTCCTCTATATAAATCAATACTTTTTGTATCCTATGAAAATAATCCATTATCCCCCTCCATATACACATAATAAATTATATCAGCTAGAAAAGTTTTAACTCGACTTTTTTTGCTATTTTTACAGTATTGTTGCTTCTGCATTATGACACACCAAAAAACAGGTTCCCACAGCTTAAAGCTTCGGGAACCTGCCTTTATAGTTAGTTTGTTACAATCTATTACATATGATTTCTAACATAAAATTAAAGTATTTTAGCACTCATAAGTTTTTGCCAATTCGAATTCCTTCTGCATTTCCTCTGATGGCGCCTTAGTTAAAAGTGAAACTACTACAATAACAATACTTGAGATTACAAATGCAGGGAACAATTCATATATACCTAAAACTCCTCCAAGTGGTCTTAGAAGCAGTTTCCATATGAATACCATTCCTCCGCCTGCAAGCATACCTGCAATGGCTCCTGCTCTGTTGACTCTCTTCCAGAACAGAGAGAACAGCATAATAGGTCCAAAGGTTGCACCAAACCCGGCCCAAGCAAAGGATACAATTTTAAAGATAACACTGGTTTCGTCAAGAGCTATTATAACACCAACCAAGGTAATAGTAAGCAGTGTAATACGTGTAACTGTCATAACCTGCTTGTCGGTAGCTTCCTTTTTAACAATTCCCTGGAATATGTTCTTTGAGAAAGCTGACGCAGCAATAAGCAAATATGAATCAGATGAACTTATAGTTGCTGCAAGAATACCCGCCATAGCTAAACCTGCCAGTAATGGAGGTAGAAGCTTTGAGGACATGACTATGAAAATACTCTCTGCCTGGCCCTGAGTAAGGAGCTCAGTAGGATACAGGGTTCTTCCTATCAACCCGACTGCAACAGCAGCAGTAAGTGAGATAATACACCAGGTTGTTGCAATTCTTCTTGACTGAGTTAATTCATTGGACTTTCTGATGGCCATAAATCTTAATAAAACCTGTGGCATACCGAAATATCCCAGTCCCCAGGACAGTGTAGATATTATTGTAAGGAAACCATATTTACCCGCATCACCGAAAACAGGCTTTCCTCCGGTTACCTTTTGAACACCCTCAGCCATTTCCGGCTGGGCTATACCGAAGAAATCGAAGAAGCCAGGTATTTCCTTAATGTTCTGATAGACAACTGACGGTCCTCCGGCTACAGACACTCCAACAATAACTATAGCACTCAAGGCAACAATCATAACTATGGATTGCATAAAATCGGACACACTTTCAGCAAGGAAGCCTCCCAGGAATGTGTAGATAATTACGAAAATTGCTCCTGCAATCATCATGTACTGATACTTTATACCGAATAAGGTACTGAACAGCTTACCGCAGGTAACAAAACAGCTGGCAGCATATACAGTAAAAAATACTAGAATAAAGGCTGCGGCTATTAACATTATTACCTTTCTATTCTTTTCTTTAAATCTATTGCTGAAGTAATCCGGAATAGTTATAGAATCTCCGGCTATTGCAGAATATCTACGAAGTCTCTTTGCAACAATCAACCAATTGATGTATGTACCAGCTGCCAAGCCGATTGCTGTCCAAATGGCATCACTTAAACCGAACCAGTAAGCTACTCCTGGCAGACCCATCAGAAGCCAGCCGCTCATATCTGAAGCCTCGGCACTCATGGCAGCCACCCATGGTCCAAGTGATCTTCCGCCGATAAAATAGTTTTCACTGCTTTCATTTGCACGCTTTGCAAAATAAACTCCTATACCAATAACAAAAACCATATATGTACACATGGCTATTAATATTTTGGTAGTTTCGGCACTCATTCACTTTCCTCCCTCATAACGTATGGATTAAAAAATATACATAATAAATAGCATAGCTATTATATCAGATGCTGGTTTACAATAAAAGGATTTTATTTAGTCTAATAATAATTTATCACGTTAAAGAGGTAGAAAGTCAGATCTAATATGATATTTTGTTTTGAGCTATAGTTTAGGATAGAGAAAGTTTATTTACTTGAAAAGTTCAGCTATTTCAGCATTTATACTCTTTGGATCAACAGTCCCGGATGGCGAATCAGCCAACGAGTACTTCCTCTTGAGCTCCAGAATCCTGTAGACGCTTTCCTCAAGCCGTTCAGCGCTGATCTGCCCTGATTCGGCAGCTTCAAGAAGTGCTTTTATTACAGTTTCCTGCTTATCGAAGCCATGACAGACCAATACTATATCCCCGCCGGCCTGTATCGACTTTACTGCCGCAGCACCAATATCGAAATTCTTTGTTATGGCTCCCATTGTAATGTCATCTGTAATAACGACACCGTTATAATTCATTTTTGTCCTCAGCAGGTCTGTTATCACTGCTTTTGAAAGGGAAGCAGGGTTCTTGGAATCCAGCTTCGGAAGCAGTATATGGGCTATCATAACGGTGTCGGCGCCATTCTCTATAGCCTTTTTAAATGGCACTAATTCAAAGCTCATTAGCCTTTCAAGATCATGGTTTACTTTTGGAAGTCCCACATGGGAATCTACAGAAGTGTCCCCATGCCCCGGAAAATGCTTGACTACAGAAATAATATTTTGGGATTGTATCCCTTTCATAGTCTCTACTCCCAGCCCGCTTACAAGCTCCGATGTGTTTCCGAAGGACCTGTCGCCTATTACCGGGTTTTTAGGATTGCTGTCGATATCAAGTACAGGTGCGAAATCCATATTAAAGCCAAACGAGTTAAGCTCTTTGCCTAAAATAGCCCCAACCTTGTAAGACAGGGCACTGTCGTCTTTCTTACCTATTACTTTATTAGAAGGGATTTTTCTAAATTCATCAGGAAGCCTCGACACCCTGCCGCCTTCCTCGTCAACAGACAGAAAAAGAGGCACTTTATTAGCCGAAGCATTTGAAGCTTTCAGTGAATTGAGCAGATTGCTCAGCTGTGCCGAATCCTGGATGTTCTTTTTAAACAATATAAATCCGCCGACATGGTAGTTTTTTATAAGCAGCTCTGAGTGTTCATCGTTGTTATAACCGTCCACACCAGTGATAACCAGCTGACCGACTTTTTCCTCAAGGGTCATGCTTTGAAGCAGCTTCGTTATTTCTTCGGAATTGTCTAGTCCTGAATTACTGTCAGTACTATTTTTAGTCGTGGAAGTCACCTCTGCCAAACTGCTATCAGTATTATCAGAATTAGCGGAGGTGGTTTGCCCAATATCGTTTCCCGGCCCGGTCTGAGCTGACGGCGGCAGACTCGGAATGCCAAAATTAAAGCGCAGTGCTACAACCGATACTACTACTGCTGCAATTAATAGTCCGATTATCAACAATACTCTTTTTAAATCCTTATCACTGTTTTTTGGCATTTATCCTCCCTGCTAAATATTACTGTACTAAAACACTATCGTATTTATTGAATCAGGCTGCAATGTTATGGAATGTCCGTTAAACACAAAAGTCTTCTCGGTATTGAACGGGTTCTGCACCACAAGTATTACAGTTCCGTCCGGATTCTTAAATGCCACGGCAGTCCCGGCAAAATGTCCCTTTATTCCAAGCCGTTTTGCTCCCGGAGTAATAAATCTTGAGAAGTGCTTCATTATGTAATACTCGTAATTAAGTTTGGCTTTACCATCAACAGTTATCATGGAATTCTGCTCCCAGCCCCAGGTACTTCTGCCTTTAGGCTGGAGTACCATATTCCAGTAAACATAAGCGTTGACTCCATTTGATATGTAGTGGCGAAATAGCTCGAAAACATATTTTGCATATTCCCAGGTATTTGTACCGTCACCGCATTCATTTTCACTCTGCAGCAACTTCTTTTCGGGGAAACACTCGTGTGTTATTTGAACAGCATATTTTCCGGCCCATTGGTAACTAACACCTTCTATGTAATTATATGCTTCTTCATTGTGAAGTACAAGATTTGCATAATTGTTATATCTTGTATAGGGTGCTCTCTCGTCAGTTTCAGGGCAATTAAGTGTCCCCAGCCATATTCTGGTGTCAATGTTATGTTCTCTAAACGCCGGTCCCAAGTATTTTACAATAAATTCTGTAAATTGCTCACCGGTCCATATACAAGACGGAAACTTCTGCGAGGAAACTGGCTCGTTTTGAATGTGCAGCTGAGATATCTTTATTCCCTCCTGAGCATACGCTTGAATAAATTTAACAAAATATAGTGCATAAGCTCTGAGATTCTTCTCTGTCCATATAAGTGTGCCGTAGTTGTATGCCTTGGGATGTTTCATCCAGGTAGGAGGACTCCAGGGTGAGGCAAAGAACTTCATTTCCGGATTTCGTTTCAAGGCTTCCTTAATATATGGTATAAGATATTTTTTGTCCCTTTCTATTGAAAAGTGCTTCATATCGTAGTCACCTTCAACTTCATTAAGGGAATACCAGCTTTCGGCATAATCGCTGGCACCTATGGGAATACGGCAAAAGTCAAAGCGTACACCGTCGGAAATCCCGGAAAACAATAAATCGTATATTTCATTACGCTCCGATTGGTCAACCGAAAGTAAGGCAATTTGAGAGAGTTCATTAAAGCAGCCTCCGAAGCCGTCCCACTCTTGATGTATTGTTCCGTCCAAATCAAGTGTGGTATTTTCCTTGCCTTCAGATGTTTCATACAAATACCACTGTTTTTCCCTTGTAGTTGTAAATATCTTCATATATCTATCCTCCTCTAATATGATTTTGTACACCCAATCCCTTGTTAGTAATTACAATATATTGCAAAAATTAATACAAACCCCGACCAGCGGATACGCGTAGGAATACATCCGGCAATCGGGGTTTTGAACAAATGAAGTATGCCCGGGCATATTCTATAGTATAAACTTTATTCCACTGTAAAGGTAAGTTCTAACGGTTTTCTCCCGAGAAGTCTTTCGCTGACACTATCAGGCTGACTTCCGCCTACAAACAGAGTAAAGTCGCCGCCTTCCACGTACCTTCTTCCTTCTTCATCAACAATTGTCATAGCTCTGGAGTTGATTTCAAAATTAACAGTTATTTTTTCTCCGCTCTTAAGATGTATGCGTTTAAATCCGCAGAGACTGTGACGAGGAACCCTTACCGATGCTTTTAAATCCTTGATATACACCTGTACAACCTCGTCGGAATCCCTGGTACCGGTATTCTTGACATCTATACTTATGACTATGCTGTCTCCATTATTGATTCTTGAGCTTGCTGCTGACAGGTTTGAATACTCAAAACTTGTATAGGACAAACCAAAACCGAAAGGATATAAAGCCTCCCCTTTCATGAACTTATAAGTCCTGTTGTCCATGGAATAGTCAGTAAAGGCAGGCAGTTCTTCAGTTGACTTATAGAAGGTCATAGGGAGTCTTCCTGCCGGAGAATAATCTCCAAAAATAAGCTCTGCAAAAGCCTGACCACCTTTTGAACCCGGGTACCAGCACTGAATAATAGCAGAAGCCTTTTCTGCTGCGTCGCCGATGCTGAGGGCACTTCCCGAAACCATTGCAACAATTACAGGCTTTCCAGTCTCAAGAATAGCGTCCAGCAGCTTTCTCTGTGATTCAGGAAGATTAAGATCAGCCTTGTCGCCGCCTGCATCAAGTATGACAGTACCCTGGTCGTTCTGTTCGCCTTCTATTGATGCATCCAATCCCAGACACAATACCACCACATCACTGCGTTCTGCAGCAGAAACAGCCTCCTTGATTCTATCCTCCGGAAGTGCCAGATCCTCTTCCCTGTTCATATGGAGATGGCTGCCCAACGCATACCATACTCTGGTATCGGGTGATACTCTGTTTCTTATTCCGTCCAGAAGGGTTATACTATGTGAAGGTGTACCGCTGTAATTCGCTATTAATGCCAGATCGCTGGCTGCGTTGGGCCCAACAACTGCAATATTCCTAATTTTTGAGGAATCAAGAGGCAGCAGACCGTCATTCTTCAATAGCACCATTGATTTTTTAGAGGCCTCAAGAGATAATGCGTTATGTTCCTTGCTATCATTTACCTCATAAGGAATGTTGTTATATTCACAGTCATCATCAAACATACCAAGTCTCATTCTGGTAGTTAATACTCTGACAGCCGAACGGTCAATATCTTCTTCAGTTATCAACCCTTCTTTTAAAGCCAGAAGAAGCATAAGATACATGTTTCCACAATTAAGATCACAGCCGCTCTTAATTGCCAGTGCCACAGATTCGGTAGGAGTTTTTGTAACTCCGTGGCCTTCATGGAAGTCCTTTATAGCCCAGCAGTCCGACACAACATGTCCATCAAAGCCCCAGCCGTCTCTGAGAATATCCTTTAATAGGGTCTTACTTCCGTTACAAGGTTCTCCGTTTGTTCTGTTGTAGGCTCCCATTACCGCTTCAACTTTTGCTTCCTTAACAAGTGCCTCAAAGGCAGGGAGATAGGTTTCATATAAATCCTGCTGTGAAACTACTGCATCAAAGTGATGTCTGTCATCCTCCGGTCCGCTGTGTACTGCATAATGTTTAGCACAGGCGGCAGCTTTCAAATGCTTTCCGTCACCCTGAAGTCCCTTTACGAAAGCTACTCCAAGTCTCGAAGTAAGGTACGGGTCTTCTCCATAGGTCTCATGTCCCCGTCCCCACCTGGGATCTCTGAATATATTTACATTAGGTGACCAGAAGGTTATTCCCTTATATATATCACGGTCATCTTTTTTAGAACTTTCATTATATTTTGCTCTTCCTTCTGTTGCAATAACATCGGCAATCTTACCAAGATATTCATCATCAAAAATAGCGGCAAGGCCTATCGCCTGAGGAAACACAGTTGCTACTCCGGCTCTTGCTACTCCGTGCAGTGCTTCATTCCAGTAGTTATATCTTGGTACACCAAGCCTTTCAACAGCCTGAGCATCATATCTCAGCTGGGCTGCCTTCTCTTCCAGAGTCATTCTGGATACCAGGTCAATGGCTCTTTCCTTAAAAGAAAGTGATTTATCTAAGTATTTTGGCTTTTCTTCCATATTTGCCTCCTTATTTTTTGATTAAGATTTGAGAAAAATATATTTTAATGGTCTTAATATCAATTAAAAGTACTTCCGTACAAGCTTCAACAAATGGATTGCCCACAAAGTCAATGCTTGAAATAGTTGGGCTCATCGCAAATATTATTAGCCGTCGCAGCGACTCGACCATCCGGGTCTCGCGTGCTGCAGTATCAAAGTGACATCCTGTCACTTTGCCGGCACTAATATTTGTGATTCACCTACAATTTCAGCATTAACTTTTAACCGGGCTTCCCATTTATTGAAGCTGTACTCGCGTACTTTTATATAAAACGGCACTTACACTTAATAATGTTTATTCTCAATATAAACTAATATGAAATATAACTACGTTAAATATATCCAGCAGTTCGTTAACATAATTTTACCAGTTAAGTCGAATCATTAGAATATAATTTTGAAACTTGTTTAATTAAAAATGACACTCGTTAAATAGATTTTCACATAGCGCATTCTCTGCGTTAATTTCTCAACAGACAACATAATCCCTCTATCCCTTAACGGCGCCAACCACCAAGCTGTCCTGAACCTTTTTGCTCATAAATGCATAGATAATCAGTGTAGGAAGGGTCGCTACCATCAATCCGGCGCCTATTGGTCCCCAGTCAGTGGTATATTGGCCAGCCAGCGACTGAATGCCGACAGTCAAGGTCTTATACTTGACATCACTTATAAAAACAACTGCAAACATCAACTCGTTCCAGGCCTGAAGGAAAGTAAATATGGTTACTGTAGCTATGGATGGTTTCATTAAGGGCATAATTATACTGAAGAATATCCTGTATATACTGCATCCGTCAATACAAGCTGCTTCTTCAAGCTCTCTGGGAAGGGATGACATGAATCCCGAAAATATCAGGATGGCCATTGGAATTGCAAAAGCCGTATATGGTATAATCAAAGCCCAATAGGAATTAACCATTTTTAGAGTTCTTAACATGATAAATATGGGCAGTAAAGCTGAATGCAGCGGTACTGTCAAACCAAGAATAAAAAAGGAATTCATTTGTTTTTTGATCTTAAATACCATTCTTGTCAAGGCGTATGAAGCCATGACAGACATAATAACCGTTAATATAATAGTTATGGCTGTTACAATAACACTGTTTATAAAGTAACTTCCTACATTGCCTCCCAGAAATGCATTGCTGTAATTGGACCAGAGCCATTGCCTCGGAAGTCCCAAAGGGTTTCCACCGAAAATTTCAGAATTACTCTTTAGTGAAAATGTAAACATCCAATATAACGGGAATAGCTGTATAAATGCGATCACAACGAGTGCAGCATACATCAGTACATTTGCTATTGTATGTTTCGAACCGCTTACTCCTGAAATTTTACTCATCTCTACGCACCTTCTCTTTCCCTGAACAGGAAACCTACCAGAATTGATAATACAAAGCATTCCAGGATAACAAATATGGCCATTGCACTGCCGTAACCATATTGATTCCCCTTGAATATGGTACTTACCATATAAGTACCTATAACCTCACTGGCGTGGGCAGGCCCTCCGCCTGTCAAAACATAAACCAGATCAAATACCTTCAGCGCACCTGTGACAGCAAATATTACCGAGACATTAAGTACAGGTTTTAGCATTGGTATTGTTATTTTCAAAGAAGTATTCCACCACGAAGAACCGTCTATTACTGCAGCTTCAAATACATCGGTGGAAATGGATTTTATTCCTGCATACATTAACAGCATATGATAGCCGATATATTGCCAGAGTATAGGAACAAAGGTTGCTCCCAACGCTTGTCTGGGATCTCCTAGCCATTCCTGTGTCCAGGTATCCAGGCCAATTGAACGGAGTAAGACATTTAATATACCGTAGTCGTAATTATATACTTTCATCCAGAGTTGACCGATAACAACAGTAGAAATAATAACGGGTATAAAATAAATTGTAACAAAGCTTTTTTCAAATCTTACTCCCTTTGATAATACAAGGGCTAAGAATAGTGAAATGGGAAGCTGAATAAATACTGAGGCTACGGCCAATATCAGAGAATTGACTGCTGCTTTGACAAATATGGAATCAGAAATGAGTCCCTTATAGTTTTCAAAACCAATAAAGGTACCTTTACCAAAGCCGGACCATTCCTGTAAACTATAGTAAAATGACATTATTATAGGTATGATGATAATTGCAATAAACATAACCAAGGCCGGAAAAAGGAAAAATACTATGGCTTTCTTATTACTTAATACCCTATCCACAAAACTCACTTCTTTCTTAACAGATTTTTATGCTTGTTCAAACCTCAGCAAAGTTTTTGGCGCCCATTAAAGCCAATATATATTTTGAATTAAATGGACGCCTGTACAAAACTTCTGGGATTATTTATTTGCCGTACATTGATTGTAAGCTGTCTACGAACTTTTCGGGAGTTAGAGTGCCCATAAATAATTGCTGCAGCGCGTTCAGATAAGTTTCAGTATCTTTTCCTGATAGGAGTGTATCCCACCAGATAGTGAAGCCTTCAGCATCCTTTGTAAGGTCAACTACTTTAACTAGTGTTCCGGGCAATTTCGTTTCATCGACCCCCTGAACTTTCCAGGCAGGCATTGATGCGCCTGATATATATGATTCCTTTGCAAAATTTTCTGTAAAATACATCAGGAATTTAACTGCTTCATCTTTATTCTTTGTATTGGCATTAACCATTACAGCATCAACAGCTCCTCCCGTGAATTGCTTTGCATTTCCCTTACCGTCGGGTATTGCCGGGAAGGATATTACGCCGATTTTGCCTGCCACCTTGGAATCCTTTACATCTGCTTTTCCTGCTGCCCAGCTTCCTTTGAACATCATCGGAATTTTACCGTCATAGAATGGGACTTCAGCTTCATCATTTGAAATACCTGCTGCACCCTTTGAAAAGGCACCTGCATCTATAAGCTCTTTAAATCTATTAGCTGCATTCAGGAACTCAGGATCTTTAAAGGAGCCCTGTTTTGTAAGAGTTTTTACTATTTTATCGGGTCCTGCCGCCCTTAATGCCATTACATCAAAGTACATTGCAATTGTCCATTTATCCTTACCTGAAACAGCCATTGGTGTAATGCCTTTTGATTTAAAGGCTTTTACAGCTGTTAATAACTCATCATAAGTGGTTGGAACTTTGACACCGTTTGTATCAAATAACTCAGTATTAATGAATAACGCTCCTACTGAGAGAAAGAAAGGAACCCCATATATTTTATTGTTATAAGTTACATTGTTAAATGCACCGTTAACCAACTTATCCTTTATATCCTGCGTAATATAGTCATCCAATGCCAGGGCTGAGTTCGAAGCAATAAACGGTTCTGAGAAACCACCTCCCCAGGTTGAGAAAAGATCAGGCAATTCATTTGCCGCAGCCATTGCCTTAATCTTTGTCTTATAGGCTTCATTCTCATTTGTATCAACTGTGATCCTTACATGGGGATTATCGGTCTGATAGTCATCAATAACTTTTTTTGCAGATGGGGTAAAAGGGTCTGTCGCTCCCCCCCAAATATGGCTAAATCTTAAATCAACTTTACCGGCACCCTGACCGACTTTTGACGTCCCGGCAGCTCCGGTATTGGTAGCAGTCCCCGTATTGTCCTGTGCTGGCTTTGAACATGCAGCCAAGCCAAGAGTTAATGCTACTGCCAATATAAATGCTACTCCTCTTTTAAGCATATTGTTCATTGTTACTCCTCCTTGAATTATGTTACTGTAAAAAATGCCAGTTAAAAGTGATGTTAAATAACAACAATATACAAATTATTATTAACAAAATATACGGAGTTATAGATATGCTTCCTATGAATTTTATGGAAAAAATAACGGTTTGCTATTCTATAGTTCTAAAGCCTGCATAAGTTTTTAACTTCTGGCCATGATAATATCTATTAACTTATATCAAAGAGGACAGTTTAGATGGATGATAATAATCTTTTGCAATGCCCCAACTGTGGGAGTCACAATTTTCTCATAAAGTATGAAGCAACATATGTATATTCCTATAATGTTGATTCCAATGCACCCGGTTTGAAAAATACAGAAGAGTTTCTTCCTTTTATGTATGATAAAAGAGAGCAGAAGGATGCACGCCAATTTCTGGAATGCAAAGAATGTTGCACGCAATTTCCATGCTATTTGAGCGGGTGGGATAATAAGATAGGAATTCAGGAACTTCAACGAGCTGTAAATAATACTAATAATATTTTTGGATAATTTTTCTATTTGTAGAGGAATTTGTATAAATATGTAGAACTCTTAAGTAGTGTTCAAATTTATTTAAAGGAGACACTATTATGAGTATATATAAACAAGAAGATGATGTACTTGTATTTAAAGATTTGTTCAATAAGTACTCCATGGAAATACATGAGCAAATTCTAAAAAGAAATTCCACCAGGACCAAAAAAGTTTTATTTACTCTGCTACTTGTAAATAGTATACATGTACTTACCGACTTCTTGCACCTTAATAAAACGTGGTCCTTTTTTCCTGTTTCTAGAGATGTTTTTCTCTTGCACCTGGGCTTCCTGCCTATTCTTTTTATTTATCTTATTCTTTATTCCTTTAAATTTACGAATGATAATATATACCGTTATATTAATTTATCTTTTATTTTTTCTATTATTGCCTGGGCAGAGTTATTAAGCCTTAGTACCCAAACCTTGCACAGTCATATCTCTGCTTATATGATTGTCTTGTTCTGTTTATCGGCACTGTACATTTTTACTCCTTTACAGAGTATCATTATGTTTCCTAGCTCTTATATTATCTTCGTAGCAGCCATATTGATTATGAATGTTTCGTCTTCAATACCTTACGTCGAAATAATAAATTCTTTATTTGTTACCTCTATCTGCCTATTGGTTTCAATTGTCAACTATACTACCTTCAGAAAGTATGTTGTGAATGATCAGATTATAAAAAATAAAAATAACGAAATCGCTCTGCTTAATCATGAACTGGTAAATAAGGTTCAATCCCAAACCGCTGAGCTAATTAAGATGAACTCCAGTCTCGAGCTTGAAAAGCTCAGAGTCTCGTTATTTTCCAACATCTCTCATGAGTTTAAAACCCCGATAAACGTTATATTGTCGGCCGAACAGCTTCTGGAGTACAAGCTGAAGGATGATCAAAGTCAAGTTCCCACCTCCAGTATAAAGAAATATATGTTTTCCATAAAGCAAAACTGCTACAGATTAATACGCCTTGTTTCAAACATCATCGACATAAACACCATTGATTGCGGGAGCATGGATCTTTACCTGGAAAACAAGGACATTGTAAAGGTTACTGAAGATATTGTTCTATCGGTAGCCGATTATGTTAAAAACAAAAATATATCCTTGATATTTGATACTGAAATGGAAGAGAAAGTGATTGCCCTTGATCAGGATAAAATCGAGAGAGTGATTTTAAACCTTCTGTCCAATGCAATTAAATTCACTCCTACCGGCGGTTTTATAACTGTTAACATATACGATCATATCAAAAATGTGGCTATTTCGGTTAAGGATACCGGGATAGGTATTCCGTCCGAGCTTCAATCAGCCATTTTTGACAGGCTTGTTCAGGTTGACCGTTCCTTTACAAAGAGGTCGGAAGGCAGTGGTATCGGGCTCGCCATTGCAAAATCCATCGTTGATATTCACAAAGGTAATATTTATGTTAACAGCAAACTGGGCGAGGGCAGCGAATTTGTTGTGGAGCTTCCGGTCTATACTATAGATGGCGCAGTTACAGAAGTAGCCGCTGTGAGGGAACAGGACAGAATTGAAAAAATAAAAATCGAGTTTTCAGACATTTACTTATAATACCCGATCTCTTTTATCTTTACTATATACTATCCGGTAAAAGGTAGTTATTTAAAGTACTTTCAAATATATCTATTCCTTTTAGTATCTCTTGTTCATTCAAATGGCCATAGCCTAAAAGGAGTTTGTTTGTATGAATACCCTTTTTTATACAGTGATGTTCAACAGGTATAATTTTAACACCCTTCTCTATGCATATTTTTCTGAAGCTATCACTGCTAGTTGTTAACGGTACAGTTGAAGCAAATTGTATTGTCATGTGAAGTCCGGCCTCGTCCCCAATAATTGTAAGGTTATCATTGTATCTCTCCAGAAGTGCATTTCTCATGACCTCTCTTCTGAGACTATAAACCCTTCTCATGTTTTTAACATGTTTGTCAAATTTCCGCGAGGCCATAAGTTCTGTCAGAGCTGTCTGCTCTAAGGATGGGTTTTGAACGTCGGTATAAGTTCGAATTTTTCTCCATTGGGAATGAAACTTGCGAGGAAGAATAACATATCCTATTCTCAGTGACGGAAAAAGTGTTTTACTGAAGGTTCCTACATATATTACCCGCTGTGGATCCATACTGAACAAGGGAGAAACCGGTTCGCCGCCGTATCGGAATTCACTGTCATAGTCGTCTTCAATTACGTACATATCGTTCTCCCGTGCAAATTTCATCAGCTTTGTACGTCTTCCGGCAGGCAGAATTCCTCCCAGCGGGAACTGGTGTGAGGGCGTAACGTATATCGCACAAGCATCGGTGTGATTTGAAAGGTATTCAACTTGAAGGCCTTGTTGATCTGCCGGAACCGGAATCACTGAGATACCTTTCTGAATAAAGGTCTGATACATTCCCATATGACAGGGGTCTTCCATAATAAATCGCTGCCCCCTAACACTTAGAAGTTCAGCTATCATATGCAGTGCGTGAGTAGCGCCCGCAGTTATAAAAATGTCGTCAGGATCAACGTTGATTCCGCGGCTTCTGTACAACCATGCCGATATTTCCCGCAGTAGCGCAGGCTCACCCTGTGGGCCGGTGTAGCCAAGACGTTCCAGCGGCATTGTCCCTGCTGCCTTATTGAGCAGCTGCTGCCACAGATACCTCGGAAACAGTCTCAGGTCAGGACGGCCGGTTCTGAAATCGGCAGCATGAACCTGGGCGGGCGCAGAACTACGGTTTTCCTTTGCTTCGGCAGTCACCTCAATATGTAACCCTTCAGAAACCCGTGTAAGTGCTCCCTGCTGACTCTTGATATAGCCTTCGGTTATTAGCATATCGTATGCCTGACATACTGTGTTTCGCGACACATTCAGTCTTTTCGCCATTTCGCGGGTCGAAGGCATAACTTCATTAGACTTGATTTCCCCGCTTAATATCCGCGTTATGATTTGCTTGTAAATCTGGCGCCAAAGCGGCAGTTCACTCTCACGATGAATATCGATTCCCCACATATTAACCTCAATGAAATATTATTTAACTGGACTGGTATAAATTGCGCCATACTGGTACTTTTACCATGCCAGTTTTCTAAATAGAATTATATCATTGGAAACTAATTAAGAGAAGTTGGGAGACCTTGTATGTTAAATAAATTCATCGGACCAGTTAACTTATTTTTTGCTTTTACACTTGCCGGAACAAGTGTAGTATCTGCCCGCATAGTTTCAGGCAAGCTGGGGACCTTCACCATAGCAGCTGTCAGCCTGTTTTTTTCACTATTTATACTTCTTCCTGTCTGCGGAAAAAATATGTTTCAGGTTATCAGGACAATTACAGCAAAAAATTATCTGCTCATGTTTCTACAGGCTTTTTTCGGAATTTTTCTATTCCGCATGTGTTTTTTAAGCGGCCTGAAACTGACAAGCAGCGGCGAGGCAGGAATCTTAACCGGAGCTACCCCGGCCATTACGGCTCTGCTTGCATTGATATTTTTAAAGGAAAGACTGAACCTTGTAAAGCTCGCAGGTATAGTAAGCACTGTTGCAGGAATAATGCTGGTGCAAGGGATACTTTCAGGCAACAGTGCGTTTTCAGAACAACACTTTTGGGGTAATGTGCTGGTAATAGGCGCCGCCGCGTGCGAGTCATTATTTAATATTCTATCCAGGTTATTTGCAGTTAGATACTCCACAGTAAAGACCCATAACCTTCCTCCGCAAGTTCAAACCCTCATCGTTACTGTTATGGCCCTGTTGCTATGCCTAATCCCCTCAATAGGTGAACAGCCGGTAAAAAACCTAATGGAGCTGGGGTTAGGGGAGTGGCTGGCTTTGATATGGTATGGAATTTTTGTAACAGCACTGGCATTCATTTTCTGGTATGGTGGGATAAATCGATGCGGTGCTGTTCTTGCCGCCGCATTTTCCGGAATGATGCCTCTGACCTCCATGCTTCTATCTGCTTTAATCCTAGGGGAAACCCCCACCCTGCATCAATTTGCTGGAGGAGGCTGCGTAATAGCAGGGATAGTGTTGATAGGCAGCAGTCAAACCATTCGCAAAAGTTTGAATGTTAAGCGTCAAAGGGTCTCTGGTTAATAAGAGTAAAAGAGTTTCTAGTTAAATAGAAATGACTATTAAGAATTTGTGTTATAAGAATATTTGTAAGGAGTTTTTGCAGAAAAATTCATCATGAGTCTTCAAATTTTATAGAAGGGTATAGACACGAAATTAAAAGAATGATATTATTAACTTAAACGATTAAGTAAAAAGGGGAGCGTTAATTGAAGAAGCCAACACTAAGAGATATCGCAGCTAAAGCTGGAGTGTCCGTAGCTACAGTATCCTATGTACTAAACAATAATGAGAAGGAAACTATCGCTGAAGTAACAAAGCAGAATATTCTTAAAATTGCCGAAGAGTTAGGTTATGTACCTAATCTGGTAGCAAGATCCTTAACAAAAGGCAAATCCGGCATGATAGGTATACTTGTCGCTGATGATTGGGAAAATAGATTTGAATGGAAAATTAATTGTTATAGTGAACTTATAAATGTTATTGAGAAAAAGATGGCTAGCGAAGGTTATCATGTCCTTATTTCATTTATTAATATACATAAACCAAACATGGATGTTATACTACAACGAAAACTGGACGGTGTTTTTCTAATAGATTTTAGAAAAGAGCTATTTTATACAATCGCTAAAAATTTTAAAGTTCCTATTGTTCTGATTGACAGCTACATTGATGACTGCCTGTTTCAGAAACTTGTTCCGGAAATTGAAGGAGCAATAAACAAGGCCAAAAATCTTTTTACCGGGACTGATACTCTTCTTATAGCCCATAATTATTATAACGATGAAATTAAAGAACGCATTAAACATGCTATGGCTCCTGCGCAGCAGAATCAGATATACTTTATGGAATCAGTTCAAGGTCTGGAGGATTTTTTACAACGTAACAGGCACATTGAAAATTGTATTGTTATTAATGAATTCATTGGTTGTATGGTTTCCAACTATATTAGCAGCAGCAGGCTGGTTGTGATTGGCATATGCGGATGTTCGAGTATTCTTCCTAATGATATTAAGGTATTAAACTTTGATAATATATTAAAAGGTGAGACAGCAGTAAAAACAATGATTGATTATGTCAACGGAGTGTTCTATAAAGACAAATTTATTGTGCTTGAGGCCGAATAACGGCCTTAAACTATAAATACTTAAACGGTTAAGGAGGAAGAGAAATGAAGTTAAAAAGAATTTTAGCCTCTATCACGATTGCCGCTATGTTGTTTGGCTTTACTGCATGTGGCGGATCAGGTGGAGAAACTACGTCAACCGGGTCAAGTGTTGCGTCACAAACTGAGAGCAAAACTACTGACGGCCAAACTACAGATAGCAAGCCACAGAAAATGGATGTTACACTAAATGTATGGCATCAGTATATGCCTGAAGTACAAAAAGCTATTGAGGACGCTTTTGTAAGTTTCACAGAAGACACAGGCATCAAGGTAAACTTTTTAAAGCAGGAAGATATTTTTAAGAAGTTTGATATGGCAATTCAAAGTGGAGATGGACCTGATTTATTTATATCCGGCAATGATCAGGTAGGTAAATTTGTAACGATGGATGGAATTGAAAGTATTGATAACAAGGTAGATAAAACTCTTGTATCAAATTTAGTGGAAACAGCAGTTAAGGGTTTCATCTACCAGGATAAGCTGTATGGCCTTCCCGCGCATTTTGATACAGTAGCACTGATTTATAACAAAGCTATGGTAAAAGAACCCCCTAAAACAACAGATGATCTTTTGAAACTTGGAGCAGACTTTGCAAAGGATGGAAAATACGCCGTGGTGTTACCTCCCTTTGACAGTTATTTCAACTCAGGGTTTTTCTACGGAGCAGGTGGCAGCTTCCTTAATGAAAAGGGTGAGCCCACCATAGACAGCCCTGAAAATCTAAATGCATTAAAATTCCTCCAGGATTTGTCCCAATACTTCCCGAAAGATCTGGACCACCAGTTGTCTTCAAAATTGTTCCTGGATGAAAAAGCTGCAATGATAATCAGCGGACCTTGGGAACTGGCTAAAATTAAGGAAAAGAAGATTGATTATGGTATAGCAAATCTTCCGATTATGTCATGCAGTAATAATCCGGCAGCTCCATTATTCAGCATGCAAGGTATGCTACTGTCGAAAGGCTGTAAGGAGAAGGATGCTGCTGTTTTGGCAATGCAGTATTTTGCCTCTGAAAAAGTGGCTAAGGCTCTGGCACTTTCCGGTGGGTACATAGTTGCTAACAATAAGGCGTACGAAGACAGTCAGGTCAGCTCCAATACAGATATGCTGGCCTTTAAGAAACAGGTGGAAGTTGGTGTGGCTACACCAAACCTGGCTGAATTGGGTGTTTTGTGGGAACCCTGGAGACAGACTCTCCAGGATGGAGTTGTTCTGAAGAAGGATGCTGCAGAAACATTGAAAAAGCATCAGGAAGAAGCAGTAACAGCCATTCAGAATATGAAATAGTAATAGCATGGCAGGGGGGGGACATCCCCCCTATCACTACTGATCTTAATTATACCTGGAGGTTAGCTTGAAAGACTTCACTGAAGCTCGTCTTCCAAACAAACCTATGAATTTATGGCCGTGCGATATATTCAAAATATTTTCAAATACTCTCAAACATTTTGAAAGCGCACATGGCCAATTAACCTCCTTTATTCGCCTTATAGCGGATATGGGAGAAGTCAAATTTCATCACATTTTGTGGCCGCTATGCGGCTCATGGAGGTTAATTTGCGAAATAATCAAAAAAAGCATATTCCATACTTATATAGTGGACCGGCGTTAATATTAATATTCGGTGCAGTAATATATCCCATTCTATATTGTATTTATATCTCATTTACAAATTTAAATATTTATCATTGGAAAAGCTTCGATTTTATCGGAATTGACAATTATATCAGGGTTTTGACAGGTCTGGATGCGCAATTTTATGTAGTACTACTGCGAACAGTGGTTTGGACAGCTATTAATTTAGCCCTTCAGTTGTTTATCGGACTTGGTTTGGCTATGTTATTGAACATCGAAGAACTTAAGGGCAGAGGAATAATGAGGACATTATTAATTATTCCATGGGCTATACCGGGCTATATATCAGCTTTAGTCTGGAAGGGTATGTTTAATTATGATTTCGGCATAGTTAACGCCATTCTTCATTCTGTGGGTATTCCTAAAATATATTGGTTGACAGACCCATTTTTTGCAATGGTGGCATGCATAGTGACAAATGTATGGCTGGCTACTCCCTTCATCATGCTTGTTTGTTCAGGTGCTCTTCAGAGTATTGACAAAACTATGTATGAAGCCGCAGAACTAGATGGAGCTTCAGGGCTTTCCAGATTCAGATTTATCACATTTCCACTGATAAAGCCTGTAATAATGCCGGCCATGATTTTTACTGCATTTGTTACTTTCAAGCAGTTTGATATTATCTACCTTATGACCGGCGGACTTGCAGGTAAAACAGATGTAGCCTTGACCTATGCTTACAACTATGCCTTTAACAGTAGAAACCATTCTATTAGTGCAACTTTTTCAGTTATAATCTTTCTGATCTTACTGGTACTTACTTTTATCAATATGAAAATGTCAAAGGCAGACAAAGATATATATTAATGTTTTATTTAGTCGAGGCTATATGATCGCTATGC
Organism: Bacillota bacterium; assembly: GCA_023393115.1. Lineage (GTDB taxonomy): Bacteria > Bacillota > Clostridia > Acetivibrionales > DSM-1351 > Ruminiclostridium. The sequence goes on from JAEWMS010000011.1 coordinate 34,549, forward strand.
GGCCCATGGCCACTTAAGTATCAAAGCCACTTAAGTATCAAAGCGACCAAAATGGCTTAGGAGGTTAGCTTGAAAGACTTCACTAACGTTCGTCTTCCAATCAAACCTATGAATTTATGGCCGTGCGAAATATTCAAAATATTTTCACTACTTTCAAAAATTTTGAAAACGCACATGGCCAATTAACCTCCTTTATTCGCCTCACAGCGGATATAGGGGAACAGTTTTATATACATTTTGGGCCGCTTTATCGGCTCATGGAGGTTAATATGTCCACAATGCAAAAAATAGATCTTAAAACAGGTCGACCTAGATCGATAAATCAATCAAGAAAGTTAATAAAACTGACATTTGCATATATTATATTAATTATTGCTATAATTATGTCAATGCTTCCCCTACTTTGGATAATTACAACTTCTATAGATACAACCGGAACTCTATCCTCAACCATAGTAGGTATTATTCCTAAGGAAATTACCCTTGAAAATTATAAGAAACTGTTTTTTTCATCCTCAAATTCATTTCTGAGATGCTTGAAGAATAGCAGTGTCGTTGCAATATCAACAACTTGTATAAGTCTGATTCTGGGTATGGTTGCGGCATATGCATACTCCAGGTTCAGATTTTACGGAAGAAAGAGTATCTTGACGATGTTTCTGCTACTAAATGCTTTCCCGAGTATTCTGAGCATAGTTGCTTTGTTCAAACTGTTATCTGCGTTTAGCCTGATGAATAGTTTACTTGGGCTTGTACTGGTCAATTGCGGTGGGCAGCTGATATTTGTTATTTGGAATCTAAAGGGCTATTTTGACACATTACCCTATGAAATTGAGGAAGCGGCTTTTATAGATGGAGCCAACAGCCTGCAGATTCTTACTAAGATTCTATTTCCTCTTTCAAAACCGGCTATTGCAGTTACGACACTGTTTGCATTTATGAATACCTGGAATGAATACATAATGGCCATGTCCTTTACCACAGATAAAGAAATGTTTACTCTTCCTGTTTTTCTTTGGTCAATACAGAATGCAGGGGATTATAGTATGAACTGGCCACTGTTCTGTGCAGGCTCATTAGTTGTTGCCCTACCCATTATGATTGTATTCCTTATCTTACAGCGGTCAATAGTTTCAGGCTTACATATAGGCGGAGGCAAGTAAAAAAATTATTTCTTCAATTATTCCCTGCTTCAATTCAAATTTGGAGTTATACAACTGGCAGTGCATATATTTTATATTTACAACGGAGGTAGTTATGTTAAAAGAAGCAATATACCACAAGAGTGACAGCTCATATTGTTATGCTCTTGATGAGAATAGTCTGGTAATAAAGCTTAGAACAGGAAAAAATGATCTGGATAAAGTTATTCTTTGTTATGGAGACAGATACGAACCGATTCCGGAAATCACAATTTTTCAAGAAGAAATGTCATTAGTTTTTTCAGATGACCTTTACGAATACTATGAAATCATTATAAAGCCCGGTTATAACAGGATTTGCTACTACTTTAAGCTTATAGACGGGGATACCGTGGAATACTTAGTACAGGATTTATTTTTGAAACAGCCCCCGGTGGAAAGAAACCGATTTTACCTATTTGCCTGTATATGCAAAGGGGATTTATATAAGAAAGACGATTCCTGGCAGGATATGATAGTGTATCAAATTTTCGTAGACAGATTTAATAAACAGGACATTGATGCTAATTGGTATAAGCTGCCGAAAGGTCCTGAGATATACGGTGGTAATCTGAAAGGAATTATTGAAAAGCTGGATTATTTGTCCGAGCTGGGGATTAACTGCTTATACCTTACACCGATTTTTGAATCTGATAGCAGTCATAAATATGATATTAAGGATTACTATAAAATAGATTCAACTTTTGGTGACGGAAAAATTTTTCGTGAATTAGTGAACAAATGCCATGACCGAGGAATTAAGGTAATTCTTGACGCTGTATTTAATCATACCAGCAATCACTTTTTTGCTTTCGAAGATATTCTCATTAATAAAGATAAATCAAAATACTTTGACTGGTATTTGTTTAACGGCTCAGGCAAATATGATACTTTTGGTTCTGAAGAGACCATGCCCAAGGTAAATACTGCAAATAAAAATGCAAAAAAGTATTTTCTTGAGATTTCAAGGTATTGGATTGAGCACTATGATATTGATGGCTGGAGGCTTGATGTTGCAAATGAAATTGACCACAATTTCTGGCGTGATTTCAGGCGAGCAGTAAAAGAGACTAAGGAAGATTTGTTTATAGTTGGTGAATTGTGGGACGGTTGTGACAGCTATTCCCAGGGCGATCAATTTGATTCCATCATGAATTATCCACTGAGGGAATTTCTGACTGACTATATTGCAAAAGAGAGAATTTCAACAGAGCAATTTGATGCTTATGTAAATAAGTATTTTAGTAAATTCAAACTGAATATGAGAAATTGCATGCTTAACTTAATAGATACTCATGATACAAGCAGATTTTTATACGAGTGTAATGAAGACATTGAGAAACTAAAGCTGGCAATGTTTTTCCTCACTACATGTATCGGAATTCCAATGATATATTACGGAGATGAAGCCGGTCTGACAGGTGCAAATGACCCTGACTGCCGCAGAACAATTGACTTCGATAAAATGAATACCGACGTGTTTGACACCTATAAGAAAATGATTTCTCTGAGAAAAACACTGACGGCCTTGAGAAGAGGTAGTTTTAAGACAGTCCTGACTAGTGACGATGTGTATGTTTTCAAAAGATTTTCTGAGGAGCAGGAACTATACGTTGTTTTCAACAAAGGTAAAAATTCATGTGAAATAGAGCTTGATTTGTCCGGTACAAAGGTTGTTGACCATATGAGTGGAAAAGAATACCTAAACAACGACAACACATTCAAATTGATTATAAATCCATATGAGAAGTATATTTTGGAAGTCCTGTAACACTTCATATACCAGATTTAAGTAAACCTCCAGATTGATGTTAGAATAAATATATCAATTTGGAGGTTTTTTATGGGACCCATACTGATAATGATATTGATACTGATAATGCCGAGCGGAAGAATGTATTTATAGCCCCATGTGTTTCAGGAACATCTCATAAAATTATTGGTATACCCTTGCTCAAATTACTGGTATAGAGCGTATGATACGGCAGATAGGGATAGAAAGATATATCTCGAAATGATTTAAAATGATATAATTGGTAGTAATTTGAGACTTGATTCACATATATTACTTGGAGGAAAAAACAACATGAAAAATATCAAATCATTATTAATATCAATAATATTAATTTTCAATATGTTTGGCATAACGGCTTGCAGCAATGTACCATCACCCACTGAAAAAACGAGTGAATCAACTGCTCCTCAGACCGTGGGTCAAGTTACTCAGAAGGCTTCCGAAGAACAAAAAAGCAATGATATTGAAATAACTTTAAGTATATTTAATATAAATAAAGAAGCTATTTACGGCGAAAAAATAAAAACTGAAAAGACTAATTTACTTGAAATAATGAGCGATATTGCCGCTCTAAAGCTGAAGACTGAAGACAGTGAGGGTGGTAAGTTTATCGTCTCAATTATGGATATTTCTTATGATTACGGACAATATTGGAATTGTTACATAAACGGAGAAAGTTTGCTAGAAAACATTAACTTATGTGAAGTTAAAAATAACGATGTTGTGGACTTTCGATATGAAAAGGTAGGAGAATAAAAGGGGTACTATCCAACTAGTCATCTGATAATTGTTTATAGTAGTAGTATTAGAACTTCTCAGAATGATGTTTATAGAAGTCCACAAAGGCCTAATCCAGGCTGTAATATTTGTGCATCAGATATTTGAATGTAACCGTCCCCCCTCCCGTGTCCTCTTTGAAGTCGTTGGTATCAAAGTTGTCACTTACGGAGATAAACCGCGTATGGAACAGTGGAAATCTTTGTTTGATGTAATAGCCGGTTTCGATGCTGTTCCGTCCAAACCTACACTTGGTCTTCCTCAACTAATATTAAGAAAAATTTTATTGAAATGTTATTTCTTTTTATTATTACATTTCTCAATGAGTACTAGAATTCCGGTGACGGTCAACAATCCAGCAAAGATTAAAATCATTATAATCCGTTCTTCCTGAGTCGCTTGTAAAAAATCATAACCGATTCCCATAATAATTTCTCCTTTGTTTTTTATTCTCTATGCTCGTAGGCAAAGCTTATCAATAAAATGCCCATGGCATTAACGCTAAGCGCTATAACTGCTCTTTGAACTTATGTCCAATATTGAGCATAACCATTTATGTCCATTATAGGGCATAATTTAGAAAAGGTAAAGGGGGTGAATCAAACTGATTTCGTATGCTCCTCTATGGGAAACTATGAAAAGAAAGGGTGCCACAACCTATACACTCCGTTACAGAGACAAAGATGAAAATATCAGTGGATCCACATTATTGCGATTACAAAATAATGAATCCGTTTCTACAAATACGTTAAACACTCTCTGCAAAATCCTTGATTGCGAGCTTTCGGATGTGGCTAAATATGAGCCGGACTAAAAGACCACCCTCCCCGGTGGTCTTTTTTTCTACTGACAATCAGGGCTTTTGTGTCTACAAAGCTCGTTGCATTCATTCCTTCCTCTGGTCGGAACTATATGGGCACTCATGCACTACTCTGATACTTAGTTTTGGAGTTGATTTAAAGGGACCTCAGAAATGCTAGGACATTTAGTAATAGGCATTACTCCTGTTACGTATGTAAATGTTGTAACTCAAAATAAAGTGCAAGCAGTCAATACAAATATCAATTTTAGTAATGAGAAACCGGACACTGAAAAACCACTCTTCGAACCTCGGAGCATACACCTACAGCTCTGGGAATCAAATCCATTCCCGTTCTTACCCCGCCGGGAGGCCAGAGGGGACTACGGGGAGACTGGTCTCCCGTAAGGCGCTTCGCGTTTTTTGTTATAAAAAACGCCTGTGTTTTCCACAGAAAACACAGGCGCCGTGGCGGAGAGAGAGAGATTCGAACTCTCGGAGGCGGTTAAACCTCACACGATTTCCAGTCGTGCGCCTTAGACCAGCTCAGCCATCTCTCCAGATAAAATATTTAGTTACGGCTTAAGCCGCTTTTATATTTTACATTACACCCAAGTACTTGTCAATAATAAACTGTTATAAACTAAAAGGTATTATATCCCTTTGGACACAGCTATTAACAGTGTAATATCTATATATCCGTTATATAATAGTTGTATGAAATACCCTTAACAATAACTATCGCCGGCCCTAAAAGAGCCGGTCTTTTTTTGCTTAAATATTTCAAGTCAGACTGATGAAGCTATTCTCCTGCCCTCCCTTCCAAAGCCCAATTTTGAAGCCAGTTTCCTGTGTAACCTTCTATTATGAACCTGAACAAACCTAACCTATTAAACTAAAATTATGGTAAAATATTATTTAGTACGAAAATACTAATCTTCCCGTAATTTAGTCAGCAACGTATCCAGTGTCAGGAAGTGGAGTTATAAAAGCGATAAACCTAATCTTATATTTAACAATAAATTTTGAACAATTAATTGAAGAATAAATATGAACAGTTTTTGTTAGGGGGAGTCCATTTGCAGGAAATAGAAAAATTGATAGTTTATTTTACTATTTACGGCTTTGTTGGATGGTTATGTGAAGTTATTTACTGTTCAATTTTATCTAAAAAAATTGCGAACAGAGGGTTTTTAGCGGGGCCCGTCTGTCCCGTATATGGTTTTGGAGCCCTTTTTCTCATTTGGCTCCTCAGCCCAATAGCTTATAGTATTCCAATAATATTTTTAAGCGGTATGGTGATTACAAGTACCGTTGAGTATGTAACGGGCTGGCTGCTTGAGACTTTTTTCGGAACAAGATGGTGGGATTACAGCAATAAAAAGTTTAATCTTGAGGGGCGTGTATGCCTAGAAAACTCTATATATTTCGGAATTATGGGAGTCCTGCTCATTAAGGCTATTCATCCGGGTATTGAATACCTTGTAGGCAGTATACCCTACTTATATCTGAACATACTATGTATTGGAATCGCGGTCGGGTTTATCATGGATTGCATTTTTACCCTTAATACTCTTGTGAATCTTAATGAAAGGTTAAGAAAACTCTATGAATTTACAGAGGAACTTCGCAAGAATAAGGACATTCAGGAATGGTTTAACGAACAGGATTTCCTAAAAAGTTTTGATAAATTAAAATCCATAATTGAAGAAGGTAAAGCCGGTATTAATCAAAAACTCGGACTGGGGAAACAAAATATAACCACAAAGCTGGAAGAAAGCAAATCAAGTATACATAAACTAGAAGACAGTAAGAATGAACTGAATAAAAAGCTTCGGGACAAATTTGATGAACTCACTGCTCAAAAGGGAAGCGGTCACAGATTAATAAAAGCCTTCCCGGGTATGCGGAGTGTGAAGTATAACGTTCAACTTGGGCATTTACGGGAGGCCCTTAAAGAGTTAAAGCAAAAGGTAAAAAGCAAATAATAAATAAATAATTAATTAATAATAAAAATAAATAATAAATAGATTAACCAAACACATACCATGAAAATCCTGCTGTAGAGGCGGGATTTTTTTTATTACCATATTGACAGTGCTGTTCAGTGTGTATATACTGTATATGTAACATATATAACAGTGTATACATTAAAAGCGGAGGTTTTTAGTGAAAATAATTATTTCGAATACATCCGGATTACCGATATATGAACAGATTAAGGACCAGATAAAAAGCTCTATTTTATCAGGGGAAATCGAAGAAAATGAACTGCTTCCATCATTGAGACAGCTGGCCAAGGATTTGAAAATCAGTGTTCTCACAACTACTCGTGCATATACCGAATTGGAGCAGGAAGGTTACGTGACAAACGTCCAGGGTAAGGGCTGCTATGTTATGGGAAGGGGCTCGGAGCTAATTCGGGAACAATTGCTCAGGGAAACTGAAGATAACCTCAACGCAGCGATAAAGTCTGCCAGAAGAGCAGGCGTAGATGGCGAAGAACTGGTAAAGATGCTGAGAATACTTATGGAGGAGGAAGAAAAATGAGTGATGCAGTAGTAATCAACGGATTATGTAAGGAATTCAATACTTTTACACTGGATAATATAAGTTTTTCATTACCTGAGGGCTATGTAATGGGGTTAATTGGCCCCAACGGAGCTGGTAAAACTACCACAATAAAGCTAATGCTGAACATGCTTAAGAAATCCGCAGGCGATATCAAGATTCTAGGAATGGATAGTATTGAAGATCAGCGCAGGATAAAAGAAAATCTTGGTGCTGTGTTTGACTCAAGTTATTTTGTACAGGACTGGACTGTCAAGCAGGTGGAAAAATCCATAGGAATCTTCTATTCAACATGGAACACTGTCCAATTCCAGGAAATGCTTAAAAAGTTCAAACTGGATCCCAATAAAAAGGTAAAAGAGCTTTCAAGGGGCATGCAGATGAAGCTTATGTTGGCGTGTGCATTCTCTCATGATGCAAAACTACTGATACTTGACGAACCAACAAGTGGGTTGGACCCTGTTGCGAGAGACGAATTATTGGACATTATCTCAGAATATATTCAGGATGGCAAGCGCAGCGTGCTTTTTTCAACTCATATAACCTCAGACCTTGATAAAATTGCCGACTATATAACGTTTATCAACAATGGAAAAGTCTTTTACACCGGTCCCAAAGATGATTTTATTGAGGGTTTCCGAATGGTAAAGGGCGGTAATAATGAGCTCAACAGTGAAAAGGAACGTAAATTATTAGGTGTCCGCAAGTACTCCACAGGCTTTGAGGGGCTTATTAGATCAGAAGATATTAATTACTTCAATAATTTAAGTATCGAGCCTGTTTCAATTGAGGATATCATTATTTATACAAGCAAAGGAGACATTAATAATGAATAAAGTATTGAAAATGCTAACACTTGATTTTTCCTTAATAAAACCATATTCCAAGTCTCTGCTGATTGCTTTTTTAGCTCCATTAGTCGTATTATACACTACTAAGGACTTTGTTTCAGGCCTCGTGGTTTGTATGAGTATATTGGCAATGACTTCGAACTATACATTTTCGGTAGCAGAGAAAAATGATCTTAATCGGCTTTACGGCTTAATTCCTGTAACAAAGAAAGATATTGTAAACGGTAGATACTTGTTTACGGCACTTACAGGGGTTTTTGCAGTTATTTGCGTTACTATCCTGAATACATTGATCATGACTGTTTCAAAAATATCATTCTCAATAGAGGATTTGATTGTAGCCTTAAGCGTCGGACTGGGTATATACATGTTTTTTACGGCAATACAATTACCCGGATTTTTCAAATTTGGAGCCATCAAGGGCAGGTTTATATCCTTTATCCCCTTTTTAGGGATGATTCTTGTAAGTGCTATTGCACAGGGGCTCAACCCGGAAAGCTTGGATAAGTTACCTGATATTGCAGTTCTGAATAACCCCTATTCCCTACTCGTAATATCAGTTTTACTGGATATAATATTCTATGGTATTTCAATTGGAATTTCACAAAGAATTTACGACAGGATGGAACTCTAACAGATTATCAAAAACTATCTAACGAATCTCTCTATAAAATTAGCACACTTGGAAAAAGAAAAAACTTGAATCCCTGAAGCTTTCCGTGTAGAATAATATATGCTGAAGTTTAACAATACTCAGTTTGATTAGTTAACAAAAGCTATTCGCGGAGAGGTATCGAAGTGGTCATAACGGGGCTGACTCGAAATCAGTTAGCGAGCAATCGCACGCGGGTTCGAATCCCGCCCTCTCCGCCACAATTTGTCCGAAAACCCTTGAATTTCAAGGATTTTCGGCGTTTTACAAAGAAAAAATCTTCGTTGGTTCTTTGTTTTCTCTACGACAGAGTTTACATATGAATTGAATTCATTAATTCAGAAAAGTATTCAGATTCATGTGTTGTATAAAGCTTATACCAAGCGTTTAAGGTTTGTGGTGAAAATACGTCTAAGGCCTTTAAGACATAAAAGGTAAATTCCAATGGGGCTATTCCTGAAGCAGTAACTAAATTCCCATCAGTAACTGCAGGCTCGTTTTTGTAATACTTTTCGCCTTTGTAATTGAGACACACCATTTTAAGGTATTCCAAATCATTACTTGTATGCTCTCGTGAATCCAGCAATCCTTTCTGAGCAACCCCAAACGTAGCTCCACAAATTGCTCCCACAAGAATATTTTGCTTTAAGCACTGCTCCGCTATCTTCAATATAGGTTCATGAATTGTTTCTGTCCACGTATCTCCACCTGGTAGAATCAAAGCATCTATGTGTTCAACGTTGCACTCAGCCAGCTCAATATCCGGCAATATTTTTAAACCTCCCTTTGTAGTAATAGGATTCTTATCAATACCCACGGTTACTATTTTTGATGGAGCTAATCCTTTCTTATAATATCTTCCGGAGTTCAATTCAGCGGTTAAGTAACCTACTTCCCAATCTGCCATTGTATTAAATACATAAAGATATACAGTATTTTTCATTTTCAAGTCCCCCTTTTTTAGCTTATCAAGCACTAACCAAACTTCCATTAGTGATTAATGTTATCACTATAATAAAACAACTTCACTGACAACTACTGTCAGTGAAGCTATCATAATTGATAATATTCCATTAATTCCGCTGCAACAGAAACAAGCTTATTTTTCAAACTCTGTGGCTCGATTATTTTAATGGCCTTTCCATAAGATAAGAGAAAATTGGGTACAAATTCATGAATTATTGTTTCGTCAAGTAAAAATACTGCTTGATTTGACGTCCTATCTTTTAGATAATGACTTAAAAACCAATGAACGCACAAATCGTCCAGAACTTCTGATCTGCCACTGATAATTAATGAAATCATTCCATCCTTACTTTCCGGGTCAGGCAAAAGGTTCTGTAAAAAAGAATCTCTGAGAGAAAAGGCATCAGGTCGCTTAAACATCATTTGCGTTGGCTTTATCTGTAAAATCCGATCAACGCGAAAGCTTCTAACTTCATTCCTAAGATGGCAAAACCCGACTGTATACCATTTGTTGTTCCAATAAAGTATTCCGTATGGGTCAACTAATCTTGAACGGTGTTGTTCATTACGACCTGTACGGTATTTAATTTCTACAGAGTGCTCATTTGCTACAGATTGCTCCAGTTCTTCTAATGTCGACTTAATAGAAGGTGCAATATCATGGTTTATTACTTCTAAACCAGATAAGTGACGATTTAGAATATTTTCCTGTTCACGGTTTGAATACATCTTTAATTTCTCAGTTGCTCTTAGTAATGCCTCACTAAAAGGATACCCTGCTTCTTTTGCAAATAGGGCAGCATGAAGAAGTACTTTTTGTTCTTCAACTTCAAAGAACAAAGGCGCATTGATAAAATTACTCAATAAGCTGTACCCTCCGTTATGACCAGTATCGGATATTATAGGTACTCCACTGGCACAAAGTGCATCAATATAACGATAAACAGTCCTTATATTTATTTCTAACTTCTCAGATATCTGTTTTGCAGTAACTTTTGAACCTGAATTCAGCATCCACAGGATTGCCAGCATATTATCGTTTTTTGACATAACTTCAGACCCCTTCTTCTACGAGATATCAGTATTTAAAAGGCATAGATTGTTAATGCTATTCAAATAATTATAACACTAAATGTATTAAAGAATAGATGGTGAATCTCTGATGTCAACGTAAAACTTGGTACGGTCATACCTCCAACGTTTTGCAATTTCAGCTTTAGACAAAGCCGTAATTTAGCTTTTCATTCGGATTTTTGCAATCATTATAAAAAAAGACCTCTACATTCGTAGAAGTCTATTTTTGGTGCGCCATCAGGGATTCGAACCCGGGACACCCTGATTAAGAGTCAGGTGCTCTACCAACTGAGCTAATGGCGCATATAAATCTTTATGAAAAGCATTTAGAAGCATTTACTCTAATAGCAGCCTGTTTATTATATAAACTATTATCAGTTTAGTCAATACAAAAACTCAAAATTTTTATCAAAAAGCATATTTTTTTACTACCTGCAAAAACTATGGTAGGTTAAAAAATATAGTTTTTGGGAGGTATTTATATGGGTAATTCTGGATATAACGATGAAACATTAATTTACTCCGATGAAAAGTCACCCGGCTGTAATGAGTGTGGCACTGAAAGTCTGAATGTTGAGCTTTCTGATAAGGCATCATATGAAAACTATTCCAAAGGTGTTTCTTTTACAACCATTGGAGACAAGGTTAAATTGATATACGACGGTCAGCTTGTAAAAAACGGGGCCAGTGAAGTGTTTGCTGTAGTGAACACTGTGGCTGGCAAAAGCGGACAGAGTAGCTCAACCTACCCGATGAATAGTACCAACCAGCAATATTATGAATTAACCATCCCGGCGCAGCGATACAGCCAGATAAATGTTTCCTTCAAAGATAATTCCAACAATCGGGATGATAATTCAGGCAAAAACTATAGTTATTACAACCAATAAAGAAATGGGCAGCCGTCGGGTTGCCCATTTCTTTGATAAATTCCTTTTATTTAATAAATACTAATCCTAAATTAATATGGGAGGGCAAAATCTATGGATTTATTGAAGAGCTGCAAATTAGTTGAAAATGGAGATGGTTACGACCTTGTTATATATTTGGAACCCGGCTCAATGGATGTTGAATTTGCTGGTGAACTTGGCAAAATGGGAGAAGGTAAAGATGGGCTCAAGCAAAACATAATTGATAGCATTAAAGAAAAGTTCCCGGATAAAAAGATTAATTCGGTTAAACTCATGCTGGGAACAGTTCTCCTCTCCTCCTTTATACTTGGATTACCTGTTGCTGCACAAGCCAGTCAATCAACATCCACAGGAACTGCGACTCAGACTCAAAGCGCATACAGCTATGGTGTAAATGTTTCAATTAACGGTAAGCTTCAAAGCTTTCAGAATAAACCCTTAATCTTTAATAATATAACCTACGTACCCATAAGTGAGTTTGGTAAGGCCATAGGGGCAAACGTTTGGTGGAATGGGACCACCAGAACAGTGGGTATAAACCATAATAACACCTCCATAGCTTTTGTGAGAGGTTCTGCTGTTGCCAGAGTCAATGGTGTTCAGAAGCCCATGCCGGTTTCCATCTCTATAGATGGTCATACCTATGCCCCATTAAGGTTCATTGCTGAAAATTTAGGTTATAAGGTGACCCTTGATAGTGCTGCAAAGACCGTGGATGTATCAAGAACTTCTGCCGGTACCACTTATACTGTTCTAGCCGGTGATTCTCTATGGAAAATTTCTCAGAAATTCGGGGTTTCAATGGTTGCTATCAAAAATAGCAATAGTCTCAAAAGTGACACCATTTATCCTGGTCAGACACTTATAATCCCTAAGGCCGTAACTACCGTTCCTACTCCTACACCTACTCCTGCGCCGACACCCGCACCAGCTCCGGCTCCGGCCCCTGCAAGCAACACAAAATGGCCTGATGTAACCTATATCGTACAGCCTGGTGATACAGCTACTTCAATTGCAAAAAAATTCGGAAAAACTGTTCAGGATATAATGAAATTCAACTATATGGCCCCGGAGGATTGGTTCGATGCAGGTGATAAAATAGCAATTTCGGGCTATGCCCCAAGAGTATATACCGTAAAACCCGGACAGGCAACTTCTCCTGCCCGAGTTGGAGCTCCGGTTGATTGGGTGCTTGAAGGACAGTACCTGGTTAAGAGAGACGCCTCCTTCACAGTTGTCGACGTTGAAACGGGAAAGCAATTCAAGGCCAGAATGCTTGGTGGGTATAACCACATAGACATCGAGCCAGTGACATCCTCCGACACAGCAACAATGAAAAGTCTTTTCGGTGTTTGGAAGTGGTCACCGAGAGCAGTTGTAATATATATTAACGGAATGAATCTGGCAGCCTCCCTATCAGGTATGCCTCATGGTGTGGAAACTATCGACACCAATGGTGTGACAGGGCATTTTGATGTTTATATGAAAAACAGCTCTTCGCACAGTAGTACAACCTCGGCTGCGTATATACAGGAGCATGCAGCTATGGTTTCAAGGGCTTCCGGTAAGTGAAAGATTATCTTTCATACCCTCACCTTTTCTGTTAAAGGCTTGATAGTTATTAATCAATGCCTTTAACAGACTCCAATGAATATATTAAAATAGTAAATGTTTACTCACTAAAAATACTTTTCTTATCCACTTGAAGCTGCCTTGAAGTCAAATGAATCGTCATTTCCTCTATAGCTGAAAGACTAGCAATGCCACATATCATGTACATCAAAAAGCCTGATAAATAGCTATAAAGTAAAAATGGTGCCAGAAACAAAGCAAAGCCGGCCGCTTTATTTGACCAGGTATGGAGGATTGCAAAAGTTTTATATTTTACCAGAACTATAGTTACTGAGATCAGTCTTATTATAAAAATTATTATAACCCATAAAACAATAAGGTCAGGAAGCTTGAGCATCGGAAATATTCTGAAAAATAACGCTATTACCATTATCAAATCTGCAGCCGAATCCAGCCTTGCACCCAGTTCACTGCAGGATCCCGTTTTCCTGGCAATGATCCCATCCATTATATCACTGATGCCGCAAATTAAGTATATAACATAAAAGGTGAAACTGAGTGGCACGGTGAAGATTAAGCTGAATGAAAGAATTATTCTGATAATGGATAAACAATTGGGAATTACCTTAATCAACTTTTGTGCCCCACCTTCTTGATTCATCTAAACCAATCTTCTCCCTCTCCCTGATATTATTAGTTTACAAAAGTAAGAACAAATTTAATAAATTCTCCTTCATCAATTACTTCATTATTATTTAAATCACTGATGGCAACTAGATAAATATCCTCCAAAGGAAATTCATCAAAGGAATATTCCGTAAATTCAAAGGCTTCAGAATCATACACCTGCAATTTATCTATATTCCATAATACATTAATAATACTGTTTTCATCCTCACCTATTACTGTTAATCTGTTGTCATCGTCATCACTATAAAATAAGTAGAGATGTCCTTCATTTATTATGTTCATAGAATCATATACGCCATCAGTGGCCATACCTGTTCCAGGCTCGAAATAAGGGATATCTTCAAGTCTTGTCCCCTCTTCTGCAAGGTCATAATAACTACTGTTATCCAGTGCTGCCAATTGGATTATCCCTTCAAGAGGCATACAAAACTTGAGTGAAAAGGCATTTCTGTCCAGATAAGCGGTTCCATCATTACTTACTTTTATCTCTCTACCATTTTGAATTACTCTGACACCAAAATCAGAAGTTTGAGGTTGGGTTCTGAATTTCAAAGTAAATGCTTTTTTCAAACCATTCCCCGAAGTATCTTTAACAGCATTCGCCGGGATTGTAAGTACATAGTCGGTATCATAATCCAGCTTCTCCCTGATCTTAATAATCAAAGAGTTATTTTCAACAGTAACAGTAATTTTGACAGACATTGGAGTAACCGCTAATTTAATACGCGAAAAAGTATTACCCTTTAAAATCTTCTCGCTGAATTTTATTGTAATAGTTTTATCAGTTTCAACCATAAAATTATTAGCCGGATCGGTCCGAACTACAGTTGGAGCTGTCTTGTCCTTTTTTGCGGCAAACGATGTTTGGCATGTAAGAAATATAACCGACATTATGCAAATATAAGCTATGAGCTTTCTCATATTGACCTCCCAATCTACTATAGTGGCTTTGACACAATGTAGCTTTGATTCCACATATATTAATAATTTTACCATAATATTCTACAAATTCATAAAAAATCTTATCCTTCCACCTTTAACATAACACCTCAAGTCTGAATATTATGTATAAACAACATATTTGGAGTGAGATTTTATGTTAATTATTTCGTTAATAACCAACAATGCTGTAACTTTTAACCTTTGGTTTTCAATTTTCCTTATTGCAATTTTTGTGGTGGCTCTGGCAGGTCCGATATTATATGAACATATCTCGTCCTGGCTTTCATATAAGCTGGCTACAAGGAGGTATTACCGCGCTGCCGCAAAAGACTACTCTCAGCAAAGAGATGATGATGACGATGGAAGTACCATAGACGAACTGATTGGTACCGCCGGCTATGCCTATAATCCAAAAAAGGATATCTTCTTTTCAACAATGTATGCCTGGCAGAGAAATATGGGTTACTGCAGGCTATATGATGAGGCAGCGGCTCCCCTCGGTATGATAATAGACAGCGAGCCCATCCGTTTTTCCTATGGAGGGAAACGCTGGCTGATTGAATTTTGGAAGGGACAATATGGTATGACTACCGGTTGCGAATTGGGAGTATATTCCAGTAATTGGCCAGATCTAAATATTCCCGGTGTTTTCGATGGTACCTTTTATTCCTGCGCAAGTAATAAAGACAGATTAAACATGGGATTTATTCTGTATAAAAACGGTGAAAAGATAATGACCAGGAAGGGCAAACACTGGTGGCTGACCGGCTTTAAACTTGGTGAATTTTCCGAACCCTCAGAGCTGTCAATGGATGTATATATAACTCTCAAAAACCGGAGCATGAGAGATGCTTTCCTTCAGAGTCTGCAGAAAGAGGGATATACTGAAGGGCAATACGAAGTTCGAGGAAATACCGTTGCACTACATTATGATAAGCCCCATACAAGGCAGCCTTACACCAGGTCTGCTACTACCGATAAACTCATGCTGGCGCAGTTAAAGAGAAATTGTGAGATATATCAAGTTCTTACCAAGGGCTTTACAAGTCTAAAGGATAAGGTTTCAGCAGTTAAAGAAGGTTCTCCGGAGGTATATTCCGAGTTGTTTAAAATAGGTAAACCTGCTTCGATTTTCAGTGCTTTCGATAAAATCAAGGGGTATCTGAACTTTGATGTTGGTGATAATTAGCGCTTGAGTGAGGTGAACTATATGAGTAAATTAGATAAAGTCACTCGTGTATATAACAGATCAGATATAATCACCTTCGATGATTCCTCTAAATTTGTTTTTATGAGTGATTGTCACAGGGGTGATGGAAGCTATTCCGATAACTTTTTAAACAACAAAAACATATTTTACTCTGCGTTAACCCAGTATTATCACAACAACTATACTTATATTGAGCTTGGAGACGGTGATGAGCTTTGGGAAAATAAACGACTTTCTGACATAATGCAGATTCACAAGGATGTTTTTAGTCTTCTATCCAAACTCCATTCAGATCGAAGACTATATATGTTATATGGTAACCATGATATTGAAAAAAGAAATTATAAGTATGTAGAAAGAAATATAAGGCGCTACTATGCACAAAGAGAACAGGAAGATCCTTCAATCTTCAATAGTTTGAAAATGCATGAAGGATTGGTGCTAAAACATAATGAGTCAAATGATAAAATCCTCTTAATTCACGGCCATCAGGTCGATATGCTCAATAGTACTTTTTGGAGGCTGAGCAAGTTTCTTGTAAGATATATATGGAAACCCCTGGAAAGTGTAGGGGTGAATAATCCTACAAGTCCGGCGAAAAACTATAAAAAGAAGATATCAGTTGCAAAATCACTTAGCAAATGGGCGGTAAAAGAGAAGCACATACTCATTGCAGGACATAACCACAGACCTTCTTTCCCTGATGTAGGCGAGGTTCCATATTTTAATGACGGCTGCTGTATTCATCCGAAAGCCGTAACCGCTATCGAAATATCAAATGGTAACATATGCCTGGTCAAGTGGAGTGAAAAAGTCAAAAACGACGGTACACTATACATCGCCCGCGATATACTCGGGGGACCAAACAGACTGCAGGACTACTTTAACTGGCTGAACAAGCAATAAGACGCTTTTTAAGGTAATTAACAATCGAAAGGTATTTCAATATAATAGAGAGGCTGTTGCATAACAATATTGAGTTATGCGACATCCCCTTCTTTTCTTCTGTTTCTAAATAATCAGTCCTTATTCCTTTTCAAAATAGTCAGTTCTCATTCATCAAACCGTCACATTACACTTATAAAATAAAAATGTAAATCACAGAAGGAGGATAATATATGCACAATAAAAAATTAAAATATAAATTTACTCATGTTCTACTTGCAATGCTATTAAGTGTTTCATTATTAACAGCATGTACAGCAAATGATTCAACTGTTGTTGGAAGCTCCACTTCTGCGACTTCCGGGCAGACTGGAGTCAATGGGACAAGTACCACGTCTGGCTTAACCGGGACAGTCTCTTCAACTACAAAAACAGATATATCGGTAGATTATAATGCCGAGGATGAGGATTCGGCCTGGAGCAGTACCGGCTCAACAAGCATCTCTCTGAAATCAGATACCATAGCTTATGAGGGTAATGGAGTAGCGGTTCAAAATAACATTGTAACAATTACCTCAGCCGGAACGTATATTATAAACGGAACCATACGTAATGGTCAGCTGCGTGTGGATACCAATGATAAAGCTCCCGTAAGACTTATTTTAAACGGGGCAAATATAACCAGTCTGGATAGTGCTCCAATCTATATTACCAAAGCTAAAAAGGCAGTAATAGTTCTAGCCGAAGGAACAAAAAACAGTTTAACCGACAGCAAGACATATACTGTTGAAGATAAGGAAGCAGACGAACCCAACTCAACCATATTCTCTAAATCGGACCTGACTATTAATGGTACAGGTTCCTTAACTGTAAATGCAAACTATAAAAATGCTATAACAAGTAAGGATGAACTAAAAGTCATGAGCGGCAAGATAACAGTGAACTCAGCAGGTGATGGCATCAGAGGCCGGGACTTTGTTGCAATAAAAAATGGTATGGTAAATATCAATTCTCAGAAAGATGGAATCAAATCAAACAATGACGAAGATGCAGAAAAAGGCTTTGTCTTGATTGAAGGCGGTACAGTTAACATTACAGCACAAGAGGATGGCATACAGGCAGAGACAAGCATTGAGATTAACGACGGAAACATAAATATTATGAAAGCTTATGAGGGCATAGAAAGTGCGAAGATAACAATCAACAATGGCAATGTATATGTTCTTTCAAATGACGACGGAATAAACATATCTGGCGGAAATTATAATTCTTCTCTTAATATTAATGGTGGATATATTTACGTCGAGTCTGGTGGTGATGGACTTGATGCTAATGGATCTATCTATATGTCAAATGGTACGGTGGTAGTAAACGGGCCCACTTCAAATTTTAACGCCTCTATCGATTATGACGGAGCCTTTAAAATGACAGGAGGCTTCCTTGTAGCCGCAGGAAGCGCAGGAATGGCACAGTCTCCCGACACCTCCTCCACTCAAAATTCTGCAGTTATATCTTTTACAGAGACAATGTCTGCAGGCACAATCTTTAATATTCAAACAGCTGAAGGCAAGCAATTGCTAACCATTAAACCATCCAGAGATTATCAGACAGTTGTTGTCAGTTCACCGGAATTAATTAAAGGTACGAACTACGATATTTATTACGGTGGAAGCTCAACAGGTACTGAAAAAAATGGCTTATATACAGGCGGAACCTATACGGTCGGCACAAAATATCAGAGCTTTTCGGTGTCAGATACAATAACAACCATAGGGGCTGTCGGACGAGGTGGTCCTGGCAGGCAGGGCTTCATGGGCAACGGAAAGCGTAGAGCCCCGTAGTGACAATCTGTTGATAAACTCAACCAATAGATATGTTATAAAGTTCAGTGGATAGTTTACATCAAACACTGATTTTTAGACAGGAGGTAACTATGTCAATTAATGCATTTAAACGTTATGAAATGAAATTTCTTTTATCGAAGGAGCAATTTAATGCCCTTCTTCCAAAATTGTTACAATACATGGATCCAGATCAAAATTGCAAAAATGGGGACAGCTACAATATTTATAATATATATTATGATACCTTCGATAGCAGCTTGATCAGGACATCGCTTTCAAAGCCCATTTATAAGGAGAAATTACGTTTGAGGAGTTATACAATACCGAACTCTCTTGACTCAAAAGTATACCTGGAACTAAAAAAGAAAACTACAGGTATTGTTCATAAAAGAAGGACTGCTATGACCTTGAAGGAAGCCTATGAGTTTATTGAGAGCGGCAGGAAACCAATAGCTAAAAACTATATAGGACAGCAGGTAATAAATGAGTTGGAGTATTTTCTCAGCAGGTATGAAGTATCTCCGGCAGCCTATATCAGTTATACAAGGATGGCCTTTTTTGGTAAAAACGACAGGGACTTCAGAGTAACCTTCGACAGTAATATTACAACGAGAAGAAGTGAACTTTATCTGGAAAGGGGCTCCTTTGGAGAGCAATTACTTGAAAACGGTCAATACATTATGGAAGTTAAAATATCCCGGGCAGTCCCAATCTGGCTGGCAGAAGTTTTATCTGAACTTAAAATATATAAAAGGAGCTTTTCAAAATATGGAAAAGAATATAGTTACTACTGTCAAAATAATCTAGTCAGCAATTTGAATAGCAGCTTTGGCTCACAAAGTGAAGACCTCAAGGCTTTGTATACAATAAGTGTATGAAATGAGAATAATAACAGGAAATTAAAAGATAGCAAAAGGAGAGATATAAATGCTGGAATCTATTTTCGCAGCTTCAACCCCAGGTGATACGCTCACCCTTGTATCCATGCTCCAGGCTCTGGGTACAGCGTTGATACTGGGATTGGTTGTCAGTCTTGTGTATATTCAGACTCATAAAAAGGAGGGTTACTCTGCGGGTTTTACTGTTACGTTAATTATGCTTCCTGCCATAATAGCTATAATTATTATGCTTATCGGAAACAATATTGCCAGAGCCTTCAGTCTGGCAGGTGCTTTCAGTCTGATCAGGTTCAGGAGCGCTCCGGGAGATCCCAAGGATATTGCGTACGTCTTCTTCACACTGGCCGTAGGTCTGGCCTGCGGAATGGGTTATCTCGGCTATGGAGCCATATTTGCTGTTGTGTTGTGTCTTGTGATGTTATTGCTTCATAGTTTTAGCTTTGGTAAGCCGAGAAGCTCCTGTATGCAGCTGAAAATCACAATACCTGAAGATCTTAATTTCCAGGGACTTTTTGATGACATTCTTGAACGATATACAGATTCCTGGAGCCTAAAACGTGTCAAGACCGCCGATTTCGGAACCATATTCGAGGTCTTTTAAATAGTTGATCTTAAATCCGCTGATGATCAGAAGCAATTTATAGATGAACTCAGATGCAGGAATGGAAACCTGAATATATCACTTACCATGAAGGAATATGAAGATAGAGTTCAATAACCCGGAATATTTTTTTTACAAATTGCAAAAATATCTATGAGGTGTTTTTATTTATCACCAACTGACACTTGCCCGGCATGCAAGGAGGGATACAGAATGGCTAAAAAAGGAATGAGAAGACCTGATCCATCAGAACCGCATGGAACAGAAAGCAACCACTCACAACATTTTCAGAAAAATGATGTAAGACCTGTCCCTGAAATCCAGGGGAAGGCAAAGACAGGAAATAAAAAGGCAGGTCCCATTTAATTTTAAAAGATAAGGCACTCGGTTAGGGTGTCTTTTCTTTATTGAATTTTATATAAACATATTGACATTTTATTATATTCAATGTAGAATACTCAATGTAGAGTATATATTAATTATTACTCTTTAATTATTGAAATCAAAAGAATTCAAATAAAGTAATTTGAGAATGGAGCTAAGGTGTAAATGACACGATTACTTGTGCTTGGAATGTTGGATATCCAGCCTATGTCCGGCTACGATATACAGCAGATGCTTAAGTTGAATGATGCAGAACGTTGGGGTGGTGTGTTGATCGGATCCATTTATCACGCACTGAAGAAAATGGAGCAGGAAAAACTTATAGAGGTAACAAGCATCGAGCATACAGGTATGCGTCAAAAAGCAGTATATACAATAACCGACTCAGGAAGAAAACACTTGCAGGAGCTTACACAGGAGGCTTTAAAAACATCCTCGGTCATCTACCCATCAACCTTGTATTCCGGGTTATCCTTCTATCATAAATTACCTGAAGAGGACGTAGTTACAGCTCTGGAGCTTCAAAAAAAAAAGGTGGACAGTGAATATGAGGCAATGAAGGCAGGACTTGAGTTAAAAAACTCCTGGATGCAGAATAACATGCCTCCTATGACAAAGCTGATGTTTGATAATATGTTTGGTATAATCAAACTTCAACAGGAGTTTATAGAAGAGGCTTTAAAGCTGTTAAAAACCGATAACAATAGCAAAAACGACGATTAGGCTTTAATATCTCCCTCCCATGGAGGGAGAAAAAAATAAATATATAGTCAACGTTGAGTAAACAATATTTAGTATTAGTAAAGGAGAGTTTTATGAAGAATTTAATTGAAGCAAAGGGTTTGGTAAAACGCTTTGGAAACCGTGAAGTTGTCAAGGGAATAGATATAGAAATTCGTCCGGGAGAGGTTCTGGCCCTTATTGGCACAAACGGTGCCGGCAAATCAACTACCATGTCAATGCTACTGGGCATTCTCAAACCGGATGAAGGTCAGGTAACCCGCTGGCGCGAGGATTACCGCTCCCACCTCGGAGTTCAGCTTCAATCAACTCCCTTCTTCGAAGGGTATACTGCCGAGGAAAATCTGCAGTTGTTTGCAGCACTGTATAATCTGAAGCTGACCAAGTCTCAGCTGGAGGAAGAACTTGAGAAATGCGGTCTGTTGGAAGCCCGGAAAACTCCGGCAATCAAAATGTCTTTAGGTCAGCAGAAGCGTCTGGCAATAGCGGTAACAAATATCCATAAGCCGGAGTTGATAGTGCTGGATGAGCCGACCGCAGGACTTGATCCTCGCGCGAGACACGAGATTCGTACTATGATTCGCAAATTAGCTAATGAGAAAGTAAGTGTGCTGTTTTCCTCACACGACATGGAAGAGGTTTCACGCACGGCTGACAGGCTCATCCTGATGCATTCCGGTAAAATTGTAGCCCAGGGAATACCTGAAGAATTGTTGAAACAAAATCAGGTTGAGAACCTGGAAGAACTTTATTTGAAACTTACTGATATTGCATAGAACTCAAATAAATTAAAATTTTATTACATTTTGTAGCCGCTATGTCGGCTCATGGAGGTTAATATGAAAACTATATTTAAGTTAACAATGAAATTTGCATCCCGCGATCCCTTTATGATATTCTGGTCCATGCTTCTGCCCATTGGAGGACTTATCGGCCTTGGCCTTTATGTAAAAGTTCCTGAATACCCCACCAGCCTTGTAACCGGTATGATGGCTACCAGTATAATGTTTTACTCACTTGTTACCACAGCTTATGCTG
Source organism: Bacillota bacterium (assembly GCA_023393115.1). Classification (GTDB taxonomy): domain Bacteria; phylum Bacillota; class Clostridia; order Acetivibrionales; family DSM-1351; genus Ruminiclostridium. Next base: position 56,932 of record JAEWMS010000011.1, read on the forward strand.
TTTTATCAAATCGCCGGAGAGGCGTATATAACCTTTTGAGAGTTACCCCAATGTCATTGTGGAGATATATTATATGCGTAGCAGGAGCCTGGACTCTTATTTCCTTTGTCTGCGGTACTTTGGTACTTATCGCAGGTGTTCTGTTCTTCAAAATTCACGTATCCATATCATCAATTCTTATGTTGATACCCGTAGCGCTGATTGCAAATATTGGCTACGTTTTGTTAAGTTTCTTCCTTGCAAACCTCAGTCGTAATGAAAGTCAGGTCAGTATGATATCAAACCTCCTGATACTCCCTCTGATGTTTTGCAGCAATGCCTTTTATTCTCTGGGAGGTGCCCCTTCCTTCATTCAAACCATAAGCAGGTTTAATCCTTTTCAGTGGTTTATATCAGGCTTAAGAAGCTCACTGCTGGGAGATATATCAGGTTTCCTTACAAATTCAGGCCTGCTTTTACTTGTGGTGGTTGCAGCAATGCTACTCGCGGTGCGTACCTTTAGATTTTCGGACTAAACCATTAAGTTTGAATTACATAAAGCTGTATATCATTAAGATGAATATTTTGAGCTACATATTTTGAGCTACATATTTTGAGCTGTATATCATAAAGCTGTATATAATGAGGTTTCCTCTTTGTCTATTCTGCTTTCAAGAATACTGAAAACCCTGTTTGATTCGGCTATAAAGCCTTCAAGATTTGCAGTAATTTTAGACCTGGTATTAAACTTATCCTTGTATTGTGTAAAAACCTCACTTATCTTGCCCATTTCTTCTATGTATAACTTGGCTGTATCTCTGACCTGACTCGATTCATTCTTGAGCAGGTCAGGATACATGTACTTATCCTCGGTGTTGAGATGGATTTTGAGTTTACCGGCTAATGTATTAATCAACATGGCAGCCTCATTTGCCTCACTCTCCAGCTTATCACCCGCAATAAGGTTTTTAACATTTTTTATAGCTTCACTTATCTCATCATGCTGTCTTTTTAAAGAATTAATATTTATCATTGAAATCACTCCTATGTATTTATTTTATGGATTTATTTTACATCAATCCCTAAATACATTCTGTGATTCCAGTCACAGTTTATTCAAATAAGAAAACAGGGGCAGGAGTTAAAGACTCCTGCTCCTTTATAAGGTAAGTTATTATGGTTGGTTTGGTTATTCCCTATCCCTCCGATACCAGCCGCTTTTCTCCGGTAATGTCCTGTATCGGCTTAATATCCTGGGTAAACTCCATTGTTCCTAAATATTCACCCTTCTCGTTTCTAACTGCAAAATATCGTATATGGACGTATCTGTTTCCCATCTTGATCCAGAAATCCTCATGATCCTTTTTTCCGGATTTCAGATCTTCAACTATTCCCTCAACTATATGGACACTGGCTGGTGGATGACAGTTCTTCACCTCTCTGCCGATAACGGTCTTGGGTCTTGCAAATATTCTTTCTTTTCCCTGAGTGAAATATTTTACATAACCATCCTTATCAACAAAAGTTATATCAACCGGCAAGGTATTTAACATTGCATTTACTTCCTCGGGCAGAAGGATTCCTGCATCAAACTTTATATAACCGTTATTCGATGGCTGTTCACCCTCTTCTTTGGCTTGCTGTTCAACATTGACCTTAACAGGCACCCACTTTGAGCCTGGTTCTATCAGACAGTACCCTATTTCGTGACTGGCCTCCTGTATCTGAAGCCACTCATCCTCTGCCAGAGTATCCAGAACCATTGGGAACAGTATGTTCTCTTCCTTGAAAATCATCTCAATTACCCGGGTACATGCCTCTTCAGCCTTGCGAGCTATTTCCTCCATGTTATTTACGTCTTCAGTGAGAGCTTTTAGTATTTCTTTAATTGCAGCTCTTATTTCATCATCAACGCCCCACATAACCTTTGGAGGAGCCGTTATCCCGTACTTTTCCATGAAGGGAAACAGCAGATTTTCTTTTCTGGAATAATGCTTATCTATTTCCCAAAGCCTTTCAAAGTTTTCAATCAGAGAGTTGACACTTATTTGGCTGTAGGTACTTTTAAAAGCCTCGATATTAGGTTTTATTTTATCATTTACTAGAGTTTCAAGCTCCCTGTTTTCAAGCTTGAAAGTATGCACAGGATGTCCTGGAGTTTCCTCAGGTTTCTGAGGACGGTGTATGTCTTCAATGGAACCCTTAAATACTGCCGCATGTACGTCGCATAGGTTCTGGATTTCCTGAATAGGCATACCCTCCATTATGAGGGCCTGCTCCATTTCGGAAATCTCTGAAGGAGAAATACCCTTGATAAGCTCTTCAAATCTGGCCTTTACCTCCTCCACAGCTTTACCGTTATGAAGCTCCTTAATTATTTCTTTCAGCACTTTTTGTCTGTATTCACGGTTATTAATAAATTCACTCATAAGCTACCTCCTAATCCTTAATACTGAAACCACTCTTTCCCAGTTTCTCTTTAATTATTGCCAAATCTACGCCTTTCATAACAGCACCTTTCGGAATTGTCATAAATCTTCCGGCAGTATTGAGCATAGCCGGATTTGTAATTTGGTCAAAGCCCAGTTCCTTAAGAGTGTTTATAATCTCCGGATTCTCCTTGCACAGTTCGTAAACAGACCTTGAAAGATCAATAACCTTTCCCATAAAATCATCCCTTCTCTTTAAACCTTAATTTCACTCACCTTAATTTACACTCAAATCAAACCTTTTAAACAAGATATTGTTCTCCAGATGAATGTGTTCGAACAGATCACCTTCAATTTCCTGAATCATTGAATATGCCAGCTTATAGGTTCTGCAGCCGTCGTCGGGAACAATATACTCGGCTGTTATTCTTCTCATTTCTTTAAGGATATTTCCCGCTCCTTCATGTTCATCTTCAGTTTCCTTCAAAACCTTCGAGATTTGGCCCCGGAGCTCATCGGACGGGTTTGAATCATACTTCCTGATAAGGGGAAACAGTAATTCCTCCTCTTTGATAAGGTGTTGTTCAAGCTCAGTTTTCAGGGCATTAAACAGCTTATGCACATTGAATAGCTCCTGATGATTGGCTCCGTGAGCTCTTAGAACTTTTGCTACTAAATCACCGGTTTCAGGAAGAGACCTCCTTAAATATGCGTGATGAGTGTTCACAATGTATTCTATAAGCTCTGTAGATTTCATATCTCTGAAATCAACCTTTTTTACAAGCTCTTTTGTCTGATAATATGCCTCTTCCAGCTTCTGCATTATCTCTGACTCATTTAAGCCCTGTTCCTTAATTGCTGCTGAAAGAGGTCTATTTCCACCACAGCAAAAATCTATATTGTATTTTCTGAATACTTCACTAGCCTTGGGAAGTATTGAAACGATTTCACCGATACTCTGCATTGTATTGAAATTGTTCATAGTATCCTCCTTTTCTGGCGATTTCGCCATAGTTGTTGTTTTATCGTTCTTGTTTACAGTAACTGATTATCAGTTACTGTGTCAGTTGCCTGCTATAAGCTCTGCAAATACCGAACCGGCCTTTTCGGCAGTCTTTAAACCCTCTTCCCTGTCGAACTTGACTCTCAGCGGAAATAACTGTTCATCAACTCCGAGATTAGCGACCAGATAGTTCTGATTAACAACCTTGAAGCCTGCGTCAGCAAGGTAACCTTCAATATGCACAGTTGCTTCCCCACTCCAGCCGTAAGATCCGAAGGCTGCTGCAAACTTATCGCCTGCATCAACACCTTTTATTTCCTTCAGAAGTTCCTCAACTCTTCCCACCATGTCGGCATATTTTGTAGAACTGCCTACCAATACTCCGTCAGACTCCCTGATTACCTGAATAACTTCCTGTATATCGGCATTTTTCAAATTGAATACTGAGGTTTCTATACCTTTCTCTTCAAGGCCTTCTGACAATTTCTGTGCTACCTTTGCAGTATTCCCAGTCATAGTGGAAAATACAATTGCAGCTTTCTTTGCTTTTTCAACATTGCCTTTCTTGCTCATTTCATCATAAAGCTTAATAAATGAAGCAGCATCCTTTCGGAGTATATATCCATGTGAAGGTGCGATCACATCAATTTCCAGATCCTTGATCTTTTTCAGCATATCTCTGACATAAGGTCTGTGGGGCCCCATAATAAGCTGGTAATAAACCTTAAAATCTTCCAGATACTCGCCCTTTGCCAGGTCATTGAATAATTCTTCACAAGCTATGTGCGTACTGAAAATGTCACAGGGGAAAAGGGTCTTATCTTCAACGGAATAGGTAATCATTGTTTCTTCAGTGTGAAGGAAGGGGGTCTCTATAAATTTTAAGGTTCTGCCGCCAATATCAAGTGTATCCCCGTCCTTGACAATAATAAATTCTCTCTTATGCAGCTTGAACATATCCTTTAGCAGCTGGCTTCCAAGTTCTGTTGTAACGATTTTAGCCTTTACTGCCTTTGCGGCCAACGCCGGAAGTGCACCTGCGTGGTCTGGCTCAACATGATTGATTATGATGTATTCAATTTCTTTAGGATTAATAAGTTTTTGAAGATTATCCACGTATTCTTTACCAAAGGCAATATCTACAGTATCAATAACTGTTGGTTTGTCTGTCATTAACAAATAGCTGTTGTATGTTGTTCCTCTTTCGAGAATAAGTCTGTGAAAAGGTACTTTCCTGTCATCTATCTTTCCTACCCAATAAGTTTTATCATTTAATTTCATAGTCATCTGACCTCCTGTTCTTTGATGAGTTTAGAATACAACAATATCGAAATTAAAACTGTGATTTGAATCATACTTATAAAAATATTAAACAAATAACGGAAGCCAAGAACAAAGCCACTAATAAATTTAAACTTTCCTATATAATAAAAAACTGCCTCTCCGGTAATCACCAGACAGACAGCCTTTCCATATCCAAAATTATAACCTTTTTATTTCCTACCATTTCAATAATACCTTCGTCCTGCAAAACACTCATCTTTCGGCTTACCGTTTCCCGTGTAAGTCCGATGTAATTTGCAATCCCTTCGCGGCTCATGGGGAGTTCCACCAACATACCCCGTTCATGAGGTTTTCCGTACTTCTCACTAAACTCCATGAGAACCGAGTTTACCCGTAATTCCACGTTTTTGGTTCCCAGACTCTCAATTGTGTTTTCCAGCCTGACTAATCTGCTACACAGCTCCTCCATTACCTTGAAGCTTAATTCGGGGTATTCTCTCATTAGCTGCTGGAAAGCTCCTTTGTTTATACTGCAGATACCTGTATCCTCAAGGGCTTCAGCATTGTAACTGGCCTCTCGGTTTAATATGAGATTTTTTTCTCCAAAAAAATCTCCCTCTGAAAAAATATATAGAATATGCTCTTTTCCCTCACTTGAGTTTCTATATGCCTTAACGCGTCCAGTATTTATTATTATCAAACTCTCAGGCCTTGACCCTTCCATTACAATAAGTTCGCCCTTTTTATACTGTCTTCTAACTATAAGACTTGAAACCCGGGCTATTTCATCGGGACTAAAAGCTGAAAAAATAGGTACTCTCTTTGAGCACATTTTATTCTGGCAGCTTTCACAGGAACATTTGTAGCAGCTCATGACTCCTCCTTAAAACAGTTATTTATTCTTTATAAATTTGTTCAATGTATCGAAATATATTATATTAATTTTATCAGCATATTGCTCATTTTACAAAAAAACCTTCAAATTGATGTATTTATTCAACATCAATTTGAAGGTTTTCACAAACTGCAAAACAGTCTCCGGTAAAAGGCTTTCGGAGTAACTCATGTTTATTTATTTTTTGATTACCGGAAACAAAACGCCTGTTTCAAGCTCCTCAGGATCAGATACACTCTGTTCATCCTTTATATATCTTTCAAAACCAGGACCGGAAACCTTATATTCCGTATGGATTGAAAGCCATCCGCAAATGGCGTCGTACGCATCCTTAACCCGGTCGTATGGTCCAATATGAGTAGTTGCAACGCAGAGCTGAGCGGGGATATTCTTCACCTCTGGATGACCACCGGAGACCTGCACCTGAGCTTCTACATCCATGCTTTCATATGAGAATTCCTCCCCAAGATATACAAGCTGGGTCGCTCCGGCTCTGACCAGCCCCCTCTCTTTAATCTCCTTATGAAGCTCCTGAAATAAATCATGAATTTCTCCAATATTAATTGTCTTCCGAATTCCGAACACCTTTTGAGGTGGTGTTTCCATTACTATAACGTGATATTTTTCCTGAACCATGTTTTTACCCTCCATTCTAATAATTTCATCCTCCATTGCGCTCAAAGTTTTCCTGAGATTGTGTAATTCCTCATAGGCTTTTAACCTTCTGCTGTGAATACGCTGAACCAATACCTCTTGAGGCAGTACCAGTAACTCTGAAATCTGCGCCAGAGTGAAACCGTAACTCTTTAAGGTCTCAATTTGCATAAGTGTGGTCAGCTGCGAGGGGTCATAGTATCTGTACCCGTTTTCTGCACCTGTACATGCCGGGCGCAGAAGTCCTATGGCATCATAATGCCTTAGCATTCTTGAAGATACATGACTCAGCCTGGAAAACTCGCCAATGGTAAACATTAAAATTCTCCTTTCGGAAATAGGTTTGAACCGGTTCATTCATATACTACACCTTATCACATTGTTAAGGTCAAGTAAAAATTTTTTACTGATGATATAATTTATATAAGTACTGGAACATTTAGACAAAAAAATATTTGACATGTGATTTTTTTTTAACTTCATGGGTTTTATATATGAAAAGTATTTCTTAGATATCCGACATAACATTAATGTTCTATGTACGGCTGACAGCTTGGTTGATCAGCTCTTATGCTATTTTAAGTCATGAAGTTAAGGAGGTTTGTGTGACAGAACTAGAGATTATTGAACGTTATAAAGATACAGTTTTTAAAATAGCACACTGGTTATGAAGTTTCCAGGAAGATATCAATCTGTCGGTATTGACTTATATAAAACATATGCTAACTTCGGAGTAACCACAACTGACAACGATGAAATTTACAGCCTTCCCAATAGTATACTGAATGTCCCTTTTGATAATGAATATGGCGATATCCTTCTCCAATCCATCGGTTATATAAATGGTCAGCTTATTTTAGCTGTTGATGTATCTGGCTATTACGAAAATCCCGAGCTTTATCTACGAAATAAAACAACAGGTATGATACACTCTCGGAATGATGGGTTTACATCAGTTGAAAGAGGAAATCTCAGATTTTACTCCTTCGCCGTCAATTCCACCGATACCCTAAAAGAGCTTGAAATTGCTATACCTGAAGAGCAACACTTCAGCTTCCCTCTTAACTACACAGATAACAGTAGAACTTTTGATTTAAGTAATAAGAATTTTATTGTCAATAATAAAACATCGCTAAAAAAAATAAATCTATCTCCACTTTCCATTACCTTATACGGTAAAACTCCTTCAGGCCAAGAGCCCAGTTTTACCCCTGATAACTGTTTTATAAGGTTGAAGGACAATACCATTTATGAAAGCTATAAGTTAGGGCGTAGCATAAGTAGCAGGGATGAAAATGGGGACTTCATTATAAATCTCCAATTTAATGCTCCCCTTGATATCGATACTGTAAGGGCATTAGTTATAAACTCGGTATATACTGATGAAGCTGTAGAGATACCATTGGAATAAGACTTGTACTTACGTACTATTACTTGAAATTAGCATAACACTTTACAGACAAACTTTCTGTTTTGTGTCTCCTTCAATTTTCCCAATCCCATAACCATAACAGAAGGACTGGTACATGCTTGTAATTATAAGAGAACTCAGACAATTTCTTTCCTCTTCACTCAATCCAAAATCCATTGTTCTCATAAAATTCTTTGTCTTCTCTTTAGCAATAAGCTTTATGGCTTCTCTTGTTCCTGCAAGGTCTTTTTCAAGCTTTTCTTTACCCTGATGCAGATATTCCTTTATAACAGCCTCAAACTTTTCCGAGGGTGTGGCGTTTTGTATTTCTTCCATTTTAGCCTCCTAGTAATGACCTGCCGGTATTGAATGAAAATTATGTCATTCTTACCAACGTAATATTACTAAGTGTTGCCATATTTGCATTTTATATACACATATTGGGCAATTTATGCGTTAATAGTCCCTTTTAGCGCCCAGTAAAATTATTGAACTTCCGTACTATCCGTCTCCTGTACCAAATTTGATTTGATTATTTTTTTGACACCCTTCTCAAACTTGGTTCTGGCCAGCATTACCTGGTGTGAGCATCCCAGGCACTTTATTCTGAAGTCAGCACCTGTTCTGATTACTTCCCACTGTTTACTCCCACAGGGGTGCTGTTTTTTCATCTCAACAATATCTCCTACTGCAAATCTATCTGCCATACTGTTCCTCCCTAACTATAGCGGTCCGATCAAAAAACTCAAGACCTGTTTTTTCAAATGCCTCTTTTATCTTAATCCGTATCCTTCTCTCAACTTCCCACTGTTCGTTTGGATAAGTGCGTGCAGTAATTCTCAAATTTATGCCTTGCTTACCCAATTCGGTGATACCCAGAATTTTAGGTTCTTCAGTAAATACTGAGAATTCCTCCTTTACTTCATCACAAATCTTCCGGGCTATTTCATATACTTTTTCCAAGCTTGTTGAATAGGCTACAGGTACATCAACAATAACCATCTTGTTATCTCTTGTATGGTTGGTGACTCTTTTTATCTCGCCATTCGGAATAATATACAGGTCTCCATTGATATTTTTCAGTCTGGTGACACGAAGCTCCATATGCTCAACTGTTCCCGTCATTGTATCAATAGTAATAAGATCACCTACAGCAAACTGATCCTCCAACAGTATGAAGAACCCAGAAAGTGTATCCTTTATAAGGCTTTGAGCCCCAAGACCAATGGCAACACCGCCTATTCCCGCAGCGGCAAGTACTGACTTCAAATTTAAAACATCCGATAATATCATCAGAATGGCCCAAATGTAAACAGCATATTTAAAAACGCTGGCTATTAAAGTAGCCATTGTATCCAGCTTCTTTTCGCTCATTTTAAACTTTAATTTTTTTCTTTTTTCAAAGAGCTTTCTAATAAGTATCATACCAATTCTGGCTACCAGGATAGCGATTAATATAATAAGAATAATTTTCCCAACCTTGGTAACCGGGCTATAAAAACCTCCTAGAAACTCCTTTAGATAAGTATCCAGTTCTGCTAGTACTGTAAAAGCCTTCATATTTTACCTTCCGTTTAAATTGAAGTATTATATTCAAGTAGATTTAAGTAGATTTTTAGTATATTTTAACATAGCGCTACAAACCTTTCAAAGAGCTTCAAATGAATTTTATCTTTCCTCCACAAGTTTTCCGGATGCCATTGAACTCCTAAAGCAAACTTCTTACTCTCATTACTTATAGCTTCTATTATCCCATCTTCAGAAGAAGCATTAATAATAAATCCCGGGGCGACCTCTCTGACAGCCTGATGGTGAAAAGAATTAACCTTGAGGCTTTCTCTTCTGAAAATCCCATGTAAACAGGTATTTTCTTCTATACCGATACTATGTATCTGATGCCACCTTGGAGCCAGTTGACTATGCTGCATTAGTTTACTATCAGGATTATTCTCGGCATAAATGTCCTGAAAAATACTACCACCGGCAGCTATATTCAAAACCTGTATTCCTCTGCATATGCCAAGCAGGGGTTTATTCACAGACAGCGCCTGTTGTACCAGAAACAGTTCCATACTGTCCCGGATGGGTGAAATTTCTCTGGAGTAAGGCATATTTTTCTGACCAAAATACCCTGCATCAACATCAGGGCCTCCGGACAGGATTATGCCATCACAAATGTCCAGATATTCCACCCAGACACTTTTTTCCTCTGTTACAGGAATCAGCACAGGAACGGCACCACACTGAATAATAGCCTCATAATAGTCGTCCTTCAAGTTACTTGTACCTTTTTCAAAATCAAACGCCGCTGTAATTCCAATGACAGGCTTACCTTTATACATTCAGAAATCACCCCTTACTATTTTATAGTTCCTTTACACTAAAAAACGGCTCTCCAACGCGGAAGCGCTCTGGAAAACCGTCTTCAGTAATTTCATGTTCAATTTTATTGTTTTTCAAACATGCTTTTGTCGACTCCGCACAAAGGACATACCCAATCCTCAGGAATATCTTCAAAAGCTGTGCCTGGTGCTATTCCACCGTCAGGATCCCCTTCCGCAGGGTCATAAACATAACCACAAACTGTACATACGTATTTATCCATCTGTTTATCCACTCCTTGTAAAAAAGTCTTCGAGATATTAACTATAAAAGTCGGATTACACATTTTTATAGTTAATACTATATATATATTCCCATGTTATATTAAATATAACATGTTTTATTTAATATAACATCTTTTTTTATATTTTCTTTCCGGCCTGTATGCTTTTTGATGCTTTGAAGCCTTGTATTTGACTAAATCACTGCTTTCAATCTTGTTATCTTCCTTGTTATCGGCCGTCTTATTGATGTTATCTTTGATTAATTGTTCCATTTCGTTATAAACATAGTTTTCAAGCTTTTCCAGTCTGTTAATTACGTCATCATACCTACCCATATAAGTACACCTTCCATTACTCCATCCCCATGGAGTTAATGACTAATACCATTATATGCATCACATGGCAAAAGGGCACTTTTTTTGAGTCTTTATTATCTTCGGTTTCTGAAAACTATCAGCAATCCGCCGAAAATAAGAATTGCAGGAATCAGATACAATCTTAGCAAGGTAATTCTTCCAAGTGATATTGCAAAAAATATAAGTGACAAACCACCCAGTATAAATACAGGTATAAGTAGACCTTTTTCCTTTGAACCGAAGAGATAAAGCTCAAACAAGCCAACTGCTACTGCGAGAATAAATCCTGGCCACATATAAGACCATGCACTAAATATCATGGATATCTGACAGGTCAAACCCATTACCAGTAAAATACCTCCGGGAACAAGTAAACCCGCATCCTGTGTTTTTGCAGTAAAGAATGAGTAGTGGAAAATTAATCCCGGTATTATTAGAAACATTGGCCAGAATCTTGAAAAGATGAACCCTATATCAAAGATATCAAAGTAAATTTCAAAGATGCCAAAATTCCTTAGTAAAAATGCTATACCGATCAGTATTAAAACTAATCCGACAATCATAGTACCATTTCGCCTATTATTCATAAAACCCTCCTTAAAGTATACCCTTTAACAACTAATTATCTTAAAGCGTTTATTTTTGTACCTTTCAATATAACGCATAGCTTCAAGAGACCTAGGACATTTCATTGCCTCGTTACATTATATTATAAGGGGAATTTTAAGAAAAGTCTGAAAGTTCACCATAATTTCATAAAACATATATTGAGTAATTTGTATTGTACTCCCGAGCAGCTTATAAAAATGTGTCGGACACAAAACAGTTGTAGAAATACTCTTCTTCCGATTATTTCTACAACTGTTTTTAACCATCCTTCCACATTTTTACTAAGCTGCCCTCACGTACAATTTTATATCCGCGATATATACTGTTTTTATGAATTTATTTCGCTCACCAAGTCCTTCCGGCGTCACAACAATCGACATCCTGTCTCAGCTTGATGCTCAAAGTTACTTCCTGTAACTTTGCCGCCCAAACTACTTGTAATTCGCCTACAAGTTTCCGCAAGTTCTTTTAACCGAGGCTTTCCATTGATTTAATTGTGCTCGCGTAACTCAAATTGTCCATGAACTATTTTATTTAATTTATGTTTATGAATTTATTTCGTTCACAAGTTTATCGGTATGGTTTTGAGCAGTCTGTGGAGGAATGGTTCTCCCCAACATATCGTCACGGGAGATTCTCCAAAGAACATATTTGAGTCCCCCTGAAATAATATCCGCCATTTTCATAACTGTTCCAAGCCGGGTATTCTGTAGTATTAGAAAATCCATAAAGCCGCTGAAATTCACAATTCCGGTTATATGCATATCACCTATGGGCTGCAGATCCTTGTTAACAGCTGAACCTGGTTTTATGGGGCCCTGTCCCACAGTTATATGTCCTACATGGTCAACCTTGCCCAGACAGGCATCTACTGCAATCACGAAAGGATCCTTGTAGCTCTGGTATATCTGTTTTGTTATTTCCTCAAGATTCTTTGCATGGACCGGTATATCAAGGTTTCCGAATATGTGAACATTTTCCTGCCGCAGATTCTTCAATTTATGCCCTACAATTGGTCCAAGGCTGTCACCGGTCGACCGATCTGTTCCAATACATACAAATACAATTTCACGATTTTTATTTGTTCTACATTCTTTTATTAGCTGGTACACCGCTTCCGAGAATAATGCAAAGGCATTTGCTGCAGCTGAATCAATATACTTCAGGTTAGTTATTTTTGTCCCGAAACTCATCCTAATCTCCATTTCCCAGCCCGCAGCAAAACATATGCTCCGGGCAAATCTTAATTAATCATAGTATTGACAGAAATTGAACCAGTTAATATTTTTATAGTGATTTCAGTTTTTTTAGAATAAACTATGTTAAAATATATGTAGCTTCGGTTGTTATCTATGATATTTTCCAAAGTTTTATTAGAGAGGTTGATTTTATTGCCACAAAAATTCAAGAAGAAACTGGGTACTGATGCCTGTAATTTCATAGAAGATATTATTGATGGTATGCAGGACTGGGTACGCGTAATCAATAAGGAAGATACCGTAGTTTTTGTAAATAAATCCATGCGTAAAGCCTTGGGCAATAAAGACATAGTAGGTCAGAAATGTTACAATACCCTGGGTCGTAAATCACCCTGTCCGAACTGCTTATCAAGAAGAAACCGATCCGACTGGTCAGCCAGTAAGGAAGAAATTATTAACGGACGTTATTTTTCGGTTACAAGTTCACCTCTCAGAAACCAGGAAACTGGTGAGATAGAAGCTGTTATAGAAGTCCTTCACGATATTACCGAACTAAAAATGCTTAGTAAAGAACTGGAAGATCAAAACCATAAATTAAGAGCTGACCTGTCAATAGCTCGAAGATTGCAATGCAGTCTCCTTCCAAAAAAACAGCTGTCAACAGATAAAATAGATTTCAGTTTCATTTATAAGCCATGTGAATCGCTGGGCGGCGATTTTCTGGACATATATCAGATTGACGATAGTCATATAGGTGTTTACATAGCTGATGTGTCGGGACACGGAGTAGCAGCCTCCATGTTAACCATGTTTCTTAGGACCGCTCTGGATAAAACTCATTTATCTCCTGCCAAGGCTCTTGAAGAGCTCTATAGGTATTTTAACAGGAACGGCTTTTCTGATGAGTTATATATAGCGATTTTTTATGGAATAATTAATGTATCGGATTATACATTTACATATGCAAATGCAGGTCTGAACGTTTGCCCTATTATATTTTCAAAGCAAAACATACAAATACTCAGGGCACCCGGAATCCCCATAAGCAACTGGGTTGAAAATCCAGAATATGTAGAGGTAAGAGTTGATATAAATCCCAGTGACAGAATGTTTTTTTACACTGACGGTATAATAGAAATCAGAAACACAGAAAACTCTCAATTTGGAGAAGAAAGAATCGTACAGCACCTGCTTGAAACTGATTTTGAACCATCTCTTACTCTTTCAGGGCTCATCGATAAGGCCATTGCCTTTTCAGGTAAAAAAGATTCCAGCGAAATTATTGACGATATTACGGTAGCTTTGTTAGAAATAAAATAGAAAAATGCGGTAAAGGATATAAATTTTCATTACATTTTATGGCCGCTATTACGGCTCATGGAGGTTAATATGTCCATTGATAAAATTTTGTCAGAACTTGAAAAATATAAAAGGATGGGTTATATCATTCCACATCCCTCAATAATAAAAAACCAGGAACAGATTGATGGAATTAGGGAGAGCGGCAGGATAACCACAGAAATATTGGATTTATTGGAGAAGGAAGTACGTCCCGGTATGACTACAGCTCAGGTCGACAAGCTTGTTTACGACTATACGACAGACCATAAAGCCATTCCCGCAACTTTGAATTACAACGGGTTTCCCAAAAGTGTATGTACTTCCATTAATGATGTGGTCTGCCATGGCATTCCCAGTGACAAGACAGTGCTAAAACCGGGAGATATCGTAAACATAGATGTTTCAACTATTTTAAATGGTTATTTTTCCGACGCCTCCAGAATGTACTTAATTGGTGAGGTGTCGCCTGAAGCGAAAAGACTTACAGACATTACAAGACAATGTCTTGATTTGGGGACAGAACAGGTTAAGCCCTTCGGATCTATAAATGATATCGGTAATGCCATTGAACCTTTTGCTAACCAAAATAGCTATTCGGTGGTACGTGATTTGGGCGGACATGGAGTTGGACTGAAATTTCATGAAGAGCCGCACATCGACCATTTTCAAAAGTCAGGTAAAGGCTATTTAATGCTTCCCGGAATGGTTTTTACAGTTGAGCCAATGATAAACGAGGGCGGCTACAGTGTTAAACTCGCTCGGGACAAATGGACCGTACTTACAAGAGATGGTTCATTGTCGGCACAGTGTGAATATACAATTGCAGTGACAACGACGGGTTATGATATACTTGCAAGGTAATTGACAAATAACGTTCCGAACTTAACATCAAGGGCGGTGTTTCACCAGAAGCACCGCCCTAACCTTTACTTGTCAGTTTCTAAAAACCATTGTGCCAGTTTTTCAACTCCCTCACCGGTCTTACAGGATATTTCTATAATCTCAGCCTTTTCATTCAGGGCTTTGACACCCTTATAAAAGCTATCTCTGTCAAAATCTATATATGGCATAAGATCCGTTTTATTTAAAACTATTAAATCGGCCAACTCAAACATTGAAGTATATTTATAGGGTTTGTCATGCCCTTCCGGAACACTTGCTATTACCATCTTTATTCCCTCTCCCAGATCAAAGGAGGATGGGCATACAAGATTCCCCACATTCTCAATAAATAGTATTGCTCCCTCGTCGAGCTTTAAAGTCTCAACCGCCGTTTTAATCATATTAGCATCAAGATGACAACCGCCGCCTGTATTGATTTGCATAACCGGTATTCCAAGCTTGTCTATCTTCTCGGCATCAATACTTGAAGCGATGTCTCCTTCAACTACAGCCACCCTTGCCTTATCACCAAAAGCCTCAATTAACTTCAGAATAGTGCTGGTTTTGCCGGATCCCGGTGATGCCATTATATTAACAGCCTTTATGTTTTTCTGCTGAAAATAGTCTCTGTTTTCTTCTGCGAGCTTGTCGTTTGCATGCATTATATTTTTCATCACTTTAACTTCCATAGGTACCTCCATAATTTTACATTTATTAAAATTAAATTGTTTTATTTTATCTAGGCACTTCACATTGAGTAATTGTACTCCCGGACCAATTTGTATCAATGTGTTGCACACGAAATACTAAAAGATACGGTCTAACAACCTTTTCCCCTATCTTTAGTTTTGTAGTTCTCACCCTTATTCAATACCGGAAGGTTCAGACCGAATTTTACTGAAATCATCCTTATAGTCAGTACGAATGCAATACATATGTAAGTATTCAAATTAATATTTACATTAGTATGAAGCAGATAAAATAGTACTGATCCTAGTATGGATGGTATTGCATAAATCTCACCTCTGAATATCAACGGTATCTCGTTAACCAGAATATCTCTTAATATTCCACCGCCAACTCCGGTTATCACGCCTGCGAAAACTACTCCCAACAAAGGTAACCCGATTTTTATTGCCTGATATGTGGCGGTGACTGTAAACACGCCTAAACCAATAGCATCAAATAGAATTATAACAGAAATAATCCTACTTACAAATTTGTATAGTATACAGGTTATTACCATAGAAGCAGTTATTGCGGCAAAGTACTTCCATTCGGTAAAAAATACAGGTATGTTCCTGCCAATAACCACATCTCTTATTATACCCCCGCCAGAGGCAGTTATCAAAGCCAGGACGTATATTCCAAATAAATCGAGTTTGTTTCTTATGCCCACAAGCACTCCGGATACAGCAAAGGCAATGGTTCCGATTATATCAACAATGTTTAAGACCAGCATAAAACTTCCTCCGGGCATATGTCTCTACTCTCCCCGAAATATTCATATATTATAATATGTTTATTTCGGGGAGTAGTGCAGGTTGAAATAACTCTTCACTTTTCATCATTCGCTTATCACTTATATCATTCAATTTCCAAGCTTTCAATATAGAATTCCCTTCCTTTTTCAGTAGGCATCCCCATACCTCCGCACTTTGGACAATCAAAGCCCTGAGGCGGCTTGATAAAACCCTCTCCGCACTCTCTGCATTTAAACTCAGCCTTTACCCTGTTGAATACAAGCCTGGCTCCTTCTGCAGCAGTACCCTCACTCATAATATCAAAATACATTTGGACTGAATCATCCAATATAGTAGACAAGTCACCGATAACTAGACGGACTTCGAGAATCCTTGATGCTCCGACTCGCTTTGCTTCGTCCAGAGCAATATTCAACATTGATTTTGTAACGGCATATTCATGCATGCTTACCACCCTTAGTTATGTCATGATTACAAAGTTATTATATCATTTTTAACCCTCCAATAATACACTATGAACAGTTTTACGAGCATTTTACGAGCATTTAATATAGAATTCTAAAGTCTTCTTGAAATAAATATGTACCAATTCCCTTAATTGTAATTTTGATGTATTATTATGTTATAATATAGAAAACGTAAAACGTATCATGTACAATTGACTTATTATAGTAGTCCTAATAAGCGAGGTCAACGATGGATCAAAGAGTAAAGAAGCTACTTGGTGAAGGGCCTTACCCTTTTCCAACCGATGAAAAAAATGATAATGGTCCCATCGAGTTTTATTTCGGCAGGGGGATGATTATTCTATCTCAGAAGTACTGTCTTGATATGCCTAAAGGAACCCATCATCACTCAAGTTATGAGTTTTTGATACCTTTGTCGGAGATATCGTGTACCTCTTTAGAAAACAGAAATGTGACTTTTGATAAGGGTAAGCTTTTTCCCATTAACTCAGAGCAAGTTCATGGCTTTTACAAACCCACCGGGAATTGCCATTTATATGCTTTTCAGATTGACTACGATACTCTTAATGATATCTCATTACAGCTTTGCAATAAGGGAAATGTAACCTTTGTAAATGAAAGTGTATCTCTTGGATCAGAAGTATCCTCCCTTTTAAAGATGTTTATGACTGAAGCCAAATATATGCAGAGTGGAATAGATTTGATTCTGAATAACATAACAAATCTTATTGTACTCAATCTGCTTAGAGAACTTAAGAGTAATCTACCCACACATATATCAGAAAAAAACTACTGTGAAAGGGATAATATCAATAGGGCCATAAATTACTTAAGGGATCAGTACAATAAGGACTTTTCTCTTGAGGATATTGCAAGTATAGCTAACCTAAGTCCTTTTCATTTCATAAGAATTTTTAAGGCAACTACAGGTAAAACCCCTTATAATTATTTACTTGATATTAAAATCGATAAGGCTAAAGAATTATTGGTACTTAAAAAGCATACCATCACTGAAATATGTTTTTTATGTGGTTTTAATAATCTTGAGCACTTTTCATCGGTTTTTAAGCGAAAAGTAGGCCTGCTTCCCTCTCAATACCGCAAATTGAAAATCTGATTCAATTCATAGCAATAAAACCGGATACAATCGCAATAATATCGAAGTGCTAAACTTATTCAGATGATATACTTTTGCTGTGAGGTGCTAAATGTTTAAAACATACTAACAGCTATAAGGAGGTTTTTATGAATAAGAAATTATTAGCAGTATTTATTGTCCTTGTTTTATTGTTTACCAGTACCCTTTCCTCATTGCTTGTATTTGCAGAAGATGACGAAGAGACCGAAGTTCAAGAACAAATTGAAGAAACTGAGGATAATACTTCAAACAACCGCTCTGCCGCTTCTATGAACGGTTACCGGGGGTTAGTCGCTCACTGGAAATTTGACGGTGATCTAAAAGATTCAACTACCTTTAAGAATGATGGAGAGGCAGTTGGGGGTAAAAATGGAGTGACTTTCGTGGACTCCGTTAAAGGAAAGGGTGTTAAGCTTGACGGAAAAAGTTATATCTCCGTTAAAGATAGTGCATCCCTTGATCTTTGTGATGAGTTTTCCTTTTCCTTCTGGGTTTACAAGGAGGATATGAGAAAAAAGGATAATATGGAGGGTGGTGTACCTTACATAATTAAAAATTATGACCCTTACGGGGATTTTCCGTATGGTGTTTATGAATGGTGGGAGATGACACCGGGGCTAACCTTCTGTGATGAAGATGGTGCCAGGGATGTACATTCCGAGAAGCAGGTAGATATTCAGAAGTGGTCTTTTATTACAATGACCTATGACGGCAGCACCATGAAAATATATGTCGATAAAGAGCTTGTTAAAAGTGAACTGGTAAGCACTTCACTTATTAATTCCTCTCAACCTCTGTATATTGGTTTTGGACATTTTATGACTGAAGATAACTACTTCAAGGGCGTTTTAGACGATATGAAAATATATAATATGGCACTGTCTTATGCGGAAGTCGAGGAACTATACGATGAAACCGCCTCGAAATCCCCCGGTAAGGAGTTAATTAACAAGCCCAACAAATTGGTGGCATATTACAAATTTGAAAACGATCTTAAAGATTTATCGGGTAATAAAAATGATGGTACTGCTGTAAAAGCAAACAACTTTAAATATGTTGACGGTATAGCAGGTAAAGCTGTAAAATTCAGCGGTGCCAGTTATATAGAAGTAAAGGATAATGATTCTCTTGACCTGGACAGAGGGTTTACCTTCGGGATGTGGATATATAAGGATAAAAGCTCCAAAAATCAACCTATCTTTTCAAAGTATGGGGAAAGCCATCATAAGAAGGACTGTTCCTATAGCCTTATTGACTGGAACGACGGTCAGCGCTTGTCCTTGTTCAACTTTGTAAATGACGGCAATTATAGTGAATTTGAAACCGAACTTAACAATGATATGCTTGACGGAAAATGGTTCTATTATACTGCAACCTATAATGGAAAAGCTGATGAAGAAAACAGTTCTTCCGATGCAAATACAGTAAAATTATATATAAACGGAAAACTCGTCGGAACTCGTGAGTTTAACGGTGATATCTCAAACTCCAGTGGCCCGTTATGGATAGGAGGAACAACTGAAAGTATTTTCTTTAAGGGTATTATGGATGAATTCAGAATCTATAATTATGCTCTCACTCCTACTGAGGTAGAGACTTTATACAAAATGAGAGATAGTATTGAGGTTGTAAGCTCAAATAAAAACTCTTCGGTTTCATTGAAGGTCGGTCAGAATAATCAGCTTACAGTAAATGCTTTGACACATACCTTCAGTGCTCCAAGTAAAACTCTTCTTAACGGAAAAGACGAACTTAAAAAATTGGATGTGACCGCAAAAGCTACCTACAAATCCAACAACCCCAAGGTAGCTACTGTTAGTGCTTCGGGGAAAATTACTGCCGTCAAAAAGGGAAGTGCATCAATAACTGTTACTTATGGCTCTCAAGTAAAAAGTGTCTCTGTAACTGTTAAGTAACCTGAATTTTAAATACTAGAAATATATATTTTTTAAGGCTGATAATGTGTGTTGGGGCCCACATAAGAATAAATAATTTCCTATGCATTAAAAAAGTTCAGTCCGGCAATGCGCCGGGACTGAACTTTTTTTCATAATGACATTATCAAGTTTTACGCCTGTAAGGCCACATAATAAGCATATTAAGCAGTAACCTTACTCTCATCTTCAGCCTCAACAGGTTTCTCAGGTTGAACAACCTTCAGTGATTCCTTGGTTGAAGCTGCTGTCTTGTGAGACTCGCTTGCAACAATACACTTCTTAGGACAGGCCTCTACACATGCATTGCAGATAACACACTTAAACTGATTTATCTCCCAAGACTTTTCAGCCTTGTTAACTACAATTGCATTTGCCGGACATTTTCTCTGGCATATGCCGCAGAAAATACACTTCTCTATTTCACAACCCTCTATCTGTCCTCTGGAGTCCTTAAAAGGCTCTCTCTTCTCAATAGGATACATTCTGGTTGCCGGTTTTGACACCAAATTTTTAAATACATTTTCGACCATCTTTAACATACTAACCCCTCCAATCCAACTAAATCAACGTTATCTTTCTGTACAGGATATACATGGGTCAATTGTCAAAATAAGCAGTGGCACATCTGCCAGCTGACTGCCCGGCAGCATCTTTATAAGTGAAGGTATATTCTGGAATGTCGGTGTTCTGAGCCTTAATCTCTCAAGGTTCTTAGTACCGTTTGACCTGAGGTAATATAATACTTCTCCTCTTGGCTGTTCAACTCTTGAAATAACCTCACCCTTTGGTGGATTTCCTTTAACGGGAACAACATGTTCTCCTTCAGGAATCTTTGCTATTGCCTGCTTAATAAGATCTATTGACTGATAAACTTCATACAGTCTTACATAGGTTCTTGCGTAGTTATCACCGTCATTGTGCGTAACAGGTTCAAAGTCCAGCTGACCATAAGCAGAATAACCTGTAGTTCTTAAATCCATCGGTATTCCTGCTGCCCTTGCCATTGGTCCCACGGCACAAAGCTCAATTGCATCAGCCTTTGACAATAATCCTCTTCCAACAAGTCTGTGCTTAACAGTGTAGTTGTTAAGGAAAACCGCTTCAACCTGTTCAAGATCGTGTTTTATTTCATCGATAACAACTAATATCTTCTTCATTTGTTCTTGATTCAGGTCACGTCTGGTTCCACCAATGGTATTTGCAGATATAACAACTCTGGCACCTGCGGTTTCTTCCATAATGTCCATAACCTTTTCTCTGTCTCTCCAAACCTGCATGAAAAGACTTTCAAAACCAAAGGCATCTGCCAGAAGACCTAACCACAACAAGTGACTGTGCATTCTGTGAAGCTCAGCCCAAATAACTCTCAGAAACTTTGCCCTGTCAGGTATCTCAATATTCATCAGCTCTTCGATACCCTGGCAGTAAGCCATTGCATGCATAACGCTGCAGATACCGCAAACTCTTTCAACTACAAAAACGTTTTGTGTAAATTCCTTTGTTTCTGTGAGCTTTTCAAGGCCTCTATGAACATAACCGATAGCCGGTATTGCATCTACTATATTTTCATCTTCCATAACTAGCTTAATATGAAGGGGTTCTGGAAGCACAGGATGCTGTGGCCCAAAAGGTATTACTGTTGAACTCATTCTTTTTTACCCCCTCTTTGCTCAATAGTTATTTGTTGTCTTAAGAACGGTGATCCCAATTCCTCTTCGGATAAGAGCATATGTCCGCCATAGTCAATAACAATGCCGGTTATATTCAAACCGAAAAGCTCCTTCATTTCATTTTCTACCAGTAAGGCACTGAAAATGATCTTTGAAATACTTGGAACCTCTTCACCTTTTTTGACAGTGACTTTGAAATTTCTCATTTTATAGTCCTTGTCAAAATGATAGATAATATCTATAGTGTCATCACCGTTATCTGCACATGATGCAGTAACAAACCTGTAGCCTTCAAGCTTGGTTTTTGATACTTCACCAAGCAATTGGTCACTAGTAATTTCCACTAAATTTTCAATCATGTTAACCTCCATGGGCCGTTTTACGGCTTTGAGCCGCTTAGCAGCAATTTACTTTTAAAAAGTTCTACTTCTTGTCAGCCAGCTTCATCGCATCTGCCTTCTCGTCCAATTTACCGATACCCTGCACTATTCCGTCAATGATAGCTTCAGGTCTTGCACAGCAACCCGGAACAAATACGTCAACAGGAATAACATTTTCAACCCCGCCCATTACATTGTAGCATTCCTTGAAAATGCCACCTGTACAGGCACAGGCACCGATAGCAACAACTACCTTTGGATCAGGCATCTGATTGTATATATTCTTTAAAACATGCGCGTTTCTTTTATTTGCAGAACCGGTAACAAGCAATATATCTGCATGCTTGGGATTACCTACATTAACTATTCCCAATCTTTCAGCATCATACAATGGGGTGAGACAAGCTAAAACCTCAATGTCACATCCATTGCAGCTTGTACAGTCATAATGCATTACCCAGGGTGACTTTTTCCTTGACTTGCTTATTATACCCATACAATTCACCTTTCTATTACGGAGCAAATTTAGCTTCGCTAAATTCGCACCATGCATATTAATATGTTACACCTGAAAGCCCATGAGGCTATAATGTATTGCCAGATAACACTCATCTGGCATGCTTGGTGCAATAATTTTATACTGCTCAAATTATTTTACATCTGTGTTTATTCTAGATCAGGTACATCCATACTATATTTACAAGTGCAGCGCCTATACCTGCTACCCAGGTTACTTTTACCATCCACTGCCAGGTTACTCTTGCGCTTATATTATCAATAACTATTTCGCAGAAATAACTTGCCAACGCTATTAATATACCTACCCAAATCGGCTGAGCAAAAAACAATGTAATTAATCCCATAAGGAGCACAAGGTCAATCCAGTGGGTCAATTCGATCAAAGCCAGCTGAGTTCCTGAAAACTCAGTAGTTAAACCTTTTATAAGTTCCTGATGTCCGTGATGTGAAGTAGAAAAGTCAAAGGGTGACTTTCTCAGCTTGATTGTAAGAACATAAAGGAACGCAAGGAATACCAGTGGCAAACTGTACAGTAAAGGCTTCTCCTGGTTGAATATTTCTGAGATCATAAAGCTTCCTGTTGTCTTGTAAACTCCCACCACCATTAGAAGCAGTACAGGCTCATAGGCCATCATCTGCATTATTTCTCTCTGGGCACCAATTTTACTATATGGTGAACGAACGCTCATTGCTCCCATTATCAATGAAACAGCTGAAAATGCAAGAATAAACATAAGCATCAGCAAATCCTGTTTCAAAACCAGCATAACTAAAGCGCCGATAGCGAAGAACAAGTGTCCCATTACATAAACCATTTGAGTCTGGTTTACTGCTATACCCTGCTTGCCCAACAACTTGAAGAAATCATAAAAGGGCTGAAGCAGTGGAGGTCCAAATCTATTCTGCATTCTTGCAGTTATTTTTCTGTCTATACCAGTTAATAAACCACCAACTATTGGAGCGGCTATTATGGCAATAACAGCAATAATCAAATTGTTTATGCTCATAATCCTATCACCACCCCTAACATAATAATAATTACTGCACCCGCAACAACATTAACCCAGAAGGTCAACTTGTTTTCTCCAAATACAGACTGCATATAATAGTTTCTTACTACTACAGTATCAACTTTGTCTCCGGGGCTGATATATTCCAACCCTCTTAAATCCTCGTCGGCGTTAGCTCCGCACAAGTATGGAGGCTTCAATCTGCTCGGCTTGATTTTATGTGCTATTACGGGTATTGCAACCATAAGCACAAGTATTACAGCAAAGAACATAATAGATGCAAATCCGCCGTAAACTGCAGCATCAACCTTATGGAGCCAGACTCCCAGACCAGTTCCGGAAAGTGCTTCCATGTCGGCCATCTTAAAGGATATTACCTGCGGTTTAACAAACTGATTATATAATGGAGCAATACCTATACTTGCTGCCATAACAAATGCTATTAATATTGAAAGTGCGGCCTTCATTGAGAAGGATAACTTTTCAATATGGAACTTAGGCTTATAGGACATTGTTAATATAATACCTATCCATTTAGCCCAGAAAACAACTGTCAGAGCACTTCCGAGGATAATGAACAACAGTACCAGCGGCTGATGAACAGCAGTCTCTATAGCCATCCATTTTGTTATAAGAACACCGAATGGAGGCAACAACATTGAAATCATACCGATCACAGTAATTACAGTTGTAAACGGCATTATCTTGAACAAGCCCTGCATATCTTCGATATCACGGCTTCCAATACCCAATTCAATGGTACCGACACAAAGGAACAGAAGTCCTTTTGAAACGGCGTGAAATATCATAAGAAGAATTGCAGCTGCAAGTGATATTCTGGTTCCTATACCTGCACAGCAGATAATCAAACCCAGGTTCGCAATTGTTGAATATGCAAGAACCTTTTTAGCATTACTTTGGCTAATTGCTATAGCGGATGCTGCTACGAAAGTAAAGCCTCCTACTACTGCAACCAACTGACCGAGAATTGTTCCCGCAAAAGCAGGAGAAATTCTTACTACCAGGTAAACGCCGGCTTTAACCATTGTACTGGAGTGAAGCAGTGCTGATACTGGAGTAGGTGCTACCATGGCTCCCAACAGCCAGCTCTGGAATGGGAACTGTGCCGACTTGGTAAATCCGGCTACACACAGCAGAGCAAGTGCAACTGGAAGTGCGCCTGTGAAGGCTCCTGACAATCCTGCTGCCGAGATTTCCTGTATGGAAAGAGTATTAAGGCTGGAATTCATAAGAACTATTGCTATAATGAATGCCAAACCTCCCACAGAGTTAATCCATAAAGCTCTTAAACCGTTTTTGATTGCTATTTCTGTTCCATCATGTGATATCAACAGGAATGAGCAAAGTGTTGTTACCTCCCAGAAGAAATACATCCAGGACAGGTTGTCGGTCATCACCAGTGCGTTCATGGCACCAAGGAATATAAAGAGTATCATAAAGAATCTAGGTTGCCTTGATACCTTTAAGTGCAGATGATGCTCGTGCTCCTTCATATATCCTAAGGCAAAGAATGTAACAATCGGTCCGATAATTGATACAAGCATTATCATAACTAATGACAGGTGATCAATTACAAAAGCATTGGCAGGTTCGTGAACCTTACCGAAAACTCCGAAAACTTCAAACAACGCCCAAGGTATAAATTGTAATACTGCTAGAATAAATACTATTGCCCTTTTGTGCTTTAAACCGATATACCCGATATAGCAGAAGAGTATGAGGTCAAACCCCTTTATAACCCAACTTACTATTTCCAGTACACTGTGCTCCAGATGGAATATTAGTTTTCCGTCGGGAGATTTTACCATTAATGCAATAAATCCGCCTGCTACCGCAAAGAGTAAAAGTGTTGAGATGCTTACTATTGCTATACGCAACTTCTGGTTTCTAATTGTAAAGCATAACGCCGCACTCAGTGCAGGCAGCAGAATAGCTGCCAGTAATAAATACCAATCCACAGCTAATTCTCCTTTCAAATGTTATTTTAACCCCTTATATTTTTTAAGAATTATCACTATAAAAGTGCCCGATAAATAGTGAACATTCATAAAATCTAACTTCTATATAATCTGATACGGAATTTGTATAAATCAGTTCCTTAATAAACATATAAGAATAAACGTATAATTCACAGGTTTGGAAACATCCCGTTATAAATCATAATTAGAAACCTGAACTTAGTCAATCTTTTTTAAAGTTAAATAAAATGGTCGATTATTACTTTAAACGACAATACTCTTTCAATGTCACTCGCTTATTATTTTACAATAAATCATAAAAAAAAGAAAGCAAAAAGCCTATATTTCTAAGGGATTTAAATAAAAAATTTGAATATTGTATACATCGTTACTATATGCTACCAGAAGATGTAATGATTACAATGGATTTATTTTTCTATCTTTACACTGACTAAGCAATTGGCTAATATATGAAATATACAAAATATTAATTTTTATGAAATCCACTGACACTTAACCACATAAGTTAGTAATATAATAGTAATAGTGGTCTATTATAAAGAACTCATTTGAAATCGGAGGAACTATGGAAATTTGGGACAAATACAAGGGCTCAATCAAAAAAATTGCTCTAATAGTAGTAATTTTCGCTTTTATATACTTTTCAATTAAATATTTTCTGCCCTTTTTTGCACCATTTGTTATAGCTTTTATAGTTTCTTATATTAACGAACCGGTGATAAGGCTCTTAGTTAAAATTAAGATACCCAGAAAGGTTGCTGCTTGTATTTCATTACTTTTTACAATGTCAGTACTTGCTTTTCTGATAACAATTGGAATTATAAAGATATATAATGAGTTGACTGCGCTTCAGGATAATATAAACACCTATTCGCTTGATATATCTCATAAACTGAATAGAATGTTGTCTAATTTCACCAACTTCTACAATACTCTGCCGGTTGAGGTTACAGACACAGTAACTAAAAATCTGTCCAGTCTGTCAGAGAAGATTACTGCACTGATAACAGCTGTTATACAGTATGCTATCAATACTGTGTCCTCGATTCCAAGGGTTACCGTATTCGCTATTGTTACTATTCTGGGAACCTATTTTATCAGCAGTGATAGAAAAGCAATATCGTCATTTTTCTATAGACAGCTTCCCTTCTCCTGGAGAAAACGTATGACAGGGATTAAGAAGGATACCATAAAAGCCCTGGTGGGATATTTCAAAGCCATTCTTATACTTATGGGTTTTACGTTTATTGAAGTGAGTGTAGGTTTATTCCTGCTGGATGTTAAATATGCTTTTTTACTTGCATTAATGGTTGCATTATCCGATGCCATTCCAATCGTCGGAACGGGTGTAGTTATGCTCCCCTGGATACTTTGGAATATATTTACCGGCAATATGCCGCTGGCTTTCGGACTGGCAATAATTTATATTCTGGGAATCCTCATCCGCCAAATTATGGAGCCAAAAATTATTGGCAGCCAGATCGGCCTGCATCCACTGGTCACCTTGTTAGCTATGTATATTGGTCTACAGTTTTTCGGCATACTCGGCATGTTTATAGGCCCTATTTCAATGATTATTGTAAAGAATCTTCAGGATGCAGGCGCTTTGAGGTTGTGGAATGACTAGAAACTCAGGGATTGTGTTTGGGAGGATAGGCTCATAATTAATGTTAACAGAGTCCTCCCGTACAAGCTTGTGGCAATGTGTTGCACACGAAATAAAAAAAACAGATTAATACCATCTGTTTTTTTTTATTTCTAACCATGCTTCCACATTGCCACGAAGCTGTACTCGCGGACTATTAAGTTATTAATCAATCAAATATGCTTTATCCTCCAAACACAACAGCATCGTTTTTAACCATCCTTCCACATTGTCGCAAGTCACACTCGCGTACAATCAGGTTAATATCTAAATCGAAAATATTATTACTTTTCAAACACAACAGTATCGTTACTAACCATGCTTCCACATTGTCGAAAGTCACTCTCGCGTACAATCAAGTTATTTTAAATCGAAAATACTATCACTTTCCAAACACAAACAGTATCGTTTCTAACACTTCACTTAAAAAGCTACTAAACAACTTTTTTAAATCATCAGCAGGCATGTAGTCAGGTATTGAATTATAATCCTCTATCATCATTTTAACCCTCCACAGGAATGTGAGTTATATTACTTGGATTTTTATAGAAGTTACCATCTTGTCCAAGTAACTTATTTCCAACTTTTTTTGTGCTGTCCATCCGCGCCCAGAGTCACATTCTTGCTATGTCCTTTGCCTTAACCGCTACACTTGCTCCACCATTAGCTGCGTTTTTTGTCTTAACCGCCACATTAGAAGTATCGTAGAAAATCAACACCAGCCCAAACTGTGTAACCTATTACTTCTAGGTCTAAATATTAAGATATTGCTTTGCCTTTAGTGTTGCTGTATTGATTGCTAATGGATTTATCTCAAAATATTTCTTTACTCCGAAATCAAGAACAGGTTTAATTTTTTCATTCACGCTCTGATTAAATGCATTAATAAACTCGTCAATATTAATTAATTCATATTTAATGCTGGTATATTCTTCACCAGAAACACATAATGTAAATCTTCCAAACACATCACATTGGTTATCTTTTGGATTTAGCATTTCTGGATTAAGTGACTTTATGAGAAACCCAAAGTTTATATAGTAGCTATTTTCATAGTTTGACTTTTGTGTTGATACTACTACAATTAATTCGTCTGTCTCGGTTCGAAAAATATTCCCTTTATTATTTTCAAATCCATATTCAGTTAATACTTTTGTTAACGCCGTTTTAAATTCTTTTTTATTCATAATACCTCCTTGTATAATGAAAACATAGTAAATACTAAGTTTTCATTTGATTTTTTATTTACTATAATTTTTCTAGACGCTGTGGATTAGTATTACCTCCTACTGCAGCATTGCTGACTGGTTTACTTAGG
>JAEWMS010000006.1 GCA_023393115.1 Bacillota bacterium
AACCAGTCAGCAATGCTGCAGTAGGAGGTAATACTAATCCACAGCGTCTAGAAAAATTATAGTAAATAAAAAATCAAATGAAAACTTAGTATTTACTATGTTTTCATTATACAAGGAGGTTAATATGAAAAAACGAAAAATTTCTATTGAACGTGAACGGTTTTCAACCGGTTTAGCCGTATTTTTTGCAACTCTGAGTTCCACTGTAGGTTTGGGGAACATATGGAAGTTTCCGTATATGACCGGAAAGTATGGTGGCGGAGCTTTCCTTATCGTATATTTGTTATGCGCTTTATTTGTAGCTCTGCCAGTAATGGTAAGTGAATTGTTGATTGGAAGAAAAACAAGGAAAAATCCAATAGGAGCATTTAAGATACTTTCTAAAAATCCGTTTTGGAAGATCATAGGATATATGGGAATAATATCAGCATTCTTTATTCTGTTTTTTTACAGTGCGGTTGCAGGATGGGTTTATTCTTATATTTTCAAGGCTCTTTCAGGAACCTTCAGCAATGCATCAATGGATAAGATGGAGATTTTATTCAGTGAAACTGTCACGGGACCTCTTCCCCCGGTAATATGGCAAATTATAGCTATTATTGTAGTGTCAACCATACTACTCTTCGGAGTCAAAAAAGGTATTGAGAGAATTACAAAGCTTTTGATGCCGGTTCTGCTTATTCTTATAATTATTTGTGATATCCGGGCATTATTCCTACCTGGAGCTATGGACGGGATGAAATTTTTATTTAAAATAGACTTCTCAAGTGTAACAAAAGAGGTTGTTCTAATGGCTTTGGGCTTATCCTTCTTCAAGCTTTCTCTTGGCATGGGAACAATAATTACCTATGGAAGTTATTTTACTGCCAACAATAATCTGTTTGCCACCTCAGGTAAAGTAGCACTATCGGATACAATAGTTTCACTGCTTGCAGGAATCGCAATCTTTCCGGCAGTGTTCTCCTTTGGTATGAAACCCGAGCAAGGCCCGGGTCTGCTGTTTATGACCATCCCCCTCGTATTTTCAAAAATACCAATAGGAGGACTGCTTGTAGTGCTGTTTTTCGTGTTAACGGCTATCGCAGCTACTACTGCAATGATGTCAATATTTGAAGTTGTTATAACTTTTATAATTGAAGAAAGAAAGCTGTCCAGAAGAAAAGCAGTTATTATTACTGCTGTCGTTGTTATGCTTTTTGGAGTTCCATCCGCTCTGTCAGCTAACGGTACAAGTCTGTTAAGCAACTTTAAAATATTGGGAAAAACCTTCTTTGATTTCTTTGACAGTGTATCCTCTAATATCCTTTTGCCTTTAGGCGGCTTGCTTATTGTCATTTTTACAGGTTACTTTCTGAACAAGGATGATATTCGGGAGGAGTTGTCAAACAAGGGAACTCTGAATAATGCCGGGCTGATAAAAGTCTATCTTTTCCTGCTTAAATTTGTTACGCCTGTACTGTTACTTATTGTTTTTCTGAGCATGATCGGAATTATATGAGTTATATTAATGCTCAGGGGTTGTTGCGAATTTTACTTCCGGGAATTGTTTTGATGGTCCCTTCAATAGCTCTCCAGCTTTACCCTTTAAGTTAAAATTGAAAAAGTCCAACATATATGCATTAACAATTTCTGCTCCCCTTTGACCATTAATCTTCCCAGTCATACCAGTATACTGTACAAGGCTGGAGAATAACTGAAGATCAGTGAAATTAAAATGTCCCGTCTGATCAATATATAGAACATCGCCTTTTTTCGACAGGGCATCAATTATATCGGCTTCAGCAGTTAATACTGGACTTAACATATTATATTGCTCCCTCGACAAGTTCGCCTCTTTAAGGTCTATATCTGTTACATCTTTTTTTCTAAAAAGATTTATTTGATTATAGTAATTTTCTGCAGTAAAAAACATATAGGGTTTTTCAATTTCACTCACCTCTTTTAGCGGATACAAGGTTCCATCCATTGTAAAAGCAGCTCTTACTCTTGAACTCATTAAAAGTGCGTTAAACGCCGCAGTCCCTCCAAAGGAGTGACCGGCTATGCCAATATTTCCGGTGTCTATGGCTCCAGCGAGCTTACTTTTTTCTGTTTCGGAATTCAGTCTGTCGAGTTGTTTTATTAAGAACTCAATATCATCAACCCATAACTTTCCTACAGTATCATACATAACCTTCAAGTTTTGCAGATTTACCGGTGTCTTTAGTCCGGTTACCCTTCCATCAGGAAAAACGGTAGCAGCGGTTGAGTAGGTATGATCAGGAACAACTACAATAAATCCATTACTGGCAAGATTTTCAGCCTGTATAGTATGTAATACTCCCCCCGTCCCCATACCATGGCAAAGGATGATTACCGGGTAAGAGCTTGATCCTGACGCTAAATTTGATTCAATGATAGAATTACTCTTAAAATATTTCCAGTATCCAATAATAAACTTTGGGAATTTTAAATCCCGGGCATATTGAGCCATATATTTATCAAATGCGTCTTTTTCCTTTGGAAAAAAGGTTTTTCTTTCGGAGTTTTCATCTACATTGGCCGGGTAATATATTGTAGCCATCAATTCCCTTTTATCATATTTGTCTTCGGTCAAGGTTTCAAATCTATCATTATCAATAAAATGATGAGTTTCACAGCCCACAGCATAAGGTCCATTAGGTTTATCAAAATTAACTACCGGCAGTAATATAGCTAATAATACTGATAAAGAATAAATAATTGCTGTTATAGAAAGCAGGATGTACCTCAATGGTTTCCATATTTTTATCCCAGGTCTGGCATATTGTAGTATAAATATAATGCTAAACAATATTACAAATATGTAAATCATAAAGAGCTGCCATCTGTAACCCTCAATTATCAACTGCGCAGCAAGCACTAATAAAGCAGCGGGAACAGCAGCAATTCTGAACCTGTCAGGCATGAGCTTTTGGAAAAATACAATGAGAACTAAATAAACACACACTAAAGATAACAGTACTTCAAAAAACCTCATATCTTCACTCCTTTAATTAGAACTATTCTGGTTCCTAACAAATATTTCTACATCTTACCCTTAAGTAAAATGTAGAATATTTTGATTTTATTGGCACATTATACACATTAAGATACAGCTGTTTTTTAAATATGTCTGATAAAAAACAGGCATATTTGAACATATGTCTGTTTTAGTGGCTAATTATATCAATACTATATTATAAGCTTACCTTTCCTCTAAGGGAACAAAAGGTTGAGGTCTTGTAATACTCTTGTATGCAGGTCTGATAATCTTCTGCATGCACACAACTTCCTCAATTCTGTGCGCACACCAGCCAACGATTCTTGCAACTGCAAACAGTGGAGTAAACAGTTCTGTTGGAATTCCCAGTGCATCATATACAAAGCCGGAATAGAGATCTACGTTTGCACAAATATTTTTTGAAGTACCCTTCTTCTCCGCGAATACTTCAGGCCCTATTCTCTCTACTGCATCATATAGCAGGAACTCTTTCTCACGGCCTTTTTCTATAGCAAGCTGGTGAGCCTTCTCCTTAAGAAGTATTGTTCTGGGGTCTGACAAAGTGTATACTGCATGGCCCAAACCATATATAAGTCCGGCTTTATCGAAAACTTCCTTATTCATCATTCTTGTCAGATAAGTTTTTATTTCATCATCATCGGCCCAGTCTGATACATTTTCCTTGATATTCTCCAGCATCTTCATAGCCTTGATGTTGGCACCGCCATGTTTTGGACCTTTCAGGGAGCCTACTGCAGCTGCAATTGCCGAATATGTGTCAGTTTCGGTTGAAGATACAACTCTTGCAGCAAAAGTCGAGTTGTTTCCTCCGCCGTGTTCAGCATGAAGTACCAGAGCAAGGTCAAGGATTTCAGCCTCAGTTCTAGTATATTTGTTATCAGGTCTGATCATATACAATATATTTTCAGCTGTAGACAAATCAGGTCTCGGCATATGAATATATAGACTCTGCCCCCCGTAATAATGAGACTTTGCCTGGAAGCCGTAAGCAGCCATTGTAGGAAAACGTGCTATAAGCTCAATACTCTGCCTCAAAAGATTCTTTGGGTCAATGCTGTCGGGGTCCTGATCATAGGAATAGGACACCAGAACGCTTCTGGCCAGCTTGTTCATTATATCAGAACTTGGAGCCTTGAGGATCATATCTTCAGTAAAGCCATTTGGAAGTGCTCTTAAGTCTCCCAGTAGCTGGTTGAATTCAGAAAGCTGTTCTTTATTCGGCAATTTTCCGAACATCAGCAGATAGCAAACCTCTTCAAATCCGAATCTTTGTTCTTTCTGAAACCCTTTTACGAGATCAACCACGTCTATACCCCTGTAAATAAGGCGGCCCTCATCTTCCTTTCTCTCACCTTCATAAATGACGTAACCATGTACCTCACCTATTTCGGTTAGTCCGACCAGGACTCCAGAGCCGTCACTGTTCCTGAGTCCTTTTTTAACACTATACTTGCTGTAATATTCTGCATCGATTTTATTTACATCATCTATATAGCCTACCATTTTTTCAACATAAGAATTCAATTTATGCTCCATAATGTCTTCCTCCAAACGACTAAATGAAATATCTATTTCAATCTAACTCAATTTTTATCAAAAAGATACACCAATTGTATAATATTTCTTATATTGATGCAAGTTTAATTTGTTAAAAAATCATCATAGTAATTAAGCTGTGACAATATTATTAATATTACTACTATATGCGAAATATACGTGGTATAAGTTAATTTACTAGACTACAGCCACAGTACATCTAATCAAATCTTATGTTTGAAAATAAAAAAGTGAGCTGAAAATGCAGTGCAAAATCAACTCACTTTTGTGTATTATATAATTTGATTTCGTATTCTATTCCTTACCGCAGCACTTCTTATATTTCTTTCCGCTTCCGCAAGGGCAGGGATCATTTCTTCCAACTTTACTGCTTACTGCCATTTTTGATGTACGGAATTCCTTTGTAATTTCTTTTCTTCTTTCTTCTGGAAGAATATCCGCCCATTCTGGCAAATTATATAGCCAGTCGGCCTTGGCATCCAGCATATTAAAATAAAGCTTGTCATAATCTATTTCAATATCAATTATGCTTGATTCCTCGAGGGTATCCAGATCAACCTCATTTACAAGACTGGTATTAATACCATCCAGGAAGCCTAAAAAGGTAACAGAATCCATATTAAATGAGTTTGCAACCTCTGAAAGCTGACCCTTTATATTTTTGAGGTTATTCGCCAATATATAAGCATAGTTGTCTTTTTCTTTTAAGAAATATTCCTTCCAAAATGTTTCATTTTCCTGTGGAGTTCTTTCCTGTTCTGCTATCTCTCTCCACTGATCAATTAATGTCATAACAATTACTCCTTTTCTTAAAAATCAAAGTATTGCCCGCAGCTTTTACATACAGCAGACGTAACGAAAGGACATTTGCTGCTTTCAATCCCTTGGTATTATATCATAGGAGGATTTGGGCTGCAAGAGCGGTAAAATTAACCTGAAAAATTGTCGACATTTCGTAATTCTAGTTAATTTCTTCTGATCTATGCATTATTATAGGCTTTTCATTATCAATTGGCAGAAGTAGTGTAACCTTTGTGCCTTTTTTAAGCTTACTTTTTATTGACAATACTGCTCTGTCATCATAAAAGGCCTCAAGGACTGAGCGGACATATCTCAATCCAATACCAACCGATTTTCTTCCACTATCAAACTTACCCCGAAACGGCTCTTGTATTTTTTTCAGTTCCTCAGCAGTAAGCCCGACACCGTTATCCTCTATAGATATAATTATTGCATTGCGTACACTGGAGTGAAGTACCCGCACTGCAAGTATTCCGGACTCTCCAAGACCATGGTGTATAGCGTTCTCGGCTATAGGCTGCAGTATCATTCTGGCAGTTGCTGTATCCAAATATTCACCATCTTCCACCTCAATATAACTATCAAATTCGTACCTCATTTTTTGCAACTTAAGATAGGCCTGAAGCATTTTCAGCTCTGTTCGTACAGTGGCTTGCTTATCAATTTTTCCAAGACTGTATGCCAGGATATAATTCAGCTCTGTTGTAAAGTTTTCTATGTCCTTCTGAGCATGCATTTTTGCAAGCCAGTGAATTGAATTAAGTGAATTCATAAGAAAATGTGGATTAATCTGATAATATATTTTTTCAATTTCAAGTTGATGCTTTTCCAGCATAACATTTTCAACATCGCTTAATAGTTTCTGTATTTGAATTTTCATGTTGTTAAACTGATCGAAGAGTTGATCATATTCCGCGGCACCCGTCTGTACTGATATTATATCCAGATCGCCCTTCCCTATTTTCTTAATTTCTTTTGAAAATATTGAAATAGGTTTATAAATCAACCTTGATATGACGAAGGAGGAAAAAATAATCAGGAAGAAAACTAAAAATAGTATAACTACTACATTGCGCACCCATGCCAGAAATTCTCTGTTATACTCACTTACCGGCAATAAAAGAACATTAGTACAACTCGTCGATACCTGTCTGACACCTACGTAATTGCCATGTCTTCCAAAATAACTGTTATTTACTTTTTTCTCGTCCTGTAGTTTGAATTCCTGTCCATACGTGAAATCCGAGCTGCTGGAATAATATATTCTGTCCTGTGCATCCAGCTGCAAGAGTATATAATTCATGTTTTGGGTTTTTGAGATAGTATTTACAATTTCTTCGGTATCCATACGCGATTCAATATAGATAATTAGTTCATATCCATTTGCCAGTATAATTTCTCTAGCAACAGAAAGAACTTGCCACGTACTGGTAGCCATAGTGGCAGACTGGTGAAGCGGATGATAGTATATACTACCATTTTTTCTCAGATAATCCTGTATTAACGGAGAAAAGTTATTTCGGGCAGCAAAATTATAAAAATAATACTCCCCACTTGCAGGATTATAATACATCCTGTTCCCAATGCTGCTGTTTGCAAAAGAAATTTTAACAAGGTTCTCAGATATCTGTTGATTTACCACAAACCTTTCATAATTCGATTCAGCGGAAAAAAAACTATCCAATTGATATCCTACCACCCCCTGGGGAGTCATTTGTTGTGAGACCTGTACCATATCCAAATAGCTTCGTTCCATTTTGTCTGTAATCTGCTGCAAGCTAGATACCATCGATGTCATCAATTTGTTTTTCTCTATAGACTGTATCGTTTGGAATGAAACCAGTATTAACAGCAACAAACTGACTGATATTTCAACTATGACAATGAATATCAGTCTTTGATGTAACGTTTTGAATTTATATGGTAGTATTTTTTTGCAAAATTCTTTAAAAACCCCATTAAGAAATTTTTCCATTTTGCAGCACTCCCCGCAGAAAACTGATGAAGGCCAAACAGCTTGGCCCGCATCAGTTAATCATGTACTATTATTCTATTATATTATTTTGCTATTTCAGCTATCTCTGTTATAATTTTATCTCCGCCCTGTGCCTTCCAATTTTTCACGAACTGGTCAAAGGTGCTGGTAGGATCGGTACTCATTATTGCCTTTGCGAAGGATTCCTGTTCAAGTTTCTGAAGGCTCGCCCACTTGGCGGTCATAGTATCGGTGGTCCCGTAATAAAGACTGTATACTTCCTTAATGTTTTTGCCTGTGGAAAGCGGCCTGTCACCAACCATTATTGAAATAAGTCTCGGGAGGTTGCTAGTGACTAGTTCACTTGACAGATCCCAATTGTTTATAGAGTAATTATCCTTAGGATCCTTTTTTAGCTTGGTAATCGCTTCCATGTCGCTCTTAAGAAGCTTGTGAGTGCTAAAATCAACATCGTTAATAGTTATTTCGCCCTTCATATATCTTGTAAGAATATCATAGGAAGCCTCAAGCTCATCAACATTATCAAATACGCCGAATAGAGGATATGAACCGCCTGTACCGGAACCCTTACTTAATCCTGTTTCAATCCACTTAGCCTCATCTCTCAAGAGCAGATTGATTATTTTAACTGCTGCTTCAGGATTCTTGTAATTCTTGTTTACAACCATGAATGAAGTTGCCGGTGAAGCCATATGTACATAGTAGTTGCCGTCGTCGGCCACAGGATAAGCGTATGCCTGCCAGTCCGGAGCGGGATTTTTCTTATATGCATCTGCAAGATTGTAGCCTACCCACCATGGTCCAAAGAATATACCTGTCTTGTTATCCAGGGCCGGTTGCATACTGTCGTCACGTATCAGCATTTCTTTATCAATCAAACCGTCCTTGTACAGATCATGTAAAGTCTGTAAGGCTAGCTTTGTCTCAGGCTGTATTGAACCATAGGTCACCTGTCCGTTTCCGTCCTTCAACCAGTAAGTTGGGAAGGATTGGTGAGCTGCAAAAATAGGATCCAGACCAAACTGGTTTCCATCCGGCTGTGCAAATCTTTGTTGCTTGGATGGACCACCTATTCCTATAGTATCCTTCTTTCCATTGCCATCAGGATCCTGCTCTACAAAAGCTTTTGCCACTTCCCTGAGTTCTGCCAAATTCTTCGGTGCACTCAAGCCTAGCTTATCCAGCCAGTCCTGACGGATCCACATCTCATTAAAACCGTTTGCTTTAGGTGTTGTTGCAGGAATTCCCATCACCTTTCCATCAATTTCAACGAGCTTTTTAAGTGCATCTCCACCGCTCTTGTAGAAGGCTTTCAGTAAATCACTGCCATAATCGTTGTATGTGGATGTAAGATCGGCTAGCTGGTTGTATTTGTTCATTGAGCTAAATTGAGTCATGTTTACCATAAGTGCATCCGGCAAACTATTAGAAGAAATAGCCAAGCTTAACTTCTGGTCAAAATCGTTTCCAGGAGCAGCTATCCAATCTATTTTAACATCAATATTAAACTGCTTCTTTATCTCATCAATAAATCCATTCTTTTCAATAGATTGACCCTCATCAAACTTGACATTTGGGTCAAGACTTCTGACAACCCTGATTGTTACAGGTTCCTCATATTTTCCGAATGGATCTGCTTTTGCAGCAGTACTGGATTGTACAGCCTCAGTACTTGGAGAAGTACTTGTGTTTCCGGTACTTGACTCAGTTGCGTTGTTTGCACCGCAGGCTGCAATTGAAATCATCATTGAGACTGACATAATACCAGCTATAACCTTTTTTAGATACATTCCATTATTCCCTTCCTTCTTATTATATTTTCTCACTTTTTCTTTCCTCCTGTCTAGTTTTTACTATATTAATTGCCTTTTAATTCGGCAATATAATACATTTCCAATGCTGCTAATCATTCTTTAACAGATCCCAGAGTAATTCCGGTTATAAAATATTTTTGGAGGAACGGATAAACTATAAGAACAGGAACCATCGCAATAAAAACTTTGGCTGCGTTCAAAGATTTGTTGTTGAGCTGTGAGGAAAGCTTAATCTCTTCAGTGGTCATTCTTGTAGGATCCAAATTCACTACCAATTGTTGTATATATGTCTGAAGCGGATAATTCGACTGTTTTGTGTTAAGGACCAACCCCTGAAAGAATTCATTCCAGTGACCTACTATTGTAAATAGCGTTATGGTTGCAATTACAGGTCCTGACAATGGTATGTAAATCTGAAGGAAAATCCTCCAAGGTCCGGCTCCATCAACATAAGCTGCTTCCTCCAATGCAGGAGGAAGGTTTCTGAAAAAGTTTACAATTAGTATTACATTAAATATGGGGAGGCCACCTGCAAGGGCAAGGCCCCAGATGGAATCAATAAGCCCGTAGCTTCGTATAGTAATATACCATGGAATTATTCCACCATTAAAAATCATGCAAAAAACCAATACCCACATATGTGCATTCCTGTGAGGAAGCTGTTTTCCGGTTTTTGACAACGGATATGCAGAAAGTAAGGTAACTCCTACTCCAACCAAGGTTCCAAGAATAACCCTTTTTACTGATACTAAGAATGATGTAAAGAAAGCTGTTTCAGCGAGAATCTTCTCGTAAGAAAGTAAATTGAAGCCTATGGGCCAAAATGAAACAGCCCCTGCATTTACTGCACCCTTTTCGCTTAGGGACACCATTAAGACATACCATAGAGGAAGCAAACATATAAGTGTAATAAAAATAAGAATAATCACATTAGCAAAATCAAATATTTTTGAACCTAAACTTTTCTGTTCAATCAAAACAGTTCACCCCACCCAATAGTTAAAATATTTTGTACCCGGTAAATCTGTCTGCCATAAAATAGCTGACAGCAATCAAAACAAAACTGACAACTGATTTGAGAAGACCAACTCCAGTTGCAAGACTGAACTGAAGGTCAACAAGACCTGCGCGGTACACCCATGTGTCAATTATATCGCCAGTAGAATAAACCAGTGGGTTATACAGGTTGAAAATCTGGTCAAATCCTGCATTAAGAACATTTCCCAGAGAAAGAATAGCTAAAAGTATAATGGTAGAACTTATTCCAGGAAGAGTAATGTGAAGAAGCCGCTTAAAGCGTCCTGAGCCATCAATAGCAGCAGATTCGTGAAGTGCTGGATCAATTCCTGTCAGCGCTGCAAGATAAATTACCGCATTATATCCGAAATTCTTCCATATATCAGTGCCAATGACAAGAGGCTTGAACATTTCAGCTTTTCCGAAAAACAATATTGGATCGATTCCGAATAATTGCAGCAGGCTATTAACTGGTCCATAATACCCGAATATTGTTAGTATTATATTTGAAAAAATAACCCATGACAGGAAGTACGGTAGGTAGACCAACGTCTGAATTGGTCTTTTAAGCTTTTTTATGACTAACTCGTTTAGGAGCAGCGCAAAAATCAAAGGTACAAGAAGATTTCCAATCATTTTTCCTACTGCAATAATTACAGTATTCAAAAATACCTGTTTAATATCAGGCATGGCGAACATGTACCGGAAATTCTCCAGACCTATCCATTCGGACTTAAGAATACCCAAACCCGGGTTGAAATCCTGGAATGCAATTACAATCCCGAACATAGGCACAATACTGAATAAGATCAACCAGATATAACCAGGAGCCATCATCAGATAATAATGTTTCAAGAATTTTTTATTATACATCTCAGTAGTGCCCTCCCACTAATCAGATACTTTGTAACCGTATCTGTGCGTTGTTTACTACTTGAGTGTAACATGAAGTGACGTTCTTGATGTATAGAGGGGTGTTGCGGAATTAAAGTAATTTTTTCTTATTACTTTTAAATAAAAACTATATTAATTCACCTAATCAAGAGTGTTGTTTGATTTTTATATAACATTTGTCATGTTCCATCTGTTTTCTATATTCTCCGGGAGTCATTCCGGATAGCTCACAAAAAACACGAATGAAGTAGTTTACATCTTCATAGCCCACTGCTTGAGATATATCAGCCACAAGAGAATCTCCTACAGCTAGAAGTTCTTTTGCAGCCCGTACCCTCTCCATACGTACAAATTCTTTAAATGCTAGTCCTGTATGTTTTTTGAAACTAACTGAAAAATAGCTGCGGCTGAGATTAACTTGTCTAGCAACATCCTCCGCATTGAGAGATCCTCCAAGATTCTGCTTTACATAAATTACCGACTTTAGAATACATACCTGCATATTATCAAGTCTTAATTCTGTGGCTGCCTTACAATATAATTCATCTCGGAAATTCTTAAGCCAAAGAAAAAAATCCTCGGGTTTGTGATATTCGACAATTTCTTTTTCAGGCATTCCTATACATTCCTCTACGTTACGGACCAGAGGCAGTAAAGAGTGTTCGACTTTTCTGACAGAAACCGTCATTTCTGTTGTATGGTTACACAATTGTTCAAACAGCGAATCATCATACAACCAATACATTTCCTTCCACTTCCCGATGAGTTGATTCCATCCTTTATCTCCATCTGTCGGCATTATGCAAGCTGATAATCCGTCCTGTGTTTTTTGAGATTTACCGTACCTTGCTTCAATATTACTAATTTTGCTGCTGATACGGCCAAGTAACATATCGCAGTCTATTGTTTCCATCTGCATTTTTGAGATATAGTCAATTGCACCCATTCTTAACGCTGACTGTACATAATGGAAGTCTTCATGAAAAGTTAAAACTACAAAAAGAAGATCAGGAAATAGTATATTGCATTTTTCCATAAGGGAAATACCATCCATCACAGGCATATCCAAGT
Source organism: Bacillota bacterium (assembly GCA_023393115.1). Taxonomy (GTDB): domain Bacteria; phylum Bacillota; class Clostridia; order Acetivibrionales; family DSM-1351; genus Ruminiclostridium. The sequence goes on from JAEWMS010000006.1 coordinate 12,173, forward strand.
CGACAAACGCAATATCAGCCTGCAACCCCTCAAGAAGTTCAAGTGCCTGCGCACCATTTTGGGCCTCACCCACAACGGTCATACCATACTTATCCCATGGTAACATTGATATGATCCCTCTTCTTGCCAATTTATCATCATCAATTATTAATACTTTGTACATGACTATCCTCCGTTAACAGAACAAGAATTATTTTACCATGTTACCAATGTGTTCCTCATTTACCACTGATTTTATTCTAATAATGCCCGTGGATTTTTGTCAAGTTAGATTACTATCGTTTAATATTTATGTTAACTCTTTATCACCTAATCGCATATATTGAAATAGAATAACATATTCCTATTTTAGGTATGGTGGTGAATTTATGACAAATGAGAGTTTTTATTATACCGAAGATTTTGATGATAGGCAGATACCCGGCAAATCATATTTAAGAGTTTTTCATGCTGCACCAGGTGCTCCGGAAGTAGATATTTATGCAAACGGTAGGATTATTGCAAGACGAATAGCCTTCGGTCAATTCACAGACTACATTTCGGTTGATGCGGGAACATATACAATTGAAGCCTTTCCGGTTGGATTGCAGACTTCACCGATTTTAAGAGTAAATCTTCCTGTTAGTGAAGAGAAGGTCTTCACTCTGGCGGTTATAGGTCTCCTGCCAAGGATAGGTATTCTACCCGTGGAAGACGTATATGAACCGGTTACTCCTGGTAGGACAAATGTACGCTTTGTTAACCTGTCCCCAAATGCACCTGGCTTAAGTCTGTCTTTACGGGGAGGCTTGGAGCTTTTTTCCGATATAAACTACACAGAGGTCAGTGATTACAGGGCATTACTTCCTGGCAGGTATAACCTTGTTGTTACTCCTACAGGTACCCAAACGGTTGTTGTAAACCTGCCCAATGTTAGACTTCTTCCCAGAAGAAATGTAACTTTCTATACTGTAGGAATGTTTGGACAACAGCCTTCTTCACTGGAGGTATATATACCGTTGGATGGAACTACCTACTTAAGAGATTTTTAGTCGTTACCCCCATAACACTAATCCACCAGTTAATAAATAACAAAAATATAGCCGTAACTATAAGGAAATCATTAATCCCATAGTTCACGGCTCTATTTTAAACCAATAAATTTGCTATATATTAATTCCTATACGCTCCATAATATAACACTCGCCTGGCACAAGTCCTCCTAGAAATCACAATTTCCTGTGGTTCTAGGGAATGGTATTACATCTCTGATGTTGGTAATACCTGTCAGGTACATAATAGCTCGTTCAAAGCCCAGTCCGAAGCCCGCATGCTTCGTTCCGCCATACTTTCTTAATTCAAGATACCACCAGTAGTCTTCTTTTTTGAGTCCCATATCATCCATTTTCTTTTCAAGAACATCCAGACGCTCTTCTCTTTGGCTGCCCCCAATGATTTCACCAACACCTGGTACAAGTAGATCCATAGCAGCCACGGTTTTGTCATCTTCATTGATTCTCATATAAAAAGCCTTGATTTCTTTTGGATAATCGGTAACAAAAACAGGTTTCTTGAATATTTGTTCAGTAATATACCTTTCATGCTCTGTTTGCAGGTCACTTCCCCATTCAACCGGATATTCGAAATTATCCTTGTTCTTTTGCAGCAACTCTATAGCCTCGGTATAGGTTATGTGTGCAAAATCAGAGTTTACAACGTTATTCAAGCGCTCCAACAAGGTCTTATCAACAAAGCTATTGAAAAACTCCATCTCTTCCGGGGCATTCTCCATAACGTAGTTAATAATATACTTCAACATATCCTCAGCCAGCATCATATCATCCTTTAGATCTGAAAAGGCGATTTCAGGCTCAATCATCCAAAACTCTGCTGCGTGGCGGGCTGTATTGGAATTTTCCGCTCTGAAAGTAGGACCAAAGGTATAGATATTCTTGAAGGCCAGCGCATATGCCTCTCCGGTAAGCTGTCCGCTTACTGTCAGACTGGTTTCCTTCTCAAAGAAATCCTGTGAGTAATCAATACTTCCATCCTGTTTTTTCGGTGGATTAATAGCATCCAGTGTGCTAACCCTGAACATCTGTCCCGCACCTTCAGCATCACTTCCTGTAATCAATGGGGTGTGCACATAAACAAAGCCTCTCTCCTGAAAGAATTTGTGAATTGCAAAGGCCGCCAATGATCTCACTCTGAAAACGGCTGAAAATGTATTTGTTCTAGGCCTTAAATGGGCTATGGTTCTTAAGAATTCAAAGGAATGTCTCTTTTTTTGCAGCTGATAGTCGGTAGGGCAGTAATTCTCAATAGCAATACGGGTTGCTTTCAACTCAAAAGGTTGCTTTGCATTTGGCGTTTCCACAAGTTCACCTTCAACCTCTATAGCCGAACCAACAGTCAGTTTTGCAACTTCCTTGAAGTTTTCCAGCTTGCCTTCTTCAAATACAATCTGAAGATTTCTAAAAAATGTACCATCATTTAATTCAATAAATCCAAAGGTTTTAGAATCACGAACAGTTTTTACCCATCCGGGTACGGTTATTATCTTTCCGATATAGTCCTGTGGTGATCTGAAAAGTTTTTTTATTTCTGAATAACTCATTCTAATCTCCATTCCGCTTTATACAGCGTCATAAAAAGTAATTAATTCCATCATAACTAATATTATTCCAAATATTAATAAAGTTAAAGTATTTACTATGATTTATTTAAGATTAACATCATTTTAATTGCATATTTTCAGCCAATTTATGATTATAGAAGCTCAATACTGCTTTCGGAGCACTCTTTAATCATTTCTTCACTCCAGACAGAAGACTGAACCTCACCTATATGTGCTTTCCCAAGGAAAAACATGCAGATTCTGGACTGTCCGATTCCTCCTCCAATAGTGTAAGGAAGCTCCCTGTTAATAAGCTGAGTGTGGAAAGGAAGATTCTTTCTGTCCTCACAGCCTGCTTTCTTTAATTGAACCATAAGTGAATCCTCATCAACTCTTATTCCCATTGAGGATACTTCATAAGCAATATCAAGAACGGGATAATAGAAAACTATATCTCCATTTAATCCCCAATCGTCATAGTCAGGAGCTCTTCCGTCATGTTTTTCACCCGATTTAAGGGTATCACCGATTTTCATTATGAATATTGCCTTCTTTTCCTTTGCAAGCATTCTTTCTCTTTCTTTTGGAGTTAATTGGGGATACATATCCTCAAGCTCCTGTGTTGTTACAAAGAAAATATCTTCGGGTAAATAACGTGTGAGTGAAGGGTATAAACCTGTAATATAGCTTTCAGTTCTTTTGAAAACTGAAAAGATTTGTCTTACAATACTCTTTAATGTTTCTTCGGTGCGCTGACTTTTATCAATAATTCTCTCCCAGTCCCACTGATCTACATAAACTGAGTGAAGGTTATCAAGATCTTCATCTCTTCTAATGGCATTCATATCTGTATATAAACCTTCGCCTGAAGAAAAACCGTAACGTTTGAGGGCCATTCTCTTCCATTTTGCAAGGGAATGCACAACTTCAACTGTACCTCCACCAATACCTTTAACATCAAAGGAAACCGGTCTCTCGACACCATTCAGATTATCATTCAACCCTGTTTCAGGCTTTACAAATAATGGTGCAGAAACTCTGGTAAGCTTCAATTCCTTTGCAAGTTCACTTTCAAAATAATCTTTTATCTGCTTGATGGCCACTTCTGTTCTTCTAATGTCAAGGCTGGATTTATAGCCATCCGGTTTAGAAATATTACTCATAAATTCCTCCTGATAAACATTTATTATTTTAATTGAATTCAAATAATTGCAAGATGACAAATTATAAAAATCATTTTATCACATATCCATCTATAAATAAAACACCAATAAGCAAATAAAATAATAAACACCGGTAAAATCAATATATGATCTTACTAGTGTTTATAATTTAGATAATATTATGTTTCAATAAAAGCAGGTATAGTTATATAAATTTATAATATAGTAAAGTAAAAACTAACCTTATATTGCATCAAAGGTCTTTTTTACTTCCTTGAGGAAATCTTCTGTATTAACAGTTTTTATTTCCTTCAGGTCGGAAAGTAACGCTAGATCCTTTGTCATTACTCCGTTTTCGATTGTCTGAATTGAAGCCTTATCCATCTTGTCAGCAAACTCAACCAGTTCTTTTATGTCATCCAGTTCTCCTCTTTTACGCAATGCGCCGGTCCAGGCGAACAAGGTTGCCATAGAGTTTGTGGAGGTTTCCTGTCCCTTCAGATGCTGGTAGTAATGGCGCTGTACAGTTCCGTGAGCTGCTTCATATTCATAGTAGCCTTCAGGTGAAACCAATATTGAAGTCATCATTGCAAGGCTTCCGAATGCGGTTGCAACCATATCGGACATAACGTCCCCATCATAGTTTTTGCAGGCCCAGATAAATCCACCCTCGGAGCGTACAACGCGGGCAACCGCATCATCAATAAGAGTGTAGAAGTATTCAATACCTGCTGCCTTAAACTTGTCGTCATATTCCTTCTCATATATTTCCTGGAAGATATCCTTGAAGGTATGGTCATATTTCTTTGAAATGGTATCCTTGGTTGCAAACCAGATGTCCTGCTTCTGATCCAATGCATAGTTAAAGCAGGATCTTGCAAAGCTTTCAATGGACTTGTCTATATTATGCATTCCAAGTATGACTCCCGCTCCATCAAAATCGTGTATAGTCTGTCTGGTTTCTTCACCCTTTTCATTTGTAAATACCAGCTCAGCCTTTCCTGCTCCGGGAACACGATATTCCACATCTCTGTACACATCGCCGTACGCATGTCTTGCAATGGTTATTGGCTTAGCCCAGGTCTTAACAAAGGGCTTGACACTGTTCAGAAGTATAGGCGCGCGGAAAACAGTTCCGTCAAGGATTGCTCTTATGGTTCCATTTGGGCTCTTCCACATTTCAGTAAGGTTATATTCCTTAACTCTTTCTGCATTTGGTGTGATAGTAGCACATTTTACTGCAACTCCATATTTCTTGGTAGCAATTGCAGAGTCAATGGTTACCTGGTCTCCGGTTTTTTCTCTGTACTCCAGACCCAAGTCATAATACTCTGTCTTGAGATCAATATACGGCAGTAATAATATATCCTTTATCATTTGCCAGATAACTCTGGTCATTTCGTCTCCATCCATTTCAACCAGAGGAGTTTTCATAATAATTTTAGCCATACACATGCTCCTTTTACTAAATAATTTATTTTTGTATTATTTCAAAATCTTTATTGTTATATTTTTCACACTTCATTCATTAATATAGCATACTAAAGGGCTGAATGTAAATGGCACATAGTAAAGTTTGTAATAATGGCTATATCATACTCATTTTGACTCTTTACACATCAAAAATTATCCATAACTGTTTTAGCTATATTAGCTAATTACTATATGTCTAAATTCTTTAAGGAGGATTGACTTAATGATTATCAGTCCCTGCGTACTCCCTGTATCCCCGAAAAGCAACTTATGAGGAATTTCTTGAGCTTTCAGAAAGCAGCGAGGAGCGGTATGAGTATATTGACGGAGAAATATACCTCCTAGCTTCACCAAAAAACACTCATCAGCAAGTTTTAGGGGAACTGTTCGGTATTTTTTATACATGGTTCAAGGGTAAAAAATGCAGACCTATGCTGGCTCCCTACGACATAACACTAAAGCGTAATAAGGAAAATATAAACGTGGTGCAGCCCGATTTGATGGTTATATGTGACCTCAAGGAAAATCTCAACGAAAAGGATTATTATACGGGTGTTCCCTCCCTTATGATTGAAATCCTATCAGAAAGCAGTAGAGGTAAGGATGCAGTTAAAAAGCTGGACCTATATATGTCCACAGGAGTTAAAGAATACTGGATTGTGAACCTCTTCAACAAGGAGATCAATGTATTCCTTTTTGATAATTATGATGTTGTGAAAAGTTCTACCTATAAAAACAATGAAAAAGTGGTCTCATTCCTTTTTGAAGGACTGGAAGTAGATCTTGAAAGTATATTTTAACCTTGGTCAAATTCAATTAACATAAATTTGAGTGGGGGTAATCAATAATGAAAATGAACTTGATATAGCTTCAGTGATTAAATTCAAAGAAGAATTAGTAGATTATATCTCTTCAATAACTTAAACTTAGTCAATTTATCAGGAATAATTCTCTTCTATCCCTTAATTGGTAATATACGGGCCCCGCAGGGCCCGCAAGTGTTGAAGTTAGAATGTTATCCTACTATCAAATAGAAGCCTCTACCTTATGAACTTTTCCATCGTCCACAAGTTCAAACCTGTTGTCTTCTATTGTTTTTCCATCCAGAACAATGCTTTTTACTCCCTTATTCTGATGGCTTTGGTTCTTTATTGTTATTTCATATACAGCCGTACCAAAACTGTATCTTACAGAAAATTCGTTCACCCTTTTGGGTATACACGGATCAAGCAGTAAAAAGTTACCCTGTTTCTTAATTCCAAGAATATGCTCCAGACCTATCCTGTACATCCAGCCTGCTGCTCCGGTATACCAGGTCCAGCCACCCCGGCCCTCGTTGGGATAAACAGCATAAACATCAGCCGCCATAACATAAGGTTCCACCTTGTAGGTCCTACATTCAATATCCGTTCTGGAATGATTTATAGGGTTAATCATGTTGAACAGCTCCCATGCCTGTTCCCCGTTACCTAGCTTTGAAAAGGCATATATTACCCATGTAGCAGCATGAGTGTACTGACCTCCGTTTTCCCTGACACCGGGCAGGTACCCTTTAATATATCCGGGATTAAGCTGGCTGTCATAAAAAGGTGGCGTAAGCAGCTTGATTAAACCGTTTTTTCTGTCTATCAGATATTTTTCCAGTGCGCTCATGGCTTCTTCCACCCTGCTGGCCTTGGCTGCTTCTGAAATGGCTGCCCAGGATTGTGCCAGAGAATCTATTTTACCCTCATCGTTTTGTATGGAGCCCAAAGGTGAACCATCATCAAAATAAGCTCTTCTGTACCAGCTGCCGTCCCAGGCTTCCCTTTCGATAGCCTCAATTATACTTTGAGCTTTTTTAGTGTATTCTTCAGCTCTGCTGTCATCTCCCATATGTCTGCAAACAGGAAGCATTCTCACAAGTACACAATACAGGAACCAGCCCAGCCATATACTCTCTCCCCTGCCGTTTACTCCGATAAGATTCATACCGTCATTCCAGTCTCCGCCTCCCATCAGAGGAATACCATGGGGGCCAAAGTTCAGTGCCTTTTCGATAGCCCGTATGCAGTGCTGATATACTGTTCCCGTCTCATCTGCCACCAAAGGAACCTCATATCTTTCATGCTCCTGATCAGTTAATATAGGAGAGTTTAAAAATGGCTCTGTCAAAGTTAATATTTCATAATCACCTGTGGCGTTAATATAATCACATGTTACGTATGGCAACCACAGTAAATCATCAGAATATCTCGTTCTGATACCATTAGTTTTCTGCTCATGCCACCAGTGTTGAACATCCCCTTCAACAAACTGATGTCTGCAGTGGAGTAATATTTGATTTTTTGTTATATCCGGCATTGAATAAACAACTGCCATAACATCCTGCAGCTGATCTCTGAAGCCAAAAGCACCCCCAGCTTGATAATACCCGCTTCTGGCCAAGACTCTACAGGATAGTACCTGGTACTGCAGCCATCCATTCAGGAGTATATTCATAGTTTTGTCAGGTGTATTGACTTGAATCTGCTTCAACCTGTTTTGCCAGCTTTCCTTCACTCTTTCAAGCTCTTCCCATGCCTGATTAGTGCTGCTGAATTTGGATATTAACTCTTTCAACTGCTCCCGCCTATCCTGTCCAAACAGAAAGACTAGCTCCTTTGTCTCTCCCTGCCTGATTTGAAGTGATGTTTTTATAACGGCACAGGCATCCAGACCTGCTCCCACAGTTCCCTTTAAAGTGCTTTTCATCCCTTCGGGCTGTGTAATATCCATATTGTCACCGATAAACTCCAGCCTGTGCCCCGAGTAGGTAACATTTTGGCCTGAACAGCCTAAAAAAGCAGTTAAATCCCGGAAGTCAGAGCTATAAACATTATCTATCAGTAATGTTGATAGTTCACTGTCAAAACTCGTAACAATAAACGGAGCGGTTTGCCCGGCTTCACTTCCAAGTACAGGCTTTAAATAATATGCTGCATCCAGTCCCATTTCAGAGTCAGTAATATTTTTGAGCCGTAGAATAATTATTTTTAACGGAGCCTCCAAGGCAGTAAATTGTGTCAACTCCTGCTCCAGGCCATGGCTTCTTTGTGAGTATACAGTATAACCGAAGCCATGACGTATTATATATGGATTAGTCTGCCTTACAGGCATAGGAGTACTGCTCCATAAAGCACCGTTTTGTCTTTGATACAGATACAGAATCTCAGAGGGAGGGTCAAGGACAGGATCGTTAGCCCAGGTTGTAAGCTTGTTCTGGCTACTGTTCAGATGCCAGGTATAGCCCCCTCCCGATTCTGTACATATAAAGCCGAATTTATTGTTGGCTATTACATTTGACCAGGGGGCCGGCGTGGTCTCACCGTTCTTAAGGCATATCACATACTCGTCACCTGTATCAGCAAAGCCTCCGATACCGTTGAAAAAGTTTAGTTTTTCAATTATTCCTGCCACATGACTATCCTCATCAGGGTCTGTCCAAACTGTCAGGTTATTTTTGTCAGATTCTTTTGAACTGTTAAAGTCCCTGTTCTTTTCATCCACCACCGTCCGAGTCTTATCGGCACCTATTATTATTCCTACTTCCATATCTGCCGCTTCCATATCTAGTGATGAACCGACAGCAACCTGGGACCTAACCTTATATTTCCCCGTTTCTCCACCCTTGACTGACTTTGAAGCTTGAATTATCTCATCAGAGTTTACAGCGTCATCTATCAGGTCGCCAATCCCATCATCGGCATTGATCACTATTTTTGCGCAAGCAAAAAGTAAGTTTTTCTGTTCCGGTGACATCTGCCTTGAGTTTCTTATATATATCCCGCCTCTTCTATCCATCAAATCAATGGAGCGGCCTGAAACTGCAAGGTCCCTGATCATTTCAAGCAGAGGTTGAATATAAGATTCCTCGTCGGTAATCAGAATTACCAGATCAAAACCGACACCCTTTAATCGCAGGAAGTCATGTAATTTCAGAACCCACCTGATTTCTTCAAAGCTGTCCCTGCTCTTAACAGTAACCAATACTATAGGCATATCACCCGAAATGCCGAAGGGCCACAAACCTGACTGACTGAGTGTATTTTTAGCAATATACTCCGACAGGTTTCTCCGGTCAATGCCATATAAAAGCTGCGGAAGGAGCTGAACATACGCCCTCTCATCATTACCGCTGATGTTAATAAAACCTGCCTCCACAATACTTCTTGTCCAGGCCATTTCCACAACTCTGTCAGCCGCACTCACATCACTATATTTTTCAAGCATGTCTATGGCTGTCCTTCTTGAATCACAGGTACCGACAGCAAAATTAACAACCGAGGTTTCGCCCGGATCAACACAAACCCTGATTCTAAGGCAGAAAACGGGATCCAGCACAGGACCTACCGAGTTTGACAAAGGCTGGTCAGGCTCCATGGCCTTCGGATAGTCAAGACCTCTGTTTCTTCCAATGAATTGCGAGCGATCGGTTTCATATTCTATATTGCCCTGAACAACTCCATTTGTTGAAACAGTATGATAACCCCATACTGTTTGCTTTACATCATCTCTTTTTCTGCGCATTGCTAAAAGACCGTTAAAGTCACTGATATATTCAGTCTTTACAAAGAGCTTACTGAAAGCAGGGTGAGCAGTATCCGATTCGGGCTGTATCAGTACAACCTCCATATAACTTGTTAGCTCAACAACTCTCTTTGAGCCGCTGTGATTATGAATACTGACTCTTCTTATCTCTGTATTGTCCTCAGTGCTGACAAGAACCTCGGTGTTTGTTTCTATATTACCTTCTCTTCTGATATATTCAGCCTTATGGGGAGAGAAAATAACCTTATATATTTCCGGTTGAGTATTAACCGGGTTAAATGTTGTAGACCAGAACTCATTGGAATTTACATTCCTCAGATATATAAATACACCACTGCTGGCCATGTAATCATTGTTCCACCTGTAAACAGCCAGGGAATGGCATCTTGCAAAACCACTTCCCCTGTCGCTTAGCATGACGTTATAGCTTCCATTTGTAAGAAGCTGCAGGTTTGGAGCAGCCTCCAGCCTGGTATAGCTTCGAATTACCGTTTCCTCTGAATTGTCCTGTTTTCTGAAGGTGTAAAGTGGTTTTTCCCTATGCTCCCTGGAAATGGCAACATGAGCAGGGAATTTTTCCTGAAGCAGTGAGTCTACGGCTTTCACCCTGGGATTGGAATGGAACCTGCTCTGCATTATGTTGCCTTTAAAAAAGTTAACAAAGGCAAGCATACTCATACCCTGATGATGAACCATATAGCTTTTGACTATAGCATTGCTTTGCCCCTCATTAAGCCTTGAATAGGTAAAGTCCAGAGCCTCATATAGTCCGAATTGTCCCTCGGCACCAAACTCTCTGAGCCTTTCAATGTTATTCCAACATTCCAAAGGGGCTATATCTATTGCCATAACTGTTGCATATGGAGCAATTACAAGGTCATTTATCAACCCGCGTTTTAATCCCAGATATGGGACGCCGAAAGCCCTGTACTGATAATTTAGTGCAATGTCAAAAGCGTAGTAACAGGATTCGGATATTCCCCATGGTATATTCTTACTCTGTCCGTACTTCATTTGGGCTTTTATTACAAACTGATAGGTTTTTTCTATCAGGGTATTGGGATAGCTCTTTATAACCAGTCTAGGCATCAGATATTCAAACATTGTACCTGTCCAGGATACAAGTCCCTTTTCTCCATCTAAACGGGTTAATTTTCTACTCAGCTTAAACCAGTGCTGCCTTTCCACTTCCCCCTTTGCTATGGCTACAAGGCTGGTCTGTCTCGCCTCGGATGCAAAGAGATCATAGTGTGATTTGCTTGGATGTCCTTCTTCTACATCAAAACCAATTGTAAATAAATTCAGTCTCGGATCATACAGACATTTAAAATTCATACCATCAGCAAGGGTTCTTATTCTCTTTCTCAAAGCCTCCAGCTGAATCTTCAGTTCGTCAATTTTATTAAACTCGCAGAAAATCGACTCTCCGAATTCATGATGTAAAGCCTGAAATATATCCATGGCGGTAAATAATTTCTTAACCCAATAGCCTTTTTTACTATTCTCATCAAGCTGTCCAAGATATTTCGCAACATTTTCAAAAAGCTGAATATAGCTGTTTTCAAGCCTTTTCAAACTGTCAGTATTGCTTGTTTCTGTTGAACCGGAAGACTTCTCAGCATTTTGATTATTTCCGACCTCATTCCGGGATGTGTGCAGTAATTTTTTCAGAACTTCTATTTCAAACAACGGCTTATCTTTGTTTATTTCCCTGTTGCAAAGTTCCAGCAATTCCAGAAAAGCCTCAAAAATTTTTTCATCGTATATGGGTTTATGCCCGTACTGTTTGAGCCCCTCCTCAAGAACCATCAAATAGCCTGCCAGATTTCCACTGTCCACTGTTGAAATGAATTTAGGACGCAGGACTTCAAGGTTTGTGGTATTATACCAATTGTAAAGATGCCCGTTCCATTTCTCCATTTTATCAATAGTATCTATTGTATTTCGAATTCTCTGCAATAAATCGATTGAATTTATATAACCCATATCTCGTGCAGCCAGGTGTGATACCATCAGTAAACCTATATTTGTAGGCGATGTACGGTGAGCTGCTCCCTTATATGGTTCCTCCTGATAGTTGTCTGCAGGAAGGTAGTTCTCCTCCTGTCCTGCAAATTCATCGAAATAGCACCAGGTCTTTCTTGATAGGAGTCTCAACTCATACAATTTCTCTTCTGACAAAACATCTTTTTTATATTTGGCAGGTCTGCTAATATAGCAGGCAACCCATGGCGAAAGCAGCCATATGGTAAAAAATGCCAGTGTAAGGAGATAATAACCCTGATATGAAAATACAACAGCAGCTAGAACCGCTGCACCGTACAGGGGTGCAAACCACATTCGTCTGTAGTAGCTGGAAAGATCGTTTTTTAGCGCCAGCTCCATATCAGCGGCAGTTACCCATTCAAGAAGATTTTTCTTGGTTATCAGCACACGTCCAAGGGTTTTTATGATAGCATCCGCCATTAGGTAACCCTGATAAGGCGCAAACGTCAGCATAAGCCCTACCTGAAGCAGTATGGCATTAAAGCCGGTTAATATGGTGGCGCTCCTCTTTGCTATATATACTCTGTAATTCCCAACAAATATAAGGTATACAAAATAGCTGATTATGGGTGCACATAGTGCAAATACATTAAGCCAAATCCAGGCACTGGAACTGTTCCGTACCGAAAGTAGGCTTAGCAGCACAATCAGAGCCGATACAGGGTATACCAGACTTCTACGTAAATTATCAAACATTTTCCACTTGGACAAAAGAGATAATTTGTTTTTGCCGAATATCCAGGGCAGCAGCTGCCAATCCCCTCTTGTCCAGCGGTGAAGCCGCATCATAAAGGAATTATATTTAGCAGGATATCCATCTATCAGTTCAATATCTGTGACAAGACCTGTTCTTAAGAAGCTGCCCTCCAGTAAATCGTGACTTAGGACAGTGTTTTCGGGAATTACACCGTCCAATGTCTTCTGGAAAATATCAACGTCATATATGCCCTTCCCTGTAAAGATACCCTCTCCAAATGCGTCCTGATATACATCGGATACAGTTGTAGTATACGGATCAATTCCTCCCTGTCCGGCGAATATCTTTGTAAAAGCAGAAGCATTTGCACTTTCTATATTTACATCAATTCTGGGTTGAAGAATACCATAGCCTTCTTTTACAATTCCATCCTCAGTGTCATATACAGCTTTGTTCATGGGGTGGGCAATAGTCCCAACCAGCTGTTTTGCTGCTTCCATGGGCAGATGTGTATCTGCATCAAGAGTTATAACATATTTAACCCTGGGAAACTCCTTCTGACCTGTACTGTTATATATAAAGCTGGTATTGGAGTCCCCACGGAGCACCCTGTTAAATTCTATAATGGCTCCCCTTTTTCTCTCCCAGCCCATCCATTTTTGCTGCTTTTCATTAAATTGTCTTTTTCTGCACATAAAGTAGAATACAGGTTTACCTTTGTCAGCATACTTTTCATTAAGTTGTCTGATTCTCTCAAGTGCATTTTTAATTATTTCTTCATCCTCCGGAAGTACTTCGGTATTTGCATCCTTGAAGTCTCCCAACAGGGTAAAGTAAATATTGTCGTCTTTATTTGCAAAATAAAAAACTTCAAGATTGTCAATAAGGTCCAGAGTTCTTTTTACATTAGGAATCAGTGTCGGAACAATAACCATAGTGGCCATTTCCTCAGGGATTCCTTCCTTAAGTTCAAGCTTTGGGAGACGTGCTGGTCTGATGGTACGGCTGAGAACACTATTTACTAAAGCAGTAGCTATTTCACTGGCAGGAATCAGTCCCAAACCCCCTAATATAAACGCCATTATCCGAGAAAATCCACTTTCACGGGTATAACTGTATATTAAAGGTATTACCATAAACATTACCGATAATAGAACAATTGAGTAAATAAATACCTTCACCGAATGCCTCTTTATGAATGGAAAATACTCAACATCCTCACTGTGCTTTTTATTAAATTCGCGATACATCCGTTCACGGCCTTTACCTATTAGGTAATAGCCAACATGCTCTTCCCTTAGATATTTAGGATCACTAGGTTCTTTAGGTTCTTTAAGATCTCCACTAGCTTGATTTATAGCCTCATCCGCATACCGGCAGCTCAATCTTGCAATATTTATTTCAGTAGTATTGTATTTTTCAGCCAACTCTACTACCATGTTTCTATAATAATTTCTCGAATTAAAATCCATTTGGGGATAAATACCCGATGGGTCCTGCTTTAGTAATCTTTCAACCTCACTGAGACTTTCAAACAGTACTGTGCTGTCATAACCTGACAAGGAACGCAGACTGTTTATCACATTACCTATGGATACCTGGTAAACAGCCTGATTGTGATGGTCCATTGAAATATAGCTGTCTGTATTAGCACTTTTTTCAATAAGTATGCTATCTATACATTCAATCATCCAATTAGTTTTTGAGCCTTCTTTTCTTAATTTTCTAATAAGAAACTCGACAAACGCGGGAGACAGCTCTTCAAGTCCTGTAATCCGCTCTCTGAATGCATCACAATCCTGTTCGAAACCTTTTATTAGTCCTGAGATTTCCTGTGCCCTGTACCAGTCCCTTCTGGTTGCCGACATTCTTTCGCATACCAGCCACAATTTTTCCATCAAAGCCGCCTTTACCATCAGTGTAAGCAGCCAAAGTTCTTCAATAGAAAGAAAGGTATATCTCTGGTAGGCAGTAATAAAATCTCTTATTGTCTTTTCATTGGCATTCCCGTCGATGTGGGATACAATTTCAACCGCAATGGAATATATTCTAGGAAAACCGCTGTAGGCACCTTCTGCTATTACAGGAACAGCTTTTGATATGTCGTTGAGTTCCTTTAATATTACGCTTTTCTGCTCCTCAATAATATAAAAGTTGTCGAGCAGCCACTCAGCAGCCGGTGGGATTGGGAAAGAAGCTGCCGAATCGCTATTCAGGTTTTCATAGGTTTTAAGAATACTTTGAAACTTGGCCTCAATTCGTCTGGACACTTTTTTTATGCTTTTCCTGTTTTTAACTGTAACCTGTGCTTTTGCAAGTTCCTCCGCATGACGTTCAAGCTCATCACTGCACAGAACAACATCTTCGATCTGGAATTCGAAATGATTATGCTTGTTTATCCATATTACTAAAGTCGTAAAAATTGCTGTCAGCAGGATTATAACCATAAAAATAAATATATCCATTATGTATATCACCATTCATAAAAGATTTTTAGTAACAAAAAAAGTACTAAAGCTTTGAAACCCAGGGTTCTAATTAGTGTTTCCAAAAGATTCACTATTATGTTGCCCCAAATTCCATATCTTTAGTACTATTTGATAATATTTTTACGTAATTTGTATTAGTAAGGTAAATTATTGATATAATTTTCTACCCGTTGTAAGTATTGCTTTTGCCCTCTCCACTTCCTCTCCGGAAGGTGTCCTTACTCCCTCCAGTGGGTATTCAAGTGAGAGCTTTTCCCACTTTTCCTTACCAAGGGTATGGTAAGGCAGAACCTCAATTTTTTCAATATTACTGAAGTTCTTTAAATAATCATAGGCTGTCATCAGGTCCTCTTGGTCGTCGGTATAACCCGGCACAAGTACATATCTGATCCACACAGGCTTGTTAATTTCACCAAGATATTTGGTGAACCGCTTAATCCTGTCGTTTTCAACACCAGTCAGTTCCTTATGTTTTTCTGCATTTGCATGCTTTAGATCCAATAATACCAGATCGGTGTATTCAAGTGCTGCTTTAACCTCTTCCTCCAAATTGACATATCCTGATGTATCGACGGCAGTATGAATCCCCTGCTCCTTACATTTCTTAAAGAGTTCCTTCAAAAATTCCGGCTGAATAAGCGGTTCACCGCCGCTCACTGTTATTCCACCTTTTGAAGAATCAATAAAATTTCTGTATTTGGCTACCTCATTTACAATCTCATCGGCAGTATAAAGCTTAGCTCCTTCCGAACTCCTGGTATCCCTGTTGTGGCAATATTTGCAGCGCAAAGGACAGCCTTTGAGAAAAACAATAAATCTAATACCCGGCCCGTCAACAGTACCGAATGTTTCAAATGAATGAACCCTTCCTTTGACTTCCACAAAACCACCTCTTCCTTAACTCTTCACTCTTCATTCTTCACTTTTATATGTTCTCATGTATAGTTCTATTTATTACATCGATCTGCTGTTCTCTTGTAAGCTTGATAAAGTTAACCGCATAGCCTGAAACTCTGATAGTCAGCTGTGGATACTTTTCAGGGTGCTCCATGGCATCAAGCAGCATCTCTCTTTCAAAAACATTGATATTAATATGGTGTCCGCCTTCCTTGAAGTAGGAATCCAATAATGCGGATAAGTTATTTACCCTTGTATCCCCATCTTTCCCCAATGCTTTCGGTATTATAGAGAAGGTATAGGAAATACCATCCTGTGCAAATTGATAAGGAAGCTTTGATATTGATTTCAAAACTGCCAAAGCTCCGTTTAAATCTCTGCCATGCATAGGATTTGCCCCCGGGCCGAAAGGCTCTCCGGCTTTTCTGCCATCAGGTGTGTTGCCTGTTTTCTTACCATAAACTACATTAGAGGTTATAGTAAGAATGGACAATGTTGGCACGGAATGTCTGTATGTTCTCTGCTTTTCAAGCTTCTCCATGAACCTTTTAACCAGCATTACTGCTATATTGTCAACGCGGTCATCATTATTACCGAATTTTGGGTAGTCACCTTCAATATCATAATCTACCGCCAGTCCCTCTTCATTTCTGATAACCTTGACTTTGGCATATTTTATAGCACTCAGAGAGTCAGCCACAACAGATAATCCTGCAATTCCACAAGCCATAGTTCTGAGAATATCTTTGTCATGAAGTGCCATCTGCAGTCTCTCATACGAATACTTGTCATGCATATAATGAATTGAATTCAATGTGTTAATATATAGTCTTGCAACCCATGTGAGGACTGTATCAAAGCGTTTCATTACGTCATCATAATCAAGATATTCCGTTTCGATTGGGTTTAGTGCAGGTCCAACCTGTACCCCTGATATTTCATCACGTCCTCCGTTTATGGCATACAGTAATGCCTTAGCCATATTGCATCGTGCTCCAAAGAACTGCATCTGCTTTCCAATTCTCATGGCTGATACACAGCAGGCTATGCCGTAATCGTCACCCCAATAGTATCTCATTATATCATCACTCTCATACTGTATGGAGCTGGTTTTAATTGAAGTATCTGCACAGAACTTCTTAAAGCCTTCGGGCAGGTGAACAGACCATAGCACCGTCATATTAGGTTCTGGAGCTGGTCCAAGGTTGTATAGAGTATACAACATTCTGAAAGAATTCTTTGTTACAAGAGTTCTTCCGTCAAGCCCCATTCCTCCTATGCTTTCAGTAACCCAAGTCGGGTCCCCCGAGAATAACTTTTCATATTCTGGAGTTCTCAAGAACCTTACTAGTCTGAGCTTCATTACAAAATGGTCCATAAGCTCCTGGGCTGTTTGTTCGGTAAGTACTCCCTCCTTAAAATCTCTTTCAATATAGATATCCAGGAAGGTTGAGACTCTTCCAAGGCTCATTGCAGCTCCATTTTGCTCCTTAACTGCTCCCAGGTATGCGAAGTAAAGCCATTGGAAAGCTTCCTGTGCATTTTCTGCAGGTCTTGAAATATCAAACCCATACTGTTGAGCCATCTTCTTCAGACTCTCCAGTGCTTTTATTTGACTTCTGGTTTCTTCTCTTTCCTGTATGGTCTCACTATCCATATAATCCAGTTCAAGACTCTTAAGCTGCTTTTCCTTTTCTTCAATAAGTCTATCTACACCATACAGAGCGACCCTTCTGTAGTCACCGATAATTCTTCCTCTACCATATGCATCTGGAAGTCCTGTTATAATTCCGGCTTTTTTAGCCTTCATCATTTCAGGAGTATAGGCATCATAGACTCCGTCGTTATGGGTCTTTCGATATTCAGTAAAAGTTTTAACGACACTTTCATCAACTTTCTTTCCGTAGGCCTCAGCACCCTTAACTACCATTCTGATACCACCAAAGGGCATAATAGCTCTCTTAAGTGGTTCATCAGTCTGCAAGCCCACTACTTTTTCAACCTCTTTGTCAATATATCCAGGCTCATGGGAGGTCATGGTCGAAATTATTTTTGTATCAACATCAAGAACTCCTCCGTTCTCCCTTTCCTTTGTAAGCAGGTCGTTTACTTCCCCCCATAATTTTTTCGTTTCATCGGTGGGACCCTCCAGGAACGAAGCATCTCCCTCATAAGGTGTATAGTTATTAATTATAAAATCTCTTACATCTATTTCTTCGCACCAGTCACCATGTTTAAAAGCTCTCCATGCATCCATGTGATTCACCTCTTATAAAAATATAATTATTTTTGCCGAATGGTTAGTTTATGCTAACCAAACTGCCATGTCTTATTTATACCACAAAGAAAAGATTTGAACCACATTTTTTGAGAGGTAATATATTACAAATCTACACAAGCATTCTCCTGTGCTGGTCTCACATTTAAAAAAAGTTTATTGTATACAAGATTACCTTGCTTCTAATAATTTTTCAGTAATAAATTTGTCTGCGAAGCTCTTACTAAAGGGTAATTCTATCCTGGTTGATCCTGATACCAGAACGGTTTTTTCTTCGCCCTCCTTCTGCTCAGTAACAATCTTTGTATCTTTAACACTTACCGTATGTTCCTTCCCGAATAATTCAAGAGTAGCCGTTCCATTTTTCACTGTGAAGCTTGGCAAATTCATATATATTATTACACCAATGGCTATTACTGCTGCAAGAACAGCCAATTTTAAGATACTTTTAGCAACCTTGGCAACAATCAAGATTATTGCGGCAACAATTATAATAGGTATTAAAAATGATGTGTCTAAAATACCAAGTCCCTTTAGTAACTCCATAAATATTCCTCCGTTTTAATATTAAATTAGATAACGCACCCAATTTAGATGTAAAATAAAACCACTAAATCAGGAGAATTATACCATTACATACATCTTGATGCAATACAAAGGGAGTATGCACGAACTATACAAGGAGTATACACTCCGACTACTTATTTATATATTTCTGATATTTTAACGGTTTTCCTTCCTCCCAGGGTCTATATTCATTTGCGAAATCTACTCGCGACTTATAAGTGGGATGGTCATAGTTCCAGAGCATATAAACAAGACCCGGTTCAGGCATGGCAAGGCTCTGTTGATGCATCTTTATGGTAGCCGTTGCTGTTGAGAAATTATTTTGTGTCAACTCCAGCTCAAATCTGTCGGCTTCTGTTTCAATACTCCTGGAGTAAGCATTTATCATAGGTGATGTTATAAACAGCATTAGGTTTATTATGAGCATAATCAGTGGTAATGCTGCCACATCGGATAATTTGTTAACTCCCCAGCTGCCATTGGACTTTCTAAGGAACCAGTTGGACAGCCTGTATACAAGGTATAAAACAAAAATACTTCCAAGTCCACCGAATAATATGGACTTCCAAATGTGTCCCATCAGGTAATGCCCCATTTCATGTGCTACCACTCCCAAAACTTCCTCAGTATTCAAATAATTTATAGTAGTGTCCCATAACACAATTCTTTTGGTATTCAGAACACCGGTCATAAAAGCATTCATTTGATTTGTTTCTTTACTCTTATCTACCTGCAGCACCTGGCAATTTTCTATGGAAGTCCGTGAAAGCAGTTCATCAATTTTATTTGACAGCTTGACATCCTCCACCTGTTTGTACTCGTTGAATATGGGATCGATTACCACGGGCTGGACATATGAACCTATAAACAAATATGGTATCGAAACCAGGCCAAGATACAGCCACCAGCGTTTTGGACACTTCTTTATAATAAAGAATGGAACCCATATTACAGCAGCAGTTAATGCTGTGTTAATCACAAAGCTCTTGATCAGTTCAATTATCCACTGGTACAAGGTCTGGTTTGAAAGACCATAGCGGTGCATCCTGAAAAAGCTGGTATAAACATCAAGAGGCAGGTAGATTAAGGTTTCAATAAGTGAGTATGCAAGGAAATATATAATAACAACAAGCACCCATCGCCTGGTCCGACGGGAAACCCAATTTCTGATACCTGCCGACAGCTTCGAAAACAAGAAAAATGCAGGGAAGGCAAATCCGAGGAAAAGCCTCAAAAGCCAGGTGGCAACTTTACTTTGCTGAAATTCAAAGGCCTCAGGTGAGGGTTTGGAAACAGTAACAACATCAGGTATTGCGACGGATACTTTGTCTGGGTATGTATTAATAATGTTTCTGGTATTTATGTTTTCGGATACTATTACAGTTAAAACGAATACTGCGAAAACAACAAGAAATATGATAATAGCTTTGCGGATCCCCTTACTCAAAAATACTCAACTCCCTTTATATTCAATTAGCTTGCTTGGATTCTTACCCTAAAATAAGTTCCCAAAGAACACAGTTCAATGTAACTGTGTTCTTTGGAACAAGCCTCTTAAATAAATTATATGATATATTCAAACTAATTAGGAGTATTTTATACCTTTTGCAAACACTGTTTCAATATTCAGTTCAGTATCACATATTACGCAGTCGGCATCCTTTCCAGCTTCAAGGGTACCTTTCTGCTTGTGAATTTTAAGTATTTTTGCAGCATTTTTTGTAATAAGTAAAATTGCTGTCTCCAGCGGAATCCCTTTATCCTTTACGGCTATCTTTAATTCTTCAAAAAGTATTTTTGTGGTTAATGTATCCGAAAAAACAACATTTCCCTGAGCGTCAAAAACCGGGGCACTGCCATAAGCATCTGAACTCATTGTGACTCTGCCAATATCAGCACCGGTATCTGTCAGTTTTTTCAGAGCATCATAGCTGGCAATACAATCAGGGTCCTCCTTACAAGGAATAAATCCTGCCGTCAGGTCAATAAACCCGCCCTTCTGCAGGTAACTGCAGGCCTGCTCAAACAGCATGCCGGTTCTGTTTACATGTGTAGGTAGAAAATGAGAAACAGGAATCTGTGTTTCATTTATCATTCTGAACAGATATTCAAGTCCTGTTTCACCTGTTCCCATATGGAAATGCACCAGCCCTGCCTTACCTGAAATCAATGCACCATTTCTTGCCTGGGCTGCAATCCGGGCGATCTCGTCAAAGGTGGGCTGGAATGCTCTGTGATCCTCAAGGCAAAGCTCACCGACACCAATAATCTTGTCCACGAATACCATGTCATTCTGTATGCCCCCTGTGAGAGTAACAACCGGAACCTGATAGGAGCCGGTGTAGATGTACGTGGACAAGCCCTCAGCTTCCAGCTGCTTTGCCTTGGCATACAAACCTGCCACGCTTCTGGTTACCCCGTCTGCTCCGAGAACCCCAACAACGGTGGTGACACCGGTTTTCAGTATATCAACAGCTTTTGCCGAAGGTGTCCGGGTTGAAAACCCTCCCTCACCGCCTCCGCCTGCTATGTGTACATGGAGATCTATGAAGCCTGGCAGAACTATCTTACCGTCGCAGTTAACCACCTCCACCTCGTCAATATTGGAAACATTTATTGAGGTCTTGACTGCGGCAATTTTATCAAAACAAAACAGGATATCCTTTTTTCCTAGGAAATCCGGCGCATAAACCGACGCTTCCTTTAAAAGTGTGAACATAATAAATTCCTCCGCGTTATATCATTCCTCCTATCAGCAATCTTGATACATAACAAAAGTGGCACTTAAGGTCCGTTTGTATAAGGACATCAAGTGCCAGCTTAATGCTTTTGTATATATTTTTTGATTATAATACCTTTGATAAAAATTCCTTTGTTCTGTTATTTTTAGGATTGGTAAAGATTTCTTCGGGAGCATTTTCCTCAAGTATTCTTCCTTCATCCATAAACAGAACTCTTGTTGCAACCTCTCTGGCAAAACCCATTTCATGTGTCACAATAACCATAGTCATTCCTTCATCTGCCAGTTGCTTTATAAGTTCAAGAACCTCACCCACCATTTCCGGGTCAAGTGCTGAGGTTGGTTCATCAAACAGAATAACTTTGGGGTTCATGGCAAGTGCGCGAACTATTGCTATTCTTTGCTTCTGCCCTCCCGAGAGAGTTGAGGGATAAGCATTTGCCTTATCTTCAAGACCGATTCTTTTCAATAACCGAAATGCATTTTCTTTCGCCTCTGTCTTAATTCTTTCACGGGATGTGTTGATTTCATACAAAGGCTTCTTGTTTTTTGCAAATATATTTCCAAGCCCTATGAAAAAATTCTTGAATTTCTTTATACGTAAATCATGAATTCCGCTATATACAGGCGCAAGCATAATATTGTCCAATACAGTCTTATTGCTAAACAGGTTGAATTGTTGAAAAACCATCCCCATATGACGTCGATGTATATTAATATCAACTTTCATATCGGCAATATCAACACCCTCAAAAATGATTGCACCGCCTGTAGGGTCCTCCATGCAGTTTAGGCAGCGAAGAAAGGTGCTTTTGCCGCTTCCTGACGGACCAATGATGGCAACCTTTTCGCCTTCATTGATGGTAACCTTTATATCCTTCAGTACTTTTAGATTACCGTAGCTTTTACTAAGATTAATTACGTCTATCACTCTTTCTTAGCCTCCTTTCCATTACTTTTATAAGCGATGCAATTATTATAACTAATACAATATAAATTAACGCCATAACAAGGTATGGAACCATAAACTCGTAACTATTTGTACCAATATAGTTAAACGCAACATACAGATCCGCAGCACCGACAAAGCTTACAACAGATGTTTCCTTAATGAGGGCTATAAATTCATTTCCCAAGGTGGGAAGTATATTTTTAATAGCTTGTGGAACAACTATCTTGAGCATGGTGACTCTATAGCTTAAACCCAGGGCACGCCCTGCTTCCATCTGCCCGGGGTCCACAGACATTATGCCGCCTCTCATTATTTCTGAAACATACGCACCGCTATTTAATCCAAATACCAGAATACATACATTTAGGGCCGGCAGGTTCATGCCTAATAAAGGTAATATAACATAATACGCTACCAGAAGCTGCACAACTACAGGTGTACCTCTGAATAAACCAACATAAAAATTGCATATTTTGTCCAGTATTTTTGGCAATCTTTTGTACTTGGGTAACACTTTAACAATTGCTATTAATGTTCCGATAATAATTCCTATAGCAAGACCCACAATAGCTATAATCAGTGTATTTTTAAGACCTGTCAGAACTTTTTCATAGCCATTATTTTCATAAAATATTTCCCAGAACTTCATTATCTTTTTATCAAAATTCCCCATATTCATCCCTTATAAATACATAAATACAATGCTCGAAATAGCAGAGCATTGTATAAATGCGTTTTCTATTAATTATGTTACTAATTATATTATTAATTCAGTTCGTTTAGTGCTTTTGTAATGCTTTGAGCAGGAGCTTCATCAATAATTACATAGTTGACATTTCCGTTAAGCATATCCTGAACTGCCAAAGAACCTGATTTATAGCCTACACTTGTAGCCTCAAAACCTTCAAAACCAAAATTCTTGTCGCCATCTACATAGAATTGTCCGGTTGTACCATTCTGTACACCGATCTTTACATCGCTTTTAAGACCTTTAAGAATAGCTTCAACATCCTCTTTTGTCTTGCAATTGTCGAAAGTTGTATCTGATTCCTTGACGATAATCATTTGAGCAGCATTATAGTATTTGTCCGAAAATGCCACATATTCTTTTCTGTCTTCTTTTATTGTAAGGCCAGCCATAGCTATGTCGGCTTTGCCCTGACCTACTGATAGGCAAACAGCATCAAAATCCATATTGCTGATAACAAGCTCTTTTCCAAGATGTTTAGCAAGCAGTGCAGCAATTTCCATGTCAATACCGTAATACTTATCGCCCTTCGTATACTCAAAAGGCTCGAAACCTGCATTTGTAGCTACAACAAGCTGGTCCTTGCTGCTGTCAAGTTCTGCGGATGCAACAGCTTCAGGTGTACCATCACCGAAGTAATTATTACAAATTTTATCAAAAGTTCCATCCTTTTGAATGGATGCAATAAATTCATTTACCTTTGACAGCAGTTCCGGTTGGTTCTTGTCAACACCATAAGCATACTCTTCTTCAGTTAACGGGATGTTTATAACTTTAACCTTTGAACCGCTATCTGCTGAACCACACCCTGTAAGTACAACACCTAACAACATTAACATTACAATTGCCATTGAAATTACTTTTTTCATTTTCATAATAAATCCCCCTACTTTATATATATTATTTTATTACCCTATTTATATAACCATACATTAATGTATGTATATATATCCTTTTCCCATTAAATAAAAACAATCATTTCAAAGTATAAGCTTCCCGGACAAATTTATCGATAGAGCCATCCGTCACTATTCTGTCCAGTGATTGGTTAATTATTTTAAGTAGTTCTCCGTTTCCCTTTTTTACGGCAATTGCAAAGCCGCCTGTTTCATCCTTAACCTGCACCTCTGACAGACTCAGATCATTGTTGTTTTTTTCATAATACTTTGCCACTGGTAGTTCAACTACCAGTGCATCTATCTTTTTTGATTTGAGTTCTGTTACAATATCAGAGATTTTTCCAAGTGTAACAATCTCTGCTTCCTTTATTTGCTCCCTTGCAATTTTTTCCTGGACTGTTCCGGGTTGCACACCCACTTTCTTTCCTTTGAAATCTGCTATACTTTTTATTTTCTCCTTGTCCTCTGCACGGACCATAACACCCTGCTTAGGTTGATAATATACTCTGGAAAAATCAGCTGATTCTCTTCTTTCTTCATCAGGTACCATTCCAGAGATAACTATATCTACCTTATTATTATTAAGTTCTGGTAAAAGTTCTTCATAGCCCATTTCAACAATCTCTAGCTGTACACCCAAATCCTTTGAAATTTCTTCAGCGATGGATACATCTACACCTACTACAGCATCCTTTCCGTTATTCAAAGCATGATATTCATATGGTGCATAATCAGCGCTTGTACCTATTACAAGTTTACCGCTCTTTTCAATTCTATTCATGGTAGCGCCGTCCCCGCAGGCCATAATAGATATAGCCAGTACTACTACCATTGTAAGAAAAAAAATCTTTTTTAACTTACCCTTCATTTCTTCGATAACCCCTACTATTTTATATTTGTTTTTATTGATTATATTCTAAATTATATAAGATAGTGCATAAAAATTCAATAATGTGCATAATTATTTTGTTGTAAAATGTCGGATTTATTCACTAGTATTGATTTTATGGGCCTTAGTTAATAAAGTATGCTACTCAATTAACAAGGAAATACTGTCATATTACAATCTTTGCAAGGATTTCAGCGTATCATAAATGTTACGAATTAATTATTTTTTAAAAATGGTAATTTTTATTAAGTTACATTCGTAGAATGTATATTGTCAATTTATTAAATTTCAGGGGTGGCAATGAAAATGGGAAAACGAATTCTATGTATTGGTACTTTGGTTATGACTCTGATTATGCAGAGTGCAACCGTAAGCTGTGCAGAAAACAAAACCGTAATGGAGACAAAGGATTTTGAAGCAGCAGTAACAAGTACTACACAGGAGCATAAAGAACAGAAAGATATTCAGAATCAATTGGGGCAGGAGGATATTTCAAAGCTCCAGGAACAATTAAGAAAAGACCAGGATGAACTAAAAAAGAGTCAGGAACAGCTTATAAAAGACCAGGATGAGTTAAAAAAGCATCAGGAGCAGCTAAAAAAAGACCAGGATGAGTTAAAAAAGAATCAGGAACAGCTTATAAAAGATCAAGAACAATTGAAGAAAGATCAGGAGCAGTTAAAAGAAGATCAGGAGCAATTACATAAGGAACAAGAGAAGCTGGGAAATCAGGATAAGAAGAAAAAGCTCAGTTCAGAACTAAATAGCGGTACATATTTAAAATATATTAAAGAACTGGGTTACTATAAAGCTGTCTTTAAAGATCAAAAACTGAATACAAGAAATGCAGTACTGTTATTTCAAAGTGATCATAATATGAGCCTTACAGGAGTCTGGGATAATGCTACAAAGGAGATGCTTATCAACAGACTTCTCAGTAAAGAACTTACATACGCTGATAAAATTTCAAAAGCACCTACAACCGGCAAATGGATAGCTGTTAATAAAACTAAAAGAATTTTAACCCTCTATGAAGGTACAAAAGTACTTAAAAAGTATCCCGTAGCCGTAGGAAATCCGCACACTCTGACCAAGTCCGGCAAGTATTTCATCAATAACAAAATAATTGACCCGGACTGGGGCGGAGGAGGATTTGCCGACCCAGTAAAGGGCGGTACTCCGGAAAATCCCCTTGGCAGCCGCTGGCTGGGCATCAATAGAACAGATGGTTCATATGGAATCCATGGAACAAACTCCTTCTATTCCATTGGGAAATTCGTATCGCATGGCTGTATAAGAATGCAGAATTATATGGTTGAAGAACTTTTCCCCCTCGTTCCAATGAAAGCTCCTGTTTGGGTAGGTACACAGGCTGAATTAAAAAACTGGGGCATCACTCAGGATTCGTTTACTGGGAACTAAAACAAAAAGCCCGGATGCACTGATTTTAAAGGTGTTTCCGGGCTGTTTTATATCTACTTGGATCTTAGGAAGAAAGGTCACATAATATAATGTGGGTCATTGGGAAAAGTTGTCATCTCACAAGTGTCAAATATCACCTTTCCATACTTTAGTGATATATAACACCTTCGACATTGTTCAATGATAGTGAGATGCTACGTACGATTAACAGTTTTACTATTTTCAACTGTCCTACCACAATGGGAGCATATAAATTCTGTGTGACCCTAATATTGATTTACCATCAATTCTTCCTTTTTCAAACAACTCTTATGTGGTTTTAAACTCTTGAGTATAACTATCACTAACTCTTGTTAAGTACCGACCATCTTTATGCAAGGAAGTATATGCCCTTGTTATATGAATTTGACAGTAATTACGCACTGTAAAATCCGATAAACTGTGTTAATATTAGGAGTGCCTGAGAGGGTAACCTTTCATACCTTGAATCGTTAATATTATTTAATGACTCCTTGGTATTGAATTTTTAATTATCCTATGGTAAAATACACAATACGAGAACAAATGTCACCCATTGGCGGACATATTATAGAAATAATGTAGTATACATTTAGTGAACATATGAAATAAATTTAAATAATATATACTAAAATGTGTATTAAACAGATCAATAACAGATTATTTGGATTGGAGGCATAATGTAATGTCAAAGTTAAAGGTGGGTATTATTGGTGGAACCGGTATGGTTGGACAGAGATTTATTTCTCTTCTTGAAAATCATCCATGGTTTGAGGTAGTTTCAATAGCAGCAAGTGCTAACTCAGCGGGAAAAACATATGAGCAGGCTGTAGGCGGCAGATGGAAAATGTCAACTTCAATGCCTGACAGCGTTAAAAATATTGTTGTAAAGGATGCATCATTAAATGTAAAGGAAATATGTGCAGAAGTTGATTTCGTTTTTAGTGCGGTAGATATGAAAAAAGACGAAATTAAAAAACTTGAGGAAGAATACGCAAAAAACGAAACTCCTGTTGTTTCAAACAACTCAGCCCACAGATGGACTCCAGATGTTCCTATGCTTATTCCTGAAATCAACTCCGATCATGTTAAGGTTATTGACAGTCAAAGGAAAAGATTAGGAACAAAGAATGGCTTTATAGCTGTTAAGCCAAACTGCTCCATTCAGAGCTATGTTCCTGCTTTGGACCCATTGAGGAAATTCGGAATTAAGAACGTAGTTGCCTGCACTTACCAGGCCATATCAGGTGCTGGAAAGAACTTTTCCGACTGGCCTGAGATGATCGATAACGTTATTCCCTACATTGGCGGAGAGGAAGAAAAAAGTGAACAGGAACCATTAAGAATATGGGGTTCTGTTGAAAATGGAGAAATCATCAAGGCATCTTCCCCTGTAATCACTACTCAATGTATAAGAGTACCTGTAACAGACGGTCATCTGGCTGCAGTTTTTGTTTCCTTTGAGAACAAGCCCTCTAAGGAAGAAATTTTCAAGATTTGGGAAAACTACAGCGGTGAACCTCAGACTCTTCAACTTCCAAGTGCTCCGAAGCAATTTGTTAAGTATTTCGAAGAGGACAACAGACCACAGACCAAGCTGGACAGAGATATAGAAAACGGAATGGGTGTTACTGTGGGAAGACTTCGTGAGGATCATATGTATGATTACAAATTCGTATGTCTTTCTCATAATACCGTGCGTGGTGCCGCCGGTGGAGCTGTTTTAATGGCTGAATACCTTAAAGCAAAGGGATATATACAAGCCAAATAAAATAATTAACATAATATAGCTAATAAAGACTATACAGAGCTATAAATATATTTTGTGATTAAAGGAAGTTGTTTTTTAACAATTTCCTTTATTATTATTGTAAAACTAATGTTAAATTTGCCGATAAACACCAGACACTAGTAGGCGGAACTATTCAGTGTCTTGGGTATTTAGTCCGGCTTTTTTTATTTATTTTTTTAGTGTATAATTAATATAATGTCAATGTTCATCAATCAACTAATGAATAAGCCTATAGTTAATATGGCATTCATATACACAAGGAGAGCAACTATGAGCATAAAACCCGATTTTGCAGGCCAGTACTCATCCAACCAGGGTGAGCTCTTAATATGTGAGGGAGACAGAACCTCCTCTATAGTATTACTGCTTAAAGGAAAGATAGATGTTTTTGTGTCACCATTTGATGATATTTTCACTAACAATGAATTGCTTATTTCGAGAAGCTGTCGATTATTTACACTGGACCAGAATACTTTTTTGAGTATTAACGATGTAATCAGAAACGGTCGGAATTCCTTCAGTCTTTCTTCAAAAGACATCTGCACTCTTTATTGCTTCCCTGCAAATTCTATTGCAGACATAAAAAACATAATTTCTACCCAGAAGGATTACTCAGCTTATCTGGTTACCTCATTGGCAACCTTGATCGACTTAAGCTATACCGCCTACCAGAAGCTACTTCCTATATGTCATAACATTAATGCTCTGACACAAAATTTAATGACCTTCTACTGGGCTATTAAGGATAAATTCTATTTCAGCTATTCTCCTGATATTGAAATATTGAATTCCTATCAAAGCGTATATGAAGATTTGAAAAAGGATGGCTATAAATTTTTCCCACTTGATCCAGACATACTATTTACTCAGGAAATTGTTGATACTGTCACTGATTCTCCTGATCTAGACAATACAAGTATAGAGTATTTTACAAGTCTATTAAACGTCTCGATGGATAACCGTAAATTATTCTTTAACAGCGAGAGCAATGTATGTGAATATCATATAAAAAAGGGTTCTGAAGTATTAGATGCAATTATATTTGAGATCAGGAATATTTTCTCAATACTTTGTAAGAATATGGAATTGATATATCTGTCACCTAGTAACTTGTTAGCTACATACGGCAGAATCGCTACCGATTCAAGAGACGACAAGGAAGCTGCTTTAAATATTCTAAACATTTTAACACAAGCTTCGGATATTACAAGCCAATGTATCGACAAGCTGCAAAATGAATTTGACTGCTTTACTAATATCAATATAAAGGAATTTACAAGCCTTATAGATACTGTTCGTTCAAAAGCCGCAATCAGTGCTTCGGCCACAATTTCAGACGATTTAGCTATTGTCTCTGAGCTCCCGAAGGAGCTTGAGAACAGCTTGGAAAAGATAATGCAATACTGTTCCTGTCCACAGGATCAAATCGACAGCCTGAACAGAAGACTGAGCCAATTCAGGGTTTTAAAGGATAAAACCTCCTCCGATCCCGAAGTCAGAGAGCTTCGTTCTTCTATTACAAACGACTTTTTCCAAATCTATGAAGAAGCGTTTAAGAGGACACAAGTTGATAACAGTTGTTCGAAGCTGATAAGCATGTTTATTAATTTCGGCTATATGGACGAGCGTCTCGTTACAAAAGAACAAGCTATAGCATTATACAGGCTCTGTGATAAAGAATATCCCTGCCCCGATTTTAATGTATATAACTCTAAAAAATGGCTTGATCTTATATACACTAACCAGAAAGATCCTTCAATTAATGACTTTGGACAGGATTACTCCGATGTGTTCAGAGATATGAAAAAGAGGAAGATGGTAACCGATGCGGATAAACCAGCTTATGACCGTGACTTCAAAGCTAAGGTGCATTTTGAAGTAAGCAATATGCTTAAAACTAACCAAAAGGTATGTCACGGTCATATCAGCAGTTATTTTCCCATACTTCACAAGGATATAATTACCCGTGACCTGGAAAAAGCTGTTGTTACACCACATAAGCTTCAGCAGGCTATTAATAATTTACTTGCCATTGATTTCTCAGTGTTCTATAGAGAAATATGGTACAAAAACGAAGCTAAAGGTATTGAAAAAGAGCCCATAATGAAGGAAATCCGACCGGATATTATCATTGTACCTACTTTTGGGTCAAGAATATCCATGTGGCAGGAAATTACCGGAAAAGCCAGAAATACGCCTGGAAGATTTATAGTCCCGGCTTTTACTGATGAAAACCTCTCCGAACTTGTACTCAAATTAATCGGAGCTTTCCGTTGGGAACTTTGCAGAACTATGATGGGAGTCGCCTGGAACGATATTACCGAGAAATCTCTTACCTCTGAATATACCGACTACATTCAGTTTTTTAAGAAAAATCACGATCTGACCGAGGATGCAAGGGACAAAATAAAAATTCAGATTCAAAAGAACAGAAATATTATGAGAGATATCTTTACTAGTGACTATGAAACCTGGATTAATTATGAGTCAAAAGGTATACTGCGTTTGAATAAGCTGGCCCGCTCAATTCTGTTCCGCTATTGCCCTCCTCCAAAGGAAATGCGGAACAATCTGGCAAAACAGCCTGCATTTTCAGATCTTTTGATGCAGTTTAATAATTCAAGGGCTAAAATTGCCAAGTCACTTTCAGGCAAATACACTAAAATGTTTAAAGATGGCCAGATTGATAAAGATATGGAATTGAATCTTATATATTACAGAGATATGTAATTTGGAGGTTGGAAGCTAGAAATTGGAAGTAAGAGGTTGGATGAAGACAAGTGAAAAGTGAACGTGAAGGGTTAAGGAGAGGATGTAAAAAATCCTCTGTATGACAGTAAGGAAATGCTCCTTCTTGGCAAATATTGGAATTTATTATTGTTGAGAAGGAGATTTTTATGTCAACATTGACAAAAGAGCATGTTAAATAAAAAGCCCCGCGAAGCGGGGCCACCATAACTATTCAACATTCACCATTACTTATTAACTATTACTTATTAACTATTACTGCAACACATTCAATTTCAATCAGCACATCCTTCGGAAGTCTTGCAACCTCAACGCAGGATCTCGCAGGGAAATTAGCTGTAAAAAACCTTTTGTAAACTTCATTTATTGCTGAGAAATCATTCATATTTTTTATAAAAACTGTAGTCTTTATAACGTTTTCAAGGCTCGCTCCTGCGACCGCCAGCACTTCTGCCAGGTTTTTCAGAGCCTGTTCGGCTTGAGCCTCCACTCCTCCGGCAACTACCTCACCGGTTTTAGGATCAACAGGAATGGCGCCGGAGGTAAATACGAAATTTCCGTATTTTACAGCCTGTGAATATGGCCCTATGGCTGCAGGCGCCTTATCGGTAGAAATAATTTCAAAGTTCATTCTAAAGTCTCCTTTCATGCTGTATCAAAATATTTATAACTAATTTGTTTACAAGTCCTGTATCTTCTTGTTCAACTTTACATGTTTAAAGGTCTTTCGATTACTAGCATAGTCGTCCACAATCTGCCCGTTTCCTATAAGCATATACTTATAACTCAGCAAACCCTCCAGGCCTACAGGTCCTCTGGCATGAAGCTTGCTGGTACTGATGCCGACTTCTGCACCAAAACCATATTTAAACCCGTCACTGAATCTAGTTGAAGCATTCCAGAATACACTTCCAGAATCCACCATATTCATAAATTTTAAAGCAGTTTGTTTATTTGAAGTAACTATACTGTCTGTATGTCCAGAACCGTAAGTATTAATATGGTCAATAGCTTCATCTGCATCCGATACAAGCTTAATTGAAATGGTGTAATCCAGATATTCTGTAGACCAATCAGCATCTGTGGCTGCTTTTACAGGTATTATCTTCTGAGTTTCTTCATCACCGCAGATTTCTACATTCTTTTTATCTAATTCAGATTTCAGTCCAGGCAGAAATTCTGGTGCTACAGCTTTATGAACAAGCAACGTTTCTGTAGCGTTACACACTGCCACATACTGAGTTTTTGAATCAAATGTTATCCTTGTTGCCATTTCTAAATCTGCATCCTTGTCTACATAAACGTGACAGATACCGTCAGCATGTCCCATTACAGGTATTCTTGAATTATCCATAATATAGCGGACAAACTCATTTGAGCCTCTAGGTATGACCAGATCTATATACGCATCCATTTTTAACATTTCATTTACATCATCACGGCTTTCAAGAAGGGTAATCCAACCTCTTGGCATCCCAGCAGCAACTGTTGCCTCCTCAATAATATCAGTTAAGGCTCTATTGGTTTCCTTTGCCTCCCTGCCTCCCTTAAGAAGCACGCTATTGCCGCTCTTTAGGCATAAGGTTGATATCTGTACCAGGGCATCAGGCCTCGACTCAAATATAATTCCTATAACACCTATGGGACAGGTTACTTTGTATAATTCCAGTCCCTCGTCCAGCATAGTTGAATGCATGGTTTTCCCCACTGGCTCCTCAAGCTGTATAAGGCTACGGATACCTTCAACTACATCATATATTTTATTCTCGTCAAATTTCAGCCTTTTCAGCAAAGGTGCTGCCAGCTTTTCTTCTTCGCTTCTTTTTATGTCATTAGTATTTGCAGCAATAAGCTTATCTTTATTTTTCAGCAGTGAATCGGCTATCGCTGATAGTGCTTTGTTTTTTACTGTACCGTCAAGTTCAGCCATCCTAATTGACGCTTCACTTGCCTTAATACAAACCTGCTTTATATCCATATTAACCTCCTAAGCCGCTTTAGCGGCTTTGAGCCAACATTGTGGCCACAAAATGTAATGAAAATCTACTCCAATATCCGCAAGGTGGCGAATAAAGGAGGTTAATTGGCCATGCGCGTTTTCAAAGTATTCAACACAAACTCATTACTTCAAACAAGTACTATAAATACCTTGAATATGTCGCGCGGCCATAATTTCATAGGTTAGTTTGGAAGACGAGCTTTAGCGAAGTCTTTCAAGCTAACCTCCATGAGCCATGCTATAAACTACACTTTTGTATTACTATAACACACTAAATTGATATAGTATACTTCCATTAATATAAATTCTAAAATGAAATCCTTTACAAATCCCATTTCATGGAACGCTCTACGGCCTTTTTCCACTTAAAATACAGTTGGTCAAAATATTTATTGTTCCCAGAGGGTTTGAATATTTTATCAAGATTCCAGCTGTCTGCAATTTCCTCTTTTGAATTCCATATACCAATTCCAAGTCCCGCCAGGTAAGCCGCACCCATTGCGGTTGTTTCCCGTATTACAGGCCTTAGTGCCGGAATACTTAATATGTCCGATTGAAATTGCATCAAAAATTCACTTACGCTGGCTCCCCCGTCAACCTTCAGTTCGTTCAGCTCCATTTGGGAGTCTTTTTGCATTGCCTCAAGAACATCTCTGCTCTGATATGCTATAGCTTCCAGCGTTGCCCTGATTATGTGCTTTTTGTTGGTTCCTCTGGTTAATCCAATGATTGTTCCCCGGGCATACATATCCCAGTATGGAGCCCCAAGTCCGGTAAAGGCTGGAACTACATACACTCCTCCGCTATTCTCCACCTGCTCGGCTTCAATATCGCTTTGATGCGCGCTTTCGATAATTCCCAGCTCATCCCTCAGCCACTGAATTGCTGCTCCGGCGTTGAAAACACTGCCTTCCAGAGCGTACTCCACCTCATTATTTATTCCCCAGGCGATGGTTGTCAAAAGATTGTTTTTTGACTCCACAGGCTTCTTTCCTGTGTTCATAAGAATAAAGCAGCCTGTGCCATATGTATTTTTTGCATCACCGGGCTTAAAGCAGGCCTGACCAAACAACGCAGCATGCTGATCCCCTGCCATACCTGAAATAGGAATTCCGGTATCCAATATTTTTTTTATGACTCTTTCATTATAATTTAACTCACTCCCGGACTTATATTCATCCGGTGAAAACTTTGTGCTGGCACAAACCCCCGAAGAGGGAACGACTTTCGGGAGCATGCATTCCGGGATTCCAAGCTCATTGAGCAGCATTTCGTCCCATTTGAGTTCCTTGATATTATACAGCATCGTTCTCGATGCATTGGAATAATCGGTCACATGAGTTTTACCTCCAGATAGCTTCCAAACCAGCCAGGAATCAATAGTTCCTGCCAAGAGTTCCCCTTTTTCCGCCCTCTCCCTGGCACCTTCCATATTATCCAATATCCATTTGATTTTGGTTCCAGAAAAATATGCATCAATTACAAGGCCTGTTCTCTTTTTTATTTCTGCTGTAAGGCCGCTCATTTTTAAGTTGTCACAGATGTCCGAGGATCTTCTGCACTGCCATACTATTGCATTACAAATCGGTCTTCCGGTTGATTTTTCCCATACTACCACCGTTTCTCTCTGATTTGTTATTCCTATGCAGGCAATCTGCTCCGGGCTGATAGCAGCTTCTTCAATGGCCTCTGACATAGCCTTTAACTGGTCATTATATATTACCGAGGCATCATGTTCAACCCAGCCCGGCTGAGGATATATCTGTTTTAACGGTACACTTTTCATACCTGCTATCTGACTTGTCAGACTATCAAACAAAACAGCTCTGGAGCTGGTAGTTCCCTGATCCAATGATAAGATATATCTCTTGTGCATAATACCTCCCAATTATTTATAGTGAAGAAAGAATAGTGAATGGTGAATAGTTATGGCTAACTGTCTATCTATAATTTTACTATAATTAGTTCGCAAACATATACTGCCAATATAGCACAAACAGCCACCTGTAAAAGTCCTCTTTCGAAATAAGCCATTACAGCAGCTATCAACAGCCCTGCCAGTGCAGATCCCAGGTGTCCTGTCGAAGTCAGTATATCGGGAAATATCATTGCCCCGAGTACTGCATATGGGACATAACTTAGAAAAGCAGTTACAAACCGCGACCGTATCCTTTTCTTAAAGATTGCCAAAGGCAAAACTCTGGGCAGATATGTTACAAGTGCCATTAAGATAACTGCAACTATTATTCTATCCATTTAGCCTTCCATCCTTTTTCCTTTTATAGAACCATCTTCAATATCACAGTCCTCTGGCTGACTATCCACGACATCTTCCAGTGGGAACATTTTTGCTCCCAGGCAACAGGCTATTACTGTAGAAACAATTATTCTCCAGCCACCCGATATAAAAGAAAGGAAAGGTATCCACTTCAGAATGGAACTTAGAATAATAGCGATACCGGCTACAGTCAAAGCTGCTTTTGATTTCTTAGCAGCAGGAATTACCAATGCAATAAACATGGAATATAGAGCTATCCCCATTGAATTCTGCAAGCTTTCCGGCAGCAGCGTACAAACTATTGCCCCGGCCGCAGTACCAGCCGTCCAGCCTATATACGGAAGTAGCTCAAGGCCTGTCATAAAGGGAAAAGTGATATCCTTCTTTTGCATTGCTGCCACAGTAAAGGTCTCATCTGTTATGCCAAAAGCCATGACCCACCTTTTAATATTTGAAAGTCCGGCTGTCAGCTTCTGTGAAAGAGACAGGGACATCAGCATGTAACGTATATTGATTACAAAGGTAGTTACGGTAATCTCAGCAAGTCCGGCACCTGCAATTATAAGGTTTGTCCCGGCAAACTGTCCCGCAGAGGTAAGGTTGGTCATAGATATTAAAATTACTATCCAAACAGGGATCCCTCCCTTTACCGCCATTAAACCAAAAGTAAAGGATACAGGAAAATATCCCAACGCTATTGGGATACTAAGCCGGGACCCTTCAATAAATTCCTTCAGAATGCTGTGTTTTTTTACATTTATTTTCGTAGTCGACATTTATGTAAACCTCTGAACAAATTAATATGATAGTCTATATTTATATATTATATAAACTTATTATAGTTCAAGTAACAAATGTATTATAACACAAAGCTATTGTTTTAACATATATCAGTTAAACGGATTATAGAATCTACTTCCATCTGCAAACGTGACTAATATTGATACGCATAAAAATGCTATCAGTGCAAAAACAATTATCCAATCAAGTTTTTGCATCTTTCCGGCAGCATACCAGGTTCTTCTGTTATTCTTCCCAAAGCCCCTTAATTCCAATGCATTTGTAATAGTTTCAATTCTGTCCATGCTTGAGAAAAATAACGGAATTAAAATTGCTGCTGCATTTTTCATTCTTTTAACAAGACCCACTTTTTTGGACATATCAATCCCTCTGGCCTGTTGAGCCTGGGAAATTATTGTATAATCCCTTTGCATGTCAGGTATATACCGAAGTGTTATGGCCACTGAATAACTGATTTTATAACTTACGCCGATTTTATTCAACGAAGCAGCAAATTCACTTGGATTAGTAGTCAAAATAAATAATAAGGCAATAGGAATTATAGTGAAATACTTAAGTGCCACATTCAGTTCATAAAAAAGCTGCTCGGCTGTGAAATTATACTTTCCAATAATATGTATAAGTTGTGTTCTATTATTGTATATTTTAACCCCCTCCTCGGGAGAGAATATAAAAATCGCAATAAGGTTTATACACAAAAATACCAAAATCAGCTTCAATACAAAAGCGACATCCGCAAAATCCACTTTTGACATTTTAAATGCAAATATGCTTAAGGCAAACATAAATAACAAGAGGCGGGTATCATATGTAATCATACAGATCAATGACCAAACCAGCAAATATAGAAGTTTGGTTGTACCGCACAGAGAGTGGATAATGCTTCCCGTATCCTTATAAGTTAACATTCGTGCCATTTACTCTCACCCTCCTGTCAAAATCAATAAAATGTTGAACGAAGGCCTGGGAGTCGCTTATTCCAGATTTTACAGCCAATTCGTACAGAGAAGTTCTCTTTAAACTTGCCTTACTGATAATTTCATCATTGGTTAGAATTGAGGCAGGCATAGCATCTGCAATTACCCTGCCTTCTGCCATAACCAAGCACCGTCCGGTGTATTCCAGGAGCAAATGCATATCATGGGTAATCATCACAATTGTAGTACCATTTTTTGTGTTTAACTCAAGCAAAAATTCCATGAATTCGGTGTAATGCTTGAAATCCTGACCTGCAGTAGGTTCATCAAGTATAATAATCTCTGGCTCCAGAACAAGAATTGAAGCTATAG
The DNA here is from genome assembly GCA_023393115.1 of Bacillota bacterium. GTDB lineage: Bacteria > Bacillota > Clostridia > Acetivibrionales > DSM-1351 > Ruminiclostridium. The sequence continues at coordinate 49,523 of JAEWMS010000006.1, forward strand.
TTACCCGTTTTTTTTGACCATAGCTCAATGCCGAAACAGGCCAGTTCCTGTATTCAAAAAGTCCACAGGTTTTCAGCGTTTCCAAAACCCGGTCATTGATATCATTCCTGCCCCAGCCTCTGGTCATCAGACCCAGAGCTACTTCATCAAAAATCATGGGTTTTGATATCATATGGTTGGGGTTTTGCATTACAAGACCAATTTTCTGCGCTCTTTCGGCAATACTGTCATCATCAATACTTTTTCCATTTAGAAATATGGTCCCTGATGATTGCTTTTCAAATCCACATATTACTTTTGACAGTGTAGACTTTCCTGTTCCATTCTGCCCCACAAGTCCCACCATCTCGCCCTTGCTAATAGAGATATTAATATCTGAAATCACCGGCTTCTTTTGATCATACCCGAATCCAATGTTTTTGAGTTCTAATTGTTTTGAACACTGAGATTTCGCCGGTTCTGATAACTTCCTCTCATACCAGCTGACAAGGGGGATTTTCAGTTCATCCAAATTTATAGATTTAATATGTTCAGGGTGAATTGATGGAGTAATCTCACCACCTGCATATTTTAGTGCAGTTATATATAAAGGCTCACGTATCCCTGCTGCTTTCAAGATACCTGAAGAAAGCAACTCAGCTGGCTTTTGGTCGGCAATTATTCTTCCTTCCTCCATTAAAATAACCCTGTCAACGTTACAGTGAAGTACATCTTCAAGTCTATGCTCAACAATTAGTATAGTTGCTTTTGACTCCCTGTGTATTTTGTCGATTAGCTCCATAGCATATTTACCGGTTGCAGGATCGAGGTTAGCCAAAGGTTCATCAAATAACAGTATGTCTACCTTGTCAACAAGGACACCCCCAAGAGATACCCTCTGTTTTTGTCCACCCGATAAAGCCTGAGGAGAATGTCCCTTAAAATCGGATAATTCAACTACCTGTGTAGTTTCCTCAACCCTTCTTATCATTTCGGCCTGCTCAACACAGTCATTCTCCATTGAAAAAGCTATATCCTCAGCCACTGAAAGGCCCACAAACTGTCCGTCAGTATCCTGGAGAACCGTTCCAACAAGCTTTGACAGCCCAAATATACCCAGTTCAGAAGGATTCTGTTCCTTAATTCTTAAGTCTCCCTTTATTTCGCCTGAATAAGAAAAAGGCACCAGCCCGTTAATACAGTTTGCCAGTGTCGATTTGCCGGAACCTGAAGGTCCTACTATCAGTACCTTTTCACCCTCGTATATTGTTAAATTTATATCTGACAGAGAAGGCAGCTTTTGTACACGGTATTTAAATGAAAAATTAGTAAATTCAATTATTGGTTTATTCATCGTTTCCTCTGCGCAAGAAAATTTGCTACGCTCAATTGTTTTATATATTCCTATATTCTGAAAAAGTGGTTGCTGAAAACAACCACTTTTTATGTTTAAGTTATTATTATGTATATGTATTTATATTAACTATATAGATTAAGCTTCCAACTTTATGTATTAAGCTTCCTTTTCCAGACTTGAATTACCGATACGTATCTTTGAATAAGCAAAAGCAAGGATTGTTCCAACAACAAGAGTTACGGCACCATTTGCTGCAAAAGCAGTTACTCCTTGTACAAATACCTTGTCTGTAGGTTCAGCATATATAAGTATATCAAGTACAGGTGCAACCAATAACCATGCTATGGCATTTGCCAAAAACTGATTTACATTAAATATCAGAGCTTGCTTACTTCCAAAGCCACCTTCGGATATCCTTAACTTTTTAAAGGTCAGTCCTACCAATAGACCATAAACACCGTCGGCTATTACCCAGCTCCACCAGATACCACCATAAAATGCTGCATCACCAATTGTATGTGAAAGCAATCCGGTGAATAGACCTGCTATTGGTCCGAAGATAGCACCAATTAAAGCAATAATCGCTGCATTAAACTGAAGCCTAGTATTGGGGATAAAGCCTACCGGGATACTTACTTGATATATAGCTACAACCAAGGCAGCCCCTATACCTATTGCAACAATTGTTTTAATTGGAAGACCCTTTTTCTTAGTACTTAAATCACTCATATAAACACCCCTTCAATGATATTTGAATTATGGCTGGTATCGCGCCTCTGTCTGTCTTCTAAAGATTGGTAAACCATAATAATCATAATAAAAATATCATATATATTTGTCTATTTCAACAGTAATTTACAAATATAAATACAGGGTAAAATTTAGTTTATAAACTCTTTGGAAATAGCTGTCAGGGAGCCGATATCTTATTTAATAGCGGTTGTCTCCCCCGAAAAGTCCTCCTAATATCCCTCCGCCGATATTTCCTAATCCGGATTGCTGCTCTCTGTGTCGTGAACCTGCAGAAGTCAGCCTATCTGCAAGCCTTGAGAGAGGCAGGCTCTGCAGGAATACTATTCCCGGTCCGGTCAGCTTTGCCAGGAACAAGCCTTCGCCGCCGAACAATGCATTCTTAAAGCCCCCCACAAATTGTATATCATAATCAACACTTGGTGAAAATGCCACCAGACAGCCGGTATCAACCTTAAGAGTCTCACCCGGAAGAAGATTTTTCTGAATTATTGTTCCGCCGGAATGAACAAAAGCCATACCATCTCCCACCAGCTTCTGAAGGATGAAACCTTCACCGCCGAAGAACCCCGCACCCAGTTTTCTGGTAAAGGCTATTTCTACATCGACACCATTTGCCGCACACAGAAAGGAATCTTTCTGGCATAGGAAGCTTCCACCCACGCTGGATAAATCTAAAGGTATTATCTTTCCCGGGTATGGAGCTGAAAAAGCCATACGCTTTTTTGAAGCACCGGAGTTATAAAAGGTGGTAATAAAGAAACTCTCGCCTGTAAGCATTCTTTTAAAACCCTTGAACGCACCTCCATCGGTTGATGTCTGCATCATTATGCCATCTTCCATATACATCATTGCGCCTGCTTCAGCTCTTACTCCTTCGGATGGATCCAATTCCACCTCTACAATCTGCATATCATCCCCGATGATCTTGTAATCGATAACGTCTGCCATAATTGACCTCCTGTAATAAGTTATAATCAATAACCTGAAAACCAGTGCTTCAGATACTTGTTACACTAGTATTATTATATAATACGTGTTTTCGTTATAACAGTCTGTTTTACTAATTTTTACAATTTACAGTATGTCTTGAACCAATTTCCATAGGGTTCTGCATACTTTGCAGCTAATAGTATAGCCTCAAGCATGCTTACCTCACTGGCAATTCCCTTTCCTGCGATGTCATAGGCTGTTCCGTGATCTACCGAAGTTCTGAGAAACGGCAAACCGAGGGTAATTGCTATTGTTCTCTCAAAATCCAGTGTTTTTGTGGCTATATGTCCCTGGTCATGGTAGAGTGACAGTACCGAATTATACTTACCTGTTAGTGCCTGGTGGAATACCGAGTCTGCACCTATCGGGCCTTCCACCTTGTAGCCCCTCTTTCTGGCTTCATCAACGGCAGGAACAATTTGTTCGATATCCTCTGATCCAAACAGGCCTCCATCTCCGCTATGGGGATTCAAGCCTGCGACTGCCATGGTCCCATCGGTAATGCCCAGGCTTTTCAGTGCTTCGGTACATCTGTCTATATAATCAAGCAATCTTTGTTGGGTTACCATTTCACAGGCTTTTCTAAGTGAGACATGCCTGGTGAGGAAGAACACTCTCATTCCCCTGACCTCAAACATGGTCAAGGGGTCTTCGATGCTGGTAAGGCCGGCTAGTATTTCGGTATGGCCGATAAAATCTACGTTTCCTGCCTTCAATGCGGGCTTATTTATTGGGGTAGTGGCAATTGCTAAAATTTGGCCTATTTTTGCTAATTCAACCGACTTTCTAATATAGTCATATGAGGCAATTCCGTTTTGTGGTTGAACAGTACCAAACTTTAGCTTTTGAAGGTCTATATTATCCAAGTCTATAACATTAACGATTCCTTCAGCATATTGGAATTCATTAGTTACTTCAGATGCTTCAGCTATTCTGACCTCTGAATTTAGATTGCAGATCTTAGCTGCGCTTTTTATTACTTTGGCATCTCCTATTACAACAGGCCGACACACCTTATAGATATCGGAATGAGTCAGTGCCTTTACGATTATTTCCGGTCCGATTCCAGCGGGATCTCCCATGGGGATACCGATAATTGGCTTTGTCATAAGTCCCTCCATTCAAGTACGTGAGATATATTGTTCAATGGACATGCTAGCTTTCTATTACCTTTTCCAGTTTTGAAGTTCAATAAAATTACCCTCGGGGTCTCTGACATATACCATTGTTAATAAACCAAGTTCCGGGTATTCATATCTAACCACTTCGCTAAAAAGCTTACCACCATGTGAAAGAACTTTTTGAAGCATTTCTTCAACGTCATCTACATGAAATGCTATATGTCCCAGACCCTGTTTATTAATAGGCAAATCATTTTCCCGTGTATTTTCAGGGTTATACTCAAAAATCTCAAGAGTAGGACCTTTTTCATATCCGGGTAAGCTCAAGTGTATTCCCCTTATTCTGGCCCCATTGATTAAAGCCATTTTGTTTACCCATTCGCCGGATAAATCTCTTTCAGGATAGTTCGGTTTACATCCGAATACCTCAATATAGAAGTCCGCAAGACTTCTCCAGTCCCGTGCAATAAGATTTGTATGTACATATTGTATATTTTGCATTTCGCTTACCTCTCTTAAATAAAATAACTTAATTACCAAATTAAGTTGTGTATACATTATATCAATAAAGTTAGAGGTAAGAAAATAGAAGTTGGAAGTTAGAAGTTAGGTCTGTAGAATAAACGGTCCTGCTAATGTAGTTTTTCAACTACAATAGCAGGACCGTTTCCAAAACTTTTAACTATACACTTTATTCTAGTTTTTAACAACCGCCTTCCTTACCATTAGAAAGGATATACCTGCTGTGGCAACACAAATCAGTAATAATGAAAGTACTGCGATATATGGATTTATAGTACCTCTGAGGCCTCCCAGAAGGAGAAATACATCTCCAATAAAATTCATTATTTTACCTTTTGTAATGGACGAATCAATTATTGGAAGTAAGATGGTAAACCACACCGGGACGCCAATAGAAACAATTATTTTGGCTGTTCTATTCATATAATAATAGAGATTTGTTATTAAGTAACCTACGAGATATGCTGCAAGGTATAGTACTGTGCTCCAAATGAAAGCTGAAATAATAACTAAAGGGGTGGAAGTTTGTACAGTCCACTTTTCGTATATTTGAATGAATACTGGTTTGTAAGTAAAAAAGCTCCCTAAGATGTTTGAATAAGTAGTATCAATAGCTGCCATTAAAAAACTAACTGAAAGAGAAGTTATTAAAAAGGCTTTAAATTGGAGCTTTCTTGGTACGTTGTTTACTGATAGAAACAGGAAATCTTCCTTGAAGGAATTAAGACCCACTACAAACAAAAATATAAAAGATGCTATTTCTATTCCACCAGAAGAGATATTAACATTACTGCTACTCTTAAAATTAATCGAGCTACCCAAAAGCATGATTACTGCTAATATAACCAGATAGAAAATCAAAACACCGTTCTTTAAGTTTGAAAAATTATATTTTATTACAGATTTTAGTTTCATTTTAACCTCTCTCCAATCCTCAATTAGTCAACCGTATGAATAGCTTTTGCAGGTTAAGCCCTGATATTTCAAGTCCGTCAGGCAAATTATTCTTCTCAGGCTTTTCAAGCACATAGGCAGTTTTAAGACCTCCCAGGGTATCTATACCGATTACATTTTTACCTTTAATGTAATTGTCAACTGAAGCTGAGGTTCCTGAAACTGAATAGCCTTGGGACAACACATTTTCTACCGAATCCTGCATTATTACTTTACCTTCCTTAATAACAATCACATTTTCAATTAATTCAGCAACCTCTTCAATTAGATGTGTAGATAATACAATGGTCCTCGGCCGTTCGCTATAGTTCTGAATTAGTTCTTTGTAAAATAATTCTCTGTGATTTGCATCCAACCCCAGAACTGGTTCATCCAACAGGATTAGAGGTGCATTACAGGATAGAGCAACGATTATCTTGAAAATGGATTTATAGCCGGTGGATAAAGCTCTTATTTTTTTATCCACATTAAGATTAAATTTATTACACAGAACCTTTGCGTACTCAGAGTCAGAATCGGTAAAAAATTCTCCAGTCCATTTTAGGGCCTTTTTGACTGTCATGGATTCAGGATAATAGTTGGCTTCACTCATGAAATATATTTTCGAAAGTGCTTTTTCATTATCAGAAATCTTTTCACCATTGAGCAGTATCTCTCCACCTGTCGGAAAAATTCTGTCGGTTATAAGGTTTAGTAAAGTAGTTTTTCCCGCGCCATTCCTGCCTAGAAGTCCATATATTCTGTTTTCCTCCAATGATATCGAAACATTATCCAGTGCAGTTGTATTTCCAAATGTTTTAGTAATATTTTTGATCTCCAGATAACTCATTTATCAAACCCTCTTTCCAACATTTTTAGTATATCATCTTTAGTAATTTCTAGCTTTTTTGCCTCTGAAACCAGCGATATAATGTACGTTTCGAAAAAAGTCTCTTTTCTTTTGTCATGAATTTTTACCTTTGCACCAGTAGAAACAAACATACCTAATCCCCTTTTCTTATAAACTATCCCATCATCCACCAATCTGTTTATCCCCTTCAAAGCTGTAGCCGGATTAATCTTATAACCCACAGATATCTCAGTTGTGGAAGGAATCTGTGTCTCCTCCTCATATGCACCTGAAAGTATTGCATCCTCAATTTCTTCAGCTAATTGAAGATAAATAGGTTTCTCGGAATTAAAATCAAAATTCAAAATATCACCACCTGACAACCGGTTAAACGGTTAGTTACTTATGTAACTAACTATACAACTAACCAAGATCTTTGTCAACATTTTTTCTGAAATAATTACCAGTTTTTCTGCTATTAAATATAAATTGTATAAACATACTTTATATTTCAAAATTCGTATATACTATAAGTGGAAATGTCTCTAGCCATTTCAGATTTTTTATAAATGTAAAAAGCGAGTATCAGATATAATTTTTGAACTGAAAATTTGGTTTCTACCCTGTGAGAGGAGACAGCTATGCCAAACCTGGTTACCCATTATTTATGCGGTTTAGATGCATTTAAAAGTCTTAAAAATTCCAACTGTAGACAACTTATTGATGAATACCGAAATGTGTTTAATTTAGGACTTCAAGGGCCTGACATCCTTTTCTATTACGAAGTCTGGCCCTGGTCTTCTAAAAGTCTGGATACAAATATCGGTCAAACAATGCATATCTCCAAAGTAAATAGAATGTTCAGGGCTTTCATAGACTATATAATCCTGCAGAGTGGGTATGTAAAAAATGTTCTGACAGTATATTTAATGGGATTTATATGCCATAATATTATGGATAGCATAGCACACCCATATATTTTTTACAGATCGGGCTTTAACACTTTTGAAAAGAATAATGAAAACTTGTTTTTGTGCTATCATCGGAGGTTTGAAACCTCGGTTGATGTACTGCTGTGCAAAAAATTTCTTAATAAAAAGGTATATGAAATAAGTCCCGATAGTTTAATTAAGGTCAATGAGACCGAATTGAGTCAGATTAGTGAAATGTACAAAAGTGCTGTAAAATCAGTGTATAACTCTGATATCAGTACGAAAAAAATTATTAGAGCTGTTAAAGAAATGCAGCTGGTGGAAAAGCTATTGAAGGATCCAAGGGGATTGAAGAAAAAGCTGGTAGGCTTCATTGATAATGTATTTTATGGTTTTCCTCTGTTCTCTAGTCTGATCTTTCCCCTTGAGCTGAAGGATGGTCTGGATTACCTGAACCTTTCAAGGCGTGAATGGTGTATGCCCCATGATGAAACAATTAAAAGCTCCAAGTCCTTCGTTGATCTGTTTTACGAAGCATCGGAGAAGACCCGGTGTTTATGTGATGAATTGTACTTTGCTTTTTTTCAAAACAGTTCAAATATTTCCAATATCATAAACCAGCTGGGTAACAATTCCTATACAACAGGTATTGACTGTGATAAGCAAGCCGTATTTAAATACAGCGATATAATATTCTCTTAATTAAGTTTCACTACACAAAAATATTATACTTTTCAAGATCATAAATAAAAGACGGGGGTGTATTGTACCCCCGTTTTTACACTAAATTTTATTAATATTGTATAAAGTCTGTTGTATTGCTAGGTTTATATTGCTTGGTTATATAGCCAATATATTACTCATCCGCAATAAATCCTGATCAATATCTTTCTTCATTGAAAGAGCTTCATCTATATCAAGGTCAACTATTTTTGAATCCTTCACCGAAATTATTCTGTTAAACACACCATCTTTAAGTAATTCAACAGCTTTAACACCCATGGCACTTGCCATAACTCTGTCCTGAATAGTTGGACTTCCGCCTCTTTGTATATAGCCCAGTACCGTTCCTCTTGTTTCTATTCCGGTAAGTTCTTCAATTTTCTTGGCCAGTTCAAGAGCTCCTCCTATCTTCTCGGAGATACCTTCTGCAAGGATTATAATGTAGTTTTTCTTACCGTTGTTTCTTCCCTGAATAATTTTTCTGATGATATCTTTATCAAAGTCAAATTCCTTTTCAGGTAGCAGTATCACTTCGGCTCCGCCTGCAATTCCCACATTCAGAGCAATGTGTCCTGCACGTCTGCCCATTACCTCCAAAACGCTACATCTTTCATGTGAATATGCAGTGTCTCTGATTTTATCCAGTGCATCCTGGACTGTATTCATAGCTGTGTCGTACCCGATGGTATAATCTGAACTTGCGATATCGTTATCTATTGTACCGGGCAAACCCATTACCTTCATTCCAAATTTGCTGAAATCCCTTGCTCCTCTGTAAGAGCCATCTCCACCTATTACAACAAGTGCATCCATACCGAATGCTCTTGATATGGACATAGCCTTCTGCATCCCTTCTTCGGTTGTAAATGCTTTACATCTGGCTGTCTGAAGTATAGTTCCTCCACGATGAATTATATCCGATACATTTCTTGCGGTCATTTCGGAAATATCACCTGTGATCAGTCCATTATAACCTTTTCTTACTCCCAGCATTTTAAAGCCGTAGTAAATACCTGTTCTTACAACTGCACGAATGGCTGCATTCATTCCGGGTGCATCTCCACCGCTAGTAAGTACTCCGATTGTTTTTATGTCACTCATACGAACCCTCCCTAAGACCTTAATAAAACTTATAGCATCTAGAATCATTAAATTTATCTGTTTATGGTCTTCCCCATTGAAGCAACATTAAACCGAAAAAAATATATAGATTAAAAAACAACGATAAAAACCCAATTTAATTAATTATAAACCAATCCACTCCTATAAACAATATATAACAATATATAAATCTGGCAGTTTTTACCTCGAAAAATTTGATAATAGTTACGGTATTTAGTGACAGGATTATGACCTTTCGGTAAAGGCTATTCCGATTGTATCCCCTGCAAGTACCTTTGTTTCAAATCCGGCAGCGGTTTGATCGAGTATTTCCTTGTCAATTAAAATGTTTTCCTTTTTAAAGAATAAAAGTACTGTTGAGCCCCCAAACTTAAAATATCCCTTTTCGTCACCTCTTTCCAATCTTGTATCAGGTGTAAAGGTTTGAATAATCGAGCCAACAGATGTAGCTCCCACTTCTACATACAGCACTTCACCAAAGTTATCGGTCCGGTAAATGCTGTACTCTCTTTTATTTCTACAGAAGAGTGCCGGAATTTTTCCAAGGGCGACAGGATTGACCGAATAATATTCACCCTTTACCTTGACCGGTGCACTGCAACTGCCACTGTCAAAAAAGTGAAATCTATGATAGTCAACGGGGCAAAGTCTCAAAATAATATAGGTTCCACCATCATACTCCTTTGCCATAGCCGAATTCTGCAGTAATTCAGCAAGGCTGTAACTCATACCTTTTATCTGTATTACATTATCAGTATCAATATCTGTCCAGGCTTGAAGGCGACCATCCCCAGGGGATAGAAGGTACTCCGCCGGCTTATCGAAAGGTCTTGCTGTTTTCTTAAGTCTTCTTGCAAAAAAGTCATTAAAGCTAATAAAATCCTCCAGCTTATTTTCGCATTCGCTCATGTCAATATCGAAATTTTTTATAAAACCGGAAATACTCCTTTTACTTAAGCCAGTGTCACAAAAGAAGCCTGTGAGAGCAGAGTATATTTTTCGCTTAACCAGAAGCTCAAGGCCAAGCTTGCCGGCCCCAGTGGTATATAGTGCATTCAAAAGGCTTCCTCCTGCTACCTTTTCCTCTTCATATTTTTCTGTTTTACGATTATATATTTTAATCATTTTATCTCCATTTCAATTTGATTAATCACAGCGTTTTACAGCTTTTACATTTCATTACCTGTATTTAATAAAATGATATTAAACAAACTAGTGGTTGTCAAACAAATAAAATACAGTATATTATATCTTTGGAAGGTCTGTAACAAGACTTTCCGCCCCTCTTCCGGGATTGTTTAACAGAGGGTAAAATACTTTTACAATGGGAATTGTTAGTAGTAATAGCAACTGCAAACTCAACTCTTTAAATTTATTCATTAAGAATATCTCTTTTAGTGTAGTATTTTTAGATTAAAATTTCTTTAATGCTTACTTATAGGATTTATTTTAATTGCTTCTCCTTAATAAAAAGCCGCTATATTTCTTATTAAATTCTTAACAGTTCAGTTTTATTTAGAACGTATAAAAAGAAAGCCACAACCCGTTATATACAAGTCAAATGGCCTTCTCCAAATAAATATTGATAATTCAAATGTCTTTGCTACTGGAAATGAACTTATAATTAACCAATAACTAATTAATTTAAATCAAAGGTTACCGAAACCTTTGCACTAACCTTTATTTGTCCGGGAGAAAAGTCCTCATAGCTTTCGCTTTGACCTCCCGAAGCCGGGGCATTTGAGACTGAATTTGATAGTGCACTTGTCCAGTTTGCTCCTGAATAATATGAACTCCATGGACCGTAATAAGAATATGTGTCTTCCTGGATTTCCTGGATCGTATTTGCCTTTCCTATTGTTTGACCCAATTCTTTAGCCATGTCAGAAGCCTTTTCTTTAGCAGCCTTTATAGCAAGTGTTCTAGCCTCGTCTTTGTATTTTCTCAATTGGGTGGTTTTAAACTGCACCTTCTGAATATTGTGTAATCCGGCCTCAATCAGTCTGGTGAGCATTTCATCAAATTTCCCCAGCTCTTTTAAGGTAATCACAAGGCCCCTTTGAACGGTATAACCCTTAAAAATGCTTTCTCCACTGTTGTTATAGGTATATTTGGGATTAACATTTATATAATCTGTCACAACATACTTGGATTCTATTTTGAATTCATTTGTAATATTTTTGATTTGCTTTATTAGGGTATCATTTTCTGCTTTTGCTTTGGTTATATCCATATTTTCAGTTTCCACAGACAGCGTAAAAACAGCCTCATCAGGGATTACCATTACATCAGCACTTCCGGTGACCGAAATTGTTCTGATATTGTCCCGGGCTTCAGGGATCGAAAAATCACCTTGCGCATTGCATGTAGCCGTGAATACGAGAATTGTGAGCAATAGTACTGTAATAAGCAGTATTATTTTTGAGTTCGCAGTAAATCTCATTTTTCTTAAACCTCCTTAACAATCCAATATAAGTTTTATGCATTTATTTATCCAGCAAGCTACCACTCTTTACAGACTACTGTGGTAGTTTGTATTTATAGACTATCATAGTAGTCTGTTGTTGTAAAGAAATATTTTGAAAAACATGAAATAAATAAAACAACAGAAAAGGAGGCCTTGTCAGCCTCCCTGTTAATCGAAATTATTTTTTATGGCGCATCGGTTGTATTATTTTCAGAATTGGTTTCGGTATCCTTCAGCGCTTTTTCCCTTAGCATTAACAATCCCTCAAGAAATATAAGAATACCTGTGACAATAAGTAACCATTCTATATCAACCACATCGGACAGTGGTCCAAAAACCAGCATTCCCAGCGGCATCATAACGCTTGAAGCCATTGTGAAAACTCCGAAGACTCTTCCAAGATAATCGCCCTCAACCTTTTGCTGCAGTAAAACCATAAAAGGAGTATTAAATATCGGCATTGCAACTCCTATCAGGGCCATAAACACCAGGTATATCCAGAATATAGGCACAATCCCCAATGCAAAAGTAAATATTCCCATGATAGCAGTACCAAACACCATTGAATGTATTTTCTTCTTAAAGCCTCCCCAGGAGGCCATTAGTATTCCACCGATAACCATTCCGACTGAGAAAGCTATCTCTATTGCCGAAAGCCTCCACACCTGATTTCCAAAACTTCTGGTCACCTGTAAAGGCGATAAAAAGGCAGCCGGTGCGGCTAAAAAGCCGAATATGGAGCTGAACACTATAATTCTGCTTACAAAACTGTGGTTCTTTATATATCCATAGCCCTTACGCATATCATCGAAATATCCGGTGGTCTGTTTATCAAGAGCTTTATGATGAGCCGGTACTCTTAAGAACAGCATAAGCGTTACCACTGCCACTGCAGCTGTAATTACATCAATAAAAAATATGGCTTCAATAGTTGTCTTGCTCATCAACAGCGCACTAAGCATTGGTGAAACAAGCATAACCATCGATTGAATACTGCTGTTTGTTGCGTTTACCCTTGTCAGCTTATCCTCCGGTACCAGTTGGGGAATAAAAGCTCCAACTGTAGGTGTTTGTATTGCTGTACCGAGAGCCCTTACTATAAGAACTCCAAACAGCAGAAATATGGACTGATATCCCAATATAAACAATATCGCTATTATAAGTGTTGAAATAGCAATCAAGGAATCAGACATTATAATAAGCTTTTTTCTATTATAGCGATCTGCCCATACTCCGGCAAAAGGAGACAGAAAAAAGGTGGGCAGAAAACCGCAAATTATAGCTATTGTCATCATAAGCCCCGATTGGGTTTTCAAAGTAATATACCAACTTATTGAAAACTGCACCAGAGAAGACCCGAAAAGGGATATTGTCTGACTGGCTAAAAAAAGAATTATTTTTTTCTTCCAATTATCGTTCATTTTTACTCCATTGCATAAGATTCTATTAATAACAAAATAGGATTTTTCCCCTGATTCTACAAGAATACCATATTTTACTCAGTGTTATAAAAGAATACCATATGTTTTATAAGCTTTCAACGTAGTAAATTAATTTAATTAATATTTCTCAATAATTAATTTTGCTATAAAAAGAATATTAGTATTAACCTACTATTTTCTGCCTCTTCTATGTACCCGGTCCAAAACAGGCTTTTCAATAAACTTAAATGACAGGGAAGAAACAACATAAGATACCACCAGCACCACAAAACATATTACAGCCCATTGCTTAATATCTACAATCCCCATATAGTTCTTATAAGCCTTAACCCATAACGCTGATACCAAAAACATTATGAAGTAATGCCATATATACAACCCGAAGGAAACTTTGGCAGTAAATCTGAAAAATCTATTGTCCAGAATTTTTCCAAACCATTTTGATTGCGGGGTCACAGCTAAAGTGCCACCTATCAGCAAGGCATACGCGGGGAAATAATATGGCTGGTTTTGAAGGCTGAAGCTAAACTCCGGAAGCCCTCTCATCATCCATAACAGTGCAATTGAGCCAAGGAAGCATAATACACTTATAAAGTCGAATACTCCTATTTTTTTCAATAGCTTAATCCGGTCAGATCCTATAATTAGTTTTGCAGAAATGCCAGCCGCAATGATTCCTACCGAAAAGTGTCCAAAGAAACCTACCGGATTACAGTTTGGCATCCAGTACTTTGCGCCGCCGATACTCCCAAAATCCCAACCTCGTCTTATATTATCCGGAGTGAAGAAAATATGTACCAGCTGATTCAAGCCAATAACCAGCACAAAAACACCAACCCAGTAAAACAGCGCTTTTACGAAGGATCTATTCTTTCCAGAGAATTTATAAAGCACATACATAAAGGCAGGCATCAGGAAATAGCAGAATACCTCAAAGCTGATAGACCAGAAGGGTGAGTTGATTTCATTGGGAAAGAATGTTACATAGTGGAAGCCCGCAGTAAACGTCAATCCCGTGATTGCTCTTATCAATGTATAATCACTGGGTATATTAAATAAAAGTATAACCAAGGTACAAATCAGAAAGGACACATAGTAGCCCGGAAGGATTCGTGCAGCACGTCTGATCACATACTGCTTCATGCCGGGAAAAACACCTTCTCCAAGATACTGCTTCCAAAAAGGGTACGAGAGCAGAAAACCACTGAGAACAAAAAATACGCTTACACCTGAATTGCCCAGAAGAAAATATCCCTGCAGCTCCTGAACAGGACGTGCCTGAAAGTTCATGGCAAGTTTTTGGGCAAAGTGATGAAGTATAACGCTGAGACATGCTATGGCTCGAATACCGTCAGCTCCCGCCAATAAGGATATTTTATCTTTCTTAACACCTGCTTGTTCAAATGAGGTGTTCTTAGCTAGTGTTTGGATTTTTTCCATATATATGTCCACATACCACATTTCACAAAGCACTTATGACAGAAGTGGCATGGACCCGGCCCTCCCTTTGATATTAGTGAGGAATATTGTACCACTATTTCTATAATTAGCATATGTGATAAATAAACCATAAAAACAAGTATAATATATCAAATTGTACCAAACTCCTAATAATTTTTCAGACATTCTAATTTATGGAACGTATAAAGGATATAACTATATCAAGTTGATGTAGTTACCCTGATAGAAATAGTTTGTGTTATTCCTATATTCCAACTAACGTGCAAGGAGGTTAAAAGGCAGATGTATTACGGATAAATACATTTAACAAAATCAATAAAATAACTATTTGCGTATGCGCTATGTGCATCTAAGGAGGTTAGTATGAAAAGTATATTTATTTTGATGTCAGTTTTGATTTTAATTTTTAGTGGATGTAGCTATTCACTCAATACTGCGTCGGTAAAGAAGAACAATAATATCGCAATTAAAAATATAAATGTAATTTCTATGGAAAAAGAAGAGCTTTTGACAAATCAAACAGTTCTGATATCAGATGGGCTTATTTCCGATATTGGTGCCTCAAACAAGGTAGAAATACCAAAAGACTGTGAAACCATCGATGGAGAAGGAAAATTTCTTATTCCAGGACTTATAGATATGCATACACACATTATGGATAAAAACGATTTAAAGTTATTTATTTCAAATGGTGTAACTACTATAAGAAATATGGCTGAACTCCCTGATCCTACAAAATACTCCGGTTCAATTCAAAACAAGCTTAATTTTATTGATACACTTTCACTAAAGAATAGTATTAAAAATGGAGAGTTATTAGGGCCGGAAATTTATCAGGCCGGCCATGTTCTTGACGGAAATCCTCCATATCATGAATACTATTGCACACCAATAGAGGCGGGTGCTGACATTGACAGCATAGTAAAAGCTGAGAAGGAAAAGGGATATGATTACATAAAAGTATACTGGAATTTATCAAAACCAGACTATCTGGCTATCTCGGCTGCTGCAAGTAAGTATGATATGAAAGTTGTCGGACATATACCAAATTCTATGACCTACGAAGACGCTGTCAAATCTGAAATGTATACCATTGAGCATTTAACAGGTCTTTATAATCCAAAAGAAGTAATGCCTAACCTGGATAACCTTATTAAAACTACAAATGAGTCTCAGACTTGGATATGTCCAACGCTAATTGAACTTAAAAATATACTTCCAAGGGATAATCCACAAATCAAAGTCCTAAAGAATAGAGAGGAAAACAAATATATCGCAAAGGAAATAAGGAAATGCTGAGTTTTTGGGATGAGGAGTTATCAAGGTGGGGCGGCTTAACAGGTTATGCCGGGGAAGCTATAGATTACTTCAAACATCTTGTATCACAATTCCATAGAGGTGGAGTACAAATTATTGCAGGAACAGATTGTGGTGCTATGCCCTATGTACTTCCGGGATTCTCCATCCATGAAGAATTAGAACTTTTTACCGATAGCGGTTTAAGTAATTACGAGGCTATAAAGACAGCAACTATTGATGTCGCCCGCTGCTTAAATCAGCAGAATTCAATAGGGAGTATTGCAGTCGGAAAGGAAGCCAACCTGATTCTTTTAAATGAGAATCCTCTAAAGGAAATAAAAAATACAAAAAATATTTCAGATGTCTTTCTTAAGGGAAAAAGGATTTCCAATGAAGAAATCAATGAGCTTCTTAGTAGTATAGAAAAAAAGTAAAGCATAAGCAGAGGTCTTACTCGGTTATCATCCAAATAAGACCTCTGGTATATTACTTGTATGGTTCTATTGTTTGAATAGTGCCATCCTGGTTATATTTCAGTTCTGTGTATTTTACACAACGCTTGTTATCAACACCGCCTGATAATGAGCTGTCATGATAGAACAAATACCATTTGCCCTCAAATTCCACAATTGAATGATGTGTTGTCCAACCTACAACAGGAGTTAGTATCTTACCTCTATACACAAACGGACCTTTCGGACTCTTACCTGTTGCATAAACAATGTAGTGAGTTGTTCCTGTTGAATAGGATAAATAGTATAATCCGTTATATTTATGCATCCAGGGACCCTCAAAATATCTTCTTTCTTCATCCCCAGCAAGTATTGGGTTACCATTCTCATCGATTATGGATATTTCTTCAGGTGATCCTTTGAAGGTCAGCATATCGTCACTTAGTTCAGCAACTCTTGGTCCAATGGCAGGTTCTGATGCTGCAGGGCCTTCAGCATCAGCTTTGTAGCTGCCGGTACTCCACTTTTCCAGCTGTCCTCCCCAGAGTCCTCCAAAATAAATATAAGCTCTGTTGTCATCATCAACTAAAACGGCAGGATCTATACTAAAGCTTCCGGGTATGGGATCTTTTTCTGCCTTGAAGGGTCCTGCAGGATTCTGGCTGGTTGCTACTCCAAGTCTGAATATATCGTCTTTATCCCTTGCTGGGAAAAACAAATAATAAGTGTTGTTTTTATAAGCTGCATCGGGAGCCCATAATTGCTTAGATGCCCATGGAATATCCTTCAAGTGAAGTGCCTCACCATTATCAACACAGGGGGAAGCCAAATTGTCCAGAGATAAAATGTGGTAATCCTCCATCATATACTGGTCGCCATTATCATTAGATTCTATATCCTGATCCAAATCATGTGAAGGGTATATATAAAGTTTACCCTCAAAAACATGTGCTGAAGGGTCGGCTGTGTAAATGTGAGTAACTAATGGTTCCTTTGGTGTTACTTTTTTGCTCATACAGGTGTTCTCCTTAACTAATAAATTATTTAATACAGTTAAATAACATTATACCAATATTTATACAACAATCAATCAAAAATAATACTGCATTATATACTGATCAACCTGTTTCTCCAAAATTTCCAATGGCATTGCACCGTTTCTAAGTATTGCATTATGATATTGCTTGATGTCGAATTTATCCCCCAGCTCATTTTTTGCTTTTTCTCTGAGTTCAAGATGCTTCAGCATTCCGATTGTATACGCACAAGCCTGCCCGGGTTCAACTATATATCTATCCACCTCATTTGTTACGGTATTCAATGCCATTCCGGTTGTATCCACCATATAGTCTATAGCCTGTTACCTTGTCCACTTTTTGTGATGTATCCCTGTATCCACTACAAGCCTGGCAGCTCTCCACAATTCGAATTGCAGTCTTCCCAGATTATCATAGGGGTCTTTTTGGGTGTTCTGTTCCCAGAATAAACGTTCGGAATACATTGCCCATCCCTCAGCAAAAGCTGTAAAGGGTACTGCAGTCCTGAACATTGGAACATCTTTGAGTTGTCTCTGTATTCCCTTTTGAATATGATGGCCCGGGATGGTTTCATGTGCCGTCATGGATTTTATGTTGTATTTCATTATGCTATTAACGTCTCCCACATTTATATAAAGCACACTGGGTCTTGTTCCGTCTGACGACCCCGGAACAAGATAAGCTTGCTCAGCTGTATCCTGTTTGAATTCGGGAACCGGCCTAACCTCTACCTCTATGCTCGGGCGGAGATCAAAACATGCTTCGGTTGCTTTATCACTATTTTTTATGGCCTCCTCATAATCACTTAATACCTGCTTTTTTCCTTTTGAAGAATCTTCATACTTGAATCTGCTATCATTAGCTAACTGCTTCATGAAGTCACCTGGTGAAACATCCTTATACCCCAGCTTTTCTATGGTCTCCTTCATTTCAGCTTCTATTCTCCTGACCTCGGTCAGACCAATTTCATGTACCCGTTCTGGTGATAAGTCTGTTGTAGTGTATGACTTGAGTTTGTACGCATAATATGCATCTCCGTCCGGTAAAGCCCACGCACCCACATCATCACCTGCTTTTTTCCTAAGCTGCTCAAGATACTCAATAAGCCTCTTATAGGAAGGGTAAACACTTGTCGTTATTTCATACTCTGCTTTCGAATAAAGTTCGACCTTATCCTTCTGCTCTAGGTTATCCAGCTTATCAACTTTTTCTTTAAAGGATATTAACAGTACATTGGATTTTATATCCTCAGGAATAAAATCCTTGGTTTCTGATATAACCCTGTCAATTAAAACTCTTGGCAGGATAACACCATTCTCCTCCCTGAGTCTTAGCCCCTCTATCAGTCCCTCGAATTTTGTTTCAAACTTTGAAAGCCTTTCAATATAATCTTTTGCATCTTTCTTATTATTTATAGTATGATTTGATACCATGAGGTTTGGTAACTCATTCTGAATGCCGTTAAACTGGTTGACTGGGTAGTTATGATATTTAAACTGTTCTCCTCTGACTTCATTCTGAGATACCACTCAAATATATCATAAGAGAGCTTTTCCTCATCACTCATTTTATTTCTATCATACTTGCTCAATGTCTCCAAATCATTCTTGAATATGTCATACTTCTTTTTTTCATTTTCCGGACACACATCTGTAAGATCATCATTGTAAAAGTTTAGAGTTGAATTATTTATTATTCCCAATGTAGTCATTAGTTCCGGATCGCTCAGCATAACTTTGGCGAAGGTTCTTAAGTAAAGCTGATCTACGGTAAAGGGTTTTCCCCACATAAACTTATACAAAAATATAGTACAAGATAGTAAGATAATTAATACGCTTGATATAATAACTTTTTTCCTTGTTAACTTTAGTCTCATTATTTTTTCCTCCCGGTTAATTGATTAATTCCTTAGAACGCCTTTGATTATGAGAGGAATATACAATAACTACAATAGGAAAACACCACTATCTTTTATAAAATGCCATAAAAAAAGGAGTAGTAAAACAATACTATCTCCTGTCAAACAAGCTATTTTACGGTATTTGTAGTCTCAGCTGAATTTTGTATCTGTGAAAGAATGCTGATTAGTTCGTACCTGTTTTTAATTCCGACTTTCCTGTATATATTATATATATGATTTTTAACTGTATTAGTAGATATAAATAATTTTTCACTGATTTCAGGGTTGCTGTATCCATCAGCAATATAACGTGCAATCTCAAGTTCCCTTTCGGTTATTCCATAATTCTCAACAAATTTATCATACATATCAGCTTTTATCTCATTAGTATTTCCGGAGATTTTTTGAGCTTCGGGCTTTTGAGCCTCGGGAATGTCTTCTATATCTGAGTGATGCTTTGGTATAAAAATAATTCCTATAATGTTGACTAAAGAATACATAGCCGGCCAGTATGGTATTTTATACATAAAAGCAGGTAAACCATAAATGATACTTGTTAAAAAGTAAAATGGTATAAACACTGAAATAACCAACAAACAGCAATTTATTATTTTTCTTATATCCTGTGGTACCTTAAAGGAGTTCCTCAGGTAAATCAAGCAGCAATAACCCAGTGAGAGAAAGATTAATATATTAACACCATAAAGTAAATAATGACTAACAATTGTTATATATTGACCAAGGGCATAAATTAGGGTCAATACAATAATTACCGAAAAAGCAATCCTGTTGTATTGACGCTTTACTTTATCACTAAACCCGTTACTCAATAAAGTATGAGTAACAAGACAAAGAAAATAAACTCCTAAAATTGACGAGATAAACTGGCCATAGTTAAAAAATAAATTAACAATCCCAATACCTTCGGTTATGTTTTTCCTAACATATAAATTTATGGTGTCGAATAGCAAAAAAAAGGTATAAAAGAGGTCTGCAAGCAAGGTATACTTTATCACCGGACCTTTTACGGGCTTTATATAATTTATTAAGGCCATTAGTATTATTCCTGAAGTAAAAGATAAAAAGTGCAAAATGATAATTAGATGGTTCATTAGTATATCCTCATTAATATTTTTGTTGTAATATCAATGATACCATAATATCATAATTTTTCCATGGCAGTACATACTTCATAGGGGATACTTATCCCTTCTCACCGTTAAACCTCATTAATATAACAGTCAGTTTTTATGCCCACTATAAATTCTGACAAATTGTCCTGGTAATATAAATATAACTCATGTAGAGCTCTAGTACATACAGTATATAGCAATCTTCTATCCTCTTCTGCAAAATACTCCTCCTTCTCAACAGAACTTACTAAAACGGCATCAAATTCCAGCCCTTTAGCAAGGTAAGATGGAATTATCACAACACCTTCGTGGTATTCCTCATTTTTGTTAGACACGAGACTTACATCCGCATACGGACTAATGGCTTTGTATAAAGCATCACACTGAGCTGCAGTTTTGCATATAATTGCTATAAGCTTGTAATTCATATTTTTCAGCACTTTAATATCTTCCGAGAGCCTGTTATGAAAGCTTTCTTTATCAACTCTTATTATTTTGGGTTTATTACCATGCCGGTCCAGTTGTTCGGTGCCACCAGAAGAAATTAGAATTTGTTTGCAAAAGTCCGCAATCTCCTTACTGGAACGGTAGCTCTTGGACAACGTAATGCTTCGAACACCTTTTGGATCAAATGCATTTGAGATGTTGCTAAAGTTTCCGATATTCATATAGCCGTTAATCGACTGGTTTAAATCTCCCAATATGGTTATGTTGGCGTGAGTAAATACCTTCTTAAAAATCTCATAATGAATGGAAGTATAATCCTGAGCTTCATCAATTATTACATGCTTTATGGATTTTGTATCATTTACAGTATCAAGGGTGGATTTAAGAAATAGAATTGGAGCTAAGTCCTCATAATTAATTATTTCCTTGCTTATTTGAGAAATTGTGTATATACAATAGTTTTCAAGTTCCTCAGATTCCATCCCGTTATCTGTACAGTAAAGAGTATCAAAGCTTTTAAATAAATCTAAATATAGGGAGTATACATCAAAGTGGGTCATCTGAAGAATTTCATTCTTTTGTAACTCATATTCAAGATTAAGAGCTCTTTCGGCACCTTTCCTATTTTTTACCATTGCCGAATCATCTTCATCGACATCATTTCCCGGTGATTTTCTAACTCGTTCCTCTTCAATCTGTTCTAAAAGGTATAAAAGTCTCTGACTTAGTTTTTCCAGTCGCTTAGCATAGGGAAGATAGCTATAATCTTTTGCAAAAAGTTGAAATATTTCATCAGAAGATATTACCAAATTTCCGTTGTACAATAAATCTTTAAATCCAAGATTAAATCCGTTTTCAAGGCGTTCTACGTATTTTATTAACAGATCAAGAAACTCTGGTGACGCCTTGTATCTAATAACTTCTAACCTTATTTTATTCGCATTACCTGATAAGATACATTCCATTTGCTCATTCATGGATTCAATCCGATATTTTGCATCAATAGTTTTTGTGAAATAATCAGCAAATGTGCTTTGAAGAATATTTTCCTCGCCTAATTCCGGCAAAACGTTTGAAATATAGTCTTCAAAAACGTGGTTCGGAGAGAAAACAAGGATATTTTCGGACTTTACGGTATCCCGGTATTTATATAATAGATACGCCGCCCTATGAAGTGCAATTGATGTTTTACCACTGCCGGCAGGTCCTTCTACAACCAGAATTCTATCCTGAGTATTTCTAATTACCGTATTCTGTTCTCTCTGTATACTGGTCACTATGGTTTTCATTCTGTTATCGGTGCTTTTGCCCAGAATTTCTCTTAGCATTTCATCGTTTATACTCAAGCTGCTGTCGAACATGTATACGATTTGTGAATGTTCAATTTTATACTGTCTTTTTAGCAGTATTTGACCGTTAATAGTGCCTGCAGGACATTCATAACTACTTAATCCGATTTCATAATCATAAAACATTCCGGATATGGGCGCTCGCCAGTCGTAAACGAGGATTTCCCGGTTGTTGGAGGTGATAAGGTTGTGTATACCAATATATATTTGCTCAGCTGTTTCTTCTCCATCTTCTATGAAGTCTATTCTTCCGAAAAAGGGACTTCTCAGCATTCTCTCAAGGCGGTTTGCCTTGTCAAAGGAAAACTTATAGTTCCGTGCCTGGTTCATAATGCCTGTCTGGTATTGCCATACCTGAGTTGCACCCTCCAAATCAAACAAATCGGTAGGTGTAAGCTTCACTTCCTCCCACATTTGCTTTTGAAGGTCGACAGCTTCTTTTTTAAAATTCTTTACAGAACTATTCCATTTTTCAAGCTGTTGGCGAATTTCATCAATTATCTTGTTAAGATGGGTATTTTCATAATCCCATATTTCCCTGTCAGTAATCATAAGAATCCTCCCCTTCTCTAACCCTGTATATATTTCAATACTCTAAAAACAACTGAATCCTAAGGGTTATCATACTCATTAAAACCCATTAATATAAGACTGTTTTTAATATTTTTTTAATGATATAATTAAAGTGAGGTAAGGAATTAGTTTAATCTAAATAAAAAATACTCCTCTGAACCAATAACCCAAATGGATTACATACCAGAGGAGTTTATAGATTTTTATCAGGACTTACGGCTTTCTTGTTAGATGCAGATCTATAGTATCATGTACATTTATTTTCCCCCCAAAGCTGTTGATAGTTTCTTTCATTTCGTTTGAAAGTAGTATCCTTTGCTCTTCGTTCAATGCCAGATGGTCTGAGTAAGTGTTTATAAGTGATACATAGTCTTCAGCGTTGTAGGTTCTCGTCCGATAATACAATTTGTATTTTACATCCACATAACCATATTTTTTAATGATATTTGAAATTTCAATGCATTTATCTTCATTCATTTCCTCTGGCTCACTGGAATGAGGCATATATTTCGAGTATACCTTCTGAATTGCAGCATGGAGTGGTTCATTTTCTTTGTCCTTGCCCGCATGGTTCCTGAACCAGGCTAATGTGCCTCCACTTTTCAAGTGTCTATATACTTTGGGATAACCAATCTCTACCGGTATCCAATGAAAAGCTGTTGCTGAATAAACCAAATCCAGTGAATTATCGGGGCATTCATAATCTTCAAAGGCCATATTTTTTACTTCTATGTTTTCATACGCTTTGAATTTTCTCCTCGAATACTCAGCCAAATCGCCGCCCAATTCAACAGCTGTAACATGACAACCCGTTTTAAGGATGGGTAAAGTGGCTTGACCTGTTCCAATCCCTATCTCAAGCGCTCGGCTGCCTTGATTAATCCCGGAATACTCCATAATATCAGCAAACAACTGTGGAACGTAAGTTGGCCGCCACTTCTCGTACTCTTCAGGAACCTCATTAAACGTAATTCTCAAATCCATTTTGCTCCTCCTTCAAACCAATAGTTTTTCACTTTATTTACCAGTAATATTTGAATAGTACTATAAATTAACCGGGAAATAAAACTTCATACTGTTCTCTCCAATACCATTTTTGATTACCAGTTAGATAAAATCGGTGAATCCTAGCGAAATCTATTATTTTCTTGACCAGTTAATATTTTCAAACTATAATATAATTAGAAGGTGAGGAAAGGCACCGTTTTATATCCTATTGTCAAAATAGGATATTTTTATTTTTATATAAATTGTAACACATAAGATTCTGCATTTCTCATATTAGTCTATTATCAATGGTCAACTAAATATCTTAATAATAAAAACCGTTAGTACTGACCCACAAATGACAAAGGTAATATTTAATTTAAAACAGGATAATATCACAGCAACCGCGCCCCCGGCTAGTCCCACTAGCGGGTTTCCCTGTTCAACAGAGACAATTCCCGGGAAAATAAGTGAACCTAAAGCTGCATATGGTAATGCAGATAAAAACCGTTGGGTTCGAAGGGATATCCTAATCTTGTCAAGAGCAACTGCCGGTATTGCTCTGGGGAGATATGTTACTATTGACATTCCCAGAATCATTAGAAATATTTTGATATCCATCAACTTCACACTCCTTTCTTAAAATGATAGAGCCTGTCAACCCTCCTATTATTGTAGAAAAGACAACTGACCAACCTATTCCTAAAAAAATACTGAAAACAGAATTCAGGAGAATGCTGATGCCTACTACAAGGCCTACCTTCAAATTTTTCAATATATTTGGCATCAGGATAGCTATAAACATTGCATATAACGCAATTGAAATACTCATGCAGATTTCAGCAGGTACGATTTTGCATAGCACCGTACCCATAATTGTGCCTGTAACCCAAGAGCCGTATGTCATAAGGGTAAGGCCTGAAAAAAAGAACTGGTTGCAGCTTTCATCATTTTCCATGGACATGATTCCAAAAGTCTCGTCAGTAATTCCAAAGGCTAAAATAACCTTAACTGGTACTGGTACATCTTTCATACGGCTCATGACACAGGTACTCATGATTAGATGCCGGATATTAATAATAAAAGTAGCAATAATAATCTCCAGATTGCCTGTTCCCATAGCCAGCATATTAACTGCCATTAGTTGACTTGCACCCGCCAGTACCATTATTGACATAAAAATAGCTTCAAAGGCTGTAAGTCCTGACTGAAGTGCTACTACAGAGAAAGCAGTTGAAATTGGGATAAAACCAACTAGTATCGGTATTCCCTTCCTTATACCCTTTCTAAATTGTTTACCTTTTTCATAATCATATAAAACCATAATCTTTCCTTTCTGGAATTAACTGGTCTAAAACATTTTTAATTAATATAAGCACTTGTGAAAAGCCTCTATTTTCCATATAATTTAACATGCAAACAGGAATATCTGTAGTTCCACAAATGGGTATTTTTTTTGGTACCGGAAAGGGATGTCGATATGATTTGGATAGAAATTGAAAAAAACTCAGGAGTCCCTATAATAAGACAAATTTATAATCAGATATGTGAAAAAATCTTAAAAGGTGAACTCAAAGGAGGCGACCAACTGCCATCAACAAGGGAATTGGCAACTTTTTTTAATGTTTCACGCAATGTTGTGCTGGAAGCTTATGAAATGCTGCTCGCAGAAGGTTATACAATCAGTAAACCCAATGTTGGAACTTTTGTTGCTGAGGCGGCGGTATTGGATGAAAAACCTATACCCGCATCAGAATTGGTAACCACAATCAATAATTTCTATACTGAATTAAATAATGACATTATAGATTTTCGTCCCGGCGTTCCTGCACTGGATCTTATTCCGAGAAAAAAATGGATTCAAATAAGGAATGAGACATTACTTGACTCACCTGACTACATTTTTGGATATGGCTTTCCTGAAGGCCGCACAGAGCTTAGGAACTCAATTTGCCGCTATCTTCAAAGAACACGGGGGTTAAACTGCCATCCTGACCAGGTTGTCATAACATCAAGTTCAGTTCAAAGCTTTTCAATTTTATCAAGGATTTTATTAAACAATACAGACTCTTACATCCTCGAAGACCCATTACATGTTGAAATAAAAAAGGTCTTTACCCTGGCCAGTTCATCAAGTCATTCGATTCCGGTTGATAATAATGGAATCCAGACAGCTTTGCTTCCCAAGAATATTGACCCAAAATTCATATTTGTTACTCCCTCCCACCAATATCCACTCGGAGGAACTTTACCTATTCAAAGAAGAATTGAGTTGATACAGTACGCCCGTTCAAAGGATTGCTATATTATTGAGGATGACTATGATAGTGAATACCGTTATACAGGCTCTCCAGTCAGTTCTCTGCAAGGTTTGGATCCTGACCATGTTATATATGCCGGTACCTTCAGTAAAGTTATGTTCCCCTCAATACGACTTGCATATGTTATACTGCCTTGGTCATTAGTTAATGACTTCCGTGAATATAAAAGAAGAAGTGATTATTTTACAAATATAACAGACCAGTTAGCTATGTCAAAATTTATTGATAACATGCTATTGGACCGACATATAAGCAAGATGAAGAAAATTTACCATAAACGACGGAATTATCTGATAGACAGCCTTAATAGAAATTTTGGCAGTGAAATTAAAATCCATGGAGAATCTACCGGACTGCACCTTATATGTGAGTTTAGTTCATACGAGTTTTCCGAAGAATTAGTTCACTATATTTATACCCTCGGAGTTGGAGTTTATCCCGTATGGGTTCACTCCTGCCGAAAGGATTACCCAAATAATCTTGTTATAATGGGCTATAGTCATTTAGACCTCAAGAAGATTGAGTCAGGAGTTATTTTGCTCTGTGAAGGTTTGAAGAAATGGAAAGATAGCAGTTTATCCCGCAGCTACCTCATCTAGCCTTGGCAGCTACTGTGTACATGTCATTTTTTGAATCGTATGTCAGGACAACCTTAATTTCTGAAGTCGGCCATAAATATCCAATGTTTGGTTTAATTTTTTTATCAGCCATCCTGAAAGTGACTGTATATCCGTCAATCCAGTAGAATTTTTTAAGCAGATATATCCTCAACTCGTCCTGAGATTTTATTTTCATACCATCAACTTCAGGACACAGATTTTCATCGGGAACTCCCATTAAGGCTTTATGATCCTTCATAAACGTAAATTTATCAACCAAATAGTATTTATATGCGATTTTTTTCGGGTCACCGTCATCCCACGTAGTATCGACAAACTTCCATTGACCGTTCAAAAACACGACGTTCCAAGCATGATCGGCTCCAGAGGTAATTACCCCTCCACCTTCTGAGGTACATGGGATTCCTGCTCTGTCACATAGATATTGGAACAGCATTGTATAATCTCCGCAAACACCGCGACCTTTATCAATGGTTGTCAACACTGATTCAACTGTTTCCTCATCAGCATAATTTGAATCATAAGTAATATGCTTTACAACGAAATCATGGATGGCCTTTACTTTTTGTTCAGCAGTCATATCTGTCTTGATAATTTTAGCCAGAATACTATCAATCTTTGCGTAAATCTTCTTATGTATGGAATCAATCTGCAAGTTCATATCCGCTTTTTCACCGGTTTTAAGTATGCGCGGTTCTATTTTGAACTGTAATTCAGGCCCATAAGTTCCTTTGTCAAAATCAATATACTTTACACCATTTTTAAACGTGAACTTTATACCATTTTCCGGAGTAAAGAATTCCAGTAAAACACATCCTGTGTCTATTCTCATGTAGCTTCCACTTCTTTTAATATCGCCAATAGCGGAATCCTCAAATTCATATTCGATATATTCTTCAATCTGCTCCTTGCTATCGAATTGCATATGTATGACATTTTTCCCTATTACTATTTTGGAAGGATCAGATGTATATATTGGAGCCTCATAACCTCGGATATTGTTAAATTCAAATTTAAATTTATCCATGATGGCATCTTCTTTTGTATACATACTTTCAGGCTCAAAGTTCATTCCTATTGTGTCAATTCCATTATCTAGACAATTTGATACAGTTACCAGGTCAGAAAATGGAATTTTTGCGCAATCAACAATCCTCAGCGTAGTTGATATACCTGAATCCTGATATATTATACCGTTAATCAGATGTTTTACCGCCTCAAGCCTATTAAGAGGCTTGTTTAAATCCCTGTCGCTATCTATCATTCCGTAAATAAAGGCATTTTTAATATAGTCAGGAGCTTCCTGGCCAATTGTTCCTTCTTCCAGAACAATTTTCTCATCTACTTCTTTCGACTCAAAATACAGTCTTGCAAGCTCATCAAGGGTTATTGCTTCACTGAAGCCTGAAGAGAAATATTCTGATAAATCACCATTAAGGAGTTTACCTACAATTTCATCTCTTACTTTGGGTGAGGGTGAGTCCTTAGGGAATTTAAAGTATTCCACCTTTTTATCTTTTTCCCTGTCCCCCTGAATTCCCTCCAGCATAGCTTGATATTCCTCGATAATTGTATCCAGGGTTTCAGTACCATCATATTTTAACCATTCCGGTTTGCATATGTCGCTATGAATACTGGCAATAGCTTCAGCAGCAACAATTCTCGAAGGTTTCATCTCCTTAAATAGTTGCTCTGTCTTCTCAGGTAAATCCTTTATTATTTCTACACTGATTTTGTTTCCAAGCAGTAAAGACTGATTGATATACCTTGCAACCTGGCTTTTTACTTCAAAATCAGCAGGGTTTACTTCATCCTTTTTATAACCCATATTTACAAAATTGCCAGTCAGATTTTCAAACTCGTAAAACTCGTCTCCGGCTATTCCAAAGGATAAGGTTACAGTCATATCCTCCTCATAATAAAAGTAACTCTTGGTTGTCTTAAGTGCATCCAAGATTTGAGTAGATATTTTTTTGTAATCTTCACTGGTCAAGCCACCAAGTTCCTCTTCCTTTAATTCAATAGCAAGCTTCATAGTATCGATTTCTTTAGTAACTGCTGCCTTTATCTTATCAGCAGGCATTTTTGGTAACATCTTGGCTTTGAAATCTGTCTTTCCTCCGCGAGTTATCTCCAGAGTATAATTCTGCTGTTCACTTGCCATAAAAGCCTTTTCCACCTGTGCGAAAGTGGCATCAAGTGCTTTGTTATTGGTAAAATATTTTGTACTAGATTCAGCTAAAACAGAAGAAGTATTTAATAGTAATACAAAAATCAGTAAAAACGCACTAATTTTTTTCATAAATTTCTCCTTTAAATCAAAATGACCTTTTCTATAGCCTATCTAAATTGTAAATTAAAGGATGAAATTAGTCAAATTATGGCTAAAAGATTGTGAACATATTATTCTTCCCTAAAAATCATTGAAGTCACATAATTACCAAATTTCTCTAATCCTCCTTTAACAGTCTGCATTTTATCGTCACTGGCATAACACTCCAGTGCATACTTGATAATATTACTATATTGGGAATCCAGATTTTCCATGCCCCAGCGACCTCCCTGCTCTTTTGATAAAACCAAGCCATGTTTAATAAAAGCTAATACCCTACATAAGTTAAGCACAAAGTACATGGGGTTATCCCACATATTATCTTGTGCGTATCCCACATCTTTTTTGATGCTATCGAGATAGTCATCCTTTGGTACGGCAGCAAACACATCCTCTATAGGCTGACCGCTCCAAGTTATCCCACAATTCTTGATTATGGTAAAGTGTGCAGCAAGGTCCGGGTCTTCTCCATTCATACGATTGCAATAACCTTCGGGGTCTCTTATGTACCAGTCTTTATGCGGATTGGCATAATGTAGATCAAAGGGCGTCGGATAGATAAAATTCGTACAGACCTCTTTAAGTACAATATGCATTTCCAATCCCTTGGGTGGAGCCAATTCATTATGTTTTATAACAGCATCCATCAACTGCCTTTTTATGTCCTGAGACAGTTGTTCATTTATCACCACAATAAAATCAATATCACTTTTGCTCCAGTTGAAGCATTGCATTGCAATTGAGCCATGTACATATAGTCCTACAAAATTTTCTTTCAATATCTCCTGAAAAGTGTCAGATATTTGGTCTAGTAACAATTTATATTCCATACATCACCATCTCCTTTATTTTCTATAGCAATAATATCATATATACAACCTAATTTATTACCGTTATTCTTTTAATCTTTATATGAGAAATACTTCCCCAGCTTTCTTTTTCCTTAAGCTCTGGAATATATACCAATCCACCGCCTATGTACTCCCCCTGTACGATTCTTTACATAACGATATAAAATGCTTTCGCTTTTTATATCATTTTGTTATAATTAACAGAAAAAGGGGGGGCGGAAATTTACGTTTTGTCAAAGATGTGGGAATAAAGTTGGTAACGAAGAGAACTTTTGTAGTAAGTGTGGCAATGCCATTGAAGATCAGACGATAGTGCAAGATTTTCAAATGACACAACCTAAAAATGATGGAAAAGCAATAGCATCCTTTGTATTAGGAATTATAGGTCTCGTTGCGTGGCTTATTCCTCTTTTAGGCTTTCCAATTAGCATTGTTGGTTTAGTTCTTGCGTCTCTCTCGTTAAATAAAGGACAAAAAGGTAAAGCGGTTGTCGGTTTGGTGTTATGCATTTTAGGATTGGTTGCTACTTTAATTAACTCGGTAATCGGAGCATATTTGGGGGTTACAGGACAGCTGTATTAATAATTTTACTTGATAAACTCAAAATAATTATTGTTATCTAAAGTGTAAACCCCTTAAAACTATAAAATTAGAGTTAAGGGGTTAATCAATTTCTTGGAGTACACAGTATTTACACAGCAAGTTACTTATGTTTCAGATTGTGCCTTAAAGTCATCTAAAAGTCTGTCGAGATTATCCTCTCTAGGTTTAGATTATGTTTCATTTATATCAAAAAAGTTTCTTATCGCCTAAGACATTGATTCCTAATTCTTTTGCGAGGCTATTTTGCTTGAACGGATTAACCTTTTGAACAACTCCGTCACGTTTAAAAAATGAGCCGGTGTTTTTAAACCAAAATGTTATACCGGCGATTTCGCATTGTTTACGTATATCCAGAACCCACTCATAATCGCATTCTCGGGCTTCTCGACCGGTTTCGCCTCCAACGCTAACGTGTTCAATACCGTCTAAGTACTTACTTAAATCAATCGCCCCAAGCAATGGAGCGCAAGCAACAAAACGCCTTTTAATTGGGTATGACAGAAATATCGGTAGTCGATAGTCCGCAATTTCTTGATTTTCAACAGTGCATCCTATGTTTACGTTATCATATCCATCACCCCAATCAGCAGGCAGTGATACGTTGAAACGGTCAATACGTTTGGTTAAAATTAAAAATTCAAGGTCGGGGCGGCTTTTTATCATAGCCCACGCCTCGGTACGCCATTCATCTGCCTCGGCGATAAAGAAATCAGAAGCGAAGCATGTAGCCACAATTTTTCCGCTAGATATTTTAGGCACACCTTTAGCTGATTTAGCTATCGGTTTACTAAATTCTTCTGTTTTAAAAATGGTATTCTGTCCATATCGTTTAGAGAATGGGCCATAAAAATAACAATATGTGCAACCATCACTCACTTTATAGCAGCCTGTCCATGGCTCCCAATTCATATTTTCACCCCTAATAACCCTTTACATAAGGCTTTTAACAAATTCTACAGGGAACATGGTTCTCTCCGCAGTTTCCTCAATGCTAAGTCCTTGTGCTAAAAAACGTTTTGCTACACTTGCCATGCTTTCGGCCACTTCAACTATAAATTTATCATAGTCATAAAACCTTATAACACGCTGTCCCCACGGATATTCTTTAGCCTTGTGAATAAATTCAATTCCTTCTGTGTTGCTGATTTTATGTTGCCAATAATCCAAATCTTCTACTTCAAAGTAAAGCTGAAAGTTGTTCGACTGCGCCTTACTGGGCAAATCTGCACCAACAAGTTCAGTGTAATTGGATTGCAGGGAAAGCCCTCTTTCAAAAGACACATGTACCCCCAAATCCATCATAATCTTTTGTTCCATTACAGTTTCGTAAAAATGCTTTGCCTTCTCCATATCAGATACGGCAATCAAAGTTCCTTGATATTGCATACTATCACTCCTCATTAGTTTTACTTAATTATATATTAGAATTTGGCTATCTCGCTGTAAAAATCGGACATATTATCCCGATACTCCTGCGGAGTGATACCGCAAATGGCCTTAAAATCATTGATGAAGTGAGGCATATCATAAAAACCTGTTTCCATAAAAACCTGTGTTAAGCCATAGTTGTGTCTCTGTAAAAGCCGTATAGACTTGTTTACACGTACAAGGCGAGAGAACGATTTTATACCCACGCCCATATATTCGTCAAAAAGTCGTCCTAAATGACGTTCGCTATAAAAAACATTGTGTGAAAGCTCTTTAACTGAAAGAGTACCTCCGCTATTTATAATCAAATTATTTGCTTGTGAAAACTCCTGGCGATAAAATGCACCTTTCAAGTGCGCCAGAAAAAGCCTGTCTATTTTAGTAATTAGGTTATGGATACTTAACGACGTTTCCAATTCAGTTGCCATCAGTCGGTTCATTGAGGGATTAACATCTTCAAAGTCAATTACACAATCTGTTATTTCTTTTTGTGGCATTCCGCTAAAGGCATAATACCCTGCCGGTTGAAACTCTACAATAAACAAGAGGCTAAAATTATTACCTGACTTGCCAACATATGAAGGTTTCGTGATGGGACCAAACAATTTTCCGTGGATGTGGCTATCAGTACATGATAGCACAAGTGTAGCACTCCCGTGGGGCACAACAGCGTAATTATCTGACATCATACCTTTACTCGGAAAAGTAATCGTGTAATTGGAAATAAAATTTCTAAGCTCTAAATGTGGTTGAATATAAATAAAATCACCACCTCGAATTAGTACACGGCTATAATTCATATAGTTCAGAATTGATTCTTTTGTAAGCATGGCACGACCACCTCCCCTTAAACATTTGTGATTCAATTGATATTTTCATCATACAAAATGAAAATTATTTAGGCAAGAAAATTTTGCCATATGAAAAGTAAACCAAGTACTACGAGTATTCGTCCACCGCCCTTGTGCAAGGATTGACTGGAAGATACTTTGAATCGTAGAGTAGGTCAGGGGCCGTTGCAAAACTTAATTAGTTTTGTAGCGACCCCTTTGCTATCTTAAAAATGTAAAATGCGGGTCCCGAAGGGCCCGCAAGTGTTGTATAATTATGTGGTGAACAAAAAATTAATCCAACACAAAAATTATACTAAATTTAACGGATACTATCAATTAGTTTTGCCTTTAAA
>JAEWMS010000037.1 GCA_023393115.1 Bacillota bacterium
CTTTGGTTGATGTAAGTGGAGTAAAAGGAGCAACCCGATAATTTAAAACAAAAGCATTTATTCCTATTTGATTTAGCCATTTTGCAATTGGTTTTCCTTCATTAGACGCTCTAAATTGAAATGATCCGCCCGGGCAAACAATAATTGCAGGGCGGGGTTTCTCCCCTTTTAATAAATAAGGGGTCAGGGTGGGTAACCCTTTATTCAAGTCCTCAATAGTAGAAGTGAAGTCGGCATCAGGAGCATTTTTTTCCCAAAGTTTTATATCTTTTAATCCCATCGATACTATCCTCCCATTTTAATCTGCGGCTCGGATGACCGCGGCTTTTCGCGATATATCATATAACAGTTTGCATTGCCGATGTGACTTAAAGCTGCATAAGGTTTCATGCAATTCAAGCAAGGTATGCTTTTTATTTCCATATTATTCTCCAATCTCCACACCTTTATCTCTAATTGATGCTAATTAATTTATTTATTATTTACTATTCCATCCTTTTAAGTAACCTATTTTACCACAGGTATCACTTCCCATATTTTTGATAGGAAAATTATACCACATAGTAGATGCAATCAGATACCTCAAAATTCTTTGAGAAATAAGAATGAGCCAAGATTAAAAGAGAATGTGCCATTTCGAAATTTCTACACAGTACAAAAATAATGATTACAAAATATTATCTACAGCTTGAATTGAGTAAAATAGCAGAAAAATTACCAGTAGTAGACGGTGTATTGCTTCATAACATCCATTCTGTCAACTCAACCCTGTCCCTTTTATATCATGGATTGTTCTCCCAACAGAAAAAACAAGGGTTTCCGGGCAATGACACCCTCTGCTCATATTCATGTTCGGAAAGCCCCATGCTCAGAAACCCCTTATTTCAAGCCTTTTCAGCCCTCTCTACTTTGCTATCCTTGACATCAATACTACCGTCTCCACATGAAGTTATTAGGCTATTCTACACTTTCTAATAATACAGTAAAAATGCTGTGCTTATGCTGGTTCAATATCCATCCTGTCCTCTCGCCAAATGATTCTCAATTAGGCTATTTTCGATTCTTACTTCTTTGAACTGTATTTTTTGCTTTTCCGCTGGCTTGTATCTTCACCTTTTATCACATTGCTACGATGTTGTTTTTCAAGCTGCACCGCTTGGAATGTTTCCTTAGATATTATAGCCGGGTTGTTATTCTCTGCCCGATAGTATGAATCGTGCTTTCCATTATCCAACAACCGCACACTGCCCATATACTTTTCATTACTGAGCATTACGTCAATTGTTCTCTTCGGCCATGTAGCCTTTCCGGTAGGGGACTTGATCCCCAACCGTTCCAGTTCTTTTACAATACCTAAAACGCTCTTACCCTGAAGATAGAGATTAAATATCATTCGGACATTTTTTACTTCCTCATCATCAATAGCCAAATTTCCGTCTGCTTCATTGTAATACCCATAACATTTTCTATTATATAGCTTTGAAGTACCTTGTGCAGCGCGTTGTTTGATACCCCTTGATATTATCGCTGCGTGATTCATTCTCTGCCTGAGTAATTGACTCTATAATTGAAGTCATAAGGTCGTTATCTGTATCTGCTGTATCAAGCACTTCCTGTTCAAATATAACACGAACACCAAGAATCCTTAGCTGGTTCAACGCATCAAGAATCTCTACTGTATCTCGGCCAAATCTGCTGATGCTCTTGGTTAGAATAATTTCTATATCACGTGACTTACAATCCTGCAGCATACGGGTAAACTCTTTACGGGAAGAACCTGTCTTGCTTGAAGCAATGTCTATATATACATCAACCAATAACCATTTGGGATTAGCTGCCGTTAATCTTGTTAGCGCTGATACTTGAGCGGCGAGGCTTTTCAGCTGTTCCGCACTGTTTGTACTCACACGACAATAAATGCCTACTCGCTTTTCTCGCTTCGGAGGCAATGGTGGAATATAATGAATTCTTTTATTTTCAACCACGACAAAACCTCCTTAATTATAGTTTCCTTGACAAATTGAAGTTTGACTTACTACAATATTATGCTCTTTTTGCGAAGCCAAATCATTTATCGGAAAACTCTAATGTCACAACCTGCACCAAATCCATGCCTTCAAACTTTGACGGCTCAAAGTAATCTTGGAGAGAGTAACTTCTCATACTCGTGCCGCTGTCATACACCATAAGAGCAACAGGTATTTCTGTGTTGATTATAATGTCTTGAAATTCCTGCAAGAATCCTTTTATAGATGCCGTTGCTTCGTTATCAAGTAAAATCTCATCCGTTTTGTAGGAAGCCTTTCCACCGGCATTAATAACAAAATCAATTGTATAATTTTCTTTTAGCTGCATTGTAAATGTTCCGGTTAATTGGTCAATTGGCTTTCTATCTGTGCCAATAGAAATGCCACCGCCACCAATACTGCTCCATTTTCCACCTTCTTCAAGACGATAAACATTTACATTCAAGGCAATTGCTTCTTTCGGTGCATTGAAAGAAATGATTTGTGAAGTACCGTCCATATTGAATGACTGCAATATATATTTCTCACTTTCTGATAATTCATAAGGAGAGATGCCCTCTTTGCTTAAAACTTTAGGTAAATCAGCCTTACTTGAACATGCAGTCAACGTCACCATCAAAATAAACAGAATCATTGCCGAAATCAATCTTTTCATCGCATATGTCCTCCTCCACCTAATATACAGAGAGGTTTTTCCGGTCATTAAAGTACGAATGTATCTTCCTAAACGAATACAAG
The DNA here is from genome assembly GCA_023393115.1 of Bacillota bacterium. Lineage (GTDB taxonomy): Bacteria > Bacillota > Clostridia > Acetivibrionales > DSM-1351 > Ruminiclostridium. The sequence continues at coordinate 2,766 of JAEWMS010000037.1, forward strand.
TCACCGAGAGAGTTGCGCGCAGCCATCAACAACTATGTAACGTTCTACAACAATGACAGGCATCATCAATGCCTTGGCTATCAGACACCAGAAAGCTTTTACTCCACCTTTAGTCAACCCTTTGCTTCATGATTCAGATTTCAAAGAACGACTAAAAATGAAAGGAACATAGCTTAGTTTAAAAAAAGTGTCTTGACAGCGGGGGGCACTACAGATGTCGCCGAAAGACGAAAGGGGTTCGTGTTTTAGAATAAAAGCCCTGCTCAGAGTGTTGGAACCTACTACTCATTAATTACACTATTATTGCTCTGATTTTTCCATTCATATAGCCCCCAAATTGAAAATCCGAGGAAAACAAACTGTAGAGTGAACATCCCGAACACTTTTGCATGCCATAAAAAAATAGCAAATAAAATATCACCAATAATCCAAAAATACCAGCAGCTTGTCATTTCC
>JAEWMS010000069.1 GCA_023393115.1 Bacillota bacterium
TCAGTCCCAGGTTGCTGCACCTGGGGTAGCTGGCGTCGACAAGTCAGCCCTTTTGCATAGGAAGGTTAAATGCTAGCACTGATTTGGCCGTAGCCTTGAGCCATTTCGGAACTTAAAGGCTACCGAAGCTGATACCCTGTCTGTGGGGGATTAGCCTAGGGAAACGCAAGGTTAATGTCCGCAAGGAAACGTAACCTTGGACAAAGCATAGACTACACCCGTAGAAGTTCTTGAGGATATGGTTTCGGACAGGGGTTCGACTCCCCTCGCCTCCACCACAAATTCGCAAAAGGATAAGTCTAGGCATGATGTCTAGGCTTTTTCTTTTATCTGCAATAGCTGAAACTGCTCAAAGATATTGTAAGTATGTTCCATTTTGGGTTTGAAATTTAATTTGATTTTAATTTGACGGTAATCTGTTTGAAATATTAAAACTCAAAAAAAGCTTGGTAAGTAATTTTGTACTAGTTTTCAATTTCCAGAGAATATCCGAAATAATCGAGAAGTAGAAGAAAGCTTTAATATGACATGCTGTTGTCTTATTAATAGTGATATACTCATCATATAAACGTAATGGAGTAGTTAAGTTATTTAAGGGTCAGGCAAGGTATAAGCAACTAATAAGTGCTATAGGTTACACATATGTCCCAGTAAAGCAAAATTGAAGGGAGAATAATAAGATATGGATTGTAAGTTAGTATTTCTTAAGGAACAGAAGTATATGGGAATTAAGACAAAAATACTTTTCAAAGAGCATGACGAAATTGACTTCAGAAAGCTACAATTAGATGTTATAAATTCTGATATTATAAATCGTGATGATAATGAAAGGTTTATGGCTTTGGATTCTGATTTTCAAGCTGATAGCTTTAGCTATACCCCTTTAGTGCCCGTAACTTCATTTGAGGGGGAGGAGTATTACAGATTTACAAGAGCAGAAGGTGAGTATTACTGCTTTGAAGTTAATTTAAAGGAGTTGGGACCGAAATGGTTTCAAGAATGTGGTGAATATATTGAACAAAACAACTTGAAAATTGATAGGGCATTTGATTTGGAGTACTACCCTGAGGACTATATGTGTAAAGTGATTTCGGAGAATTCTAACCATCAGGATCAAACGATTTGCTTGATTTTTAGAAAGTTGGATTAAACACTCTGTGGAGTAATACGAATGAAGTCGTTATTCGAGTATACTTGAATGAGTACAGGATGCACCAATTCCGAAGGGTAACATATGCACAATAGTTAAATTGTATCAATGACGCTCATTATAGGCACAATTTGTCCGAAAGCCCTTGTATTTATAGGGCTTTCGGCGTTTTATATAGAAAAAATACACTGAATTTGAAAAGAAATTTCAAACTTCAGTGTATTTTTTGTATTTTGGTACAAAAAGGGGGAATATCCCCTACATGGAGGCAATTAACTTTTTAACTCCCACCATATTTATTGCTCTTTTCATATTGTTGGCAAGGAATTATTTTCTTATCTATTGTCCTGCCCAACATAAATAAAAGATTCAGATTTCAGGGGTGTTCATTTCTATTTCTAATTATTTGCTTTGTTGACTTATATTTTAATAAGAAATAGAATAATTGGTAAAAGTATCTTATAAATCCGAGGTAAATAGAGGTAAATATATGAACTCAAATGGAACTAATCTAGATAATAAAACAAATTTAAATGTCCTAAAACAAGAGGTCAAGAAATTCTGTGAGTTAAGAGACTGGGATCAGTTTCATAATCCCAAAGATCTTGCAATTGCTTTAATTACAGAATCTTCAGAGTTATTGGAATTGTTTAGATTTAAGACGAATCCGGAATGTGAAGAAATGCTGAGAGATGAGAAAAAGAGGCAAAACATTGCTGATGAGCTCGCGGATACCCTGTACTTTTTATTAAGGTTTGCACAAAAATACGATATTGACCTCACTAGTGAATTTATTAGGAAAATGAAATTAAATGAGGAAAAATACCCTGTTGAGAAATTCCGGGGTTCAAATAAGAAATATTCGGAGGTCTGATAAATGAGGTTATATTCGGGAACGACAGTTCAATTTGTCAATGATAATATTCAAAATCAGATTGCGGAAAAGCTTAGAAGAAGTTTTTATGAATTTTATGGATTTAACCCAAGTATGGGGGAAATTCATTCTTGGCAGAATTCATTAAAAGCATTTTCTCAAACTGTGCAGTACTCAGGCCTCAATGATCATGGGATTATATTGGAATATCAGCTCCCGATGACATCAAAGAGACTTGACTGCCTTATTTCAGGAAGGAATGAAAATAACGAAGATAATGCCGTAATAGTTGAGCTTAAGCAATGGGAAAGGTGTGAGCCATCTGATGCTCAAAATGAGGTGTGTACGTGGATAAATGGTGCTTATAGAGATATTTTGCATCCATCTGTACAAGTTGGACAATACAGACTTTATTTAGAAGACACCCATACTGCTTTTTATGACGGAGCAAATGCAGTACAGTTACATTCATGTGCGTACCTCCATAATTACCACTATGACAATAACGATGCAATTTTTGACTCAAAGTTTAAAAACATAATAAGCGAGAATCCGGTTTTTACTGCTGATGATGTAGATAAGTTGAAACAATATCTAAACACAAATCTTAGCAGAGGAAATGGGCTTGAGGTACTAAAAAAGATTGAAAATAGTAAATACCGCGCTAGTAAAAAACTGATGGATCATGTTGGTAATGTTATAAAAGGCCACTCGGGTTACATCTTATTAGATGAGCAAAAAGTCGTTTATGATAGAGTCCTCGCAGAGGCTACACGCGGTTTTCATGACAAACAAAAAGCGGTAGTTCTTGTAAAAGGGGGGCCTGGAACAGGAAAGTCTGTTATAGCAATAAATCTGATGGCAGACTTACTTCTTAAGGGCTATAATGCTCACTACGCAACTGGTTCACGAGCTTTTACTGAAACGCTTAGAGAAATAATCGGTAGACGCGGATCTGTTCAATTTAAGTATTTTAATAGTTATATGCAGGCAGATAACAACGAAGTAGATGTTCTTATATGTGATGAAGCCCATCGTATTAGAAAGTCAAGTAATAATAGATTTACTCCAACATCAAAAAAATCAGATTTAGCCCAAATAGATGAAATTATCAGGGCAGCAAAAGTTAGTGTTTTTTTTATTGATGATCGACAAGTAGTTCGTCCGGACGAAATCGGTTCTGTTAACTATATCAAGGAAAGTGCTACTACAAATAAATGTAAGATAATTGAGTTTGAAGAGCTAGAGACACAATTCAGGTGTAACGGTTCCGATGGTTTCATAAATTGGATTAATAATACATTGGGTATTAAAAGAACAGCCAATGCAATTTGGAATCAGAATGAAGAAACCTTTGATTTCAAAATATTTGACTCCCCAGAGAGTTTAGAAAAAGCTATCATTGAAAAAAACAATCAAGGTTATAATGCACGGTTGACTGCAGGTTTTTGTTGGAATTGGTCTGAAGCTAAAAACGATGGAACACTGGTTAATGATGTGGTAATTGATAGCTTTGCTCGTCCGTGGAATGCAAAACCTGAAGCGAAGAAATTAGCGTCAAATATACCAAAGGCTACTTTGTGGGCACATGATCCAAATGGTTTGAATCAGATTGGTTGTGTATATACAGCCCAAGGGTTTGAGTTTGACTATGTTGGTGTTATTTTCGGAGAAGATCTGGTATATAATCTTGAAAAGCAAGAATGGTTTGGAGATAAGAGTAAATCCGCTGATAACACAGTTAAAAGATCAAAAGAAAACTTTATTGATCTTGTAAAAAATACTTATAGAGTGCTCATGAGTAGGGGAATGAAAGGATGCTATGTGTACTTTATGGATAAAAGTACTGAACTATACTTTAAGTCGAGAATAGAAAAAAGTGCTTCGAACAATGAGTCTGTTAATGTAGAACAATATACAGATGAAGAGCTTTACTGCATTTTGGATAAAATCAGTGAAAATAGAAAGTTTAAAGATTTTCTCCCAGTCTATTCATTAAAAGCAGTTGCCACGAAATTTATTAGAGAGGATTATGTTGAACAGATTGGCTGGATGAAAGTAAATCAACAAATAAATTTAGGAACTGACATGTTTATAGCACAGGTGGTTGGAAAGTCCATGGAGCCAACAATAAATGATGGAGCCTATTGCATATTCCGGTATGAAAGGGGAGGCTCTAGAAATGGTAAAATTGTATTAGTTGAATCCAGACATGTATCCGATCCTGAATCATTTCAAAGTTATACCATTAAAAGGTATCGAAGTAAGAAAGTGTATAAACCTGATGGAACATGGATACATGAGAAAATAATTCTGTCACCAGATAATATCGATTTTGAGGATATAGTACTTGAAAATGTAAACGAGGATGACTTTAAGGTTGTTGCAGAATTTGTAAATATTTTGGAATAAGGGTGACTTGGCTTTATCAGACGCATCCGAAAGCGGCACCCTGCCTGGTGGAATCTGCCTTAGGAAAACGTAGGGTTCCACTCCAAAATATTAAACTGAAAAATTACAAGCTACACCCATAGAAGTTTTGCATAAAATTACCGATATTGATACTGCAGTAGTTATTACATGTTCGAAAAACTGGGGGTATGTTCCATGGCATGGACTATTCTGTGTGTATTCGCATGAGATAATCGTGACCGGGCAGCCAATCCTTGGATTGCTCATAAATGCAGTACAAATCACTATTGTTACAACAAAAAAACAATCAGTGTATGAGAAAGGAAGAGTAATCCTGATATAGTAAATGAGGGGACTGAGGACTGAATTTACAAGAAAAATTTATATGGCAGATACGCCCTTATCCTTTCAAGATATTCAAATACCTGTCCAGCATCTCCTCAACATAACCTCCCACTAGTAGTGCCATTTGTTCATGGCTGTTGGTCTCATAATATGAAGAAAAACAGTCATAATACTTCCTGCGGTCGGCAAACTTAATATTGATTACCGGAAAGCCTGCCGAGCTCAACTCAAAATTGAGAAGCAGCCTGCCTGTCCTGCCGTTTCCGTCAATGAACGGATGAATCCCCTCGAAAAGAAGATGGAACAAAGCTACCCGTTCTATCAGATGCATTGTACTTGCCGTTTCTTCATGCCTTGCCATAAGTTCCTCCATTTGTACAGGAATAAGGTATGGCTGCGGGGGCTCATGTTTAGCACCCATGATTCTAACTGGAATCCTACGGTAAACACCTCTGTCCTCAGGCTTGTCAATCAAAACAAGGCTATGGATTTCATTTATAACCCGTTCGCTAAAGGGAACCTTTTCCTGTACTAATCGAAGAATATATTCAAAAGCGTCCCTGTGACCTATAACCTCAAGGTGATCCTTCAGGGGCTTACGGTCTATTGTCATGCCTTCAAGCACCATGGCAGTTTCCTGCAAAGTAAGAGTGTTTCCTTCGATGGCGTTGGAGTTGTATGTGAATTCAACTAAAAATTCATCCTTAAGACGGGCCACTTCTCCAGCAGTGAGAGGGCGTAGGGTGTCAAGAACAGATTTCTTATCATCAATACGTAAAATCATCTCATTAAGCTTATTATTCCTTAATCGGCTTACCCGGCCGTCTTCTGGTTTTGGAGCATCAGCCGGGATCAACCAGGAACGTCCTGCCCGCTTTGCATCTCCTATTCTTCCGGTAGCACAAAGTATTCGCACCTGCCTGTCGGATATACGCCATTTTTCTGCTGCCTGCTTTGTAGTTATAAAGTCCATGAAACCACCTTGTATAATGCAAATGCATTATATTTTATTCCTTTCTTCTTAAATTTTATATAATGTACTCAGACGCTGTGGTTTAGTTTGATCACCTATAGCTTTGACTATTTCTTTTGAGGCTCTAACCAC
>JAEWMS010000074.1 GCA_023393115.1 Bacillota bacterium
GTGGTTAGAGCCTCAAAAGAAATAGTCAAAGCTATAGGTGATCAAACTAAACCACAGCGTCTGAGTACATTATATAAAATTTAAGAAGAAAGGAATAAAATATAATGCATTTGCATTATACAAGGTGATCAAATGGAAAGTTTTGACGAATTGATAAACTCGCTGATAATTGAACTTAAAAGAGGAACATTGGTTTTATCAGTACTAAGTCAGTTGAACAATCCTGAATACGGCTATTCGCTGGTTCAAAAGCTGGAGGAGAAAAATACACCAATTGAAGCAGGGACTCTTTATCCTTTACTTCGGAGATTGGAAAAACAAAACCTACTGATAAGCCAGTGGGACACCAGCGAAAGCCGGCCTAGAAAGTTTTACGTTATAAGCGATATGGGAAAACAGGTTTACACAAGTTTGAAAAATGAGTGGAGAGCCTTATCCCAACAGCTTGAGGGGTTATTAAAGGAGGATGAGTTATGAGCTTGATAGAACGTTACATATTAGCTGTAACTGAGCGATTACCGGAAAATATTCGATATGATGTTGCAGAAGAGTTGAGATCCAATATAGAGGATATGCTTCCTGAAAATGCTACCGAGGGTGATATTAGAACAGTGTTGGAAAGACTGGGAAATCCGAAAAAACTGGCTCAGGAATATAATCCAACAAAGAGGTATTTGATTGGCCCGGCACTTTACGATAGTTATATAGCTGTACTTAAGATGGTGCTAGGAATAGCTGTATCAGTAATCACCTTTATTGCTTTATTGGATATGGTGTTTAAAGGGCCTTCAAATATAGATAATGTAAATACATACGTTGAATTGTTCGGCGGTTTAGTCAAAGCTGCTTTTACTGGTGCGGTACAGGCCGCTTTCTGGGTTACCTTTGTATTTGCGGTAATGGAGAGAACCGGCATCAATGAAGGTGAACTTCCCCTTGTAAAAAAGAAATGGTCTCTTGACGACCTTCCTACGGCTCCTGTATCTGAAAAGTCAAAAATATCCAGAGCCGAAACAGTGTTCTCAATGTTTTTTACAATACTCTTTGCAACCCTGGTATTTTTTAAACCACAACTGATAGCAATATATATTAAGGGAGCTGGTACAACCGAGGTCACCCAGCTGTTTAATTCTGATAGACTGCAAATCTATATTGTAGCCATTTTAATTCTTGCTCTAATACAGCTATGTGTGGCAGGGTGGAAGTTTGTTCAGGGAAACTGGAGCATTCCGCTGGCAATAGCTAACACTATTCAAAATTTCGCATGCAGCATACTGATAATACTTATGTTCAATGACAGGCAGCTGTTCAATAATGACTTCTTTACAAAAATGGGAGAAATCCTTAAAGTCCCTGCAATTGAAGTCACGGATTACTGGTTCTGGGGTACAATGGCATTTTCCGTCATCATTTTTGCTGGAGTAGCTCTATGGGATAGTATATCAGGGTTTTTAAAATGCAGAAGATAAAGTTATTAGAGAATTATAACAAGGTGCTGCCTTGCCGGTAGCACCTTATTATTAAAAGATTAATTTTGTAAATTGGCTTTTCTGGCCTCACTCAACTGCTTTCAGAGAACTTACCATATCAATTCTTCTGATTTTTCCCGAGAACAGATAGTTTACAAACACTGATAGAATAAAGGTAATCATTATACTTATAACAATATTAGATACCAATATTATACGCATCAAGTCAAAGCTATCTCCCATAGTTGATAGCATAAAATCTATCAGCAACTTACCGCAGGGGATACCGAAAACAACACCTATAACAGTAAGCCAGATGTTCTGAGTCAAAAGCAATTGTCGTATTTTTCCCGACTGAAAGCCTATAACCTTGAGTGTAGCAAGCTCTCTCTCCCGTTCAGTGAAGGAAAGTACTCCCAGATTGTAAAGTACCACAATAGCCAGCAGGACTGCCGCTATAATTAGTACATAGACCATAATATTCATTGCTTCTGTCATGGTTTCATAACTTTCAGTTAGATCGCTTATAGACCATATGCTTTCTACACCTTCTGGAGGATTTGAGAATTTCTCACCCGAAACAATAGCGGTGGGAGTAAACTGAAGACCTTGCTGCTCAAATAGTTCCCTGGAAATTGTGATGCCTTGAGATACGGGGGAACGATAAATTTCTCCGACTTCACCAGTTATCCATTTTTCCTGACCGTAGATGTGCCAGGATATTTTATCTCCCTTTTCTACTCCCAGCAATTGTGACATTTTATAGCTAATTGACAGCTTATGGGAAGGAAGATCAATATAGTTTCGCTGAGGATCGGTAAATTTTATTAGAGACACCTTGTCTGTTACCAGTAGTTCTCCCGACTTTTTAAGTCCGTTTACCTTTATTTCCACCACACTCTCCATAATGGCTTCACCTTTGGTTTGCTTCAGAATTGCTTCTGCTGTGCCCGAGGGAAGGTTTTCGGTCAGTATAAGCTTTGTACTAAATCGGTTCAGGTCCTTATACTGCCACTGAACCACATCATCAAGGCAATCTTGAAGTCCGAAGGCACAAACCAGCAGGGCGCAGCAGCCCAATACACCAACTACCGCCATACTGGAACGGATTCTACTCCTGAATATATCTCTGAGATTCCACTGAGTATTAAAACCAAGTCTGGCCCATAGGGCAGTTTTTTCAAAAGCTCCCTGCTTTGTTACCTTTGGGGCTTTAGGTCTCAAGGTTTGTGAGGGAGTATCCTTCAAATTGCTTCTACAGGAGAGATAAGTAGCCAGAGTACATATAAGAACTGTAATAAGTCCCATTACAAAAAAAGTGGGAGATATGGAGGGCTTCCATTCGGGAAGGGTAAAGGTGGTCTGCATGGGCCCATAAAATAACCTAGGGAGAGTAAGGGGGCCTGTGACAGCACCTGCCAGAGCTCCGGTTAGGGAAAGCCAGAAACCATAGGATATATAGTGCCTGAGTATAGCTGACTGTTGAAAGCCCAAGGCTTTAAGAGTACCGATTTGAGTTCTCTGAGCATTGACCATTCTTGTCATTGTTGTTAATATGGTAAGCAGGGCTATAGCCAGAAATACAATTGGAAAAACTGAAGCCATGGACCTGTGCTGTAGTATTTCGTTTTTGAACATTGAGTAGCTTTGTAAGTTCTCTCGGTCAATATAGACACTGTAATTCCCTTTCAGGGCCGAATCTATTTTGTCTTCCAATGCCGCATCGGGAGTAACAGCTGTCTTTATCAGAAGATCGGTATAGACAATATTCATTTCCTTTGGAAGGGCAGACGCCGGTAAATAAGCAAAACCGAAGTTTGCGTGATTAGGTACAATGTCATTTCCTCCCGGTGCATAAACATATTCAGGACTTAGCACTGTACCAAGAATTTTTTTCTCAACTGTTACTCCGAATGCCGATAGTTTCAAGGTATCGCCTGTTTTCAGATTTCTGGCCTTTGCAAAAAGATCATCCAGCCAGATTCCATCCTTTTCTGCAGAGAATAATTCCCCTGTGACTGTATAGGTTTTTGATATGTTATTCTCCTCAATTATGTGCAGCTTGACGGAAGGATTGTTGTCGTAATGAGCCACGGCGTCAAGTGAGAGTCTTCTTTGAACCTGTGTAACACCAGTTACTTCAGATACATTATTAACATCTTCCTGAGAGAAATTTCTGCCGTAAACCCACACGTCTGCAAGATTGGTCTCCTCGTAAAACTTATTTGAGGTCTGCTGCAGGCCATACCATTCACCGCCAATACCTGCAAAAATGAAAACACCGAGAAAGGCCATAAGGAAGATTGAAATAAATTGTGTTTTATTGTGCTTCATATCTCTGAGCATTTTTTTAATTAGCATCACCAATTCACCTCACTTACAGCCAGAGGAGTATCGTTAACAATAATATCTCTGACTTTACCGTTTTTCAGTTTTATAACCTTGTCGGCAGTCTGCGCCAGAGCCGCATTGTGAGTTACTATGATAACAGTTTTATTTTTCTCCCTGCTCATTTTCTGCAGTAGGGATAGTATAACGACACCTGTTTCACTGTCAAGAGCTCCGGTGGGTTCGTCACACAGCAGCATTGCAGGGTTTTTGCAGATGGCTCTGGCGATGGAAACTCTCTGCTGCTCGCCGCCCGACAGCTGTGCGGGAAATTTCCCAAGATGTTCTCCAAGACCCACAGAAGCTAAGACCTCTGAGGCATCCAGCGGCGATTTCACAACATTTTTAATCAGTGCGACATTTTCAAGTGCTGTCAAAGTTGGAATGAGGTTGTAGAACTGAAAAACAAAGCCCACATTCTCTGCACGATAGACTGTCAGTTGCTTTTCATTGAATTTGGCAATGTCTTCACCATTTATAATTATCTCTCCGGAGGAGGCAAAATCCATACCACCTAGGAGGTTTAAAACTGTTGATTTTCCGGCTCCACTAGGTCCGAGTATTACAACAAATTCGCCTTCGTTGATGGTAAAGCTAACATTATCAGCAGCCAGCTGTTTTTTTGATCCAATATTATATTCTTTAGTAACGTTTTTAAATTCAATAAGAGACTTCATATTAACCTCCATAGACTTTTTATATATTTGAATAGAAATTAAGGAAAAATAAAATGTAAAATTCCTCTGTCAGCCACTAGGTAAAGAGGGGAATGTAAGTATGTTTAAAACCTGAAATACATTTCATATTTAGTATATGATTTTTGGATTAATATGTCAACAAAAATATGAAATTAATTTCAGATTTATAAGTTGCAAGATACACCTTAATCAAATATAATTATGGCAGGGTTACTTTTTTAGTAGCTGAATTGATAAATCAGAGTAAATTAGTTAATTCGGACTGAAGACTATCAAAATGGAGATGAGACAGCGTTATGAGTAATTCTGAAATAAGGGAACCCAAACAGCAGCGTTCAATTGAAAAAAAGAGAAAAATTGTTGAAGCAGGTTTTAAGCTCTTTTGTGATAAAGGCTACTATAATACCAACACTGCTGAGATCGCTAAAGAGGCTGGCGTTTCCACCGGAATAGTATATAACTATTTTAAGGACAAGAAGGATATTTTCATTGAAGCTGTCAAATTTTATGCCGATAGTATGACTACCCCGTTATATAAAAGTCTTACTACACTGGAAGGGCCTTTAGATTTAGTCGAAATCCTTAATAATATAATTAATATTTTTACTGATTCGCATACTTTGTCCAGACAAGCCCATGAGGAAATGATGGCCATGTCTCATACCGACCAGGATGTAAGAGAATACTTCTGCTATTTTGAAGTGACAACAGCAAATACAATTGTAGAACTTATGGCCCAGCATGGTTTGAAACCCACAAATGCCCACGAAAAGGTTCATATTGCAATGTGGATGATAGAAAGCTACTGCCATGAGGTGAATTATCATAAGCACGATTATATGAATTATGAAGTAATGAAACAAGAGATTATCCAAGCCATAGTAACTATGATGATTTGTTAAAACAATTGTTAGCCTGTATTCCTATTAGGATACAGGTTATTTTTTGTTAAAAAATAAATTATTTTGTAAAAACATAGTTTACAAATCAGAAATATCGTGTATAATATTAAATAACTTATAAATAATATATGTTTACTATGAATTTAAAGATGCAGGTATGTCAAAAGGGTCGAATTAATAAGGATTCATACATACCGGAAATGGAGATGGCTATGATAAAGAATGAAGCGACTATCAAGGACCAGCATACGTTAGATTTAAGAAACGCCTTTGAACATAGAGCCACCTGGTTCTATTACCTCATTGACGAAGCTGAGAAAAGGGGTATTGATACCCAATTTGCCAAGGATGCTATATATAAGTGCGGATGCTTCCACGGTGAAAATAAGTTCCCGAAAACCGATGATATTAAGGAATTTGCCTCCGCATTTGCTACAGAACAGGTTAAAAAGGTATTTGAGATGGATGTAAAGACTACCGAGGATGAATTGAATATAGAATTTCATTATTGTCCCCTTGTAGAAGCATGGAAAAAGCTTACCAATGATGAAGTTAAAATTTCTCAATTATGTGATATAGCTATGGATGGAGACAGAGGCATTATTAGTAAATTTGATAAGTTTACCTTTGAGTTGGGTGATACTATTGCAAATGGCAAGCTAACCTGTCAGGTTTTAATTAAGAAAGTGAAGTAATTTTTTTATATATAAACATACTATGCTTATATGAATTATAAGGATGTAAAAAATAGACAAATAAAGGAGATTACAACTATGAAAAGTAAAAAAATTCTAAGCTTAATAACAGCATCAATCTTAACAGCAGCGTTTATAACAGGCTGCGGAGCAAACTCAGATACAAATTCAAATAACAGTACTGCTTCAACTGCTTCAACTGCTGCATCCGCCGATTCAGGCAGTCAGGTGACTAAAGTAAAAGTAGCATATGATCAGGCATCAAAGCCTATATCATGGTTGGACGAGAATGGTAATGCTACAGGTTATGATGTTGAGGTTATGAGGCTGGTTGACGAACTACTACCACAGTATGAATTCGAGTTTATTGGAACATCAAATGATGACCTCCTTATCGGAGTTGAACAGGGAAAATATCAGGTGGGAATCAAGAATGCCTTCTGGACTCAAGAGAGAACTGAAAAATTTATTTTTCCTAAAGAGTTTCTTGGGCTTAGTAGTACAGGTCTTGTTTTAAAGAAAAACAACGAAAAAATAAAAACTCTTTCAGATTTTGCTAAAGCTGGATTGAAGCTGGCACCAATGGCAGCAAACAATGCACAGTACACAATTATTGATGAGTATAACAAAGCAAATCCTGATAACCAGGTTAAGCTTGAAGCCGGTGATTCTTTCACTGTTGATGTGGTTCAATGGGTAAATGAAGGCCGTGTGGATGGGGGAGTAATAATTGAAGGTCAATTTGATAAACAAGTTAGGGCAGAGGATGGACAATATCATAACCTTGTAAATGAAGTGGTTTACAACGAGTTTGCTGTAATTAAAACCTGGCCGCTGTTTAACAAAAAGGAACAGGCATTTGCAGATGCATATGATGAAGCAATAAAGAAGCTCAAGGATGAAAAGAAATCCAACGAACAAAGTGTAAAATTCTACGGTAAGGATTTATTCGAAGTACTTGAAAAAGTAAACAGGTAAAATTATTAATTGTTGGGTGGGGTAGAACATGGAAAAGTATTTTAATGCAGCTTATATACTAGACGCTATACCTAAACTATTGCCATACTTAGGGATAACCTTTATGATTACTGGACTGTCGGTACTTTTCGGAACTCTTCTGGGTTTTGCTTTGGCAGTTGCTAAAATCAGAAAAGGAAAAGTATCTCTAAAAATAGCAAATGCTTATACTACAGCAATGAGGTGTACTCCTTCCATTGTTCTTCTTTTCCTTACATATTACGGAATTCCGGCCATTACTGAGAACTTTGGGGTTGATCTTAACGATGTTGACAAAGCAGTATTTATTGTCATCACCTTCTCACTTCAGTTTGCAGCCGCAATGTGTGAAGTTATACGAACAGCCTACGATTCAGTAGATAGAGGACAGTATGAGGCTTCAGTAAGCGTGGGCTTGAACAGTATACAGGCATATGCCCTGATAATTTTTCCTCAGGCTTTGGTAGTTGCTATCCCCAATATAGGGAATTCAATTCTTTCCCTTTTCAAGGAGGGAGCGTTAGCCTATACCATAGGGCTTATAGATATTATGGGAAAAGCAAGTCTTATTATTGCGGGAAATTATAATGCACATGCACTGGAAACCTATATCGCTTTATCTTTGATTTATTGGGTCATTTCAGTTGTAATCGAGCAAACTTTTATCAAGACGGAAAATAAACTGAGCAAGGGCAGACAAATTGGGATCAATATAGCTGGGGGTGACAGATATGTTAAACTATGAATTCTTATTGGATACTTTTTTTGTTGCCCTGTCAGGAGCACCAACAGCGTTATTAATAACACTTGTTTCATTGGTAATTGCTCTGCCACTGGGTTTTCTTCTGGCACTTTCCAGAATCAATCGTATGCCTGTACTGCACCGCATAGCCCAGGTATATGTTTCCTTCGTAAGAGGGACACCAATGATTGTACAGATATTTATTATATACAACAGCATACCGCTTATCCTTTCGGAGATATTCAGCAGGCTTGATGTAAACATAAAAATATATGATATTAATCCTATATGGTATGCGTTTATAGTTTTTTCATTAAATACCATAGCGATTCTTTCAGAGGTATTCAGATCTGCACTGGGAGCTGTCAGCAAAGGACAGTTGGAGGCGGCTCAGTCGGTGGGAATGACCAATTTCCAGGCCTATGTAACAGTGATAATTCCACAAGCCTTAACAGTTGCTTTGCCAAACATATGCAATACGACTACCAACCTGATTAAGGGTACTTCACTGGGTTATGCAATGTCGCTGAAGGAAATTACCTTAAGGGCTAAAGTAGCGGCAAATGTAGGCTATAATTATGTTGAGGCTTATATAGATATTTTTCTGGTCTATTTGATTATCTGTGGTATTGTAGAGTATGGATTTAAGATATTTGAAAAGCGTATAAGAACATATAAAAGTGTAAGTGCCTAATCGAGCTTAACAGGGGGAAACGGTCATGCTTAAAATAAAAAACATTCATAAGGCATTCGGAAAGAATGAGGTTTTAAAAGGGGTGGACTTGAATATAGAAAAGGGCGATGTTGTGGTAATTCTTGGACCCAGTGGTTCAGGTAAAACAACATTGCTCAGATGCATAAATTTCCTTGAAAAGCCCGATGAAGGGCATGCCACCTTTGGTACTATAGATGTAAATCTAAGATCAGCTTCAAAAAAACAGATACATGAAATCAGACAAAAGGTTGCTTTTGTTTTTCAGAATTATAACTTATTTAATAACAAAACAGCATTGGATAATGTAGCCCTTGGCCTTATTGTGGGCAGAAAGATACCGAAGGCCGAAGCGTATGAAATAAGTAAAAAGGCTCTTGATAAAGTAGGATTATCAGATAAGTATGACTTTTTTCCGAGTCAGCTTTCAGGAGGACAACAACAGCGTGTCGGCATTGCTAGAGCTGTAGCTTTAAGTCCTGACATCATTCTTTTTGATGAGCCCACCTCAGCACTGGATCCTGAATTAGTAGGTGAGGTTCTGAATGTAATGAAGAAAATAGCCAGTGAAGGAACAACCATGATAGTCGTGACCCATGAAATGTCCTTTGCACAGGACGTGGCCAATAGAGTGATTTTTATGGACGGTGGGGTTGTTGTAGAAGAGGGAGACCCCAAAGAAATTTTTACAAAGCCAAAAGAAGAAAGAACGAAGCAGTTCCTGAGAAGGATACTACCGGAATATACTTATTACATTTAGGCACCATCCCAAAAGGTATATCACTGGAAAGAACGCGTTGGGTAAAAGAAACCGGTAAGCAAATTTTTAGTCTATATACTTCTTATTACCGAATCCAGAAGACCCGGAAATTTTTGTTCCAGTTCCTTGTATCTTATGGATAAAAACCTTTGTTTGCCTTCAATACGCACATTAATAAGTCCTGATTCACGAAGTACCTTAAAGTGGTGTGACAGGGCAGACTTAGGTAAATCTATATTACAACAGGCGCAAGTAGTTTCAGTTTGATTTGACAGGTTTTTTATTATCTGAAGTCTGATAGGGTCGCCTAAAGCATTCAATACTGTTGATAAGCACATTTGTTCTATATTTGGGTGGAATAATTCCCTCAAGATATTACCTCCTGAACGTAACCCATATTAAAAAAATGTTTTGCAAAATAATGGGTTTTTGTCTTTTTACTCTTGAAGTATACCACAATCTATGATATATTGAAATAGTTCAATAATATTTGAACTATTGAACATAGTAATTGTTGAATCATAAACTGAATTTTGAATATCAATAAATTGATATTAATAAAATAAATTAACAAGTAAATACAGCCAGACAGGATACCATGGCCTGGAGAGCAGACTGTGCTGCGTCTATCCAGAATATGCTTATTGCGGCCGAGAGTGTGGGTATAGGTTCAGTTTGGCTGGGTCTTATGAGATTTTACCTTGAAAATAAGGAAGAGACAGCAAAACTAAATATTCCCGAGGGCTATATGCCTTATTATGGTGTGAGCTTCGGCTACAGGGAAGATGGATGGGTTCAGCCCACTCCGAAAAGAAATTTAGATCTGGTAAATTATATTAAATAAATATTGAGTGATTTGCTGGAGGAATTTAAAGGAAATATAAAATTTTGAATTTTTTGATTGACTGAGCGGGTAATGGGTATTTAATTTTAGGAAAATGTTATAATGAATAATGTTTGTAAATATTATTAGTTTATTACCTTTTGTACTACTCGTAATCATTTAAGGAGGTGAATAAAATGACAATTACCAAGGACTGGTCTATAACTGATATAGTTGAAAAATATCCTGAAACAACTGAGATATTATTGAATCACGGAATGCATTGCTTCGGATGTATGGCTGCAAGATTCGAAAACATAGAACAGGGAGCACTTGCTCATGGCATTAATGTTGACGAATTAATGAAAGAATTAAATGCTTGTGTTGAAAATAACAACAAATAATGTATAGGTATGAATAAAGCCGAACAGTGCATCATAAAGAAGCAGGGTTCGGCTTTTTTTCGAACAGCAAATTCAAAAACAGCTTCTGAAACGATTCGAAGCTATATATAAAATACTGGAGGGGATTCTATGGACCAGAATATAAACTCTGAAATACTCGATAAGCTAACCAAAGTGTGTATATGTAAAGCCATTCCCAGAGCAACAATAAAAAAAGCTATTCAAAATGGAGCAAAAACCCTGGAAGAGGTACAGAAAGCCACAGGAGCAGGCAGCGGACCCTGTGGAGGCAGACGTTGTACTCCAAAAATTCTGGAACTGTTGGAAACAGAGACAACTAGTTAGTTATCTCTGTTTCCGACTTTCTATCCTGTAAAAGATTATAAGCTAGGCCTAAAAGCACCAGAATACCCCCAAGTACCCTACCTGGGGACATTTGACCAAGGTGTATATAATCGATAGCTATAGCAACCAGGAGCTGACCTACAAATAATAGTAAGGTTAAGTAAATGGCTGATACTTTTAAAGTGACGTAATTTAGCAACATCACTACAACAACTCCAATTAATCCCCCTGTATATGCCCATAGTGGAATTTCTCCATACTCAACCTCTGCTATTAGCAAAAACTCTTTACTGGCAAGCATAAATACAAAAGAAAAGATTAACCCTACAACATAATTCCAAAAGGTACTTTGAAAAGCACCAATTTTTGAAGCTAATAAGGAATTGAAAGTCCTTGATGTGACAATTGAAACACCTGCTAAAAATGAGAAAATGACATAAAACATTGATTGACCTCCAATCTATAAAACAGCCATTAAAATTATTCCTGAAAGGATAATTGCCAAACCTATAAATTTCTTTTTGACAAGTTTATTTTTTTTCATGTTGAACAATCCAAAATGGTCTATTATCAGGGATGTCAGTAATTGGCCAAGGAGACCTAAGCTAATGGGTAATGATACGCCAAGGCCTGAGTAACTTATATTGGTGAAAAGCACGGTTAAAACGCCAATAGCGCCCCCACTGTAAAAATATATCGGTATTCCTTTTTTGCCCATAAGCCTTATTTTACATAGCAACATTACAGCAACTACTCCCAAAAGCCCAACTATATGGATGATAATGAGGGCCCCATAATTTCCTGTTGATGCAGATAATGTTCCATTAACCATGGTCATTATAGATACCAGAGCTCCAATAAAAACAGAAACTGAATTGAACATATGACCTCCATACGCAGAATATCTAAACCAGGAAGACACTCAAAATAATTTGATTGGCTGGTTAAAATAAATTTAGCACGAATTAATTGATGGAAGGTAGGACATATGTCATAGTAATAGTATAATTGTTATATATTATCAAAAAAGGGATATTAGATTATGCTTAAAGAGAACAATAAACTTTTGGTTGACAAGTATATAAGTCAACTTTGTACCGATCAAATCTTTACCGATGATATGACACCGTATATGGAGCTCCTTTTTTACAGAAAGAATGAGTACATATGCAGGGAGGGGGAGGATATCGGCTATTTGTTATTTATTGTGGCTGGTAAGGCTAAAGTTTTTACTACAGTAAGTAACGGTAAATCACTACTGCTGTGTTTCTATCATAAATCAACTGTTCTTGGTGATGTCGAAATGGTTGATGACAAAGCTGTGGCGATAAATGTTCAAGTAATTGAGGATACCTATTGCATAGGGATATCAAAAGAAAATATACAAAAACACCTTTTTGAGGATCCCAAGTTTCTAAAATACATTTGTAATTCTCTGGGTCAAAAGCTTCACCGGAGCGCTAAAAACAGTGCTATAAATCTGCTATACCCTCTGGAAAAGAGGCTGTCCAGCTACATACTTGCAGCCGGTGAGCTTTTAGAAAACGGTTCCAGAGTCTTATCGGTTAATGAGAATCTCATAGAACTTTCAGAGCTCCTTGGGACAAGTTACAGACACCTTCATAGAACTCTGAAAAGTTTATGTGAGAAAGGTATACTGGAAAAGACAGGAAATGGATATGAAGTGATTGATCACGAGGAAATCAGCCGCCTGGCGGCTGATTTATATAGTTAGTTACTATTTAAATTATGAATACAATCACATAATAAATTATAAGTAGACTGATACCTATAGGTAGCCCGATTTTAGCCCACTCTCTGCTCTTAATATTTAGTTTTCCCGCCGAAATAATATTGGGTATATTCCCGGGTATCAACATTCCACCGCTGAGAAGTAATCCCATCAGTATTGCCTGTATCTGCTTCAGGCTCATGGCAGGACTTATTTCGGCAGCTGCCAGAGTCGCATTGTCAAGGACTGCTGAAGACATATTGATCCAGTATAGAATACGGCTGTCAAGATGTATAATATAAGTATTTATTAGCGGCTTGAAGCCTGCCCCCAGAAGTTCAAGTGCAATTATGAAAAGAAATATTTTGAAGGCTCTTACAAATACATCCTTAAGGCTTTCTGCTTGTATAATATTTTTTTCTTCAATGCTCCAGTTTTCATCCTTCTCTGTAACCTCCGAAACCTTTTCCTTTCGTGCTGATACCAAAGCTCCCAGTAGTCCCATAGCTATTACACCGGGTATTACATATATTCCGATATTCCTGGTTAGGTAAAAGAAATCAACCTTCAGTGCCGATACAACAATGGTGGACAAGGGCTCACCGATAGGCGTTAATACCGCTCCTAAACCGATTGAAAAACAGGCGATAACTGTTAATATAACCTTTCGGCTATGCTTAATTGGAAGGGCGTGAATGATTTCCACAAGAATTAACGCAGCTATGATTGCTGTAATAAAGCTTGACAACAGACCTAGTACCGTTATCAGTAAGAAAATGAAAACCGGCAAAGGAATTTTTCTCGTTACAACACTTACAAATATCTTTATTCTTTTAACCGATACCCTGAATATCAATCCTGCTATAAGTACCGCAGCCGTTATAAAGTATAGAAGATAATTCATAAAGATGTGTGATAAAAGCGCAAAGGATAAAGCTTTTGAAATTATTGTGGCAGCTAAACCCATAACAAGAAGAAAATACTCAAGGTTATGCTCAACTTTTTGAAAAGTAAAGGGTAAAACCAAAATCATTACCAGTACAATGATTAAACCTATTATCATTTTAGACCTCCGGAAATTAGTTATTTTTTATTATCTTTCGTGATTATCCTTATGCTATGCATAAACGGTTTCAACAGCTTACAACATAAATATTAACAACTATAAGTACTATTTTTACTAATAACTGTAAATATCGAATAGGAGGTAGCTGATTATTTCAGCTACCGACCTTTCACACCACCGTACGTACCGTTCGGTATACGGCGGTTCAATAGAATTAACTTACTTTCATGTACTGTTCCAATAAAGATATTAA
>JAEWMS010000004.1 GCA_023393115.1 Bacillota bacterium
GTGTCGGTCAACAGGAAAAATATAATAATCGATACTGTGAAAAAATCTGAGAATGGGCAGGAACTGATCGTAAGGCTGTATGAATGTCATAACAGAAGGACTGCTGCCAGCCTGAGCTTTTTCAAGAAAATCGGATATGCCTGCGAAACCGATCTTGAGGAAAAGGAAATAGGAGTAATTGAAACAGGGGATAATACGCTGTCCTTTGAAATATACCCCCATGAGATCAAAACCTTCAAGATCGGGCTGATTTAGCGGTAATCATTTTTGACGGTAATGGGAAATTAAGAATATTAATTAAAACCTGAAGGGACTGTTGCACAATGAATAAATTTTATTCATCAGGGCAGCAGTTCCTTTTTTATCCTGTGCGTCGTGTGTCCAGCGAAGCTGGATCACACCAGTCGGTGTAAGTCCGACCACGGCAATCACCAGTGGGTCGTGTAGCTAAATCCGGTGCGTTGCAGTAATGCAGGGTGCTAAGCGGATGAATAAAGTTCTCAAAAGAGGGCAGGCAATCACACAGAATATCATCAAGAACCTTTGCATCAGCTTTTATTTTTTCAACTCTTGTTCTGTTATTTTCAGTAGATTCACGCACTGCCATTCCAATGTTTTTGTGTTTCTGGCTAATCGAGAAATGCTTTTAATATAGAGTGTATCTCCTTCTCTGACGTAATCAAGCATTTTACCATTTCTTGAGTTCTCGTTGTCAGTCCTCTCATACGGCACGTACCCAAGGTGTTCATCTATTTCGGCTTCAAGCATACTTTCCAACCAGCAGATCCTTATGTGCGTCCTGGATGTCCTCAGCAGATTTAATGTCATACTTCTCAATTAGTGCAGCAATGATGTTCTTTTTGTCTTCTCTCATAGAATTTTTTCTTTTTACCATAAAAAAAGCCTCCTATGATATTTTAATTTTATCATAGAAAGCTCAAATTGTAGAATTTATTTCACAGCCTCCAATCAATCTTCTTTTTTAGATATAGATATTTGTTGAAAAAATACAAATATTTATAAAAAAATGATGTTGCATTTCCTTTTTGTTAGTGCTACTATATACAATAGTTGCTATAATTACAATAAATTACATTATATAAAAATATTTTAAAAATTTAAGGAAATATTGTAAAGCACTTATTGTTAATAATCGTAGCCATGCCTCGTTAACTAACGATAAGGAATATATCTTAGCTATTTAGGAGTTTATAGATTTTTATAAATGAATGGGCGGAGCTACGTCACTAAAAGGATAAAATAGTGGATATGGGTAACTGGTTCGTATTTTACGTTAAAACAGGAAGTGAACAAGAAGCTTGTGATTTTCTAAACAAAGTATTTGATAAAAAAGAGTCTGTAGCATTTATTCCACAAATTGAAACTATTTTAAGAAATTCAAAAAGTATTATAAAGTGTCTTAAGCCTATGTTTCCAGGATATGTATTCCTTGATTCTACTCTAGATGAAGCAATGATTGTAAATATTACATATAAATATACAAGATTATTAAAGTGCATATACAGAATTTTAGGAAAAGAAAATTTTACTTATATGAAGATAGATAACTCTGAAAAGAAGTTTCTTTTACAATTTTTAAATGATGAATATGTTACAGAAGAATCTAAAGGACTAATTATAGGAGATAAGATTTATGTTACTTTAGGACCATTAAAGGGTAGGGAGAGCATTATTAAAAAGATTGATAGGCATAAAAGACGTGCTGAAATTGAAATTGCATGCTTTGGTGAGTTAAGGAGGATAAATGTATCCTTAGAGGTTGTTTATTGGATTATTAAAAGAGAGTTTGTAATAAATAGGTTTATTAGTATTTACATATTTAACATACACGGAGAAATCGTTATATATTCATAATTAATTAAGTCATTAAACCGGATTTAGGGGTGATATTTGTGATATACATAAAAGTATTAATCCGTATAACGAATACTGGGGCAATTGTGTTATAAATATGGCGCTTTTATTGATTGATACCACGGGTTTTGAAAAAAGTTATATATCTTAATGATTATAAGTACTGTTTTTTGAAGACAATATGACTTTGGACTATACGGAAGAATACTATAAGCTTTTTCTTAACAATATTTTAAGGTTGAGAAACATGATTTTACAGTCATTAAAATAAAGTACCGGAATTAAAATTAGTTATGAATGGCAGTAATGTACTGTTTTATGTACTTGAGGATGATAGAAATTCATACTTTGGAATCAAGTAAGTTTCTGGACAAAAGCTTGTTGAAGCGGCACAATCGCCATACAACATTTTGTTGGCTTTATTAATAGTTTAAGAGGTTGATATCTATGAATACTGATAACGGAAATTATATGGTTTTTTATCCATTAACTCATCCTCAAAAAAGGATCTGGTTCTTAGAGAAGATATACCCAGGAACATCTTTATACAATATTGGTGGAACAGTAAGAATAAAGAGTAATATTGATTTTGGTTTACTTGAAAAGTCTATAAATATTTTCATTAAAAGAAATGAAGGAGTAAGGTTAAGCTTTGTCGAGAACACAGGAGAAGTTAGTCAATATATAGTAGATTATGGAAAAGTAAAGCTGGATTTTTTTGATTTCTCTAAATATGATAACTCAGAAGAAGAATTTATAAAATGGGTTGAAATAGAAGCTAAAAGGCCATTTGTTTTAGAAAATGAAAGGCTTTTTTATTTTGCTTTATTTAAATTGTCAGATAATGATAACGGATATTTGGTTAAGTTGCATCATATAATTTCTGATGGATGGTCAACTAACATAATGACAGATCAGATATGTGATACATATATAAGGTTATTAAATGAAGAACAGATTAATGATAGTTTAGAGTGTTCTTATATTGAATATATATCAAACGAAAAAAAATATCTTTTATCAGATAGGTTTATAAAAAATAAATTCTTCTGGAATGAGAAGTTTAAAGTTTTGCCGGATATGTCTTTAAATAAAAGCTCAGATGAAATCGAAGGAAAAAGAAAAACCTATGAACTTGATATAGATAATTCTAATAAATTAAAAAACTTTGTAGGGAATTACAAATTTTCAGTCAATACATTTTATGTTGCATTGTTTATTATTTATTTATATAAAACTACCCAGCAGGAAGATATTGTAATAGGTACTCCTGTGTTCAATAGATCCGGGAAAAAGGAGAAGAGCACTATTGGGATGTTTACAAGTACAATGCCATTTAGATTTGTTATAGATGATGATTTAAGCATAGAGTATACTATGGCAAAAATAAATGAACAGTTGAAAGATTGCTATTATAATCAAAAATATCCGTACGACCTACTTGTAAAGGATCTGGAACTTAAGAAAAAGGGGTATGACAATCTTTTTAATACCTGTGTTAACTATTATAATACTAGACACAATTTAGAACTAAATAACTATCAAATAGAAAACATAGAATTTTACAATGGAAATCAAATATATTCTTTGCAACTGGTTATAAAAGACTGGTCCGCAGCAGGAAACTTAACATTAGAATTTGACTATAAGACTAATGATTACTCTGAAGAGCAAATTGATGTTATGTATACTCGTTTGTTAAATTTAACGAATCAAATAATAGTTAACCCATATGAAAAAGTAAAAAATTTAAGTATTCTGACATATGATGAAAGAAATAAAATATTATATGGGTTTAATGACACTAAAAAAGAATACCCAAAAAATAAAATGATATATCAATTGTTTGAAGAACAAGCAAAAAAGTCACCAGATAAGGAGGCTATTAGATTTAATGATAATAAGTTAACTTATCAGGAATTAAATCAAAAAATAAATCAGCTTGCCAGGTACCTTAGAAATAAAGGTATAAAAAATGAAACAATTGTTGGACTTATGACTACCCACTCAATTGAAACCGTTATTGGAGTTTTTGGTATTTTAAAAGCTGGAGGGGCTTATTTGCCTATTGACCCTGATTATCCAAATGACAGGATATGCTATATGTTGGATGATTCGGGCGCTAGTATGATTCTTACTAATGTAGATTTAGATAGTACTATGAATTTTAATGGCAAAATAATTAAACTTAATAATCAAAATATATTTTTTGGTGATGCATCAAATCTTGATGTTATTAATAAGCCTGATGATTTGGCATATATTATTTATACGTCTGGTTCAACGGGGAAACCAAAGGGTAGTATGATTGAGCATCAAAGTTTAGTTAATTATGTCTGGTGGGCAAAAAAAATGTATATGAGAAATGAGGATGAAGTGATTCCACTTTATTCTTCTCTAGCATTTGACTTAACTGTTACAACCATTTTTACTCCATTAATCAGTGGAAGTAAAATTATTGTATATAGTAATAATTTTGATGATGAAGAATATGTTCTTTATAAAATAATTAAAGAGAACAATATAACGCTTATTAAGCTTACTCCTTCACATCTAACTTTATTAAGAGACTTAGATAATAGCAATTCTTCGGTTAGACGATTTATTGTTGGTGGAGAAGATTTAAAAGTAAATATTGCTAGAGATATTTATAAAAGCTTTGATGGAAAAATAGAAATATTTAATGAATATGGACCTACTGAAACGGTAGTAGGTTGTATGATACATAAGTATAATTGCGAAAATGATACAAGAATTTCAGTTCCGATAGGGGTTCCTGCCGAAAATGTACAAATTTATATTTTAGATAAGAACCTTAATCCAGTGCCAAGTAATACAATTGGAGAGATATATATATCTGGTGATGGAGTCGCAAGAGGATATTTAAATAGGTCTGAGTTGACGCAGGAAAAGTTTATTGATAATCCTTTTATATGCGGACGAAGGATGTATAAAACTGGTGATTTAGCTAGATTCTTGAATGATGGTAAAATAGAGTACGTCGGAAGGTTGGACCAGCAGGTTAAGATTCGAGGATATCGTATTGAATTGTGTGAAATTGAGAAGCACTTATTGAGCCATAAATCAATAAAAGACGTTGTTGTGGTAGATTATCAGGATAACAACAATAATAAATACCTATGTGCATATATTGTAATAAAGTCTAATGTTTTAATATCCGAGTTAAAAGATTTTCTGCGTTGTTATTTACCAGATTATATGATTCCATCTTATTTTATTGAATTGGATGAAATACCATTAACTATAAATGGTAAGATCAATAGAGCTTTATTACCAGAACCTTGGATTGAGGAAGTTGAAGATACAGAGTTTATTGTATATAGAAATGAAAATGAAGAAAACCTTATACGCGTAATTTGTGAAGTTTTGAACATTGATAGGGTGAGTATGAGGCATAATTTTTATCATATCGGTGGAGATTCAATAAAAGCAATTCAAATTGCTTCAAAACTAAATGATAGAGGTTTAAAAATAAGGGTTAGAGATATTTTATCCAATCCTATTATTGAAGAAATGGCGCAATACATAGGGCAAAGCAAAGAGTTGGTTATACCGCAGGGATTTTCTGATGGAACCTTTAATTATACTCCAATGGTATGTTGGTTTTTTTCACAGCAATTCAATAATTTTAATCACTATAACCAGAGTATACTGTTGGAGCTAAATCAGAAAATTGGATACGAAATGTTGGACATAGTTTTTAATGAATTAATAAAACACCATGATACATTAAGAATAAATTGCAATTTGCAAACCAGAGAGCTGTTTTATAATAATGAGCATTTGAACAAATACCATCATATTCAAGAATATGATCTAAGAAATCAAATTTATTCGGTGCAAGCTGAAAGCATGAAACGTATAGCAGATGACCTTAAATCAAGTTTTAACATAGAGAATGGTATTTTAATTAAGGGATGTATATTTGATTTAGGACAAAGTACGAAAAGAATACTAATTACTGCCCATCATTTAGTAGTCGATGGAGTTTCATGGAGAATTATACTAGAAGATATTAATTTGATGTTAAATCAACTAAATAATGGAATTAAAATTATTCTTCCATCCAAAACAAATTCATATCAGGAGTGGGCGAACAGATTAGTAAATTCTATTAAAAAGGAAGCGCAATATGAAATAAGCTATTGGCAGAATGCTTTAAATCAGAATTTTTGTTTTCCTAAAGATTATGATTTGGGTGAAGATATTATAGATAGCTGCTATACTATAGAGTTTAAAATGAGTGAAGAGTTTACACTTAATCTTATGACAAAAGCCAACATGGCATATAACACTGAACCGAAGGATTTATTAATAACTTCGTTATTGAGAACAATAAAAAACTTTACTGGAAATGAAGAAATAGTCATTGAACTTGAAGGTCATGGTAGGAATGATATATTAGGAAGTATAGATATTTCAAGGACAGTTGGATGGTTTACAAGTTTATTTCCATTTTTTATTAAGCTGAAAAAGGAAGATATATCATCTCAGATTAAAGAGGTTAAAGAGGAAATAAGAAAGATACCCAACAAAGGGATTGATTTTGGTATACTGAAATATTTGACAACTACTTTCAATGAAAGCAAAAATAAGCACATCAGATTCAATTTTTTAGGTGATTTTACTCCAGGATATAGTGACGCTTTTTTCACTCTTTTAAATGATCAACTAGGAAGTGATTATTGTAGTTTAAACACATTAACGTATTCAATTGAAATAAATTGTTTTGTATTAAATGATAGGTTAAATGTACATTTGACATATAGCAAAAATAAGTATTCTGAAAACACTATGGAGAAATTTACATCTGATTATATGAATAACTTAGAAAATATCATTAAGCATTGCTGTAATAAAAAAGCTTCGGAATATACACCTTCTGATTTTGATACAGTAAACCTAAATTTAGAAGAGCTGGGAAGGATTTTTAGTTGATAAATCATAGGAGGGGTATAATTGAAAATACGGATTATAAAATTTGCATTTATTCTTATTGCCATATTAATATGTTCAAATTCAGTTTTTGCTGAAATTAATGTTAATCATAGCCTACAAAGTATTTTTACAGAGGAAAAACGTATAAGAATAGAATCATGGATAAACAGTTGTATGAAAGAAGGGAAAATACCTGGTTTATCAGTTGTAATTGTTGATGGTGATAAAACCATTTATAAAAAAGGATTTGGTTATTCAAATTGTAAAACCAAGAATCCAGTTACAGCTGAGACTTTATTTGAACTTGGGTCAACAAGTAAGGCATTTACAGCACTTGGAATTTTAAAACTTGAAAAAGATGGTAAAATTAATCTGAATGATCCGGTAAACAAGTACATTCCATGGTTTAGTATGAGGTACACAGGCAATCATAAAGGAGAAAAAATTAATGGGTATGTCAACATTACTTTAAAACAGTTACTGTATCATTCAAGTGGGGTTCCGTTTTCATCAATAGGAGATATTCCCATTGATGAAAGCGATGATGCATTAGAAAAAACTATTAGAACTCAAGTAGATAAAGAGCTTGATTTTTATCCAGGTGATAAATTTCTTTATGCAACAATAAATTATGATATTCTCGGACTTGTAATTCAAAATGTATCACATATGTCATACGAAGAGTACATACAAAAAAATATACTAGATGTATTAGGGCTTAAAAACACTTATTTATTTAGAAACACTGAGGACAAGCATAACTTGGCAAGTGGATATAAAGTAGGATTCCTCAGACCGGTGGAATATAATGCACCTGTATACAGAGGAAATACTCCTGCAGGATACATCATAACTAATGCCGAGGATTTAGCTAAGTGGATTAGAATACAACTTGGAACAGAAAATTCAATTAAGTTCGACAAGAGTGTAATCCAATTCTCTCATATACCAGATCGTACTGTATCGCCTGGCGTTGACGGATCATCGTATGCTTGTGGATGGTTTGTATTCCAAGACGGTGGAGGTATCATTTCCCATGGAGGAAGTAACCCAAATTTCTCATCGTTCATCTTATTCAGGCCTCAAGAAAAGTTTGGAATAGGTATTTTGGCGAACTTAGATTCTTCGTATACAAAAGGAATTGCAGATGGTATATATAATATAATTCAAGGAGAAAACCCTAAGAATAATATACATGATAAATATATTACTATAGATAATACTTTCTCTATTGTAGCACTAATATCTTTATTGGTGGCACTAGTAACCGTCTATTTATTATTAGTTTTATTGCTTCAGATTATAAAAAAGGAAAGAAAGTGTATTGAAAATCTAAAGGGGATTATAACTAAACTATTATTTCTTTTGTTTTTCCTAACAGGTTTTGGGTATTGCATTTACAGAATTAGCGATATCATATATTGGGAACTTCCATGGTCATTTATTAAAGTATGGGCTCCAAGCAGTTTATTGACATCAATAATTATATTATTTGTAACAGTCATATTATTCTGTACTTATTTTATGCTCACAACAATTTTTACAAGAAAAAATGATAAAACTTTGTTTGTTATTGTTGCATTAAGCGTAAGCAGTGGATTTGGAAATGCAATAATAATTTTTGTTGTTAACGAAGCATTAAATAGAACAGACAGTTTTCAATTCGGTCTTTTATTATATTTTATTATGGGAATGGTCCTTTACGTTTATGGACAACGTATTGTAAGGAAAAGACTTCTTTTTTTAACAAGTAATGTTGTTTATGATATGAGAATTGATATGATAAAAGAGATTCTCAAATCTTCATATGAAAAGATTGAACAGATGGAAAACGGAAAGATACATTCGGGCTTAAATAACGATACCGAGGCAATCAGTAACTTCGCAAATGTTATTGTCTCAGCAGTATCAAGCTTAGTAACTCTCATTTGCTGTTTTATATATTTAGGAGTAATCAATATATATGGTCTATTTGTATCAATATTAGTTATTTTCAGTGCAGCAGGTTTATATTTTGCTATGGGCAGATATGCAAACAAATTATGGGAAGAGACAAGAGACCTTCAAAATATATTTTTTAAATTTATTAACAGTTTAACTAATGGTTTAAAGGAACTCAAAATTAACAATAAAAAGCAAGCTGGATTTGTAAATGATATGCAAGAAAGCTGTAAGGAATACCGTGACAAAAGAATTAAGGGTGACTTGGGATTTGCCAATGTTTTTGTTGTTGGAGAATTACTGTTCACTATAGTAATTGGAGTTGTTGCATTTGTTTTTCCAATTGTTTTTAAAGATATTCAAACCAGCTCATTAAAAGATTACGTGTTTATATTTTTATATATGACTGGACCTGTACATGGGGTTTTAAATTCAATACCTCAATTAATCAACGCCAGAATAAGTTATAGGAGGCTTAATGGTCTTATGAAAGAACTAGAATCTTTTGAAACAGTAAATACTGTCAGAGAAGATGTTTTTTTGACTGACCGTTTTTCTCTAGAATTAAATGATATTGAATATACTTATAAAAATAATAATAGCGATTTCTTCAAAGTAGGACCTATAAATTGGACTTTTCAGTCTGGCGAAATTACATTTATTACTGGCGGTAATGGGAGTGGAAAATCTACATTAGCAAAACTTTTAACAGGATTATATATGCCTGATAAAGGAGATATAACACTTAATAAAGATAATATTCAGCCAGAAGAGTTACGCCAATGCTATTCTACAATTTTCAGTGATTATTTTTTATTTGATAAGTTATATGGAATTGGACAAACAGATGAAAATAAAATAGATGAGTTGCTTAAGGTTTTGCATATAAATGATAAATTAAGTATTGATAACGATATATTTAGTACAACTAAGCTGTCAAGCGGGCAGAGAAAGAGATTAGCGCTTCTAGTCAGTTACTTGGAAGATAAGAAAATATATTTGTTTGATGAATGGGCTTCAGATCAGGATCCCGAATTCAGAAAATTGTTCTATGAAGTTCTATTACCGGAATTAAGGGATAAAAACAAATGCATTATTGCAATATCACATGATGATAGATATTTTTCTTGTGCTGATAAAGTTATTAAACTGGAAATGGGACAAATAATTTAGGATATCTTTAGATTAAATAAATTAGTGTGTAGTAAATTGAAATCCATAGCAAAAATTAGTTTTTGAAGAGACTTGTAATAAGGGGGAATAAGTGTATCAATAAGATTAACTTGCTTTGTTTGCCTCATGCAGGAGGTAACAGTACTCTGTATTTTCCTTGGGGGAAGTTGCTGCATCCCAATATTAGACTAATTTCAATTGAACTTGCAGGTAGAGGTAAACGGGCTAACGTTCAATTTTATAGTAGTATAGAAGATGATGTAAATGATATATATAGTCAAATTGAAGAGTATTTATTTGAAGCACCGTTTGCTAAAATGGCAGGAAGGATAAACTGATTTCAGAAATTCAAGGATGGGAAGCTTATACTAATAATAAATTTTAGATAATAGAATTCGAGGGAGAACATTTTTATATTAATAATCAATCAAAGTCAATTCTTAATGTTATCAATAATACGTTGGTAATATAATTTAAAAATATTTAAGGATGGAAAGGTATAACATAAACTATGAGTGATATTACAGCAATTGAGGTAAAAAACTTAACTAAAAGCTTTAATTATTATAAAAAGGAATTGGGTTTAAAAAATTCTATAAAGAACTTATTTAAGAGAGAACAATTGATTAAAGAAGCAGTAAAAGGTATTTCTTTTAACATTTCTGAAGGAGAAATTGTGGGTTTTCTGGGACCTAATGGTGCAGGTAAGACAACTACCCTTAAAATGTTGTCAGGTATCCTATTCCCTACTGATGGATATGCAACTGTTTTAGGGCAAGTTCCTTGGGAGAGAAAAAAGGATTTTAAAATGAATATTTCAATAGTCATGGGGCAAAAAAGTCAGCTTTGGTGGGACTTACCTGCAAATGAATCCTTATATCTAAATAAATACATTTATGAGATTAATGATGATGAATATAAATCTTCACTTGAAGAACTGACAGAGCTACTTGATGTAAAAGAACTACTTAAAGTACAAGTCAGGAGACTTTCTTTAGGTGAGAGAATGAAGATGGAGATTATTGCAGCTTTGATACATAAGCCTAAGGTTATCTTACTTGATGAACCAACTATTGGTCTTGATATTATCTCTCAAAAAAAGATACGTGAATTCTTAAAGTTTTATAATCAGGAGAATAAAACTACAATCATTTTAACAAGTCACTATATGAAGGATATAGAAGAGATGTGTAAAAGGACTTTAATAGTTAATGAGGGCATAATTGCTTATGATGGTGAATTAAGTAAAATAAATGATGTTTTTGGACATAAGAAGATTATAAAGTTGAGTTTTGAAGAGCAGATTGATAAAAATGATTTGGAGAAGTTCGGCAAATTAAGAACATTTGATGGCTTCAATGCAACTTTAGAAGTTGATAAGAGTACTATCAGAAGCTGCTCATATGACATACTAAACAGATTTCCGGCAGCAGATTTTAATATCGAGGATATACCAGTAGAAGAAGGAATATCATTACTTTATAAAAGAGGTTAAAAAATGAGTTTTCAAAGTGTTAATTGGGTAAAGAAGTATACTAGAGTATTTATATTAGGCGTACAATCATCAATGGAGTATCGTACTGATTTTTTGTTGACAATATTTAGTGCGTTTGTTCCTATAGTTATTCAATATTTCCTTTGGAGTGCAATTTTCAATAATTCAAGTGAAGCTAAAGTTTACGGTTATACTTTTGCTCAAATGATTACATATTCTAT
Source organism: Bacillota bacterium (assembly GCA_023393115.1). Taxonomy (GTDB): domain Bacteria; phylum Bacillota; class Clostridia; order Acetivibrionales; family DSM-1351; genus Ruminiclostridium. The sequence continues at coordinate 11,665 of JAEWMS010000004.1, forward strand.
TTTATCAGGCATTTTTTCAAAACTGTTGGCTACGGGATTTGAGTGGGAAGTAGCAAGTGATATAAAATCGGGGGGATTAAATAAATTTATTGTTCAACCAATAGGGTATTTTTTATATAGAATAAGCAATTTCCTTGGAGGAAAGTTTATAAATTCAATAGTAATGATGTTTATTACCCTAAGTACGTTAGTTGTTTTAAAATACTACCTAAGAGATCAAATAGAGATTGAAAGAATATTTTTTTTACTAGTTATATTATTTCTGGCTTTACTATTGAACTTTTTAATTTTTTTCTGTGTAAGTACATTAGCTTTTTGGATGATAGAGATATGGCAAGTATTTACAATATTAGGAATAGTGATTAATGTAGCGAGTGGGGGTATCTTCCCTCTTGATATTTTTGGAAAAAATTTTCTTAGAGTAATCGAATTCTTACCTTTTAAGTACACAATATATTTCCCTATTAATGTAATAAGTGGTAAACTTAACTATGACGACTTGAGTAAAGGCATATTGATTCAATTATTCTGGGTGGTTTTCTTATTTATTCTATCCAATTACCTTTGGAAAAAGGGAATGAAAAAATACGTGGCTGTTGGAGGCTAAGGTATGAATGAGATTTTAAAGGAAATAAGAAAACACTGTTTTATTTATATTTTAATTGCAAAGAATTGCTTAATTGGTCAAATGGAGTACAGATTTAATTTTGTAATGGGTTTCTTTATCGAATTTATGTGGCTTTTCGTTCGTATACTATATGTTATTGTTGCATATCAGACAAATATAGTTATAAATGGCTTAACTCCTGATGCGGTTCTACTTTATACAGGTACATATTCTATTATTATCGGAGTATATACAGGCCTTTTTGGGCATAACTTTTATGAACTGCCGGAACATATTAGAAATGGAACACTTGACACGCTAATAACAAAACCAATATCACTTCAATTTATAATTACATTAAGAAATATTAATTTCAGTTGGCCATTATCTGATGTAATTGGTGGCATAACTATGGTTGTACTGGCATGGAACAGGCTCAGAATTAATGTGAATATAATTAATATAGTTGGTTTTTCAGGTCTTATTTTAAGTGGAATTCTAATTTCATATTCTGTTTTTCTGCTTCCAAGGATATTTTCATTCTGGCTGGTTAAAACAAATGCTATTACTTCTATTTCAGAAGAGCTACACGGTTTTAACAGAATGCCATACTTGATTTATAATAAATGGATACAAAGAATAGGGATTTTTGTACTTCCTATTTTTCTAGTAGCAAATTTTCCTCCTTTGTTTGTTCTTCATAGATTAAGTTATATATACATATTATGGGGAATAGTAGCGCCAATACTATTTGGCTATATAGTAAGAATGGTTTGGAATGCAGGGATTAGGAACTATACAAGTGCAAGCAGTTAAAAATAAAAATGCTTTGATGCATTAAAATATTTAGAGTGGAGGATATCATGAATGTTAGGTTAGACTTTAAACCTTTTGATTTATTTTGGATGAACTGTCAATTTAATATGCTGTTTTCAATGTTAACTTCAGTAGATAATAGTTATAAATCAGCTGCTTTACGAAATGACTATTCGTATATAGTCAACGAAATGGAGACACCGAATAATACGAAGTATAATGAGTTGACGGTAAGGCCTGCAATCAATCAGTATATAAATATACTGATTACTGAACGAAAACCGTTAAATTTTGAAAGTAAAGAGCAATGTTTAAAGCTATTAAAAGAGTTAATAAAGAAAAAGGAAATTGTCTTGCTTGGAGTAGATTTATTTTATTGGATTCCCAATAGTGTTTGTTGGAATAAGCACCATTGGGAACATTATTCTTTTATTAATGGTTTTGATGAAGAAAAAAGAGCATTTTATGTTTTTGATGAAAACTTTAATGGATATAATGAGTTTGAAATTCCTGAGGATAGATTAATAAAAGCTGTAATGAATTTTCCTCTTGAACCTCACGCAGTTATATGTAAATTATCTAAAAACATAGAGAAATTTGAACCTTCAATTAGTGAAATAAAAAATAATGCCGGAAGAATAGTTACTGAGATTAGCGAAATAATACCAACAGCTTTTTGGGAATTATGTGAAAAGGATTTTATTGAAGGTCATATGTGTGATCTTATTTCTACTCAAATTTTTCAGATAATAAACAGGCATATTGCAAACCAAATTCTGATGCAAGAATTAGAAAGTGAAATTTGCGATGAGCTAATAAGTAAATCTCTTGTAAAGTACTGTATTGAGTTACAAGAAGGATGGAATATAGTTAAAAACAAACTTATAAAAATCTATTACTCCGATGATAAAAAATCTCTTGGAAATGATATCAATAAAAAATGCAAATCCTTACTATTTAAAGAAATTGATATGTGGAATATGTTCCTTAAATATACTGACTGAGTTTACGCCGTTTGGTTCATACATTTAATTGCAATTATTTCTTTAAGTATTAATGTGAAGTTTGAAAATGGAAAGTACTTAATTAAATTAGTATCTAAAAATTTGATAACGAAATGGATGGATAATGTGTATATGAAAGAAAGCAACAAAATTAAAGTTCTATTTTTGGTAATCTACAGCGAAGGTATGGAAATAAAAGATGAAGAGTATGGTGTTTGTTCTATTGTTTCATTTTTGCGTAAGAACGGATATACAGTAATGCTATTGGGAGATTATGAAGAACAAATTGACTATAAGAAAATTGACGAGTTCAAGCCGGATATTATTGGTTTACCTGTATACCTTATGTCAAAAGATGCTGTCTATAAAGTCTGTAGTTTATTAAAAAAGTTATACAATGTTCCTATTTGTGTAGGAGGGTATTTTCCAACTTATTATGAAAAAGAAATGATGGAAGAGACATCTTCAATTGATGTTAGCATAAGGGGTGAAGGGGAATTAACCTGGCTACGTATGTTGAAAAAGATTGAGCAAAACGAAAGCCTGAAGGATGTAAGTGGGATAACTTATCGAACAGAAAATGGGATTATGGTAAACAAAGAACAAGAGGAGCTTGTTGATATAAATGTATTACCATTTGTCGCTAGAGATTTGCTTAGAGATAATGAAATGATAATTGCAACTATTGCATCTTCTCGCGGCTGTACACGAAAATGTAGTTTTTGTTGTGCAGATAGCTTTTGGCCAAAGTGGCGCGGTAAATCAGCGGAAGCTTTTGTTGATGAAATTGAGTATATTGTAAATGAATATAATGTTGATTTATTTAACATTATAGATACTAGTTTTGAAGATCCAGGCTCAAATTATAAACGTGTCATGTCTATAGCTCAGGAAATTGTGAATAGAGATCTAAAAATAGGCTATCATATTGACCTTCGCACTACATTTCATAAAAAGATTGACAAAGAATTAATTAATATCTTGAAAAAATCTGGTTTAATTGGTGTCATGTTTGGTATAGAGGCTGCCAATGAAGCTGATCTGAAAATATATAATAAAGCAGCGACTGTGGAAGATAATAAAAAAGCAGTTGAACTTTTTAAAGATAATGGATTTCATGTAACACCTGGTTTTATTAATTTTAATCCTTATTCAACATTCGATGGATTAAGAAAAAATATAGAGTTTCTTGAGAAATACGGGTTTAATAGTGCTTTTTGCCGTTTACGTAGCAGTGTACGCTTAAATAGAGGCACTAAATTATTTGAAAAAATTGAAGCTGATGGGTTGTTAAAGGATGGAGCGTATGATGATCCATACAGGTATAATTTTGTTGATAGTAGAATTTCAGTTCTAATAGAGTTTATAAGGAGTTTTTATGATGAACATAACGTTAAAAATAACTATTCTTTTGGAAGAATAGATACCTATACAAATGAACACTTAATGTTTATTGAATACTATAAGCATAGATTTTCAAGCGAATGTGATAATGAAGCTTTCAAAGTTATACAAATGCATGAACAGCAGATTAGAGAAATCTTATCAGATATTAACACGAGAAACTCAAAATGGTTTAAGTTACTATTAAATCAGGCAGAAGAATTATGGAGTGAAGGAGCAGCAATAAGTATTATGAATACTTTTTTTGACACTAAACATATGGTAAATACGGTAAATTTATTGGATAAAATCAAAATTAAGCTATATTATGACTTGTCAAAGATTGATTCAAAATATGAAAGATATTTTAAGGTACATAAAACGAGAAGAGTTATTGACAAATTACTATAATCAAAACGTCAAATTAATATTTAAATTAGGAGACAGAAAATGAAAACGATAGGCATAGTAGGTGCTGGTGTAATGGGCAATGGAGTGGCGCAAAGTTTTGCCCAAGCTGGATACAAGGTTGTTATTGTTGACTTATCAGAAGATATACTAGAGCATTCAAGATTAGAAATTACTAATAGTATCAGGTTTAGTTCACTTTTTGGTAAAAATAATGGCAGCAAGAAAGTTGAAAACACCATAGAGAATATTACTTTTTCGGTAAACTATAACAGTTTTAAAAGTGCCGATGTGATTGTAGAAAATGTTACTGAGAACTGGGAAGTAAAAAGAGCGGTTTTCTGCAAGCTAGATAGTATATGTAATGAGCAATGTATTTTCGCTGTAAACACATCATGTATACCTATCACACGAATTGCTTCTATTACAAAGAGACCTTCAAAAGTTATTGGAACACATTTTATGAATCCGGTTCCGTTAATTCCTGCTGTTGAAGTAATTCTTGGACAACATACATCAGAGCAAACTCTTGATATGATAAAAGAATTGCTTCTCTCGATTGGGAAAGAAAGTATAGTAGTTAATGATTTGCCGGGGTTTGTTTCCAACAGAATATCACATTTGTTGATGAATGAAGCAGCTTTCTGTGTTCAGGACCAAGTAGCATCGCCTCTGGATATCGACAACATCTTTAAAAAGTGCTATGGACACAAAAGCGGACCTTTAGAAACAGCTGACTTAATTGGTTTAGATACAGTCGTAAATTCGTTGGATGTTTTATTTGATAATTACAAAGATTCAAAATATAGATGTTGTCCGCTTTTAAAAAAAATGGTAGATGCAGGATTTCTAGGAAGGAAAAGTGGAAAAGGTTTTTATGAATACTAATTTTTTAGGGGGGTTAAGCTCATGAATGATGAAAGTATTAAAGCAGAGATTAGAACATTTCTATTAAGATTTTTTCGTAAATATGAGCTGAAGGATAATGAGGATTTATTTTCCGTAGGCTTTGTAAATTCTTTATTTGCAATGCAATTGGTTATGTTTTTAGAGCAAAAGTTTGGATTGCGAATTGAGAATGAAGATCTTGATATTAATAACTTTAGGCAAATAAATACAGTATGTGATTTTGTTCAGAAAAAACTTTCAAATTAGTGATAGATATGATTACTAGAAATGAGGTTAAGATATGATTATTGAACTAACTAGTGAACAAAAAGAATCAAAAGAGATGTTTAGGGAGTTTACAGAAACAGAGGTGATACCTAACGCAAATCGGTTTGATGCTGAAGAACATTTATCAGAAGATATAATAAGTAAAATGTCTAAAAAAGGATATCTGGGGAGTATTATACCACGTAGTTATGGTGGCAGTGAGATGGATAATATTACAGTAGGAATTTTAAACGAGGAATTAGGTCGGGGATGTTCATCAGTCAGAAGTGTTATTACAGTACATAGTATGGTAGCTTTAGCTATTCTAAAGTGGGGAAACAAGGAGCAGAGAGAATACTGGCTGCCCCAAATGGCTTCCGGGGAAGTAATTTCAGCTTTTGGATTAACTGAACCCAATATAGGAAGTGATGCTAAAAGTATAGAAACAACTGCAAGACTTGATGGAGACACATATATTCTAAATGGGAGTAAAAAATGGATAAGCCTTGGACAAATAGCTAAGATGTTTCTTATTTTTGCACAGTATGAAGGAAAGCCGACGGCCTTTTTAATAGAAAAAGATAGACCGGGATTAAATATTAAACCTATATCAGGTCTATTAGGAGTTAAGGCTTCTATGGTTGCTGAGGTTGAAATAAAAGAATGCAGAATCCCAAAAGAAAATCTTCTTGGACGAGAAGGTGTAGGTCTATCACATGTGGCATTAAATTCATTAGATTTAGGTAGATACACAATTGCATGGGGATGTGTGGGATTAGCGCAGGCTTGTCTTGAAGAATGTATTAAATATTCCAGAAAAAGAAAGCAATTTGGACAAGTATTAAGGCAGCACCAGTTAATTCAAAAGATAATAAGTGAAATGGTAGTAAATGTTAAGGCTGCAAGATTACTTTGTCTAAATGCTGGATACCTGAAATCCATTGGTGATCCTGATTCTATAATGGAAACTTGGAATGCAAAATATTTTGCATCAAAAACTGCTTATAAAGTTTCAGGTGACGCAGTTCAGGTACACGGTGCAAATGGATGCATAAATGATAATCCTGTTTCAAGATTTTATAGAGATTCAAAAGTCATGGAAATAATTGAAGGAACATCCCAGATGCATGAGGTTTTAATTGCAATGAATGCATTTAGAAGTATGTATTAACTGTTGAGAGGTCAAATTATATGGTTAGTAATTATGACAAGAAAATAAAGTGCCTTATTTGGGATTTGGATGATACGCTTTGGTTAGGGACATTATCTGAGTCAAATAACGTTTATTTAAGGAATTATGTTGAGAAAATTATTAAGGAGTTAGATAGTCGAGGCATATTACAATCAATTGTCAGTAAAAACAATTACGAATCTGCAATGGAAAAATTAAATGAGTTTAATCTTAGCGAATATTTTTTATGCCCTCAAATAAACTGGAATACAAAATCATCTTCTATTAAATATATTTCTGAAAAATTAAATATATCACTTGATACTATTGCATTTATTGATGATCAATTATTTGAGCTTGAAGAGGTAGCTTTTTTGTTTCCACAAGTTCTTTGTATAAATGCTACAGATATAGGTAACGTATTAAGCATGGAGCGAATGAATCCTTTATATATAACTGAGGATTCCATTAATCGGCGTAAAATGTATTTAAGCAGTTTTGAGAGGGACTTAGCAGAGGAATCTTTCGAAGGTCCCAATGAAGAATTTCTGGCTTCACTAAATATGTCATTTACTATTTCAAAAGCGCAAAAAGGCTCTTTAGCAAGAATAGAAGAATTAACAACGAGAACAAATCAGTTAAACACAACCGGATATACATATTCATATGAAGAATTGGATTATTTAAGGCAATCAAATAATCATAAGTTGTTAATAGCTGATTTGGAGGATAAATTCGGCAGTTATGGGAAAATCGGCTTAGCCCTAATAGAGTTAAACAACGAATCATGGGTAATCAAGCTTTTACTCATGTCATGCCGTGTTATGTCAAGAGGAGTCGGTACTATTATGCTCAATCATATAATGCAATCGGCAAAAAAAGCTAACGTTAAGTTGTTTTCTGAGTTTATTGATAGTGGAAGAAATCGCATGATGTATGTAACTTATAAGTTTGCAGGGTTTAAGGAAGCTGAATCAAAAAACGGTAAAATTCTTTTTCAAAATGACTTAACAAACATTCAAAACTTTCCAGAATATATCAAAGTTCAAATAATTGATTAATAAGCTAGGTATTATTATAGATATTGAAAATAAGAGGATATTCAAATGGCCAAATTCGTATTTTTATTCCCTGGGCAAGGATCTCAATTTGTTGGTATGGGAAAAGAATTTTATGATGAGTTTTTGGTAGTAAAACATACTTTTGAAGAAGCATCAGATATTTTGGGTATAGATTTAAAGAAGATATGCTTTGATGGTACTTTTATAGAACTAAATAAAACAGTTAATATGTTTACTTCTATATTAACTGTTAGTGTTGCTTGCTATAGAGCATTTAGCGAAATAGCGGGTATTATACCTTTTTGCGGAATTGGACACAGCCTTGGTGAGTATAGTGCTTTAACTTGCAGTGGAGCTTTAAACTTCGATGATGCTTTAAGAATCGTAACCAAGAGAGCTGAATTAACGGATAATATTACAAGTTCAGGAATAGGGGCTATGACAGTTGTCAATAGAATTAATTCTAAAATAGTAGAAAATGAGTGTAAGGTTATAAACGATAGTGGACGAACTGTATCTATAGCCTGCTACAATTCTAATAATCAGGTTACTATTTCCGGTGATTCAGAGGCAGTTTTTGTACTAGAGGATAAACTTATAGAATTGGGAGCTCAAATAACTCCGTTGATTATGAGCGCACCATTTCATTGTTCGCTAATGAGACCAGCAGCTGAAGGACTAAGAATAGAACTTGAAAAGTATAAATTTAATAAGTTTAAATGGCCTGTTATATCAAATGTATATGCTCTACCCTATATGACACCAGATGATATTATTAATAACCTTGTATTGCAAATGGCTAACCCTGTTCAATGGCAAGCTTCAATAGATTTTGCAAATAAAAATGATAAAGGTTGTTTTATAGAGCTTGGACCTCAGTCTATACTTACGGGTTTGATAAAAGCTAATACTGTAGATGCAAATGTATATTCTTTTGGAGCATATGCGGATAGATATTCACTCTTAGATATGCTGAAGTCTAATTTCCAAGAAGATATTTCAGATACATATAATAATATACAAAAATGTGGTAAAGAAAAAATCGATCTAGTAAAAATGTGTTTAGTCGAAGCTATAAGTACTCGTAACAGAAATTTTAACTTAAATGAATATCAAAATGGTGTTATAGAAGCATATGAGAAGATTGAGGAAATACATAATATTATTGAAAAAAATGAAGGTGAAGCTACTAGAGAACAGCTTAATGAAGCAATTAGATTGCTCGTTGTAATTTTTGAAACAAAGAAAGTGACAATTAGTGAACAAATTGAGCGACTTAATGACATAATTAATAAATCTGGTATGCAGCAGTTGTTCAATATAGATATGTTTATCAGGGAAAAAGCCATATCATAGGTTAATATTATTAAAAGAATTAAAGGTAATAGTCATTTTTAGGGAGGCAAATTTGATATGAGCGAGCAAAGAAAATTAGATATGCAAAATGTTGAGGATATATTAGCTTTAACATCTATGCAGGAGGGTATCTTATTTCACTATCTTTCAAACCCAACAAGTAAACAATATTCTGAGCAACTATGTTTAAACCTATATGGCGAAGTGGATATTGAACTAATAAAAAAATCATGGAATTTTGTTGCTGAAACTAATGAGGTTTTAAGAGCTATTTTTCGATGGGAAGGGTTAAGAACGCCTGTTCAGATAATTCTGAAAAATTTTAAAGTTCCGTTAACATTTTATGATTTTTCTCAGACACCTGCTAACGAACAAAATGTGTTGATTAAAAATATAGCTGAAAATGATATTGATAAAGGATTTGACTTATTGACAGAACCATTCCGGGTAATTCTTTGTATGCTTGAAGAAAATATATACGAAATGATAATAAGTTATCATCATATATTATTTGATGGCTGGAGTAACGGTATTATTATTAACGAATTTATTCAGGCGTATAGCACATTTAACAAGTCTATAAGCTATCCAAAATTGGTTAAACCAAAGTTTAAAGAATATTTAAGATGGTATAACAGTCGGAATAAAGAATCCCAGAGTATATATTGGAATAGATACTTAAAGGAATTTGAAGAAAAAACTCAGCTGCCAGTGGATGAGAAGCGTGTTAACCCTGACGAGATTTGTAATTATAATTATATACTATCTATTAAAATGGTAGAAAAGATAAACAATTTTATAAACAAAAATGAAGTTACGCTTGCTTCATTGATATATACGGTCTGGGGGATACTTCTCCAAAAATATAATAATGTTGAGGATGTAGTTTTTGGCACGACAATTTCCGGTAGAACACAAGAAGTAACAGGAATAGATAAAATGGTAGGGTTATTTATTAATACTATTCCTTTGAGATTGAAAACAAATAAACAAGATACGGTAATAGAAACTCTTAAATCTGTAAATGAGGTTTTAATTGAACGGCAAGAGTATCAACACACTCCCCTGGTTGAGATAAAATCTTATAGCGGAATTAATAAAAACGAATCTCTTTTCGATTCAATTGTTGTAATAGAAAATTATCCCATAGAGGGGATTTTAGATTCAAAGGATAAAAGTATTGATATTAGATTTAAGTCAATATTTGGATTTACTAATTTTTATGTAACGCTTAGGGTAATGGTTTTTGATGGCATAAAGCTGGAGTTTGTGTATAATAGCAGCTTATTTAAAAGTGATACTATTGAAAGACTGGTAAATCATTATTTGAAAATATTGATGGAGGTAATAGAAAAACCTGATATTTGTATTTGTTGTTTATCTATGTTGCTTGAAAGTGAAAAAAAAATGATATTGAATGATTTCAACGATACTCAGGTGGACTTTGGCGGTTTAAAAACAATAAAAGAAATGTTTGAAGAACAAGTAAAGCTGGTGCCAGATTGCACCGCAGTAGTATATCAGGGTGAAAGAATAACGTATAGAATGTTGGATTCGTTGTCAAAGCAGTTGGCTCAGAAATTACATAATGTAGGCATCATACCTGGTGATACTGTTGGTATACTTTTAGATAATTCAATTAATATGATTGTTGGTATTTTAGGTGTAATTATGGCGGGTATGACATACCTACCAATAGATATATTAAGTCCGAAAGAGAGGGTTGCATTTATACTGAAAGATAGTGGAGCAAAAGCGTTAATTACCGACAGACATACTGATAATAGTATCTTTGATAAATCCATAATTATTTCTATGGATGGTTTAAACCCCAAATTGCCGTCGCCGCACCTAGATTTAAGTACAGAACCTGAGAACATAGTATACAATATATATACATCTGGAACTACAGGTAAGCCTAAGGGAATTGCAATTAAAGATGAAAATCTTGTGAATTATACTAAATGGTTCTCAAAATCAAATAAGTTGACGGAAAAAGATAAAACAGTATTGCTATCATCATTTTGCTTTGATTTAGGATATACCAGTATATATCCTACTTTGCTAAGTGGCGGGGAGCTGCATATAGTTCCTAGAGAGATATATTTGGACTCAAAATATATTTCAAACTATATTAAAGAGAATAATATAACATATGTAAAACTTACACCCTCATTGTTTAGTACATTAGTTAGTGAGATGGGATTCGAGACTAGGGAATACTTTAATAATACAAGACTAATTGTTCTTGGTGGAGAGAAAATTAATGTTTCTGATGTTGAGAAATTTAATCGTATATACCCGCATGTAATGGTAATGAATCATTATGGACCGACAGAAACAACGATTGGTTGTATTGCTAAGCTGATAGATTTTTCGAATTTTGAAGCTTTTAAAAGACAACCTGTAATAGGTAAACCTATAAGCAATACTCAGATTTTCATTGTTGATAATGGTCTTAACCTAGTACCCATAGGTGTTCCTGGTGAAATATGCATATCAGGTATAAATTTGGCTAGAGGGTACATTAATGATGAGAGTTTGACTAATGAGAAATTTATGCGTAATCCTTTTACGTGTGATTATGACAGGCTTTATAGAACAGGTGATATTGGTAGGTTTTTAGCTAATGGTGAAATTGAATTTTTAGGTAGATCAGACCATCAGGTTAAAATACGAGGCTTTCGAGTTGAGCTAAAAGAAATTGAAGCAAAGCTTAAAGAATATAAATGTATAAAGGATGCACATGTTATTGTACGAGAAAATAAAGTTAAAAATAAAATAGTATGTGCGTATATCGTCTCAGATTTACAGATTAGTAAAGCAGAACTCAAGAAATACTTATCTGAGTTACTTCCGGAATATATGATTCCTTTAGCTTTTATATTTATTGATAAAATTCCGTTGACCCTAAATGGGAAAGTTGATATAAAATCATTACCAGATCCAAATAACAATATAGAGAACAGTGAAAAATATTCGGCACCAGTCGGCGAGATAGAAAAGAGAATTGAGTCAATTTGGTCTGAAATACTTGGAATTGATAATATAGACGTAAATGGTAACTTTTTTGATTTAGGTGGCAATTCTATCCTTTTAATAAATATGCATAATAAAATTGAGCAATACTATCCTGGTAGAATATCAGTAACTGATATTTTTTCTAAATCGACCATATTTGAATTGTCAAAATTAATAGAAAGCAAACAATTTACAAAATTAAGCAAAAAAACTGTGAATGGAGTTGTAATGCCACATGGATTTGTTAGCGGATTGCTCAGCCAAAATATAGCGGAGAAGACTAATATTTATTCCATTTTAAGTCATAGCCTGAGTAGAGACTATTCAAAAAAGCTATCCGAATTAGCTAAGGTTGATAATCTAGAGCCGGGTTTCATTATTCTTTCAGTTTATATTTTTTTGCTTGGAGAGATTTCAAAACAAAAAAAGATAGAAGTTCAGGTTATTGCCGATAATGGAATTATATTTCCAATGGAAATTGACCTATCTCAAATTGAAGATTTCGTTTGTCTATTTAAAATTGTATCAGCGGAAATAAATAAATGTAAAAAAGAAGTAAATAAAGAAATAAAAGAATTAGTTTTGACATCCAATGAGAAACAAAAGCATTTAATAATTCCGGCATTTGGAATTGCAGAAATGGCAAATAATTCTGAATACGGTAATTTGTTTGATATTCTTATGGAAGTTCGTGCAAAAGAAGATTATGTCGAAATTACTCTTAAATACAATAAATATAAAATTGTTAAAAATGAGATCGAATCATTCTTTGAACAAGTTCTAGCTTTAATCCAAATATTAATTGATGAATATAATGATTAAAATTATTGGAGGTATATGTAATGTCTAAAGATTTGGCATTTTGCACCATAAGAACAAAAATTAATAAGGATAAGCATAATATTGATACTAATAAAACAAATGAAAAAGATATAGCTATTATTGGTATGTCAGGTAAATTTGCTGAGAGTTCGGATATCAATACTTTTTGGGATAAAATCAAGTCGGGAAGTGATTGTGTTCGGCCTATTACTGAACAGAGAAGAAAGGATTCAGAGCTGCTTATAAAACTTATGTGCAAAAGTGCAGAAAAGACAGAATATTTTGATTGTGGTTATATGGATGATATTGATAAATTTGACAACAATTTCTTTGGCGTTTCGCCTAAGGAAGCAAGCCTTATGGATCCCAATCAAAGGTTATTCTTGGAAACTGCATGGTCTGCTATAGAAGATGCTGGATACTTAAAAAGTATAGTAGGTTCCAAAACAAGTATTTATGTAGGTTTTTCAGTTGATCAGTTAAATAACTACAAAAACTTTGTCAACTCGATTGAACCCGAGAATATGTCTATTGCATATGCGGGTAATGTTACTTCTGTGATAGCAAGCAGGTTGTCATATCTTCTTGACTTAAAGGGGTCTGGTATTGTAGTAGACACATCTTGTTCCTCATCTCTTGTAGCAGTACATCTGGCATGTCAGGAATTACGGAGAGGTGAATGTGATATGGCGATTGTTGGGGGAGTTAAAGTTAGAATGCTGCCCCTTGTAGCTCAACAAGTAGTCGGGGTAGAGTCATCCGATGCCAGATGCAAAGCTTTTGATGATTCTGCAAATGGAATTGGTGGAGGAGAAGGTGTTGCTGCTGTTCTCTTAAAACCATTAGCAAAGGCGATTGTAAATAGGGATAATATTCATGCTGTTATTAAAGGAAGTGCTATGAATCAAGATGGGAGATCAATTGGAATAACTTCACCTAACCCGGATGCTCAATGTGATGTACTAACAGAAGCGTGGGAAGATGCTAAAATTGAACCGGATACTATTTCATATATAGAAGCCCATGGAACTGGAACAAAGTTAGGAGATCCTATTGAACTAGATGGCATCAAAAAAGCATTTGCTAAATACACAGATAAAAAGCAGTTTTGTGCAATAAGCTCAGTTAAAACAAATATCGGGCATTTAGATAATGCAGCAGGAATGGCTGGTCTGATAAAAGCTGTAATGGCCTTAAAGCATAGGGAACTTCCACCTTCTATACATTTAAACAGACCAAACCGAAATATTAAGTTTCAAGATTCACCAGTATATGTAAACAACAGACTTTTGAAATGGGAAGTAAGCGATACCCCTTATAGATGTGGGGTAAGTGCTTTTGGGTTAAGCGGTATTAATTGCCATATCATTCTGGAAGAAGCCCCAGAGTTGATAGAGGATGATATAAGTGAGAATGATAATCTGAAAATTCTAGCAATATCAGCAAAATCAAAGGCTTCTTTAAAACGTTTATTGGTTGAGTATAAGAAATTACTTACAAATAAAAGTAAGTTAGTGCTAAATAATATATGTTTTACAGCGAACACGGGCAGAATGCATTATAACCATAGAATAATCTTTGCTTTTACAGATGCTAACGATTTAGAGAGTAAAATAGGTAAAGTATCATCAGATTTTCTTCCTATTGAGGATGAGGGAATATTTTGCGGTGATTATAAGATAGTATCTAATAATAAAGAACAAAAGAATATTGGTGAACTTACGGAGGGGGAAAGAAGATTACTAAGTGAGCTGACAGATAAAAAAATAGAGGAATATGTATCTTCAGACAGAGAAGATAGAGCGTTGTTATATGAAATTTGCAATTTATATGTACAAGGAGCGGAAGTAAATTGGGAAAGGCTGTATCTTAATAGAAGATGTAGACGAATTAGTTTGCCGACATATCCATTTGAGAGAACAAGATGCTGGTTGGATATTGAAACTGATTCTTATCAGGAGTTATTACAGACTAATAAACATTATTCAGTGTATTGGAAGCATAAGGAGCTAATTGGCAACAAGAATACAGATTGTAACGGAGTTACTATAGTATTTAAAAATATCAATACTTTGTCAAATAAATTATTTGAAATGTTTAAACAAGATGAAAAACCTGTTATAGAAGTTAGTATTGGTAACAAATATAACAAGGTAAGCGATACAAAATATGAAATAGAGAATACAGAAAATGATTATAAAAGGGTTATTGAGGAGGTTAAGAGTGAGGGACTATCGCAGATTATTCACCTATTAACTTTGACAGATAACGAGCCAATATATTCAACTGAAATGTTAGAAGAAATTTTGAACAATAGTACTCATAGTCTCAGATATATTGTAAAAGGTTTACATCAAAATAGTTTAAAAGGGGTAGACATCGCATTAATATCACAATATGTAGAAACAGTAGATAACAGCGAGAAGGTTATACGCTGTGAAAATGCAGCTTTATTCGGATTGGGTAAAGTTATAAATGTTGAGAATTTTGATATAAAGTGCAAGTTCATAGATATTGATGATTCAACTGATGTAACAAATATCAGGCGGGAATTGAGTTTTGAAGATTGCGAGAATAATATTGCGTATAGAAATAATAAAAGGTTTGTTAAGGCATTGGATGTTTTAGATATACAGAAGTCAGATAATGTTAACACTGAGGTAAGAGATGAAGGTGTTTATATTATAACAGGCGGGATTGGGAATGTTGGACTTGAAGCGGCTAAATTTCTAGCATCTGGGCATAAGGTGAAACTAGCTTTGATTAATAGGTCAAAAATGCCTGAAAGAGGTAAATGGAGTAGTATCTTACATCAGGGAACTAATATCAATTTATGCGATAAAATTCGACTGATAAATGATATTGAATCCAATGGAAGTGTTGTAGAATTTTTCAGTGCAGATGTATCCAAAGAAGAAGAAATAATTCCACTTATAGATAGTTTCAGGTGTAAATTTTCTAAAATAAATGGTGTAATTCATTGTGCGGGTATTGGCGTTGGTATTAAAGGGTGTAGAGTGGAGGATGATTCTGATGAAATATTTAATAAAGTCATAGCACCCAAAGTCCAAGGAACATGGCTATTAGACAAAGCAACTGAAAACGATAAACTAGATTTCTTTATTGCATTTTCGTCACCAATAACACTTACAGGTGCATTAGGATCAGGTAGTTATACAAGTGCAAACGCATATCTTGATTCATTTGTCATGTATAGGAATAGATTGGGCAAAAGGACAATCAATATAGGGATTAGTAAGTTTAAAGTTAAAGCAAATATTATTGATGATGATAAAAGGTTATTTAGACCTATAAATGAAGATGATATAGCCAATGTATTTATGCTGGTATTTAGCAAAAACATACAGAGTGTAATAGTTGGTTTATTAAACTATGATAATGAGATTTTATATTTAGAGGGTTATCTTCCTTTTATTATAGATAATAACCTAAAACAAAATATTAAATTATATAGAGAAAAACAGGTTGTCCAGTTAAAAACAACAGTTACTAATGCTAAATCAACTCATTATAGGTTAAAAGGTAATAATGAGCAAGGCTATACTGAGACAGAAAATCTATTGGGATCAGTGTTTTGTAGCGTATTAGGATTTGATGAAATAGATATATATGATAATTTTTATGAATTGGGTGGCGACTCAATAATTGCAGCTAAAATAGTAAATATAATTAATAAGGAAAAGCAATTAGATGTAAAAATAACTGATTTACTTAGAAACCCTAGTATTAAATTATTTGCTAAAACACTTGATATGAACTATTTTAAATGGAAAGCATTAGATAGCAAATGCCCAATTGAGTTAGTGCCTATAAAGAAAAAAGAATATTATCCTACATCCGCAGCACAGAAGAGGGTATATATTGTTAATCAACTTGAAGGAAGTAGTACTAGTTACAATGAGCCTAAAGGAATGCTGATAGAGGGGCCTTTAGATAAAGAAGGACTTGAATTTGCATTTGCTGAATTAGTCAGAAGACACGAAGCACTAAGAACCTCATTTGAAATAATAGATGGAGAACCGGTACAGATTGTGCACAGGTATGTTAATTTTAAAGTTAACTATTTAGAAGCTAAAGAGCAGGATATAAAAGAAACCGTAGAAGCATTTATTACACCTTTTGATTTAAGTGTTGCGCCGCTTTTAAGGGTAACTCTTGTGCATTTGGAAAATAATAAGTATCTCTTGCTATACGATATGCATCATATAATAACAGATGGAATATCAATAGGTATCCTTATAAAGGAGTTCAACCTTTTATATAGAGGTGAAGTATTGCAGGATTTGAAAATTCAGTATAAAGATTTTACTGAATGGCAAAATAAAGTTTCAAAAACTGATTTATTTAAAAAAGAAGAACAATACTGGTTGAATGTGTATTCAAAAGATATTCCTACTTTGAACTTGCCTACTGATTTTCAAAGACCTGTAACAAAAAGTTTTGCCGGCGGAAAAATAAATGGAGAAATAGACAGAAAATTAACCGCTAAAATAAAAAGACTGATGTTAGCGACAGATTCTACATTATACATGATACTAATGTGTGCTTATAATATTTTACTGTATAAGTATACAGATCAGGAAGATATCATAGTAGGTCTACCTGTTGCCGGAAGACATGTCCAGGAGTTGGATAATGTTATAGGCATATTTGTAAATACAATGTCATTGAGGAATTACCCGACAGGCAATAAAACTTTTATTGATTTTTTGTCTGAGGTTAAAGAGAATACATACGAGATGTATGAGAATCAAAACTACCACTTTAATGAACTTGTGACAAAGTTAAATATTCACTCTGACAGGAGTAGAAACCCTTTATTTGATACAATGTTGATTCTCCACAATGTTGGTGCTCCGGTAATGAATATTGATAACATGAGGGTTTCGCCTTTTTTAATTGAAAATAAAGGTGCTAAATTTGATATTACATTAGAAGCATTTGAGAATGATGGGAAGATTGCCCTGAGTTTGGAATATTGCTCGGCATTATTTAAGAGAAGTACTGCAAATAATATGTTGGAACAGTTTGTTAAAATTATGGGACAAATAACGTGCAATCCAAACATTTTATTATCTCAAATTAAAATAATTAGCGAGAGTGAAGAACAGCGACTATTGGAAGAATTTAACAAAACATCGTATAACTATCCTAAAAAAAATACATGCAGTCAGCTATTTGAAAAGCAGGTTGAAAAAAATCCTAACAAAGTAGCTGTTGTTATGGCTGGAAAAAGTCTAAGCTATTATGAATTGAATGAACGCTCTAATCGATTAGCAAGAATGCTTAAAAAACACGGAGTTAAAAGAGGAGATATTGTTGGGATTTATTTACCTAGATCCATTGATGTGATTATAAGTGTTCTTGGAATTCTTAAGGCGAATGCAACCTGTCTTCACATAGACGTAAAGTATCCTATGGAAAGAGTAAAGTTCATACTTGAAGATAGTAATGCCAAAACAATTTTGAAGTACAAAGAAGCAATTATAGATAATAGTTTTGAGGATATGGCAATACATATTGATTGTTGTAATTTTAACCAGTTTGAAAAGGATAATATTGATGAATTTCAGGAATCTGACCAGCTGGCTTATGTTATTTATACTTCAGGTACTACAGGGAAACCCAAAGGGGTAATGTTACATAACTATGGAATAATCAACCATGCTTTTACAAAAATTAGTGAACTTGAAATAAACAAAAGTGACATTATTGGACATACACTAAGTTTTAGTTTTGTAGCTTCTATATGGCAGATATTTTCAACTCTCTTCATGGGTTCTACATTGGTTGTATATCCAGAGGATGTAATAACAAACTCATTTGAGCTTTTTACAAAGGCTGAACAAGATAAAGTTACAATTTTGGAAGTAGTACCCTCCTTTCTTAAATCTTATTTAGAATTATTGGAAGATTCGGGAGAAAAAGTTCCTCTTTTAAGCTTAAAGGTTTTGGTTTTAACAGGTGAGAAAGTCACGCCAACTTTGGTTAATAAATTCTATAATCATTATAATAAAACTCTTATTAATGCATATGGACAAAGTGAGTGCTCCGATGACACTTTCCATTATAGAATACCCTTTAGTTCTGATACAACTAATGTTCCAATTGGGAAGGCTTCATATAATACGCAGATATACGTCTTAAATAAAGATTTGCAGCCTCAACCGATAGGCATTCCGGGAGAACTATATATTTCGGGTGATGGATTGGCAAAAGGATATTTAAACAGAGAGGAATTGACAAAAGAAAGGTTTGTTCAAAATCCTTTTAAAAGAGATTCATTAATGTTTAAGACAGGAGATATAGTTAAGTGGTTGCCTGATGGGAACATAGATTATTTAGGTAGATCAGATAATCAAATTAAAGTTAGAGGATTTAGAATTGAACTTGAAGAAATAGAGTTTGCTTTATCAAGATATCAAAAAATAAAAGAGGCGGTGGTAATTGATAGAAAGGATAAAAATGGGAATCAATATATTTGTGCGTTTTATACTTCCAGTGAAAATATTCCTATAGCGGAAATAAGACAATTCCTTGCTGATATTTTACCTGATTATATGTTGCCTGCTTATTTTATAAAGTTGGATGATATACCAATTAATGCAAACGGCAAAGTAGATAGATTACGATTACCACAACTTACTGATGATATAGCTGGCGAATTTGAATATATTCCTCCACAGGGAGAAATTGAAGAAGTAATTGCTATTGTGTGGAGAGATTTGTTGATGATAGAAAAAATAGGAAGAGATCAAAATTTCTTTTACATAGGAGGCAATTCACTTAAGGCAGTAACGCTTATTTATAGACTACAGAAGGAATTTGAAATAACTATACCATTATTGGAGATATTTAAATCCCCTACAATAAGTGGTCTTGCAAACTATATAAGGGGAAAAAGTAAAACTGAGTATTTTTCAATAAAGCCGGTAGAAAAAATGGACTACTATCCCGTATCATCCGCACAAAGAAGAATATTTTTTGCAAGTCAAATTAATCCAGACAGCATTGCTTATAATGTCTATGGTGCATTAAAAATTGAAGGGAGGATTGACCTAGGTAAGATTGAGACTGTAATAAACTCATTAATTGAAAGACAAGATATATTAAGAACTTCATTCAAGCTATTAAATGGTGAGCTTGTTCAGGTAGTACATAATAAAATTGATTTTAAAATTTTGAATGTAAATTTGCCCAAAGAACCTTTAAATGATATTATAGAAAACTTTATACATTCATTTGACCTAAGTAAGGCACCTCTTTTGAGAGTTGGCTTGATAGGCGTTTCCGAAAATGAATGGATATTTATCTATGATATGCACCATATAATTTCCGATAGATTATCAATCAAAATTTTATTAGAGGAATTTGTGGCTTTATATGCAGATATAAAATTACCTGATGTAAAATTGCAATACAATGATTTTGCTGATTGGCAAAATAAGATGTTAAGTAGTGATGTTATCAAAGAACAGAAAAGTTTTTGGATGGATTTATTTAGTGGAGATATTCCTTGTTTAAATATGCCTACTGACTATAATCGCCCGAATACAAATTCTTTTAAAGGCGATGTTATTAATTTTGAGTTGAGCAAAGAGCTTTCTGATAAATTAAATAGTTTTATACTCAAAACAAACACAACGCATAATATAGTGATAATGGCTATTTATTCAGTACTGCTAAGCAAATATACGGGGCAGGAAGACATTATTGTTGGAACATCCACATCGGGGAGGCAACATACCGACTTGGAAAATATTATAGGTATGTTTGTTAATACACTAGCGATAAGAACATTTCCAACAGGCCAAAAGACATTTAGTGAGTATCTGGGAGAAGTTAAGGATACCTTAATTAAAGCGTATCAAAATCAGGACTATCAGTTTGATGACCTTATTAAAGAGTTAAATATCACTACTGATAACACTAGAAATCCGTTATTTAGTACGATGCTTATTACACAGAATATTCAATTCCCAAATTTAAAAGTCAATAATTTAACTATTACTCCACTGGAGATAGAAAAGAATGATTCTAGGTTTGATTTTCAATTAGATATATTCATAGAAAGTGACACTATTAGATTCAAGCTATATTTCTGTACTGATCTTTTTATGAGAAAAACGATGGAAATCTTCCGCGACCGCCTATTCTTAGTTATAGAAGAGATTCTTGAATACCCAAATAAAAAGATAGTAGATATTGAGAGTCAGTCAGAAAGTAAGATGAACCTGCTTTTAGATTTTAGTGAGGAACTCTAGAGAGTAGGAATGGTGTAAATATGAAAGATAATGAATTAATTGGAATCGTTGGTGGTGTAGGACCTTATGCAGGGATTGACCTTGTTAAGAAGATATTTGATCAAACACGTGCAAATACTGATCAGGATCACCTGTCAGTAGCTTTATTATCAATGCCTACTCAAATAATTGACAGGACTGCATTTGTTTTAGAAAAAACTAATGTCAACCCGGCATATTCTGTAGTCGAGATTATAAAGAGATTAAAAAATCTTGGTGCATCTGTTGTTGGTATACCCTGTAATACTATGCATACCCCACAGATATATGATGTATTAATTCAAGAACTAAGAAGCGAGAATATTGATATTAAAGTAGTACATATGATTTATGAAGTTGCTAAGTTTATTGCTAAGTATTATCCGGATGCACGAAAAATAGGAGTACTTTCAACTAATGGTACATATCAATCCGGGATTTATAAGAGTATCTTTAATAAAATGGGGCTAGACATTATTATGCCTAATTGGGTAATTCAAAAAAATGTAGTTCACAATGCTATATACGATCCCGAATATGGGATCAAAGCACAATCTAATCCTGTATCTAAAGTAGCAAGAAACTTATTATTCAATGGGATATATCATTTACAAAGTAAAGGGGCTGATATTATAGTTCTTGGTTGCACCGAGGTGTCTCTTGCAATCACGGAAAATATGTTAAATGGCTCAGCGATTATCGATTCAACTTTTGTTTTAGCCAGAGCTTTAATAAGAGAATTGGATGCATCAAAATTAAAGCCATACTTGAAAGAGGATATAGGCTATCGTGGTGAAGAGGGTAAAATAGTAAATTTAGAGAAGTGTTTTCTCGAACAGTAGTTATGGTAATTATCGTAATAAATTTCATGTATTTAATAAGATAAAAGAATATTGTCGAGCCAGAGTAATCAAAAATAGCGTAGTAAATAAGCCTTCATTTTGGGTTGAAAGGGATATTAGGCTAATTGGAAGTTTTGACTGATTTAGGACCGAAACAGAAAAGTCCAAGAGTATATATAGAAATAAATAGGGGGATGATATATGTGCGGAATTTGTGGAGTTTTTGATATGAACAGTCAAAAAAGGGGAGAATTAAGTACTATTGAAAGAATGTTAAGGAAATTGGACCACAGAGGGCCTGATAATTCGGACTATTTTATACGAGATAGCATTTCTCTGGGTTTTTCAAGACTTAGTATTGTAGATTTGGAAAGTGGGATGCAGCCAATTTTCAATGAAGATAAGTCCATTGTCTTAATTTGCAATGGTGAAATTTTCAATTATATTGAGTTACGACAAAAGTTGATATTAAAAGGGCATAAATTTAAAACAAATTCAGATGTAGAAGTTATTTTGCATCTATATGAAGAGTATGAAGTAGATTCGTTTATTAATGAGCTAAATGGACAATTTGCATTTGCAATTTATGACTTCAATAAAAACCAGCTGTTATGTGCCAGAGATCATGTTGGCATTGCTCCTTTTTTCTATACTGTAGCAGATGGACTCTTTATATTTGCCTCAGAAATAAAAGCAATAATAGAACATCCGGCAGTTGAAAGGGCAGTAGATTTAGTAGGATTGGATCAGATATTTACATTCCCTGGTATGGCAAGTCCAAGAACACTTTTTAGAGGCATAAAAAGCTTAAGCAATGGATGCTATATTGTAGTAAGAGGAAATAATGTAGAAGTAAGGGAGTACTGGGATTTAATTTACCCCGAAGCAGGCGAAGCAAGCTATGTAGCAAATGAGGATTACTACATTGAAAAGATAGATGAGTTGCTGACAGAGTCTGTTAAACTTAGGCTACAAGCAGATGTTCCGGTTGGTTTCTACATAAGTGGAGGACTAGACTCTTCCTTAATAGCAACAAAGATAAAACAGATAGACGGAAGTCTTAATAGACATTCATTTTCTATAGATTTTCCTGATAAAAGTATTTCAGAATCAGCTTTCCAGAGGGTAATAGCAAACAAAGTGAATTCTATACATCATGAAAAAATGTTTTATCATTATGAAATTGTGAAAAGACTTAAAAAAGCTGTATATCACTCGGAATGTGCCTTAAAGGAAACATATAATACTGCATCTCTGGCTTTATCCGAATCAGTGAGGGCGAACAATATAAAGGTTGTTTTAACTGGTGAAGGAGCAGATGAGCTTTTTGGAGGATATGTAGGCTATAGATTTGATAAATTGAGATTGCAGCAGAAAAGTCAAGATAATCAAGGGAATTTATTCGAAAATGAAGTTCGTAGAAAGATTTGGGGAGATGAAAACTTTCTCTATGAAAAAGAGTATTACTCATATCAGAAGACAAAACAGGAATTATACTCAAGAGAAATACAAGAAATATTCGAAAGTGTAAATTGTTTAAATTATCCCATTATAAATAAGGAACGCATTGACGGTAGGGATATCTTCCATAAGAGGTCATATGTTGATTTTAAATTACGTATGTCAGATCATCTGCTATCTGATCATGGAGATAGAATGATGTATGCTAATTCAGTGGAAGCTCGCTACCCATTCCTAGATAAAGACTTAATACAATTTGCGATAAATATTCCTGTGGATTTTAAACTTAAAGGTTTTGATGAAAAATATATATTGAAAAGGGTAGCTAAAAATTTAGTACCTGATGAAATAATAAAAAGGCCAAAATTTGCATTTGTTGCACCTGGTAGTTCAGAATTACTTAAGCAAGATATTGAGTTTATTGAGGATTTGCTTTCTTACGAAACAATAAAACGTCAAGGTTACTTCAATCCTGATGTTGTGCAGGCGTTAAGAAAAAAATATAAAGAGCATGGGTTTAAGTTAAATGTTCCATATGACAGTGACTTGCTTATTATTGTTATTACATTTGGGATTTTTATCCAGCAATTTCAGATGCCATCTATAAGGTGAGGAGGTTTACTTTGAAATAAAAAGTTTATATGTTTTAATGATGTAAGTATGTAGAGCTAATTAATAATAAGATTTAAGAGGTGATGTGATAAGTGGGCTTGTCAGCTATTAATGAATGTATCAATAATAATTATCACGATACTTCAAACGAAGTAAACGGGCAGCATACTTTAGACATGTTTAGGGTCTCAGAGGGAAATCAGGAAATTGAAGAAGAAGCAGAAAATGTAATTAACAAAATAATAAAAGATTTCCTATCGGCTGAAAATGTCAATTCCAGCGCAGGACTGAAAGAGATAATCAATAATTTTGAAAGTAGTAAAATTCCAAATGATCCAATTAATTTATTGGATTATTTGAAGTTATTAAATGATAATGTCATAGCACATGCCACACATGTATCATCGCCAAGATTTATTGGGCATATGACATCATCGCTCCCGTATTTTATGAAAATTATGGGAAAGTTAATGGTCTCGTTAAACCAGAATTTGGTTAAGGCAGAAACATCAAAGGTATTTACCCCATATGAGAGACAATCCTTAGCAATGATGCATAGATTAATATATAACTTTCCAGAGGAGTTTTATTACAAACATACTCAGGATAATAATAGTACACTT
Source organism: Bacillota bacterium (assembly GCA_023393115.1). Classification (GTDB taxonomy): domain Bacteria; phylum Bacillota; class Clostridia; order Acetivibrionales; family DSM-1351; genus Ruminiclostridium. The sequence continues at coordinate 36,310 of JAEWMS010000004.1, forward strand.
GGCATCATAACGTCAGGAGGCACAATAGCTAATTTGACAGCATTATGGTGTGCAAGGAATGCATGTCTTCCTCCAGAAGGTGATTTTAAAGGTGTTGAAAAGGAAGGGTTATATAATGCTCTAGCATATTATAATTATACTGGAGCTGTTATCATTGGCCCTGAGACTATGCATTACTCATTTGATAAGGCAGCAGACATGCTTGGAATAGGGGAAAAAAATCTTATCAGGGTACATGTAGATAATAATAATCATATAGATTTGGCAGAACTCGAAAGCACAATTTTCAATTGTAAGGCACAAAAAAAACTAATTATTGCTATTGTTGGTGTTGCTGGTGCAACCGATAGTGGCAGTATTGACCCGATTAATGATATGGCTGATGTTGCTAATGAAGCTGGTATCCATTTTCACGTGGATGCAGCTTGGGGTGGAGCACTTATATTCTCAGAAAAGTATAAGTACAAGCTTTCGGGGCTTGAAAAGGCAGATTCAGTAACTATTGATGGGCATAAGCAATTATATCTGCCTATGGGTATAGGCATGGTTTTTTTTAAGAATAATTTACTGGCTGGCAATATAGAAAAGAATGCACAGTATATAATCAGGGCAGGTTCCGTTGATTTAGGAAGGAGGTCTGTGGAGGGTTCCCGCGCTGGAACATCACTATATTTGCATACTGCGTTACACGTATTGGGACTTAAGGGGTATGAAGTGCTTATTAACGAAGGGATAACTAAAGCCCACTATATGGCAGATTCTATAAGATCAAGACCTGAGTTTGAATTACTTTCATATCCGGAAATAAATATATTAGTTTATCGTTTTATTCCTAAAGAATTTAGAATGCAGGTTAAAGCTGGACAAGTAAGTAGGTCTGAAAACAACATAATAGATAAGTACAATGAAACTTTGCAAAGGACTCAAAGAAAGGTAGGTAAATTCTTCAATTCACGTACTAAAGTCAAAACGAGTCTTTACGGCAGAGGTGTTCAGATTGTGGCAATCCGTTCTGTTATTGCAAATCCATTAACCACGAAAGCAGATATAGATGCTGTCTTAGAAGATATTATAAGAATTTCTAAGGTTATAGTGATAGACTAATTGTTTATTTTAGTAAACTAAAATATTAGTGGCAAGAAAAATTTTTCTACTATCTAAAAATCTTCTTTTGAACTGAAACGTTAAAAAATGGTGAAACACACTATTTTTAATTTACTATTTATTATGCTGTTGTTAGCGGCAGGATGGAGGTTTTAATGTTTATTAATGAAGTTATCACAAAGATATGGGAACCTGTTTCCTTACAATATGAAAAGACCTATAAGGAAGCATCACTTTTAAGTACTGAAGAGTTATTTAATTTAATTAAAGAAAATATTGAGGAAAAAATTAATTACATTAGGGTTATAAACACACCCGACTTTTCAATAACAGCACTTGCTACTAGCGGTTGTCCGCACTGTAATAAAAATGGCAAGTTTGCTGCATGCAGTATGTGTGATTATTCTTCTCCGCATGCAATAGGCATTGCTAGGATGGATAATTTGAAACATAGAAGTCCTGAATTATATGCACAAATTGTTAGGCTAAGTTTTGAACAAGCAAGAGGCGTAATGCCGGAATCAAGCATTTTAGAGTCAATAACTACCTATGATAGTCTAAATTCAGAGGAAGTTACTGATGAGGTTTTCGATGAGGTTTTTGGAAAGGGTGAGTTGTTCAAGGGTAAACCGTTTAAATTAGGAATAGAAACAAGGGCTTCAAGTGTTACCCAAAGTAAACTGGTAAAATGGAAAGAGAAATTAGGAAAAAGAGTCAGAGTCGAAATAGGTGTTGAAGTAAAAAATGACTGGATAAGAAATAATTGGATTAATAAGAATATTACCAATGACCATATTAAGAATGCAGTTGAATTAATTATTGAGACTGGATGGGAGCCGAATGGCAATGTACTGATTGGAATTCCTGGACTTACTGAGGAACAGTCCATAGAATTATTCTATGAGACAGTTATTTGGATGGATCAGTTAGGATTTAAATATATAATATGTTCTCCTGTAGCGATAAAAGAAATGACATTGCAGGGGTTTTTATATAGAGAGTTACGAGAAAATGAATCTCTAGTAGATTTAGGAGTCGCATATGGCGAACAAACAGGAATGCCATGGATATTTACGGTTGTGAGGGCTATACATGCTGTTATAAGTAGAAGACCCGACTTAGCAAGAAAATTAATCTTAAGTGAAGTTAACTTTCCTAACTATTATAATTGTATAGAGCCATTTTATAACAAAAATGGCATGTTAAATAACATTTCTGACATAAAAAAGTCCATAAGGGAATTTGCACTTAATAAGGATCCGAAGGTAATCATAGATTTATATAGTACTATACAGGAGCATCCATATTATACTTTGTATCAAATTATTCTGGATAAACAAAAAAAATATTCAGATATTAAAACAGTAATTTCTAAAGTTGGTGAAGAAATTTCAAAGGTAATGTGGCCTGATAATTGGAATGAGAAAGTAAGTGAGCTAAAAGAGGAACTGGGTAATTTAACAGTAACTTAGTATCAGAAATACAAATAAAATTCTAAGTAATCTAATTTGATAGAAGGAGCAAATGTTATGTCAAAAAACACTTTTCAAGACAAATTACTTGAAACGTTTAAAATATTTTCTGATAAAATTGCAATTGAATATAATGATAATTTTATAAAGTATTCACAACTTGATCAGAAAACTAATAAAATTGCGAACTATATACTACAAAAAGGTATAAAACAAAATTCTCTCATAAGTATTCTTGTAGAAGACAAAGTAGAAGTAATTTCACTTATAATTGGTATTATAAAGGCTGGGTGTATATTTGTTCCTATTGATCCAGCCTACCCTGCAAAAAGAATAGAATACATAATCAATTCTACGGAAACAGAAGTTTTATTCTGGGATGAAAATAATGGCAAAAAAGAGTTTAATTTTAATGATAATCAAAATCGTAAAATTCAAACTATATTAACAAATGAAAGTTTTTATAATAATTCTTTATCAGATGAGTACAAACCAAGCTGTCATTACTGTCCGGATGATCCTATTTATATATATTTTACATCAGGATCCACAGGCAATCCAAAAGCAATTGTGGGTAGAAATGAAAGTTTATTGCACTTTATTGAGTGGGAAATCGCAGAATTTGCAATAAATCAAAATACCCGCATAAGCCAATTTACATCGCCATCTTTTGATGCGTTTTTAAGAGACATATTTGTACCATTATTTGCAGGAGGAACTGTTTGTATCCCTGTAAGGAAAGAAATAATACTTGACACTGCGAGCATGGTAGACTGGATAGAAAAAAACAAGGTAAATATAATACACTGTACTCCAAGTCTATTTAGAGTGTTTAGTACTGGTACCATTTGTACAGAGAACTTTAAAGACTTAAAATATGTATTTATGGCTGGAGAGGTACTAAAACCTAATGACCTTGAAAATTGGTATTCGATATTTGGTGATAGAATACAATTGGTAAACTTTTATGGGGCATCTGAAACTACAATGATAAAAATGTTTTATCCTATAAAGTCTTCAGATGTAAAAAGAAAATCTATTCCTATTGGTAAGCCTATGAAAGGGGCAAAGGCGGTAATTCTAGATAAGAACCTTAATATCTGTAATCAGGGAGACATTGGCGAAATATATATACGTACTCCATATAGAACATTGGGGTACTATAAGAATCCTGATTTAAATAAAGAAAAATTTATAATCAATCCATTTAATAAGGACCCCAATGATTTAATTTACCGTACAGGAGATTTAGGGCGATTATTAGAGAGTGGGGATATTGAGTTTTTTGGTAGAATAGATCGCCAAATTAAAATCAGGGGCATTCGAGTAGAGTTAGGTGAAATTGAAAAAGAATTATCTAAATTTACTGGTATTAAAGAGTGTGTTGTTGATTTTAAAAATGATAGTACAAATGTAGAAGAGAAAGCTAAAGTGGAATACTGTAAAAAATGTGGAATAACGACACGCTTCCCCGAAGCGGTTTTGGATACAGTTGGATGCTGTAAGATATGCAATGACTATGAAACGTATAAGGGTAAAGCCCAAAGTTACTTTGGAACAATGGATGACCTAAATAGTATTTTTCAAAATAGTAAAAAGGATAATAAAAGTGAATATGATTGTATTCTCTTATTTAGTGGAGGTAAAGATAGTACTTTTGTATTGTACAAGTTGATAGAAATGGGTTTGAAAGTACTAGCTTTTACTTTTGATAATGGATTTATATCTAAAATGGCGTTGGATAATATTCAAAATACTGTAAAGGAACTTAATATCGATCACATAATTGGCACTTACGATGACATGAATAAAATCTTTTTAGAAGGGCTACGGGAGGAAAGTAGTGTTTGCAACGGCTGTTTTAAAGTTTTGCGAATTCTAAGTACAAGGCTGGCATATGAAAAGGGTATAAAATATATAGTAACTGGACTATCAAAGGGGCAGATTTTTGAATTACGACTATATGATGCTTTCAAACAGGGGATATTGGTATCGGATGAGATTGAAAAAAGAATTTTAGACCAAAGAGTACTGTATCATGGAAAAGATGATTACGTGAGTAGAGTAATTGGTTCAGATTTATTAATTAATAAAAGTATGATTCAAGAAGTTGGACTTATTGATTTTTACAGATACTCAGATGTCACCAAAGAGGAAATTCTTGAGTTTTTAAAAACTAAAAGTTCATATTGGAACAATCCTTCCGACACCGGTTTTTGCTCGAGTAACTGTATGATTAATGATGTGGGGATACATATTCAGAGGAATGAGAGAGGATATGACAATTACACATTTCCTAATAGCTGGGAGGTTCGCCTGGGACATACCACCATTGCAGAGGCAAAGAGTGAGTCCGAAGGTGAAGTAAACTTGCAAAAGGTACAGGATATACTGGAGAAATTAGGATACAACGAAACATATAGGAACAAGACTTACTTAAAAGAATATCTGGCTGCATATTATACTTCTGATAATCAGTTAAATTCACATGAAATAAGGGCATTCATGGAGAGTAGTCTTCCAAGTTATATGATTCCGACATATTTTATTGAAGTCAGTAAAATACCGCTAAATACCAACGGAAAGATAGCGTATAATGAACTACCTGATCCAAGAAAAAATATAAAACAGAAATATTTAGCACCAAGGGATGAAACAGAGGTTGCTTTGGAAAAAATTTGGTGTGAAATACTTGGAATAGATAAGGTAAGTATTAATGAAGACTTTTTACAAATTGGAGGTCATTCTCTAAATATAATGCAATTAATATCAAGAGTTACTTCAGAATTTAATGTTGAGATTCCGTTATCAGAAATTTTTAAGAAGGCTACTATTGAAGGATTAGGTAATTTTATAAAAACCACTGTTAATAAGACTAATATAACTATCAATAAAAATGAAAAATGTGAATATTATCCGGCAACAGTATCTCAAAAGAGAATGTATGCACTTGCTCTGATTAAAGGAGCCGGGGTTGTACAAAATATCCTTTTTGGAGTAAGAATTAAAGGGGATATTAATAGAGAACGAATTAAGGATATATTCAGAATATTGATTGACAGACATGAAATATTACGTACACATTTTGAAATAAGAAATAATGATGTGGTACAGGTAGTACACGACCATATCGACTTTAATGTGAATTTTGTTAAGGCGGAAAAATCTGAAGATGAAGTAATGATTGATTTGATAAAGCCTTTTAATACAGACGATTTACCTTTGTTTAGGGTGAATGTTATTGAGGTTCAAAAAAATGAAAATATCCTACTATTAGATATGCACCACACAATCTCTGATGGGATATCAATTGGTATTATAGCGAGGGAGTTTATTAATTTATACAAAGGGAAGGAACTTCCGGAGTTAAGGATTCAGTATAAGGATTATGCATTATGGCAGGAAGAAGGACTAAAAACGGGTTTATTCAAAAAACAGAAGGATTACTGGTTAAGTTTGTTAGAAGGTGAAATACCGAAACTAAGTATTCCTACTGATTATCCTAAAAAGTGGATTCGTAGTTTTAAGGGAGATACTATTACTGTATATGCCGGAAAAGAATTTGGATCTTGCATAAAAAATCTTGCAACAGAAAGTGGTACTACTCTTTATATGTTGCTTTTAGCAGCATACAGTATACTTTTATCAAAGTATACTGGGCAGGAGGATATTATTGTAGGCTCTATTTCATCAGGGCGGCACCAAATGGATTTAGATAATATGGTTGGTATGTTTTTAAACAATATTGTAATGCGTAATAAACCATCAGGCGATAAAAATTTCAATGACTTCTTGGCGGAGGTTAAGTCAAATGCATTGGCAGCCTATGAAAACCAGGATTATCCTTTTGAATTGCTAGTTGATAAATTAGGTGTTAAGGTGGGATTGGGAGAAAGTCCAATATTTAATACATTGTTTTCATTACAAAATGTACCTATGCCAACTGCAACTATAGATGGACTTACATTTGAACAGGTTAAGAATATCAGAACTAATACATCAAGACAGGATCTCAGCTTACTGGCATATGAACAAGGTGATGATATTAAACTTGACTTTGAATATTGTACTAAGCTGTTTAATAGAGTAACAATAGAGAGGATGGCCTCAGATTACTTAGAAATCTTGGAACAAGTAGTACAAGATATAAATATAAGAATAGACGATATTAAATTAACCGAGAGAGGTTGTATTATGAATAATGATAAGCAACCTGATAGATATCAATCAGAAGCCAATGGAAATCGGTATCATCATATTTTATCAGAACTACTTTTTGGATTTGCAGATGAAAAAATATATGAAAGTTTTTGTACAATAGTAAAAAAGGAACCTGATACCATTGCCATTGAGTACGAAGGGAACTATATGCCTTTTGCAGAGCTTGATATAAAATCGGATATTTTCTGCAACTATCTACGGTGTGAAGTTAAAATAAAACAGGATGAAAAGGTTGGAATTCTTGACCTCAACCATTTAAATCTGCCAGTCTATATTATAGGCGCATTAAAGGCTGGTGTTTCTTATTTGGTAATAAATCCCCAGATATTAGAAAATGACGTTGCACAGCTTATTAACATGAATAAAATAAGTATAATAGTATCAGTTAAAAGTCATATAAAAATACTGAATGATTTACAATGGCAATGCAAAGAGTTTAATACATATATATGTATAGATACTGATGATGCACACCTTGAGGATGAATTGACAGAGAGTGTCCTGATGAATAAAAAGTTATGGGAGTATGTCGGTAAAATTGCTAACGATGATATTGAAGGAGGAGGGTGGGTTAACAGTTATACAGGTTCTCATTTTACCAGACGGGAAATGGACGAATATATGAACAATATTTTTGTCAAGTTGAAACCATATATAAGTAAGGAATCAAAAGTATTAGAAATAGGATGCGCATCCGGCATTAGTATGTATAAGTTAGCTCCTTATGTCAATTTATATTACGGAACAGATTTTTCTAAAGTAATTATTAAGAAAAACGAACAGAATGTAAGAGAAATGGATATTAACAATATTAAACTGGCATGTCTTTCAGCAGATGAGATTGATAGGGTAGATGAAAGTAACTTTGATATTACTGTCATGAACAGTGTCGTTGTATGTTTTAGTGGGTTAAATTACTTAAGGAAAGTGCTTAAAAAAGTTATTGGTATTATGAAAGATAATGGAGTCATATTTATTGGAGATATAATGGATCAGGATTGTAAAGGAGAGCTTTACCAATCGTTAGTGGATTTTAAACAAGAGTATCCGGAATACAAAACTAAAACAGATTTGTCAAACAAGCTATTTTGCTCGAAACTATATTTTGAGGATTTAGCGGTAGATATTCCGGAAATAGATAGTATTCATATATCACCCAAAGTTTACACCATTGAAAATGAGCTGACTAAATATCGTTATGATGCACTGATTAAAATTGACAAAAATCAAAATAAAAAAAGAAGAAACTCGAAAAAGAATAAGCAGCAACATGGTAATAATATTCTTCAAAGATATAGCTTAAGTATTAATGCAAATATTTAAGGTGATAAAAATATGATAAATAAAAAGGTATTAAAAAATATTGAACCTTTTAATGATATTTTCTACAAGGGTTGCTTTTATAGTTCTCTGTTTCCTGTAATCAGTAGCTTCAATAGAAATATTATGTCTGTATTGACAAATGACATTATTATATACAATTACGCTAAAGATGGTAATACTATTTTATTAAACAAGATATTCAAGCCAGTAAAAGATTTAGAAGAAGTTATGCATGGTGAGTTAATCACTGTTAAAACTTATACAGATTGTACCGATATCATAGGGTTTATATCAGCAGAAATATCAAATGAAAAACCTATTGTTATATGGGTAGACAGTTTCTACCAATCAAATAGATGCGATACATATATGAAGAAACATTGGCCACACACATTGCTAGTTTATGGTTATGATAATGACAGTAGTACATTTGATATAATAGAGCACAATCATCATGAAAGTTTGTCATATCAGAAAGTTGTTATTGCTTATCAAGATACTGTTGATGCATATAAAGGCTACCTTGAAAATTTTGAACAGAATTCTGATTCTTCAATATTTGTTTTTAACTCTGATTCAGATAAATCAGGTAACCATGATTTGCAGTCTAACGATAAATATCAATCAACTTATATTAAAAATTTACATTCGAGCATTACAATAATAAGTCGTGGGATTGAGGATTTAAAAGCATTTACGAGGGATTTTTACTTGATAATCAGTAATGAGGAAGTATTATTTGCTAATATGGAAGGTTTATTGGAAGGTGTTAATAGCATCATAAATGCAAAACAAGCTGAAAAATATAAAATTACAAAACTGTTCCCGGAACTAAAAGAACCAATAGATACGCTTGACGAAATAATTAAGCATTGGAACTATTTTAGAACTATATGTGGGAAATTTTTTTACTCATCAAATTATAGAAAGAAAGATTTTGATAATGCATTAAAAAGATTGGACGGCATTTACCTTCTTGAGCAGAAATATCTTAGCGATATCCTTAAAATTTAATATCTTATAATTTAATAATTAAAGTGAGGCGATTAATATGAGCTTTTAAGCTATGTCTGAAGGTAATAATATACCACCTTAAGGTAGGCATACCTTTATTTTTTAAAAAAAAATTATAATTATATTATGAAAGAAAGGAAAATGTATAATAAGTTTTTCAATTATACAGGTGTAAAAAAGTGGAGAATAAAGATATAGAAATAATAATAGAAAAGGTAAAAAACATTATTGTTGATGTAGCTGATTTTGAATTAAATGTTAATGATATTCAAAATGGCAAGGATAGTATCAAAAATCTGGGTTTAAACTCACTGGGAATAATAAGAATGCTTGTGGGTATTGAAAAAGAATTTGATGTAGAAATTGATATTGAGGAAACAGACTCCGACATATTAGCATCTGTTGAACAGTTATCCCTTCACATTCTTAATTTAAAACATGATGAAAAGTAACAATAATGAATAATTGACTATAACAAGGCGATAAATGTCCTCCACCTCTTTAGGTGTTGGGTACTGATTTGGTATTTAAGCGACGAGTATATCTCCTGCTTCGTTGAAACATGCTGAGGCAAGAAAATTTTTCTGCAATCAAAATTTTTCTTTTGAACTAAAGAGTTATAACAATCATTAAGTTCATTTTTATTCAGATGATAAACTAATCACTATTTTATATGTTAATTCTTATTAAAATTATTTATTAGGGTATAGCATCCGGTAATATAAGCTTTGTAGAAGTTTATCTATTTTGAATAGAATAAATTGTCGAAAGAAGGTAATGTTTGTGATTTACAAAAACGTATTGGGTATGGCCGGTAACACCCCTATGATACAAATATTCTCTAAAGATTTAATGAACATCAATCTATTTGGTAAACTTGAATTTTATAATCCAACGGGAAGTGTCAAAGACCGAGCAGCTTCTTATATCCTTAAAAAGGTAGTGAGTACTAACGAGATTAATAAAGATACATTAATTATTGAGTCCTCCTCCGGAAATTTTGGCATAGCTCTTGCAGCAGTATGCAAAAAGGAAAATCTGAATTTTACATGTGTAATTGACCCGTGCATTAATCCGATTAACGAATTACTTATTCGTCAGTTAGGGGCTAGTATTGTAAAGGTTGACGTTCCGGATGAAAATGGGGGGTTTTTGCTAAATAGAATTATAGAGGTAAAAAAGTTTTTAGCTAAAAATCCTAATTCGTATTGGGTTAATCAATATAGTAATAAATATAATTCAGATGCTTATTACTATCTCTTAGGGGAAGAAATATGCAATTCGGTGGAAAATATAGATTATATTTTTATGGGAGTAAGTTCTGGAGGAACGATTACTGGTGTATCTAGAAAGGTAAAAGAGAGATTCCCAAATGCAAAAGTTATTGCTGTTGATATTTATGGGTCTGTTATATTTGGAGGAAAACCTTATAAACGATATATCCCTGGAATTGGTTCAAGTATGGTGCCTACTATACTAAATGATGCGTCAATTGATGACATAGTAGTAGTTGATGAGTATTCAACAGTAAATGCATGTTATGAGCTTTTAAATGAAAACATGATTTTTGCAGGGGGATCTTCTGGTTCAGTATATTATGCTATAAAAAAATATTTTAATGGTAAAAACTTTAAAAACAAGCCAAACGTTATTTCTTTATTTGCTGATAGAGGGGATAGGTATGCAAATACAATTTTTAATGAGTGTTGGTGTAAAGAGTTTATGATTAATTCGAGTAAATTAAGTTTAAGTAGTATTTATTGATATTTCGTCGTAGATTTAATGAAATGATTTGCATTAACAAAAATATATGGAATTTTGAGAAAAAATAAATTTGTATAAGAGAGGTTGGTTAAAATGGAACGTGATAGATTGTTGGGTATATTGAATTCAAGCTTAAAAAAACACAGTGGTAAAACTGCAATAAAATATAAAGACATTACATATAGTTATGAAGATGTTCGTAAAGAGATAATTAATCTTTCAGATGAAATTGATAAGTTAGCTATGAATGTGAATTATCCTATTGGATTATTTTTCAAAAATTGTCCTGAATTTATAGTAGGGTATTATGCACTTATAACAAGCGGAACAGTTACAATGCTGGTAGACCACAGCCTAAAGGGAGCGGAATTGTCAGCAATAGCAAATGATTGTCACCTTGGAGGATTTCTATTACATAAAAGTGAAAAGGACTCATTCCCTATAAAGGAAAAATGCAAATGTGTTCTGGAATATAAAAATTTTGTTTTAATGTATTACCGAAATCAGGAGTTTAATAGACCATATGAAGTGGAGAAACTCAAAGATATAATTTCTTGTAGATTTTCTTCAGGTACTACTGGTGTACCAAAATGCATGATGTATACGCAGGATAACGTTATAGCAGCAGCTACCAATTGGAAGAGTTCAATAAATCTAAATGAAGAGGATAAGATATTGTGTGTTGCAAACTATACCCATGGTTTAGCCTTTAATACTTCCATGCTTGCTCCTTTATCAGTTGGCGCAGAAATTCATATGATTGATAGTTTAATGCCAAGACAAATTGCCAAATACATAGAAAAGGAAAAAATCACAAATTTCGTAGCATTTCCGGTCCTATATCAGATGATGTCGGAAGAATCACTAAGAGATAAATATGATTTAACTACACTTAGAATTTGTGTATCTTCGGGTACAATACTTCATGCTGAGATAAAGCAAAGGTTTAAGGAAAACATAGGGATATATATTTCTGATTTATATGGAGTTGCCGAAACCGGACTTTGTATACTTAATACCTCAGAGAAAATAGATACTGTGGGAAAAGCTCTAAATGGAGTAGAAATCTCAATTATGGATGACGATGGTAACAAGTTGGATTTAAATGAGCAAGGTCAAATAGCTATAAAAAGTGGTTCAATGGCGAAAGGATACTATAATTTTCCGGGATTATTTGAGGAACGGGTAACAGTAGATGGTTTTTACCTTTCAGGAGATATTGCAATAATGGATAATGATGGGTATGTTTACGTAAAAGGTCGTAAACAAGACTTTATAGATGTTGCTGGAAAAAAGGTGGATCCAAAAGAAATTGAAGCAGTTTTATTAAAGTGTGCAGGTATAGATGATGTGGCTGTTTTTGGAAAAAAGAATATAAAAACAAAACTTGAAGTTATTTACGCTGCTATAGTGTCAAGAGCCGGTTTAAAGAAAGAAGACATAATTGAATTTGTACAACCCCGGCTTGCGCCCTATAAAATCCCACAGAGAATTATTTTTATGGATGAACTGCCCAGAAATAGTTCTGGAAAAATACTAAGAAGAGAACTAATTGAAACAGTTGAAGAAAAATAAACTTAAAAGAAGAAGGAGAAAAACTATGAGTAAGCCACAGTTTTCTAGTAGATTGCTGAATCTCCCACCGTATATATTTGAGAAGCTTGAGAAAATGAAAAGTGAGTATATAAAAAGTAATTCAAATGTAATTGATTTTGGGGTGGGAGATCCTGATTTTCCAACACAAAGCTCTATTGTCAATGCTATGAAAAAACATTTGGATAAGCCTGAAAATCACCACTATCCAAGTTTTCAAGGAGAAATAGAATTAAGAGAACAAATCAGCCTGTGGTATAAAAAGAACTATGGAGTTGAACTGGATCCAGAAAGTGAAGTAATGATACTTTTAGGCTCAAAAGAAGGTATTGCTCATTTACCAATGGCATTATTAAATGAAGGCGATTATGCATTGGTGCCTGATCCGGGATATCCAGCCTACTTGACTAGCATCATACTCGCTGGCGGGAACCCTCATCTTATGCCATTGAAAAGAGAAAACAACTATTTCCCAATGATTGAGGATATACCTGCGGATATTGCCAGAAAGTCTAAACTTATGTTCCTTAATTATCCCAATAATCCCACATCTGCTATTGCTGAAAAAGAATCATATTCTAGCATTATAAAGTTTGCAGAAAAAAATAATATAGTTGTAGCTCAGGATTTTGCATATTCTGAGCTGACATTTGATGGAAGGAAGGCAATTAGCTTTTTGTCTGTAGAGGGCTCTAAGAATGTAGGTGTAGAATTCCACTCGTTTTCCAAAATGTTTGCTATGACAGGATGGAGACTAGGTTTTGTTGTTGGTAATAAAGAAATATTAAAAGCTCTCGGTAAATTAAAAAGTTGTATAGATTCCGGGGTGTTTAAGGCAATACAGTATGCAGGAATAGAAGCAATGACCGGCAGTATGGATAACCTTGAAATGATGAAAAAGGAGTATTCATTACGAAGGGATATTCTTGCCAAAGGACTTGAAAAATTGGGGTGGGATTTTGATTTACCCAGTGCAACATATTACTTTTGGGTAAGGATACCTAATAAATATAAAATGAATTCAATTGAGTTTTCAGAATATCTATTAAAAGAGAAAGGTCTAATTGTCACTCCTGGCTGTGGTTTTGGGGAAATGGGTGAAGGGCATATACGCATAGCAATAAACTTACCTGTATGTCAGATAGAGGAAGCAATTAGAAGGTTAGAAACATTATGATTCTGTATAATGATATATTGGGGAGTATCGGAAATACGCCTATTGTAAAAATAAATAAAATTTCTAAAAATATTTATGCAAAACTTGAATTTTTTAACCCTGGGAGGAGTATAAAGGATAGAATAGCTCTAAATATTTTAGAGCAAGCCGACAAGAATGGTGAGATAGATGAAAATTCGGTTATTATTGAGTCTTCATCCGGTAATACTGGAATAGGGTTGACTTTAGTATGCAGAGTAAAAGGATATAGAAATATAATAGTAATAGACCAAAATTGTCCATCTGAAAAAGTTAAGTTGTTAAAAGCATTGGGAGCTACAATATTAATGCTCACAACCAGAAATAGTGGTTGTGAGGATTTGACAGAAAAAAGAATAGAATTTGTAAACAAAGCTAAGGAAATGATAAAGAGTCTATACATACCAAATCAATACGAGAACAGTAATGCTCCATTGGCACATTACAATTATACGAGCCAGGAAATAATTGATTTTATGGAAGATACGAATATACGGTTTAAAGCTATATTTATAAGTGTTGGTACAGGTGGAACAATTAGTGGTATTTCTAAAAGAATTAAAGAATATGATCCTTCAATAAATATTATAGGAGTAGAGCCACTTGGGTCTACTCTTTTTGGCGGTGAAAAAGGTGGGTATCTGCAACAGGGACCGGGAAACTATTTTAAACCCAAAAATCTGATATACGACAACATAGATTTTGGCGTAAAGGTTTCGGATCAGGATGCTTTTAATATGTGCAGAAAACTTGCCTTAAAAGAAGGCATTCTGGCAGGGGGATCTTCAGGTGGAGTTATGCATATGGCGGCAGAGATATCTAACAAATTTGAAGGCAATGTTTTATGTGTATTACCTGATGGAGGAGAAAAATATCTAGACTCTGTGTACTCAGATCAATGGCTAGCTGATAAAGGTATTGAGTTAGAGAAGCAAAATAAAATTGATGTTAAAAAAATAAACATAGACGGAGTAGAGGATTTCGCTGAGATTATCAATATATTAAGGGAGGAATTACAATATGAGTTTTAAAGAACCATACGAAGAACTATTTGGATTTACACCTGAACTGACAGAAAAAAGGCATAACTTCTCAGCTGAAGTAATGCCAGAAGTTTTAGAAATTCATGAAGTTTTTCGAAAAAAATGCATGCATTCAAATATTCTTGATGAAAAGGTTTCCCAAATGATTCTTTTTGCTATTTTATCATCCCATATGAGGAATGGAGCCAGAGTTCATGCTATCTCATCCAGAAGACTTGGAGCCACATGGGAGGAATTACATTCGGTAGCAAATCTGGTGTTTTTATTTTCCGGTTTGTCGGCGATGAATTTCTCAATCAGCATACTTTCAGATTTAAGAAATGAAGAAGAAAACAGCAAGGGACTACAAATTTAATATAAGTGGATAGAAGTATGTGGGATCGTTTAGTATTTTTTCATAAACATTTATAAAACAATTACTTGCAATCCTAATATGAGTGTTAGATATATGTAATTATTTGAAATTGGTTTCAAACAATGTTCTTGAACTATGAGAAGCAGATATGTAGGGCAATTATTCATAGTCGAATTATATAAAAAAAGTGAGTATATATATTATGGAGGGATAAGATGATACAAGAAAAGATTAAACATATAATTGCTGAAAATCTTGACTTACAAGTACCTTTACAAGATATCAGATTTGATACAAAGCTGGCAGAAATCGGTATAAGTTCTATTACATTTATTAAGATAATTGTTGCTATTGAAACTGAATTTAATTTTGAATTTGATGACGTAAATTTAGATTATGGCAAGTATCCGGATTTTGGTTCACTTATATCTTATGTGCAATTTAAAGTCAATGAATAATGAATACTAATTTAAAATTCTTTTTGTGAGCAAGTACTAATATGTAAAGGTCAATTTATATGGAAATGCGAAACCAAACTCAAATATCTTCGGTAAATATTTTACCGGTTACCCCCCCAATAGTTACAACATATACACATCATGCACATTTATTATCAATTCTTTTAAACTATAAGTGCACCTATGAATGGATTATGGAAAATTATATTCAATTATATATGTATAGAGACAATTGTATTCCTTGGGGGGATTTTTATTTTCCTGCAACTCACGAAGTAAGACCTTTTGATACATGTAAATGGATATCAAGTCAAAAGATAAATAGGGATTTGGCAGTGAGTAAATGGGGATCAATTATTGATTTCATTATAGAGCAAATAAATTCAAATGATTATGTTCATACGATGGTAAATTATTACTATGTACCACTGAGTGATATTTATGGCAAGTACCATTTTTGCCATGATATTTTTATATATGGATATGATATGAATAAAAAAATTTTATATTTTTCAGATTTTTTTAGAGGAGGGAAATATAGCACAGGAGAAATTTCATTTTCAGACTTCAGCCTTGCGTTTTCTATGTATAATTGTGCTAAAAATGAAGACTATCTATTTGGAAAGATTAACTTATATAAATTTAATAATGAATACACTAATAAGTATAGGTTTAGTTTCAGTGCTGTAATTAGTTCCATTAAAAAATATTTGTTGGGGGATTGTCTTGAATATTGGAGTATTTATGATTATGAGAATAATAAAAATAATGTAGCTTTCGGCATAGAAGTATTTTCTTCAATAATAAATTATGTTAAAAAAACAGCAAACAATGGAACTGATATTGATATAAGACCATTATATCTAGTTTACGATCATAAGAGTATAATGGTAGCTAGACTTAAATATTTATACAAACAAGGGTATTTAGAAAATTTTAATTATTATAATATTGAAAGATTTAAAGAAATTATTTCTAAAACAAGAACTGCTGTAAATATCATCATAAAATATAACATTACAAAAAATAAAATCTTAATTGATAGAGTAGTTAATATATTAAACGATGTTAAAAAAGAAGAAATTGAAATTCTGAGTCGGTTGTTTTGAGTAGACCGTTAATATTAGGGGTTCAAATATTATACAAAGAATAATATGAGAATATTTTGTGTTAATTTTATATTATGCATATAAATACTATTAATAATTAATTTTCATAATACACAAGATGACATTTATAAAAGAATTCCGGAAACTGTTACATCAGAAAGGACTTCTGTTGCTACAGTATAATCATTTATATTGCCTGAAGTCAGGTAAAACTGAACAGGATTCCCAGAGCATCCACTACAGCATAGAAAAAGGATAACGATAAATTATAATACTCAAAAGAATTGAGGCAACTAAAATTTAAGAAGCTTATCAAAGTCGAAACATCTGCATCCCAATTTACTGAACAACTAAACATATAAACTTATAAGTCCAAATTAATATTAAGATTTATAAGTTGCATAAATACTAAGATTCTTGCATTTGACCTATGCTTTTATATAAATAAGCAAAATCGGAAATATGAACTTGTCAAAGATTTCATTTTTTAATTAGCACAGGTCAAATTAAAAATAAAAAATATTAAGTTGATTGATATTTTAGAAAAAACAAATAAGGGAGAATAAGTATGATTTATTTATGCGAAGAAGATTTGCTAAAAATTGGTATAGACTGGACATCAACAATAAATATAATAGAAGATGCTGTGAGATGCTTAGAAAAAAAGGATTTTGCTCAGCCGATAAAGCCATATTTAAGGTATAGAGATCTCAAAAATAGGATAATTGCAATGCCTGCGTTCTTAGGAGGTAATGTAAATGCCTCAGGAATAAAATGGATAGCCAGTTTTCCAGATAATATTTATAAAGGGATACCCAGAGCGCATAGCGTGGTTATTTTAAATGATGTCGATATCGGTAAACCTGTTGCAATTATAAATACTGCCCTTCTGAGTATTATCCGTACTGCATCTGTGAGTGGGTTGATGATCAAGCACTATGATCGAATAAGAAATCTTAAAGATGTAAAGATCGGCATAATTGGATGCGGGCCAATCGGACTGCATCACTTGAAGGTTTGTGATAAATTACTGGGAGACAGAATATCAAAAATTTACTTGTATGATATAAGACCTATTATAAATACAGAAAATATTGGTTATGTCGATAAAGATAAAATAGTTATTGCCAATAGCTGGCAGGAGGCTTATGAAGGCGCAGACATATTTATAACTTGCACTGCATCCAAGGAGCCTTTCGTTGATCTACCTCCCCGAGAGGGATCGCTTCTGCTAAATGTATCACTTAGAGACTATAAAATAAACATCCTAAATTACGTAAGACAGTCAATTATCGTTGATGATTGGGAAGAGGTATGTAGGGAAAAAACTGATATTGAAATGATGCATATAGAAAAACAATTAATGAAGGATGAAACAAAATCAATAGTAGATGTTGTATGCAATAACTGTATGAAGGAGTACCAAAGAGACCAGATAATAATGTTTAATCCGATGGGGATGGGTGTGTTTGATATAGCTATTGGTTCTTATTACTATTATAAGGCGCTAGAAGAAGGTATAGGAATCAATCTTGATTAAAGATTTAAGTATCTGATTGAAATTGTAAGAAAACAAGGTAACGGTTTTTTAGTACCATAAAATGAAAGAAAAAATTAGAATTAAATTCACTTCAGTAATATAAATAATTGTCAAAATTAAGAAGAAATTTAATATTGAGATGGATTTAGATGAGGACAATGTTGATATCTTAATGAAGGGGTAAGGGCTGAAATTTGGGTCCTTACCCCTTATCTGTATTATACAAATTCTTTTAAGCATGTCAAGTAAAGCCGAATTTTTTAGGTATCCTATACCAGTCGATCCCCAAAGTAAATTTGAAGCTGGGAATGAATCTGCCCCCATTCCTGACGTCGACCGGTCCATTTTTTAGTGATGTCCATTGTCGCAAGATAAAGCATCTTGAACAAACTGTCATCACTGGGAAATACCGTTTTGCTTTTGGTAACTTTCCGAAGCTGACGGTTGAAGCCCTCAATCGCATTTGTGGTGTAGATAAGCTTTCTGATTTCGCTCGGATACTTGAAATAAGTGGACAATTGTGGCCAGCCATTTCGCCATGATTCAGAGATTTTAGGATATTTCCTGTCCCACTTTTCTGCAAAGGCATCCAGCTCATAGTAGGCCGTCTGTTCGTCTACAGCGGTGTAGACTTTTTTCAGATCCGCCATCAATACCTTTATATCTTTGTAGGAGACGAATTTTGTACTATTTCTGATCTGATGAATGATGCATCTTTGGATTTCCGTTTTTGGGAATACCGTGGAGATCGCCTCAGGAAATCCCGTAAGTCCATCAACACTGGCAATCAGGATATCCTGTCACTGGCATAATAAAGGTATCCACTTTTGACGGAGAAAAGTTACCAGTCTAAATATTATGGAAATAATGTTTGCTGTATAACTCCTTAGAAAGAGGTATTTTAATTATGCTGGAGGTAGACATGCAAACAACAATTAAATCGCTGTACAAGAAGGGTTACAGTAAAACGCACATTGCAAGGGTTTTACACGTAAGTCGCAAGACCGTCAGAAAGGTCATAGAAAGTGATGAGAGGGGTGATATGGAATTAGTAAAGAAACCACATCCTTCAATGCTTGACCAGTTTAAAGAGTTTATTGAAATTCAATTCAACAAAGGGTTATCCCGTCAAAGAATTTATCAGGATCTTGTTAAGGAATATAATTACACCGGTAGTTATTCTGCTGTCAGGGATTATGTCAGAAAGTTCGAATCTGCAGATAAAAAAGTATATATGGTAATAAATACTTTGCCCGGTGAAGAAGCCCAGGTAGATTTCGGATATATTGGAACTGTAAAAGTGAATGAAAAGCCCAAAAAGGCCTGGGTATTTGTAATGCCATTAAGCTATTCAAGGTATATATGTATGCCTGCATAGTTTTTGATCAGAGTGTAAAGACATTTATTCAGTGTCATGTAAATGCCTTCAGATATTTTGGAGGGGTACCGGAAACTGTCAAAATTGACAATCTGAAAGCTGCAATTGCTGAAGCAGATTTTTACGAACCTGTAACACAGAGAACTTATGTAGCTTTTGCATCACATTATGGCTTTTGGGCTCAGCCATGCCGTATGTATACCCCGACTGATAAAGGAAAGGTTGAATCTAATATCAAGTATGTAAAAGATAACTGTTTTAAAGGTCGGAGCTTCAAGGATGATTCTGATGCCCGAGACTTTTTGGATACATGGCTTAAAAGTATAGCAAATAAGCGAATTCATGGAACCACAAAGAAAATACCTGTATCAGTTTTTGAAGAAATTGAAGAGTCTAAACTTAAGGCTCTGCCTGAGGATGATTTCGTTTTTTCCAAGTCATCGATGGTTTCTGTTAATTCCAACTGCCATATAAGTTATGCCGGTAACTATTACTCAGTTCCTTATGGATATATTGGCTGTGAAGTTGATGTCATAGAAATCAATAATATCATAAAAATATTCCTTAAGGGCAAAGAAATCGCCCTTCATACCCTGTGTTTAGATAAGAAAGGCGAACACATAACAGATAAAAATCATTATCCCATTAATAAAAATATTACAATTAAAGAGATTCTGTCAAGCCAGGAAATAAAAATGGCTGAAATAGGAGACCATGCACTTGCCTTTTTTCGAGCATTTTGCAATAAAGGGAAAATG
>JAEWMS010000023.1 GCA_023393115.1 Bacillota bacterium
ACCTCCGCAAGCGGTTAAAGAAAATACCATTGCAATAGCAACAACACCTGATGCAAGCTTTGTTAACTTAATCATTTTCCATCCTCCTTATTTGATTACTAACTAATTAAATATGCCTTCCGAAAGGGTTCTGTAACTGTTACAGGTAAATTATATTACTCATGTATACATCTGTTGAAGGTAATTTTCTTTGTGGGCAGGTAAAAATATCGGGTATAAATATAGACCTGCTGCTGTACCGATACCGGTATAGATTAATTATTAGTTTCTCTCCCTGATTTCCTTCGCGTTTTCAATCCACAGGGGATTTATCGCCTTGATATATTCATCTGGAGAATACCTTCCTGTCAGAAGCTTACTATTTTGGACCGAAATCTCTGCAGAGGTTTTAGTATTAAAGGCTGCCAACCACATGGAAGGAACCTTTAATCCTGCACTGTCAAGCTGCTCCAAATCCTTTTTTGCCAGTAGAGAGGTATTATCTACATTCACTCCGGTATTAAGCACTGTCGGTGATTTGCTTTCAATATTATAATATAATGCATCCTGGGTAGCACAATACATGGCGAAACGCGCAGCTGCTTCAGGATTTTTTGTCTTTGCCCATACCATATAGCCACTCAGGGGAGCGCCCCAGTATTGCACGGCCTTATTGTTGTCAGTGCCCCCCTTTATAGTCGGCCACGGCATGAAATCAGTGTCTGGAGATAATTTTTCCAACCTTGGCAGTTCCCATGAAAACGCAGCCAGCATTGCGGCTTTCCCCGAAGTATACATATTGATTGCTGGCTCATACCCAAGATTTGCAGCATCATTAGGAAATGCTCCTGCTTGAACCAACTTAATTATACGCTCCAAAGCTCTCTTTATTACCGGGTTGGTAAAATCAGCATTCCCATTCAGCATATCAAGTGCGACCTGTGGGTCCTCAGCCATAATCATCGTCTGAAGGAGATGGAGATTAAGGGTCCAGCCGTTCTTACCCGTAATTGAAATTGGAACTATTCCGTTTTCCTTTAAGCGTTCACATACCTTCAGAAGTTCATCATATGTATCGGGCACCTGTATACCGCAGCTATTGAATATATTTTTGTGATACCACAGCCTTGGAGTGGTAAATCTGTCGTTGCCTGATTGAACAGAATAAATCCTGCCATTTTTGTCCGGCATTATAAATTCCTTTTGGGTAAACTTCTTATCAAATTCCCATTTATATATATACGGTGCAAGATCGAGCGCATTGCCCGAGGTAATAACAACGGTTGACAGGTTTTGCTCCGAAAACCATACATCGGGCATGTTACCTGAGGAATTATACACCTTTAGCTTGCTTGCGTAATCCTGTCCCCCACCGCCCAAATCATATTCCACTTCTATATCGGGCATTTCTTTTTCCAGATTAGCCTTTATGTAGTTTTCTCTGATTTTCTCCCTGACATCGCCGTCACTTATGGAAAGAAACAGAATTCTCACTTTATTCGTCGGGGTAGAAGCTTCCGATGGCCGAACCTTTTCGTAAAAGCCTGTAGAGTCACTACAAGCAGTAGTTATAGCCAGCATAAAAATCAACACATATACTTTACACCACTTAGCCATATGATAACTCCCTTATTTTACAAGCACAGAATGCACGGTCATTTACGTCTTCCTGATGTTTTCTATAAATTTGCTGGGCGCCAGGCCGTAATACTTTTTAAAACATTTGCCGAAGTAGCTGGCATCCGCATATCCTACCTTGCTGGCAACATCAAGGATCAAAGTATTTCCTGAATCAAATAGCTCCTTTGCTTTCCTGATCCTAAATTCTGTCAGATATTCATTTATGGTGACTCCTGCATCACGTTTAAAAATAAAGCAAAGATGTGCATAATTAACAAATAGTTTTCTGGCTATTTCATCTATACTTAGCTCACTGCTTTGATAATTGCCGGCTATATATCTTTTTACTTCTTCTATAAGCCTGGAAGCCTTTGAAATTTTATTTCTTTTAATTGTTTCCAGTGTGTGCATAAAAATATCTTTAATCCAGTTTTCCATCTCATCAATTGATTTTTTGGACTGAATTTCTTCAATAATATTAAAACTACTTTCTGCTATGACATCTTCAATGGGCAGACCCATTTCAACAATGGCCTCCATACATGCCGCAACCATTTCAATACAAACAACAAAAAGTATTTGATGATGTATATTCTCACAGCGTGCCCTCATGAATACCTGGCTAATCAACTTATTAACTTCTTCTTCATCTGCCGTCCGAATATTCATTAACAGCTGACTCCGGTATTCCCCTGAAAATACGGTTCCCTTTATACCTGACTCGGCTACCAGGCTGTAAAGTATAATTCTGTTTTTACCAAGAGTAAGCTTATTCTTTATTGCTATTATGGATTCACGGTATGAAATTGGGATGTCGAATAATTCTGCTTTTTCGCTGCCCACGCCCATAGTTATGGTGAAATCCAAGTGCTTGCATACAGCGGACCTGACAAGCTCCAACCTGCTTTCCAGCAGTGCAAAGAAATCTCCTCTATTTTTTGCCTCATCCATACCAACGATTATGCAAATTCTATCATCAATGTCATAGCAAATATCGAAAGTAAATTTTTCACCCAGAATTTCGCTTGAAATATTGGATACAGCGTATTTCCACAACTGTTTTTCTTCATTGTCCCAATTGGTACTCTCATCATAGTCTAATTCAATGGTGACTACCAGATAGTAATCCGAATTGATATTGATTTTCAGATATTCCATCTTTTTTAAAGTTTCATTTTCTTTCGAAATCAGAGACCCTTGAATCAATTCATACAAGAACTTATCCTTTAGAAGTGGAAGGTTTTCCCTAACCTGCTGCTTTAAATCCTCAAATTCGAATTTTATGCTGGTCTCACGATTAATAACTTCTTTAATCTCAAGTAATGAACTTTTTAGTTCTTCCTCACTTACAGGCTTTAGTATATAATTATTAACCCCAAGCTGAACTGCTTGTTTGGCATAATTAAACTCGCTGTGTCCGGTCAGAATTATAAACTTGCTCTCTATTCCCTGTTCTTTAGCACTCTGAATAAATTCAAGGCCATCTATTATGGGCATATTGATGTCAACAAGCATTATGTCAGGCTTTAATGCTGCCACCTTTTCCAGAGCATCCTTACCGTTTTTTGCTTCTCCACAAATTTCAAAACCGAGCTCATTCCATGGTATGGACACCTTAAGTGCCTCTCTGAAATAAAATTCATCATCAATTATCATTATTTTCAACATTGTTTCACCTCTATTCATTGACAGCCGGCAATCTCAGTATAACTCTGGTATATTCCTCTTCTCTGCTCTCTATTCTTAATCCGTACTCATCTCCGTACAGTAGCTTTAATCGTGAATCAACACTATGTATACCAAAGTCATTACTTTTCTGGTCATTAACCGGTCTGTTAAGAACCCTGTAAATCGTCTCCTCACTCATACCTACGCCATCATCAAATACTTCTATTCTTATTTGACCATTCTCAAATTCACCTTTTATTATCAATATGCCTTTGTCTTCCTTTTGCTTTAGCCCATGATAAATCGAATTTTCTACAAGTGGCTGCAAAGTTAATTTGGGTATCTGGCACTTTAATATTTCTTCTTCAAATTCCAACCTGTAATCAAGATACTCAACATATCTCAATTTTTGTATTGACAGGTAATTGTCTATCAGATTCATTTCGTCTCTAATGGTTATAATATCATTGCCTTTGCTCAGAGAGATTCTATAAAAACCCGCCAGATACTTCGCAGTATTCATTGCGTTATCTTTTAAATCCAACTTAATAAATGAAATGATTGTTTCAATAGTGTTATATAAAAAATGAGGCTTAATTTGCGACTGGAGAAGCTTAAATTCATTTTCCCGTTTTAATTTCTGCTCGGTATATATTTGTTCAACCAGACCATTGATTTTATCCATCAGGCTGTTAAATCCGTCTCCCAGCAGCCCTATCTCACCTTTGATATTGAGGTCGGCTCTCCGTTTCAAATTCCCTGATTTAATTTCTTTCATTATTCTCACAAGCTTTAATATTGGTTTTGATATTGTATAGGATAGCAGATACGAAGCAGCAAATGCACATAACAAACAGATTCCGCCAAAAACTACGATAAGCTGAGTCATCCTTTTGTTTTCATAAGTAATCTCATCCAGAGGAATTACACTAATAACTTTCCAGTCTAGTTTAGTAAAATTCTGAACTGTTATTATTACCTTTCTGTCCCCTATATTTCTTATTAGGCTCTTAGTATCGGATATATCCTCAAGCCCGTATTTACCCAAATAAAGCTCCTCATCAAATCTCGTGTACAATTCGTTTTTATCCTGTGTAGATATTATATTTTTTTGATTATCCACTATAAAGAATTTATCACTCTCGTTTACAATGTTGTTCAGGTATATTGAAGCTACATCCTTTTCCTTCAGATAAAGCACTGCTGTTCCCAGAACATGCCCGGTATCCATTCCTATTATGGTTTTGGCTATGGCAAATACATTTTCATCTCCACCATATTTGTATCTGACTTTTAATAACCCTGTCCATGTGGGAACTTTATTTTGAGTAATGGAGTTTATTAAGTTCGAGTTGAAATATGAACTTACACTTGAATTATCTATATAGCCTACGTCAAAAAAAGAATTTTGAGACGATATGATACTTGCGGCCGCAATGTTGGTATTTGGCTGTACAACATTGCTTATGGCGGTAGATAGTGCCTTTTCAACCTCGATATTATCAACCGAATCCAATTCATTGTTTTCAATACGCTCCAGCTGGTTTTGCATTCTGTTATCCATTGACAGCATTCTTGCATAGTTCTCAGAATTGTTGGTTAAATTAAGCAGACTCTTGTCAATGAGAGAAAGCTCTCTTTCAGCATTTTTTGTTACCTTATCAACTATTGCCTGATTGGAAATTTTTATTGTTAATATGGCAAATATCGATAAGGATACTAAAAGAATGCCTGCATAAAAAACAAATATTTTGCTTTTTATAGACATATTTTTATAGACAGATATTATGAAACTAATAAATTTATTATTTTTCATATCGTATTTCCCCTACAACATGGGTGATTTCTCCAATTGAATTAAATTGTCTTTCATTTTTATATGATATCATAATTATGCAATACTAATAACATTATATCAACAGATTATGTTAATTATGTTTACTTTTATATTTCTGGTTCACTCAATACTTAAGGAATGGAAGAGAAAAGAGACCGCTGCAAAACCATTTTGAGGTTTGCAGCGGCCACTTTTACCAAACTACCATTCCTTTGAGTATATCTTATAGAGTATTGCTGCTGCTTCGGCCCTGGTGGTATTTCCTACCGGATTCAGAGTTGTATTGCTGTTGCCGGTAATAAATCCCATCTTGACCATTGTTGCCATATTCTCTGAAGCATATTTTGCGATTTTCCCTGCATCGGTATACTTATTGAGATCTTCGGCGGTACCCTTCTCCAATGGTTTATTGGCTAACTTTAATGTGTTTATTGTCAATGTAACCAATTCCTGTCTGGATATCTCTCTT
The DNA here is from genome assembly GCA_023393115.1 of Bacillota bacterium. Lineage (GTDB taxonomy): Bacteria > Bacillota > Clostridia > Acetivibrionales > DSM-1351 > Ruminiclostridium. Next base: position 5,574 of record JAEWMS010000023.1, read on the forward strand.
TCAGGACTGAATTTACCGTCATAGCCAACCGATATTCCAAGTTCTTTCGCTATACCTATTTCTCTGTAATACTTATCTGTTTCCTTCACATCACTGAAGTTGTCTTTGAAATCAGCTGTCATTCCTAAAGCTCTTACAAGCCATGCCACATATTCTGCTCTTGTAATCTTCATTGATGGACTGAATTCAGTACTTGACGTACCTTCAATTATTCCGTTCTCCACAAGAGCCTTTACCGCTTCAGCTGCCCAGGAATGCTTCTGCATATCTATGAAGTCCACCTTTACATATACCACCGCATACTGACTTAAATGAGTAGTTGTAAATACCATTGCCTTTTCAGAAGGTACATATTTCGCATCCTTCATCTTAACTGCTCCATCCTGAGCTATATACCATACTGTCAGATACTCAGTGTTTGCAAGTTCACTTGAGGTCGGAGTATATGGTATTTTGATGGTTAAAGGAACTCCTGCATTACTCCATGGCTTTTCTTTTCCATTCACCATAAGTTTTATATCGACTAATGGTTTGTCTCCAATTAATGTCTTCTTTGCAGAATCCAAATCGGATGTATCAACTTTATCAATTATAAGTTCAATTCTGTCAGCACCTGCCAAATCAGTAGAGGAGAACATATTTAAAGGCAATTTTATTGATGCTGTTTCAGTTACAATCTCAATTGTCTTCGATGCATTACCTGCTCCAAATACTGATGTAGGCAAGCTTACAACGTATCCATTCACTCCTGCTGCCTCTGGAATTTCCACCATAGCAACCTTAGTTTGGGTTAGTACTTTTGCAAGTTCATTTGCATCAACTGTAACCGTTGAGGTTCCCTTGACTACCACAGGTGTAGATGTTTTCACCTTACCAGGAACTGTTGTTACAGTAGGTGTGGTAGTGCTGCTGCTTCCAGAATTGCTACTACCGCTACTTCCGCCGCTGTTTCCACCGCTGCTGCTTGAATCAGTAGTTACGTAAGCAGATGGACCGACGCTACTCCAGTTGCCTGCGGCATCCCCCGCCTGCACCGAGAACATATATGTGGTTCCGGAAGTCAATCCGGTTACATAGTAGTTACTTGTATTTCCTGGGACAGTTGCAATGAGTCTTGAATCCCTGTATACCCTATAGCTAGTTACTTTAGTATCATCCTGGGCAGCTGTCCAGTTCAACCAAAGACCTGTCTTAGATATTCCTGATGCATAAAGTTCGCTTCCTTCAGGCCATACCGGTGCTGTTGTGTCCGGCTGTTCTTCCTGTCTGGTTGTTTCTGTTACCGAAAGACCCGGTTCACTCCAATTCAAGCTTGCATCCTTGGCCTTTATAGTAAATGTATATTGAGTTGCTGCCTTTAGGCCTGACACCGTATACCTGTTTACATTTCCCAACATAGCCAGCTGCACATCTCCATTGTATATGGCATATCCTGTTACAGCCGTATTATCCAAGGCTGCTGGCCAGGTAAGTGTCAATCCTGTTTCGGTAATTTCGGATACAATAATACTGCTTCCTTCGGGCCATACCGGCGCCGTTGTATCCTGCTGTTCTTCCTGTCTGGTTGTTTCTGTTACCGAAAGACCCGGTTCACTCCAATTCAAGCTCGCATCCTTGGCCTTTATAGTAAATGTATATTGTGTTGCTACCTTTAAGCCTGACACCGTATAACTGGTTACATTTCCAGGCAACACAGCCAGCTGCACATCTCCATTGTATATGACATATCCTGTTACAGTCGCATTATCTAATGCTGCTGGCCAGGTAAGTGTCAATCCGTTTTCGGTAACATCGGTTGTAGTAATACTGCTTCCTTCAGGCCAGTATGGCGCCTGTACATCTCCTTCTCCATTATCCGCTAAGGTAGTCAGTGTAACTGATGGACCGTCAACACTGATATTTCCAGCTTGGTCACCTGCCTGTACTGCGAATGTATATTCTGTTCCGGCTTCCAGATTCATAACCTCATAGCTGTTGATGTTTCCTGCTACTTTACCAATCATGTCGGTTCCGTTGTAAACTTCATAGATAGTTACACCAACATTGTCTTGTGCAGGAGTCCATCTTAGTGTAACAGCATTTATTCCTATCGCTGAGCCTGTTACAGTACATCCCATAGGCCAGGTGGGCGCTATTGTATCCTCTTCTCCAGCTTTTGGCAAGGTAGTCACTGTAACTGAAGGACCGTCTGTACTAATATTTCCAGCCTGGTCACCTGCCTGCGCTGTGAATGTATATTCTGTTCCAGCTTCCAGATTTACAGCTTCGTAGCTGTTGATGTTTCCTGCTGTTGTACCGATTTTTTCTGTTCCACGGTAGATTTCATAAACTGTTACTTCTGTGTCGTCCACTGCTGAAGTCCAATTTAATGTAACAGCATTTTCTCCTATGTTAGAGGCTGTCAGCCTACTTTCCGCAGGCCATGTAGGTGCGGTTGCATCTTCCTCAACATACTCTATAAGTGTAACCACTCCCCATTTTGAACCGTTATTCCAGGACTCTCCGGTCTCATCGTGCCACATAATAACGTCCTGACGGCCGCCAGTTGATCCAGCATCATTGATCTGCACATCAAATCCGATTACATGATCAAGGCTAGGCTTCATGGTCTTAAATGGGATCTTAGTTTCTATGTAATAACCGCCATCCACTACTTTGGCGAAAGACTCAAATCCTGCACTGATACTACCTGGATTAAAGCTTGCCTCATTTCCATAGTTAATACGGTATTGCCCCATGCCTGAGCCATAAGAAGATGCCTTACTGTTGGTCTCATCCACAAAGACCTCAATAGAATCCTGCTCGTGGGCAGCACTGTTACTCTTGTTTAATTCATTGTCTCTTACGCGTACCAGAACATACAGGTTATCATCATCCCAAAGCACCTTACCATATCCATCTGTTGGACCGTTGGCCATTGTCAGATGCTTTGAAATGGGCAGCGAGACAGTAGTGTTCCAGATCGGATCGAGTCCTTCACCGCCGAGAACAGGAGTACCGTATGCTGCAGTGCCAATACCGTTTGGTAACTGAGTAAGCCCTTTATACGCGTCACGTAGTGCGTAATATGCATTGTCGGCTTCATCCTGCCCGATTTCATTATTCGAGGCAGTAACTTTAGCATCGCTTAAAGCAGTCGCAAAACTTTTCCAGGACTCTTTTGTATAGAGTGTTTTATCCAATTCATTTACTTTCTCAATAAAAGCGGTCAATAATGTCTTATCAACTCCTGTGTTAATTGGGTTTGCAGGTCCACCGCCGCCGGCTTTAACCTGGTCAAAGTATGTTTCTATTTTTGCAATTTCATCATTTGTCAGTACTCTGTCGTAGATCAGAATCTGTGCCACTTGGCCCAGGAAGCGGTATGGAGTTGCAGCCGCCATGGAATAACCTATACCCAAATCCGATCTGTTACCGTTAAGGGCTGTAGAGTTGTTATCACTGCCAATGAGGCTGTTGTCAACATAAACTTCTCGACTAGATCCGTTTAGTTGCGCCCGGACGCTGGTCAGATCTGTAATATTTGTTGCAAAACTTGATCCGCCGCCAGACCATGCAACTGCATTACCAAAGCGGAGGTTAATTCTGTTTGATCCTACACCCAGGTTAATACCACTCCAGCCATCGTTGCCAGCCCAACTTTCGTAAGGCTCATTCATTCCGAAGTAAACAAGGCCGCCTTGGTCACTTGAGTTGTTGGCTGTAGCTTTCGGGTTAACCAGTGCGTATATAGTCATCTGGGTCTTGCCGTTATAGTCTTTGAAGCCTGCTGCTTTTAGTGGTCTTGACGCAGCGGCAAAGTTTACATAATCATATGCCTCTCTCTGTAGAATTGGGTTGCCGCTTGGCTTTCCAAGGCCATCACCGCCGCTACCTGGAACATCCGCCGGTACAAGGGTGGCTGGAACATTACCCATGTTTTTCCATGATGTCACATTACCTGTGTCATCTGTTACAACACCTTCATCGGCCTTAAGCCATAAGTCAAGTCCGTTTCTAGGAATATCCACAGGAGTCATGTCCCTTACCACAACACGTGCGTGGGACTGACTGACTACTGTACCGTCCTCTTCCAGTACGTATATAACATATGGGCCAGGTAGACTTGGTGCAATCATTCCGAGAGCATCACCGGAGGTCACTGTTTCATCGTCGCCCCCATCAAAATGTCCACCGCTGGACGAGGAAATCCATATCTTTCTAGTAGAGTCATCTAAATCATATGCAAATCTAACTGTCCCGCCAGGAGCTACTGCTACATCAGCTGGAAGTAGCTTATTTGCCAACGATACAGTGGTGGTAAAGTTGATGATTTTGCTAGAAGGTTTTGAAGGAGTGCCTAGTACCAATCTCCAGTTTCCTTCGGTTGCAATTTCATACCCATTTTCAACCGGCTTACCATTGAGGGTATAAATGAAATCGTCGCTCAAAACCAGTTTGAGAGGTCGTACAGCTGATACTTCGTACTTTCCTCCATCTTCTACGTTGACTGCTGACGCGCTGGCGTCCACATATACTGTATACTTAGAAGTGGCTGTTTCTCTGCCGTCTCCATATACGATATATAGTTTGTATTCTCCTGCGGTAGTTGGTGCATTTATTGTCTTTTCGTCACCAGCAGCTTTTGTCATATTGCTACCTTCAACAAATTCAGTTGTACCAGCAGGCGCCAACCAAACCGTATCCTCTGGTTTCAATAAGCCTCTGCGGTTCAGAGTTTCACCCTTACCCATAAGTACATTTGAAGCCAGCTCAAACTCGGTGTCGGCAATGAGGCTTTTTGGAATCATATGAACGTATTCGTCGGTAAGACCTGAATTTAAAACAATTTCGTTACCCTTAACCGGCCAAATGCGATCTACGTTCTTATAGTTGTTAAAAATAATTCTAGGGCCGCCGTTCTGGTCGTTATCCCCGTCCACATAACCATCGACAGCAATCATATCGCTCTTACGCTTCCAGTTGTTAAACTCATACAGACGGCTCCGTCCAGGGGAATGGGAGAGCTTTGACTGCACGACGTTGCCTATCATTTTTATGAATGTACTACCTTCGTCAGGATGGAACCCGTTCGTCCAGTTGTTGGAGTCTGTGGGTTTGTTATTGGGATTTGGGTCAAGGAAGTTGTAGTTCATCTCGGTGAAATTCGTCCAGTTGTCAGGATTCCAGTTATTGTTGGGATCGGTGACGGGGCTGTTTGACAAACTTTTGACAGCGTCCCATGTCCCTCCGTCAGGCAAATTACCCGGATCGCCCTGTCTTCCCAATGAGTAAATGGCTCCGGAGTCGTTTACTACCGTACAGACTTCCTCTACTCGGTTATAATTTATTTTGTTATCCCTGGAGGTCGTTGAGATATCTGGAGACCTTGCAAGGCTTGTTTCATGTGTGCCAGCGTACGGGCTGCCGTTCTTGTCGGTACCATGGCTGGTATAGCCGTACCCATCGTATTCGCACCAGCCCCAGCCGATGCTCATAGCGCCATAAGTAGAGTCATACAGGTAATTGTGCAGTACCTGCATGTTAGTTGTGTAAAAAGAGGTTAGTGTGTTGGCGCCCGGGAATCCGTAGCAGTTTCTGTACATAAAGTTATTGGTAATATAAATATCCTGTGGTACGGCTTCGGTACCTGATTGATATTTTTCCTTATCTACGCCGGACCAACTCCGTATACCTGAATCCTTAGATTCATGAGTAATTGGCTCATCGTTTTCATAGATATGCGTGGGATGTCCCACTACAACGCCCGAACTGAGCGTATCTACTATATAGTTACCAGTGACTTCGCAATCCTTGACGTCGTTCTCAAGATGAATACCATTAAATCCGGTAAGCCCGATCTTACCGTTCAGAACTTTGATGTTCCTCGCCGCGTTGACCATTACAGCCGCCGGCGGTATGTCATACCCGCGGTAGAATGTCTCATGCCAGTTTATGTAACTTGGGAAGTAAACTTTGTTCACTATACAGCCCTGAACAGACGCAAAGCCGTGTGAATTGGTAGTTACCGGACCGGATCCGTCGCTAAGTGTATATGTACCTGTTAGTTCATATAGTTTATAGTCGGTGTGGGCAAAGGTCAATCCGTTAAAGGTTATATTTGTAACACGTCCTTCATCAGAGTCCGGAACAGGGTTTAACCTGTCTCCCACAGGGATTCCTCTTATGTCAACCACCGTCTCAAGCTTTGGAATGACCACTTCGGCAGTATTGATATCTTCTCCTTCAAGTGGGATGTAATAAAGTGTACTTTCGGCCTGGTCAAAATAGAAATCTCCGCGTTTGTTCAGGAATTCGAAAGCGTTACGGATTACTTGATTGTTACCAGGATTGTACTGTGTGTTATTACTCAAAGACTGCGAAATGGCCGCATACGGCATCTGGAATCGGAGCATAGTGCCGCCGGATTTGCCGCTGGATTCCGGCGCTGGTTCAGCCGATGCGAAGCATACAAACGGTCTCGCCCATCTGGCGGTGGAGCCACCCACGCTTTCGGCTTCGATGTTTTGGGGGTTTTTAGTATCAGGTGTCAGACCTACACTGGCGCTGAACACGATAGCAGCCCGGATGTTGTTACCATTCTGCCACGCCCAAGGGTTATCGGTACCGGTAAAGCTGACTGTGGGAGTGCCGTCAGTGGTTCTGTTGCCCGATGTTATTGTACCGCTCAGTGTCATGTTTGCGCGCTTGTCGTTTACATAAATTGCACGCAATTTTTCGTTCCTGTTAAGGGTCGTTTTATACACCGTTAAGCCGCCGGTCTGGGTAAGGCCTGTAGCTTCTGTCCATACGCCTTTTTCCAGCATCTCACCGCCGCTGATTACCGGCTTTGCGCCGGGAGCCGCTTCATAGCGAATAGTGCAACTTGCACTTCCTGAATCATCTTTATCAAAAACCAGAGTATCATCAAGCGGATAGAACCCATCTGCAATTTGTACGACGATATCCCCTCCGGTCTTAGGAAGAGTCCTTACCTTTTCTTTTGCCTTCGCAATAGTTTTAAAAGGCGCATCAATTGTTCCCTCATTACTATCGTCTCCTGTCGGAGATACATAGAAGGTTGCCTGTGTTGATCCAGTTGAACCGCTTTCTGCGGCAACCGGAAAAGATGCAAATGTGAAAAGACTGCCGAAAGCAATTATAAAAGCTAAAAACACAGATAAACATTTCCTATACCAACCTACCAGTTTCATTTTTTGCCTCCTTTGAATTAAACTTGTCAACATTTTCTTATCCAATACTGCTTAAAACGTTGTGCCAATTAGTTGATGAAATCAACAAGTAAAGAAATTGTTCTGAATAATACCGGCCTATAGCCTCCTCTCTGTTTATTATTTTATTCTAATAACCCCAATGTATAGTTGAGGCTAAAACATTAACAAGCAATTATGGTATTTTACAGTGATTTCTGAACTATTAGTCTGAACAAAGATGCGGCCTGAGCTGCCTGAAACGGATGTTATCTGAACATTATGCGAGGATATTTAGTACTATTTTGCATTTTTGAAAGTTTATTTTACAGTTTCATAGTATATTGTTATTGCTACTTTTTTTTAAGGGATTATTTTTGGGTAATACGGAAAAAAATCGGGTTATCACAAAAAAATCTTAAAACCTGATTGCACTTCAATTAAATAAACTCCTGAAATTATAGCCACACAACACGAGTGTACAAATATAATTTCAGGAGTTCTGACCAGGTTTTTGTTTTACTAGTTTTTATACAGTTATTACGTCAAGGCTTCCTATGGCAGCTTCACTGTCATTGTTGAAACCCTCGATTGCAACAAATCTGATGTATTTACCAGTCTTACTCCTGGTAACATTAAAACCGTCATCGATCCGATCCAGAAGAATCTCTTGTTTTTCCAGATTATTTTCAAAGCTTCCGGAAGCAACAGGTTTTCCGTATTGAACGGGATCACAGGTTACGTATATCTCATACTTGGATATAAGTCCTATTTTCATGCCATCCTGTCTTGGTAAATAGGTAAAGCCTTTTATTCCTGTCCTTTCAGTAAGCTCAATATCTATGACATAGGGGTATTGTCCCCCCATTGTTATCCAGAAGTTCGACGTGTCAGAATCAAGAATATATTCAACCTTACTTGAGTACTTTGTATTTGATGCTTTTATATTCTTTGTAAGTAATTTTAAAGTTGATTCAGTATTCTTTGACAGTATATCTGTCAGAATATTCTCCTCCACACAGAATTCAGGGTTAAACAGCTCACTTTGAGCATATTTCAAAAGGCTGTGTCTCAGTTGCCATGCCACAGGTAACCCTCTTAATTCACCATTCAAATCAAGGCTGCACACTAAAAGTTTTCCGTTGAGAACTTTTGCTTCAAAAACAACGGCCAGTTTGTTATTCCTGACAGGATGATCTATAGCATATACAACAGGCTCAAATCCTTCCGGCAATTCATTTATACCGATGCATTTTGAATCGGCAAGGAGTTCCCACCATTGCCAGTTTGCATGGAATTCGGTAGGAAAATTCGAAAGTGAGGGATGATTGGGGTCACAGAGAATACCCATGGTTTTTCTCTGGTTTTCAAACATCTGAGTATTCCAGAAGGGCGTTGTAAAACACATTGCCTCGGAATTCCTTACATTTCCCGAAAACATAAGCACCGTTCCGCCCTTTGACAAGGTTTCGGCTGTATGGTCATTCCAGCTGTCTGTAACACATATGTTTTCCGGTATTTCAATATCGACTTCTTTGGGATATACCCAGATATCCCACTGATTTGTTACACAAATGTTGTCTACAGTAAGTTTTAATATAAGCTTTTCAGCGGTTGTTACCTTATTGAGTTCCGTCTCCACCTTTCCGATATTAGAAAGCCTGCCCTGGGGGATATTAATATCGTTAAAATTACCGCAGTCATATATGTTACCTTCAAGGTCTGCCAATTCCCAACCGATATTCAGGTGTAAATAGTCATTTTGACTGTAGTTTGAGAAGTCAACCTCGGCGCTGAACATCTCACTATTTAACCATACACGCTTTGGAAGTCGTGCAAGAAGTACCGAATGATTACACCAGTTTATGAACTCCCGGGGTTCAACCAGACCTTTTGAATCCCAAAAGGCATCCAACCATCCCACAAGTGCAGTACCCTGTCCCGGGAAATCATGCATGTCAAGAAGCTGAAAACCTCCGTAATCGGCTGTTCTCAGTGATCTTTCTATCTCTTCCCTGTAAAACAAAACCGCCAGCTTTCCGGAAGCTTTCACAAATTCACTATTTTTATGATAAAGCTGTTTTGATATTGCGGACTCTTTAAAGGTCTCCAGATTTTTTGCCCTTAGGACACCTGTATACTTCTTTATTTCTTCAAAGTCAGGATAAACTTCCCATTGTCCCACTTCATGGGATATGGTGGGAACATTTATACCTTTAAGTGTCTCGCCGTAATCGGAGGTTGTTTCAGGCCTCTCTTTGTTAAAAATAGCCTCACAGCGTCTATTTATACATTCACCGTTTACTCTTGACTCATGGGCAACATAGTACTGGTCCCCCTTGTTTGGCTTTATTCCCACTCTGGGTTCTGCAGCATTGTTAGCTGCTGCCGAATATAGGTGCCTGTTGTCTATTTCCCTGCCCAATTCAACAAATTCGGCAAGCATTTCATAGTCACCGCGAAGTTCATTCCCCATGCACATCATGCAAAAGGACGGATGATTTCCGTACTCATTAAGAATTCTCAACAGCTCCTGTCTCAAAAAACTATCTCGAGGTTCATCCTGTCCCAGCGGTGGAGCAGTATATCCGAATAGGGGCAGTTCTGTCTGTAGTATTATCCCCACTTCATCGGCAGCCGTAAATGCGGCTTCTCCGGGACACCATGAATGAAACCTGAAGTGATTGATTCCATAGGATTTTCCTATCGAATATATACGCTTCCAGTCTTCAACCTCCATTGACGGATACCCTGTAATTGGAAAATTACCCGCATCATGTGTTCCTCTTAAAAACACTCTTTTGCCGTTCATCTCAAAAACAGGGCCTTCTGATCTAAAGCTTCGAATACCAAAGGAAAACTGTTCTGAGTCTGAATAAATTTCATTCCCATTATCGCTTCTGCATTCCAAATCAATATCCATTCTGTACAGGTGTTGATTGAACTCATCCCACAATCCCAGTTTGCCCTCATACTCCTGGTCCAATTCCGCAGTATATGATGAATTTGCATCTATCCTAAAATTATGGGAATCCTTTATAATGGCACCACCACCGTGTTTCTGGTATACCGAATGTCTTATAATTCCTTTGGCAGCTTTTTCAGAAGTATTAACCAACAGCAGTCTGGTTGTTAACCGACTGTTGTCCATATCCGAATAAACATCTGCCCTTTCCACATATACTTTATCTCTTATATCCAGCTCTATTCTTCCCACAATACCATTCCATATGGTCTGCACCTCTTCCGAATATCCGTGACTCATGATTCCCAGATTGAAGACAGGTGAATTATCAACCCTGATACTGATTAGGTTTTCACCGGCTTTAAGCATACCCCCCAGGTTATATCTATGGGGAGTACATAAACTATTTTCTGAACCTACATATTTGCCATTTATCCATAGGTCGGTTTTCCACATACATCTTTCTAAAATCAACGTGGCATGCTTATTAACTATTTCGTCAGACAGGAACACTACTCTGTTGTACCATGCTGCACCAACATATTTTCGGATACGGTTCAACCTGAAGGTATCAGTCTCCGTTATCGGCTTACCCATACCATTTTCATCAAGAGTACCGGGTAATTTAATAACTTCTGGAAATACACCTTCAAACCATTTCTCACTTTCTCCCATATTTTTTTCATCAAGAGCTACATACCACTCCCCGTTCAGCGGGATAGACCTTCTACTCATAATTTTAACCTCTCCTTAAGTAAGTACTTTAGTTACGTTGGATGATCATCTCCGGTTATTGTTGCATTTATATAACTATATTGATATTATATTTGTGCCTTTTTCTTTTATCCTAATGTACCTCGCGAATATTACCCCTTAACTGAGCCCTGGTCACTTAGGTGGATACAAAAGTCTTGATAATGTGACCCTTTGTTATAAGATGCTGTATAGGATACTAAAAACTAAAAAGACAACAAGTATGTTGAAAGCTTCAGGAGTGGACACTGGTTTTAACAGCTGCAACTATTTCGGCTTGGTTTTAAAGGATATGAAGGTTGCTCTCCTAACAAATTCAGGGAATTGCATTCCACAACTTAATATGCGGCAAATAGGCTACCCTCATAGTTTACAGCAATATAAGCAGATTGAAAATGTGCATTTTTTTAGGTATTGTATATTTTTTAGGTTTAAACCTTATACTTAATTTTAGTGATATAATAATTATATAATATTATGTAAATAAAAAGACTTGGAGCAATAGTATGGACATCAAACGATTTAAAAAATTTACCAAAGTACTATCTGTCAAAGCCTCAAATAAGTATCTTTTAAAATACTTCATCACTTATTTTACTGTTTTAATAATTCCGCTGGTAATAGGCTATGCATATTACATCAATACATATAAAATTGTATATTCTGATGCTATAAATGAAAATAATACTATACTCAGGCAGGCTTCCTCCATTCTTGAACAGAGATTCGAAGAAGTCGACTCAATGGCTGATCAAATTATTTCAAATGGTTTTGTTAGTGCGTTTCAGGGTATTAGAAATCCTTTACAGTACCCTAATTCCTATTCAATCATAAGGACAAGGGACAGCCTTACCAATTATAATACCTCCAACAAATTTGTTTGGAACTATTTTATCTTTTTTAACAAAAGTGAAATGGTTATGAATAATCAGCTTACTTATACATATGAAGATTTTTATAAACAGTATATGAGCTTTAAGGGTATTTCCTATGACGAGTGGTATGAGAAAATAACCAAAAACCTCAATGAAGGTGGTCTATCCGGAGAAATAGAAGCCGAATTGTACAATTATACTCCCTCGGGTACTGTAAACATGACAATGGTTACATATACAAAACCCTTAATTTCCTATGGACAAAATGACGGTATAGTTATGCTTGTCATAGATAAAAAAGAAATAACAGATCTCCTATCTTCAATAAATACCTATGATGGTGGAGTAACATATATAGAAAACAAGGCCGGAGAAATTATAACTTACTATTCAGGTGAGGAATGTGATATCCAGGCTGTCCAAGCTGCAGTTAATAATAGTACATTAAAGTCGGATGGTTCATCAGAGGCCACTATAAACAGCAAGAAAATGATGGTAAACCAATTCCAGACTAAAAACGGTTTTAAATATGTGGCAGTTCAATCTAAAAAGGTTATTCTGGAAAAAGCTAACAAGCTAAAGATTATCATTTTCATAGTATTGTTTATTTCTTTTTTATTCGGTACTCTTATTTCTTATATAATGGCAAAAAGAAGTGCAAAGCCTTTACAGGATATATTAAGTAATATACAGATTAGTGAAATCAGTGAAGATATTTTTAAGAATATCAAGTATACCATTAGTGAACTAGGTGATAAAAACAGCAATTTAAAGCGAACTATTGATGAGCAGATACCTATTTTAAAAACAACCTTTCTTACAAGGCTTATAAATGGGGAGTTCAACTCCAAAGAGGAGGTTGAAAATATATCCAGGTGTATCAATATGAATTATAAAAATAGCGTATACTCTATTATTATTTTTAGATTTGATACCGACCTGAACAATTACGATACTCTGGAATTGACAATTGTAAGTTCCTTTAAACAATTTTTGAGGGATATACTTGACAGGGTTGTTCCCAATGCTCTTATTAGTGATCTTGATGAACAGCAGTTGGTTATGCTTTTAGATTATCCAGCCTTCAAGCAGGAACAGCTTAATCTATATATTGAAAAAGTGGCCGCACGTCTGAAGCAGGAAATGCCAAAAAACTTATTCGAGAGCCTTTTGATTTCCTGTGGTAATATTGTAAATCAGTTGATCGATATACCCATATCTTTTGAAAAGGCAAAGCTTGCATTCAAATTCAATTCTGCAAACAGACACAGTAATATCCTGTGGTATGCCGAAACAGGTAATTATACAGTTAATTACTATTTCCCTACTGATTTGCAGACAAAGCTTATTAATAATGTTAAGGCAGGAGATAAAGAGGCTGTGAAATCCATTCTAAATATTCTCTTTACCAAGAATATTATGGAATCCAACCTTTCAACTTCACTGCATAAGCTATTTATTTACGAGTTGCTGGGAATAATTATTAAATTGTGGAATCAGATTGGATCTGATGAAAATACTTACAATTATATCATAAGCAATACCGATAATCTTGACAAATACAGTGAACTCAAGCAGATTAAGATAATAACCGATTCCTATTACATGCTTTGTGATATAATGAGTGGACAATCGGACAAACAGAGTCAGAATACCAATAATCAAATTATTGATTATATTAATGATAATTATCATGATTGTAATATATCTCTGGCTTCAATAGCTGACAAATTCAATATGAACGAATCTTATTTGTCATATATATTCAAGCAACAAAGTGGTATTAAGCTTTCTTCATATATTGAGAATTTAAGGATAGATAAAGCTAAAACGCTGCTGGGAAGCACAGACTTGCCTATAAATGAAATTGCTTTGAAAACAGGATATCTATCTACAAACACTTTTTGCCGTGCATTTAGACGAGTAACCGGCATTAACGCAACGACTTTCCGAGGTAATAATATATAACCAAAAGGGAGTATCGCTAAGTACTAAGAAAAGTAGTTAGCGATACTCCCTTACTTTTGTTCCCTTAATTCATTTATTAATTTCATTTGCTTAATCCTTGCCGCTTAACAACAATAAGTGTCATATATACGGTTCCTTCTTGCCCGTTCTTCAGGTGTAAGCTTTTGCGCATCTGAAATTTCATATCCACCAAAGGTATCATATAATCTTGAAGAAGGATCAACCTCTACAAAAGTACACCAAGGCAGCCAGTGATAATGGCTTTCCAATACCTGACTTGTGAAATTGCCGCTTTCATGGCCCAACCCCGGCATGCAGTAACCTATGCTGCCATCCACATCATTGGACTGACGGGTGTTCCTGTGTATGAATTCTGCAAAGTTAAGATAATGTTCATCTCCTGTTATAACATATAACCTGTAATAAGTATAAGCACATGCAGCCATATATACATCGGCACCCCCACCGATTGTTATTATACTCTGTCCACTAATTGAATACTTATTGAAGGGATGCTTCGGCCAGGGTGCTTTTACCGGGAACTTCCAGGCATATGTCCAGGTCTCAGTGTAATCGGCGGCACCTATGGCACCTTCCAGCCACTTTTCTCCACCGGTCAGATCGTACAGAGCTAAAAAGCCGAACATGGCATAAATACCGGCTTCCTTATCCTGTATATCAGTATTGTCACAGGTTCCACCCCGGTACTCCATATTCAGGTAAGCATTATCAAAAGACCACTCCCCGGCCTTTATCGCAGCGCTTTTATATTTTTCCTCACCCGATACCAAATAGAACTGAATCAAAAAACGTATTACACTGGGTGTATTCGACTTTGACTCCATACGGATGGTGCTGTCGGAATTATATGCCCGGTAGAAACTGCCATCTTCGTTATGAATGCTAATAAGCCACTCTGCAGTTTTTCTGCAGAATTCCCTCCAATCCGGACGTTCATCCCCTTTCTTTCGCATATATACATAAGCGTCCAGTATAGCCTCAACGCCGTCTGCAAGCATACGAATATAGTGAGGATAGGGTTCAAACCCTTTGATAATGGGATTATAACACATTTGAGGCAGCCCGGATTCAGTCATAGCCGTTCTAACCCAGAAATCAATAATATTCACACCCTTTTCATAAGCTTCCGGGACATTCTCCTTATCCCCGTAGCGCAGTAGCTGATATCCGATACCGGGCTGCTGTCCCACAAAGCCAAACTGGAAGGATATGCAGGATATATCCATATCAGGAAGCTGACAGGCAAAGGGCAGGCCATAGGAGTCGCCATACTGTCTGGTGTATTTATTAAGTATTTTCATACAGTTGTGGTAATGAAGCTGGTTATCTACCTCAAACAACTTATCCCGCAGGCGGTCATAGGTAACCCTCCAGACATCTTTCATCATGTTTTGAAAGCTGCCATATTGACCGAAATTTACGGCAACAGAATAATTTTGTTCAAAGCTCTCCTCCACAGGATGATTGATACGGTGGAAAGTTTTTACCCTATTGTTGAAGTCCAACCCACCAAAGTGATTCTCTCCGGGCATCTGACCATCACTACCGGGATAGACATAATCAATTGACAGGCCCTCGCATTTGGTTTCAATTTCCTTCCGTACTTCAAAACCATAATACATATAGCCAAGAGTCTTGCTTTCGGGCTTGCTCATACCAATGGCTCCCATTGTGAATTTTGAATCTATATTGTTCTCTGATCTCACAATATCCAAAGACCTCATTGTCACGTCAGCTGCCCAACGTGATAGAGCAGCTGTCTCTCCTGACTTGATGTTCTGCATCGCAAATAAAGGCAGAGCATAACAGGTTTCCATGCACCAGAAATATTCGCAGTCCAGGTCCTTGCCAAAAGCGTTTTTAGGCGCGAACTCGTTCTGCTTGTACCAGACACCGGGTGCAAAGCAGTTATACTCCTGAGGATTATCAGATTCAACCATAACAAAAGAAATCTTTGTGGAAAAACCAAGATCCTCCCCTGCCTTAAGTACCTTTACATTTCTGCTCACCCTGAACCCCTGGCCGGTTGCCTCATATACATCATAAAAGGAAAACTCGGTTCCGGAGGGAACTGATAAAATACCTTTTCCAATTAACTTGTCTCCTGATACAACTATTTCGCCGTAGCATTTTTCAAAAAACTCGTTAACGGCAAACACCGTTTTTACTGTAACAAACATGGGACGCTTATTGTAATATAAGAGACTGTTATTTTTGTATACCTCAATTCCACCGTCCCTGGCTTCAAGAGCATAATTACCGCTTATAAGTTTCATTGACATATTTACCCCCATTTGCTTTTAGTATAGAATCGGACTATATTCCCAATATTTCTTTAATCCTTGAAACGTCTTTTTGATTAGCTTCAGGCAGTGGAAAGGAACAATAAGCCTTAACAGGAATACCTTTAAGTTCCATCGCCTTCTTTATATAAGGCACAAATGGCTTTCCTACCTGGTATATATCCATTAGTTTATCTATTTTCTTCTGAATTTCAGATATAGACTTAATATCATTAATGTTAAACGCCTTTACCCAGGCACTGCAAAGTTCGGGCACAAGATTTGACAATCCGCCTATACAGCCATCTCCCCCTGATATTACATTATGGGCGAAATTATCATCAAAGCCTGAATATACCTTAAATTCAGGAAACTCAGGTTTGATCAGCTTAATGAGTTCTCTGGTGTGATCCATACCTGGAATAGTATCTTTGTAACCGGCTATATTCTTGTGCTTCCTTAATAGATTAAGGGTTACCTGAGGTGAGAGGTCATAGCCTGTACGATCAGGGAAATTATACAGGTACAAGTCACCGGGGCACTCTTTTGCAACAAGATCATAATATTCTTCAACACTTTCATTGCTCAGGCCGAAATAATAGGGTGAAATTACTACAACTCCATCCGCGCCCTGTTCACAGGCGTATTTCGAAAGTTCGATGGTTTCATTTACCTCCATACTGGCTGTTCCAATAAATACTTTTGTTCTTCCGCTTATGTGTTTAACAGCCAGTCGGATCAGCTCTTTCTTACTCTCCATGGGAATAGCAAAAAACTCTCCAATGCTCCCCAAAACCAATATTCCGTCTACACCGCCTTTTATGAGGTGGTCATACAGGCCTTTAAGAGTCTCGGTATCCAATCTCCTGTTTTCATCAAATGGAGTAACTGCTGGGGTTATATAATTACATTTCATCGTCGTGATCTCCTTTATTCATTAGTATCCTGCACCTTCCATTGCAGAAAGAGCAGATTCTGTATATCTTTTTAACAGTCCCTTTCTAGGAGGAACCGGAATTACACCTTTTTTTATTCTCCGTTCAGAGAATACCTTCTGTACCTCTTCCGGTGATACTTCCTTATTATTTATACCTACAACATTTATGCTTCTAGCTTCAATATCGTATTCAACAAGGTCTCCCGTTTCAATCCACCCCAGCGGTCCCCCTGCAGCCGCCTCCGGCGAAACATGTCCAATTGCTGCGCCCCGGGTAGCTCCTGAAAATCTCCCGTCAGTGATAAGTGAAACCGTTCCGTTCAATCTCTTATCGCAGACAATTGCTTCGGTAGTCATTAACATTTCAGGCATTCCGCTGCCTCTTGGCCCTTCATAGCGTATAATGATGATTTCGCCGGGGTTTATTTCATTATTTACCACCGCACTGTAGGCATCCTCTTCAGAATTGTAAACCTTGGCCAGGCCTTTGTGTTTGCGCATATTCTCTGCACAGGCTGAGTATTTTACGATGGAGCCCTCCGGTGCTAAATTACCTTTTAATACGGCTATGGAGCCTTTTTCCTTGGCCTGGCTCAACGGTAAAATAACATCTTCTCTCTTTACACCGTAATTGGAGAGATAGCCAAGATATCTATTGAAAAAGTTATCTCTTTGTAAATCCTCAAGATTTTCTCCCAGAGTCTTTCCCGTTACTGTCATAACCTCCAGATTCAAATAGTCCTTGAGCATTAGCTGTACCATGGGTACACCACCTGCAAACCAGAAGGCCTCTGTCAGATGCTCCCCGCCCGGGAATATATTTCCGATATGAGGTATTTTGTGATTGATTTCATCAAACAGTTCAGGTGTCAATATTATATCGAGCTCCCGGGCGATGGCAGGCAAATGCAGTGTGGCATTTGTAGATCCGCCAATGGCACTGTGTACAATTATTGCATTTACAAATGCCTCTTTTGTCATAATCCTGTCCGGAGTAACGGCTCCAGCCACCAGCTCCATGATCTTTCTCCCGGCTTTTCTCGAGTAGGACAGAATATCACGAATTGTTGCCGGAACCAGAGCACTTCCGGGCAGTGCCATTCCCAGTGCCTCGGCCATGCACTGCATTGTACTTGCCGTACCGAGAAAAGTACATGCTCCCACCGAGGGACAGCCGGTCAGCTTGTAGTCCCGGACTTCCTGTTCGCTGATCTCTCCCTTTCGCTTCTGCCTGAGGGAAATATCTCCGGCAACCAGTGAAGTTGTCATATTGGGTCCGGGCCTCATGCTTCCGCCCGGAATAAATATTGCAGGTATATTGAGTCTTGCTGCTGCCTTCAAATGTGCAGGAATTGATTTATCACAGGAAGAGGACAGGATTATTCCATCCCAGGAAACCATACTCCCATGGACCTCAACCATATCACATATAGCTTCCCTGGAGGCCAGAACAAAATTCATTCCCTTATGCCCCTGGGCACACCCATCACAAATATCTGTGGTATGAAATCTTGCAGGACAGCCTCCGGCTTCATAAACGCCGTTTTTGGCCTGTTCGGTGAGCTGATTCAGATGGACACTTCCCGGATGACTGTCACCATAAGCATCCTCTATCAAAATCTGGGGCTTTGTGATGTCTTCCTCATCCCAGCCCGAACCCAGCTGGAGTGCATCCACCTGTGCCCAAAGCTGCCTCTCGTAAGAGCTTTTTTGTTTGATATTATCCATAAAGACCTCCATATATTCTAATTATCCAGCTTCAACGTATCTGTCAGCTTTCCGGCTCAGCACTGAGAAAACTTCAGGGTGTATATACTTGAGGGTTCCAGATAAACCTTATAGCTCTCCCCCTCCAATGTAATATCAACTGATTTATTTTCTCCAGTAAAATTGGATATAAGCAGGATGATACTCTGATCGGTATTTTTAAATGCAATAATACTGTCACTACTACTACTTGCAGAACCTATCCTTTTTGCACCGGGCTCAATAAAACGGCTGAAGTGCATCATGACATAATACTCGTAATTATAAAGTACCTCATTTGTAGTGCGGTTTATTGTTATCATGGAGTTCTGCTTCCATCCCCATGAGCTCAAGGTGGATTCATCCAGTATCATATTCCAATAGCTATAGTTAATACAGCCGTTTTCAAGGTAAGATACAATATCCTTGTATATCTCTTCAGCTTCCTCCCATGAATTTGCTCCATTATGGCACGGAGATTCGGTATGGTACAATTTCATCCTCGGATATTTTACATATGAATCCCTAACCACCTCAGGTGATGAATACTGGTATCCGATACCTTTAACAAATTGCTTATTGACGGCATCACCTACTACTTCATCTGCATATCCCATAACGTCGCGTATTGACCCGGCCCAGATTTCAGTTTTTAAGGGTTTTCCCTGAGCTCGTACAAGCTCTGGCACCAGATGAGCTCTTATGAATTTCTTCATTAATTCTGATGGCATGGTAGAGGTAGGATAAATATTAATTACATCGGTTTCATTTTGTATGCACACTGCCAGCAACGGCACACCTGCTTTTTCGTATTCTTCTATGTATTTCCTGAAATATATGGCATATGCCTTAAGGTTTTCGGAGGTGTCCAGAAGCTCTCCTCCGTTACACATATCGCCGTTGGTTTTCATCCAGAATGGAGGGCTCCAGGGACAGCCCCATATTTTTATCGAAGGATTGACTTTCATTGACTTGAGAATATATGGAATGAGCCTCTTCTTATCCCTTGAGATATCAAAATACTCCATGTAAAAATCGCCTTCTACATCATTCAGAGAATAACCATCCAATGCAAAATCACTGGCACCCATTGGTGTGCGACACAAATTGAAACGGCACCCTGTCTCACCAAAAAGAGCTTCAAAAACTTTGTCCTGTTCCTCCTGGGACAGACAGCTTACAGCCTCCCAACCGATTTCATTATACGCTCCTCCAAATCCCGCAATTTCTTGATACTCCTTGCATGGGTCTAGATTAATCTGCACTGCCTGTGCGTAGCTGCCTATCTCATTTCTACTACCTTGGATGTCTTCCTGGCAGCTGCTACTTTGGGTGTCTTGCTGGCAGCTGCTACTTTGGGTGTCTTGCTGGCAGCTGCTACATTTAGTGTCGTCACTGTTGGTTTTCCACATTTTTAATTGATACATATAAATACTCCTTTTCTGCTATTATTAAATTAGGATATATGCTATTAAGCCTTTGTTTTAAAGGTGTTATACAGGTCTTCCATATGCTCATCCATAATTCTTTTTGCTTCGGAGGAGTTTCTGCTCTTTACCGCTTCAAGCAGTAGTCTATGATAATATATTCCTGCACTGTTTCCCCTTTTTGTTACTACTTGTGAGAAAGCTCTGTTTAAGACATCATTAAATATATGAAAGGTTTGAATGATAAGAGAATTCTTAGTCATATTTGCCAACAAAAGATGAAAATTTAGATCTGCTTTTGAAAACTTCTCCAGGTCATCCTTAAGCTGCTCCATCCTTCTGTAAGCCTCTTCGAGTTCTACCAATTCCTCGGTTGAAGCCTTTTGTGCAGCCAGTTCAGCCACATTCCCCTCAAGCACCCTCCGGTACTCCAGAATTTCCAGTAAAGAATTCTCATTCAAATACGCAATGGGTATAAGAGGATTCATGTTTATTCCAGGTGCGGCATCCCTGATGAAGGAACCTTCACCAAGCCTTGTTTCTATAAGGCCCAGTGCCATTAATTTCTGAAGTGCCTGACGAACAGTAACACGGCTCACCCCAAAGGATACGGCCAGTTCATTTTCAGATGGAATCTTCTCTCCCTTCTTCCATTCATTATTGATAATCTGCTCCATAAGCTGCTCAAAAACCTGTTCGCCTATACTTTGACGTGTAACCTTCTTAATTGGCATAATAATTTTCACACCTTTCATTTCACATAAACACATTTTATCTGTATGCTGTCTACCTGTATTACAGGTTATAATAAATATGTTACATATGGTAATAGTAAATGTCAATCAGTGGTTCCAAAAATATATTGTCATATGCTAAAAAAAGCTGCCTCTCTTAGACTTTAAGGTCTAATGAGAAACAGCTTTTTCTTGGTTTATCGGTTATAGTTTATTTTTTAGAAGCCAGGAATTCATCAACTTGCTTCTGAGCATCAGCGCAAACTTTCTCGATTCCAGCCTTTTCAAGAGATTGTTTCATCTTTGGATAATACTTGTCGTAATCAACAATTCCTTCTTTCAATGGTTCACCCATATTCTTACCTACTGTTGCCAATGTAGCAATTTCAGTCTTTACTGGTTCGGGGTTGAATACCCATCCTAAGAGCTGATCAGGCTTAGCTGATTCATTGAATTCCTTCATCTTCTTCCACTTATCAGAGCTTTCATTTGACCAGAGGTAATCGAGGAACTGGTCTCCACCCATTGCCCACTGTGCCATTCCGTAGTAACCTGAATTATCTGGAGTTACTCCATCCGCAAAGTCTATCTGGTTTTCACCAATCTTCTTATAATGCTTGTTTTCAATACCCCAGTCAAGAAGATTCTTTATCTGCTTATCACTGAACAGTAAATTAATAAACATCATTGCTCTTGCAGGGTCCTCTGATGTTCTTGGTATAACAAGCATAGAGTTTGTTAAATCACCAGTTGTTGCGTAATAAGGTATATCCTTGTATGCATTTACTTGAATTAAATCATAACCCAATTGAGCCTTCATTTCATCAGCCTTACCAGGCTTAAGCTGTTCTGCCCACATGAACGCCTTTTGAGCCTTCTTTACAGGCATACCGTCCTTTAGTGTAGCAACGTCCTTGTTTATATATCCTTTATTGTACCATTCTCTTGTCATTTTAAATACTTTGATAAATTCTGGTGTTTCAACAAGATTTACAATTTTGATTTCTCCGTCAGTCTTCTTATATCCTACCGGCACTTCGGTCTGAGATATATGTGATAAAGCATCCTGAACAAAGTAGGTAGAATGATCACCCAGTGAAGACAGGAATGGTACTACGCCGGGTTCCTTCTCTTTAATAGTTTTGAGCATTGGCTCAAAATCTTCAGGAGTCTTTATATTTGAAAAATCAAACTGGTATTTTTCTGCCATAGCCTTATTAACCAGAACACCACCTACACCGAACATATCCTTATTTGTTGGAATAGCGTAGAGTTTGCCACCAATAATCGGAGCCTTCAGATACGCTGGATTGATATTCTTTGTGATATCTTGGCCGTATTTAGCAAGCAGGTCATCAAGTTCAAGCCATGCCTTTTGAGCTACAAAAGTACTCCAACCCCACCAGGATGGTGAGAACATAACGTCAATTTTTTCACCTGAAGCTACAACAAGCTTCTGTTTGTCCTGATAGTTGTCCCAGAAGAAATAGTTCAGTTTGATAGTAGCATTGATCTTTTCTGTTAAAAGTTTGTTTACTTCCTCCTGAACTAATGGGAGATCCTTTGTTTGAGGAGCAAGGAAGTAACAGTTCAGTTCATATGGATCCAGCTTAGGAGCTGAACTCTCAGCAGCTGCTGAAGTACTGCTCTCGGTAGCTGCCTGAGCGCTTGTTGTTGAAGAAGCCGGAGTATCACCGCTTCCACCGCAACCTGCTAGCATTGCACTGCATACAAATACTAAAGCTACTAATAGACAAGCTAACTTTTTCATTCTCTTCATTTATTTTCCTCCTTAAAATAAAGATTTATATTGACCGGTAGATAAATTAATTTATCCTTCCGGAATCAACCCTTTACGGCACCAATTGTAAGACCCTTAATGAAGTATTTTTGGAAGAACGGATATGCAAATATAATTGGGCCAACTCCAAGAATAGCCATTGCCATACGCAGTGTCTCAGCCGGTAATTTAGCAAGCTCGCTGGATGCATTTCCAATAGAAACTGCATGGGATGAGGTCAAAAACTCAACTGAGCGCAAAGCCTGATACATTGAGTATTGAAGGTTATAGTATTTTGCATCATTTATAAACAATAAGCACAGATACCAGTCATTCCAGTAAGCCAGCGTAGCAAACAGACCAACAGTTGCTATGGCGGGAGTAGATAACGGTACTACAATAGAATAGAAAATTCTGAATTCGCTTGCTCCATCTATTCTGGCAGATTCAAGGATTGAATCTGGTAGATTGGTAGAAAAGAAGGTTTTCATTATTAAAACATTGAAAGCATTTAGCAATGCTGGGATAACCAACACGGCAGGATTGTTTTGGAGATGCAAATACTTTGTATATAAGATATACCATGGCACAAGTCCTCCCTGAAACAACATTGTGAAAAACATGAAGAATGAGAAGAAGTTTCTATATTTAAAGGACTTTCGTGATATCGGGTATGCATACATCATAGTGAGTAGAACACTGAAAAATGTACCGATAATACAAGCACCGATTGTGATACCATATGCTCTGAAAAGTTTTTCGGTATCCAGGAACAGGTACTTATAAGTACTGAAGCTTATCTCACTGGGAAAAAATGAATAACCATTGGTTACTAGTGAGTTCTCGCTGGTGATAGACACCATAAAGACCAGAATCAACGGTGCCACACACACAATACAATATATAATAAACAGAAGGTTGAAAATAATATTTGAAACTTGTGAAATTGAATTTGATTTAAAGGATGCTTTAGCCTTCATATTTTATCTCCTTTTAATTTATATTGGCGCCTGCTACTTGTTTTAGTAACAGGGAACCAATCCATTAAAATATCTTTGACAGCAAATTTGTCCGGTATTTCATAAATTAGTTCTAAAAGAAGAACCGAGTCTAGAATATTTTATTTTCTGGACTGATCTTGCCAACTGACCAGTTTGCAAACAGTACCAGGAAAAATCCTACAACTGACTGATAAAATCCTGCGGCAGATGACATTCCCAAATCACCGCTGTAAATTAAAGCATTATATATGTAAGTATCTAAAACATCTGTAGTCTCCTGAAGGAGTCCCTGCTGCATTGGCACTTGATAAAACAATCCAAAGTCAGAACGGAATATATTTCCTAATGCGATAATTGTAACTACAACCATTAATGGAACTAAAAAGGGAATTGTAATTGAACGTATCTGCTGGAACTTGCTAGCACCGTCAAGTACAGCTGCCTCATAGTATTCCTGATCAATTCCGGCAATACCGGCTAGATATATTACGATTCCGTACCCCACAGTTTTCCATAAATTAACCAAAGGTAGTATAAATGGCCAGTACTTTGGTTCGGTATACCAGTCGATGGTCGTCAGATTTAGTAGAGGAGCAATAGAGTTGTTATACAAACCTTCAGGACTGAAAACAGCTAGCACAAGATAAGCAACAACAACCCATGACAAAAAGTATGGCAGGAAAATTACCGATTGATAGAATTTCGCAGCAAGCTTATTCCTTAATTCATTTAGTATAAGTGCTATTGATACAGCAAAGATCAAACCTAGAACTATAAAAATCAGGTTGTAGCCTATGGTATTTCTGGTAATTCTCCATGCTGCATCGGATTTAAACAAGAATTCAAAATTCTTAAGACCTGACCATGGACTATGCAAAAATCCATCCTGATAGTTAAATTCCTTAAAAGCTATTATTATACCGAACATGGGTAAATAATAGTTAATAAAGACTAAAATAAACGGCGGCAACAGCATGAGAAACATTGCTTTGTTGGTTACCAGTTCTTTTAGAAATCCACTGCCGCGTTTTGATAGATTTGATTTGGATGTTGTGTTCGCGTTTGTAAACATTACCTATTCCCCTTAATAAAATTTTTATTTACTTAAATTACTACTGAGATATTGGAATGTATTCAATAAACGGCCCTACTCAGCTCAGCCATTTTTTCAACAAATTCTTTTGAGGACATTCTTCCGGCAAATAGTTCCGCTACCAGATCCTTGTGAGTTTCAGCATCATCCGCCGGCAGAATTGTATCCCACCAGTTCACAAAGGACGTCCCTGTTTCCATTAACTTCAATGATTGTTTAGAAATAGGTGACATTCGGGACTTATCTATTTCATCCGTCTTCCAGCAGGAGAATCCTGCACCGCTTATACATCCTTTTATACCGGCTTCCTCGCTTATAAATTTCAAAGCATTGACGGCATCCTGCTTGTACTGAGTGTTTACGTTGATATAGAATCCATCTGCACTTCCACCGTAAAACTCTGTCAAAGTCCCCTTCCCGCCTGTTATTATTGGAAATGGAATCACGACTATGTTGTCTTTTGTTGTTGAATCATATTCTTCTATCCTGGATTCAACCCAGTTTCCCTGGTACATCATTGCTGCTTTCCCCTGGGAGAATTCAGCAACCATATCATCAAAACTGATACTTAAAGCATCACTGTTAAAAGCATTTGTGTCTACCAGCTCCAAAAGCTTTTCTGCGGCATCTTCAAAAGTCTTGTTCCGGAATAAATTTGCGTTGTTCAGTGCATTCACACATTCTTGATTTCCGGCCTGCCGCATGGCAAGTATATTGTACCAGTACATGCCGGTCCACCGGTCTTTTTCACCCACAATTATCGGTACTATTCCGCTGGACCTCAGTTTCTTTACAGCGTCAATAAGTTCATCGTAAGTTTCAGGTATTTTTGCATCCGCTTGTTCAAAAAGCTGCTTGTTACAATATAAACTAGCAACAAAAATAAACATTGGGAGGCTATAGGTCTTTCCTTCATATTTACAATAATCAATAGACCCGGGTATCAGTTTATCCAATGTTTCTTTATTTATATAAGAATCAATAGAAAGAATATTTCCTCCGGAAATATAGGGTTGTACAAAACTCCCACCCCACATATAAAACAGATCCGGAGCCTCACCCGCGGCTAATGCAGTCCTGATTTTAGATTTATACTGCTCGCCATTCCAGCTGACTTCCCTTACCTGAATATTTGGGTTTTCAGTATTCCAGTCTCTAATGGCATCCTTCAAAGGATTTGTTTTATTTGTGACATTTACCCATTGATGCCATAAAACTAATGTTTTTTGTTCCGAAGTGATATTTTGTCGAGGTATTTCCTTTCTATTACATGCAGTTTGGCTGAATATTAAAGAAATCACAATTACGGTTAATAAAGCGATTTTCATTAACTTGTTCATTGTATGTTCTCCTAAGTTATATTTAACTTCAGCTTGTTTTTATTATATCTTCTACTTCACTTTAACACGATTCATTATTTTGCTGTTAACATTCAAAATTTTTGCATGAACAAAAATTTACCCTCATTATTCACTTTGTTGCTGGTTTGATGATCCTTTTCGGAATTCATTAACACTGCACCCGGTAAATTTTTTAAAGAGTATGCTAAAATAGTGAGAGTCTTTTATCCCAATCTTCTCACCTATTTCATATACTTTAAGATCAGTTTCCATCAGAATTTTCATAGCATATTCCATCCTTACCCTGGTAATATATTCAACGAAAGTCTGATTGGTCTCCTGTTTGAACAAACGACACAAGTGGCTTGAACTGACAAAGAACTTCTTAGCCACGTTAGAAAGAGATAGTTCGATACTTATATTATCCTGTATATATTGTTGAATTTGTATGATTAATGAGTTGGCTTTCTTTTCATTTACATTATGTACCTTGTTAATAACCTTAGTTATTAAGTTTTTTATGTAATTTTTTAAATCAATCATATTATCTATTCTTGAAACATCTTCATAGGCCTGCGTAGGATATTGCCACAAGCTGGATGTATCTATTTTAAGCTCAAGCAATACGTGCATACAGGCAGATAGGATGTCGAAAGCCTCCAAACGTAAATTTTCTATAGTTATGGCAGGGCAATAATGACCTTCTGTAAAGAGTTCGTCAATCAATTCAACCATCTTTTTATTCATGCCTGCTTTGATATAGAAATCTATTTTTTCAGCCTTATTTGGTATACCTCTCCATGGTACATCGGTATTATATGTTATGTCTGAGTAATTCACAATTTGATTTTTGCCTACGATCACCTTGTAATTTAGTGCAACACATGCTTCGGAGTATGAGTTACTAATTTTCTCGATACCACACCCTTTGTTTCCCACACCTATACATACAAAGCAATTGTAACGGTTAATAATTAACGTTTTAATTGTTTCACAGCAATCCGTTATATCCAGTGACTCATTATTACTTAAAATAACTATTCTTCTGTTGTTATCAAGAAACACCTGGGTATATTTATCATTTCTAAGGATCTGCCGGATCCGTTCTACGCACTGAATAGAGAGAAGAATATTGTTTTCCTCTCTATCGACCAAGTTATATACTCCACTGCTTACATCCACAACGGCAACCTGAAAATAATTATATTCAGGATTTATTTCGAGCTTAAAATATGCCAATTTATCTAATAATTCATCGGCGCTTAATTCACCTTCCAGAAGTTGAATCAGAAACTTTTCTCTTAGATAGGGAAGATTTTGATCAAGTTGATTTTTTACTTTCTCATATTCCTTAATATGTACCCTCTCATCTTCAATCTTTTTTTTCAGCTCCAGCGCAACTTTTTTAATCTCTTCTGAATTAATGGGTTTTAATATAAAATCTGAAATACCCAGTTTAATACTCTTCTTCACATAATCAAACTCATCGTGACCTGTTATGACTACAATTTTTACATGAGGATACTTTTCTTTAACATTTTTACTGAATTCAATACCATCCATAAACGGCATACAAATGTCGGTAAAAATAATGTCCGGAACTAAATCATCGATAATATCTAAAGCTTTTCTGGCATTGGACGCCTCACCCACGATCTCCATGCCCAGCTCTTTCCAATCTATTCTCATCTTTAATAGATTCCTTATAAGATATTCATCATCTACTATAAAAACCTTTAGACCAGACATGCTTTCACTCCCCATTCTCCTTGGTTATCGGTATCAATAATGTTATTTTCGTCCCTAAGTCCACCTTGCTTTCAATCTGAAAACAATTATCCATACCGTAAAATATACGCAAACGCTCAATTGTTCCACGAAGCCCAAAACTATCAATTGATCCAATACTATTTTCCAACATACTTTTGATAAACTCCTCAGACATACCTACACCGTCATCTTCTACGGTAATACGTATATGGTCATCCAAGTGGTCTGTTCTGATAGCTATGGTTCCACCCCCGACCTTATTTCTGATCCCGTGGTAGAGAGCATTTTCCACTAATGGCTGTAAAACAAGCTTTAAGATTTTATACTTATTACATTTTTCATCTATTGTAAAAGAGACGGTAAACAGTTCTGGATAACGCATTTTCTGGATTAAGAGATAGTTCTTTACCATGTCAATTTCTTCACCTATGGTTATAACTTCCTTTCCCTTGCTCAAACTTATACGATAATAGCTGCCCAATGCATCTACAAGGTTACAAACTGAAGTGACTTCTCCCATAAGTGCAAGAGAACTTATAGAGTCGAGAGTATTATACAGAAAGTGCGGTTTTATCTGGGCCTGTAGAACATCAAGCTCAGCTTTTCTTTTGATTTTTTGTTCTGCAATGACATGCTTTATGAGTTTTTGAATTTCTAAAATCATTATGTTATACCCGTCCCGCAGTTGACCAATCTCATCACCTCTAACCTTTATGTTAACCTCATTAAACTCCCCTTTTTCTACTCCCTTCATTGATTTCAAAAGCTTCTTTATGGGGATGGTAATCATTCTCGTTGTAAAAATCGTTCCTATGAATAATAGTATGCTGTTTATCATTATGATTACAAATCCGATTAAGCCAGGAGCTGACGTTTCATTTGATAATTCACTGACAGGTATTATACTGACTATTTTCCAGTCGTTTTTCTCCTCAGTCAGGTAAGAAATAAGGCTTTCCTGATTATTTATGTTCCGAATAACATAACCCTGGCTTTTATTAAATAGTTGTATTATGTTATTTGTATTAATCCCACTGGATCTAATAATACTATTATTGTTTTGGTCTAGAATAGTCACACCGGTAGTGTAATTGTTTGTGATGTTGGCATAGGAATCTTTGAATGCATTTTCTGATATGTTAATAATTAATACCCCGAGAGTTTCGGTAGTATTGATATCCCTGACAAGCCTGATCATTGAAACAAAATTATTATTCGGATCATGGCTAAAAGCACCTCCGCCATTAAGGCTGAGTATATATGAGCCTTTTTTATCTACGACAGAATAATACCATGAGGTGTCTTGGATTTTCTCCGGGAGAAACTTCATACTATCATGATTACCTACTGAATACTCATTACCGGAAATATCAAAAATATATACTGATGATATGGACGGTGTCTCCTGGATAAGTTTGTTTAAGTATGTACCCAATCTTTTTTGTAAGTTCAGATCATAATATATATTTTTCTTTCTTAATAAGGTTTGCAAATTATCGTCAGATAAAATCATTTTTGAGTAGTTACTTATATTGGTAATCATTATGTCCAAGCTGGTTCTGATGGAATACAGGGTTTGTATTGACACTTCACTTACTTTATTTAAAGCAATACTTGAGTATATTTCCTGAAAAAGTAAATTACTTAACAATATAGAGAAAATAGATATTACGCAATAAAACAAGGTAAAACGGGTGCTGATTCTAACATTACTGAATCTTTTACAGATAATATTCCAAAAAGCCAAAACCTTATTTAGCACAATTTTGAACATTCTATTTTACCTCATATAGTAAATATATACTCATTATAGTTCATTTTATATTTTCAGTAAATATATATAAAAAACCGAGAAATTATTTAGTAACATTTTCTCGGGTTAAAGTAATTTTGTCTGATTATGGGAACATATACTTTTTATCTCAGGTGATAGTTACATTTTCTTAACACTTTCCCTGATAATAAGCTCAGTATCTATCTGGATTTTCTGAATCAGCTTGTTATCGCCATCAATGAGTTCTACAAGCCGTTTAACCGCTATGCTCCCCATTCCTTGCTTATAAACCTTAATGGTAGTTAATCTCGGACTGGTTATCTCACAAAATGGCATATCGTCAAAGCCAATAACTGAAACATCATCAGGAATTCTTATTCCGCATTCCTTCAATGCCCTCAAACAGCTCCAAGTCCTCATCAATCATTTCAGTAGCAAGAATCAGCATCCCAGATGAATTATCACTTGTAATACTAGCAATATTTTCTTTATAATCCTTCTCCAATATACTAGTGTGAGATATTAGCAGCTCATAGCCCCAGGTCCTGCATTCTTTTTCTATTCCTTCAATAAGGGATGAAAAAACGGAGTATCGGTTATAACTTTCCCGTGTCTTTTGAAAATCACAAGCCTTATAGTGCTTCTTTCGGCAGTATTTTCTCTGGAATAACCTGAATTGGCCAGTATTGCTATATCCTTAACTGTAGGCTTCATTTTGTCCTCCGTATCAATTTATTCGAATCAGTTTTCTAAATCTTTCTTATCCTGACTGCCATATATTCTTTACCGGGTAACTCAATGGTGAACTTGCCTTTATAAATACCCGCCTCTTTAATAGTCATATCCCAGGTATCAATAATTTCCACAGAAAAATTGCTCTCGTCATCAAAATAAAACTTTCTTAAAACCGGGCGGTTAAAGCCAAAATAAAAAAGCATGTACTCATATTTATCTGATGCCGACTCCATAACAGCCACATTTTCATCCCAATTGAACCCAGTCCCGTGTTTTAAGCCTAATCCAGGCGTCTCAGAGAGAATCTTGTGCAAGAATTTAATTCTTTCATAGCTTTTCCCATGTAAATGACCGCCATGGCTCCACCAGAGTATATTTTCGGGATGCATATATGTCTCTCCATGTCCGGCATACCCACCGCGAACAGCCGCCTCCCAAAATCTTCTTACCAGTTCTTCACCGCTGATATTTCCCCAACCATGCTCTATATTACCCTCATATGCTATTTCATCAAGGACAACAGGTTTTTTATATCTTTCACGGTACTCATTCACCAGTTCTGCGCATTTATATACGTCCTGCCGTTGGATACTGCAGTGTGTTATCCAGGGGCGGTTATAATCATAAAAATGAATACCGTTATGAATTGACCTCAGATGGTTGTATCGATCCTTTTCACAAATAATCGAAGCATAACGTTCCCAATCCCTTATGGTCTTTTTCTTCATAAAATCGTACTCATTGGCCAGACTCCACCATACATTACGAAATGCAGAAAACCTTGCTAAAACGTAGTTCCAGTAAAGGTCATCCTCTTCCTCTGACATTTCAGCAAAACCCCAACGGTCATAAGGGTGCATTATGATCAGGTCAGCTTCGATCCCCATATTCATTAGGTCCTGTATCCTTTTTTCAAGCAAGTGAAAATGTTCGGGATTGAAACGCTGAAAATCCCAGTTATTATCAGGGTTTGACCTGGTATAATCCCCAAAGTTTTCACTTGTTATTTTAGAATTATCACAAGGTGTTCCCTGATACGGAAAAGAAATTGGATCCTTAAGGTTATAATCATAGTGTTTTGGGAATACACAGAATCTTATTTTATTAAAATATCCCTTTCTGAGGGTTTCCAATGTTTTTTCCTGTAATTCAAAGGACTGATGAGTCCAAACATAGCAGGTTGTTCCAACCGAGTAATATGGTGTACCGTCCTCATATGTAAAATGAAACGTATTGGCTACCCTTACAGGACCATGGTTGCCTTCACCAGGTGAAAGGACGATAAACTCACCGGTGATCCTCTCATCAGAAAAGTTACCGGTCAACTCAAAGGAATACTCACCCTCAAAGGACGGCATAAATCTAACCTTATATATTCCGTCTCCATCGTAGAAGCCGTCAACTTCAACAGTCTCGTTCTCTCCTTTAAAAAATCCTTTTATACTATAGTCGACAAAAGGATTTTTATCGGAGTGGCCTTTTGCACTGACCTCATACATTCCCCACCGTTCAACAGTTTCGCGCATTCTGTAACCCTCCTGAAATAAGTATTGTCATGAGTTTTGTCCTTTAATTGTATTATACTAAACAGTTTTATTATATCAATTAGCAAATCACTTATAAAAATAATTTTTGAGATAGTTATGAAACGCGACGATAAATATAGGATTTTGGGGCACTAATTAAATTAATATATTCCTTATTTCTGACGTTTTCTCATATCTACTACTCGCTTTGCTTTACCCTCACTTCTTTCTATAGTCTTTGGCTCCACCAGCCTTATATTTGCGTTAATTCCCAATGTCCCATAAATTTCTTTCCTTATTTTCTTCTCAATTGCATCTATCTTTTTTATCTCATCATGAAAGATGTTCGCGGACATTTCAATTAAAATCTCAAGTACGTCAAGATTATCCACCCTGTCCACTTTCAAAAGATAATGAGGGGCTGTCTCGCCAATTTCCAGCAGTACATTTTCAATCTGGGAAGGAAAGACATTTACTCCTCTGATTATCAGCATATCATCACTTCTTCCGGTGACCTTATCCATTCTTACCAGCGTTCTTCCACACTCGCATTTTTCAAAGTTCAAAGAGGATATATCATGAGTTCTATATCTGATCAGCGGTAGTCCTTCTTTGGTAATAGTGGTGAAGACAAGTTCACCACTATTACCAGGTGGAAGAACCTCCTCAGTTTCAGGATTGATTATTTCAGGTATGAAATGGTCCTCCTGAATATGCAAACCATTTTTACAGGGACAATCTATTGCTACCCCGGGCCCGATGATTTCGCTGAGACCGTATATATCCATTGCTACAATTCCCAGCCTCTCCTCTATTTCCTTTCTCATGTTATCCGACCAAGGTTCAGCTCCAAATATTCCAACCTTTAGCCGTAAGTCACTCTTGTTCATATTCAGACCTTCCAACTCTTCTGCTAAATAAAGAGCATAAGATGGAGTACATGCCAAAACAGTTGCTCCAAAATCCTTCATTACCTGTAACTGACGTTTTGTATTTCCTCCCGAAATAGGTATGACAGAAGCACCTATTTTCTCTGTACCGTAGTGAAGACCCAGCCCCCCGGTAAATAGACCATAGCCATAGGCAACCTGTACTATATCATTTTTATCAGCACCTGCACTGTATAATGATCTTGCTACTACCTCCGCCCAGGTATCTAAATCATTCTGAGTATACCCAACAACCGTTTGCTTGCCTGTTGTTCCAGAAGACGCGTGAATCCGTATAATCTCACTCATATCTACGGCAAACATACCATAGGGATATGTGTCTCTCAAATCCTGCTTGGTTGTAAACGGCAGCTTTTCTAAATCCTTTAGGGACTTTATATCATCCGGACTAATACCGGCTTTTTTCATTTTATCACTGTAAAAAGGTACATTTGAATAGACCCTTCTAACAGTATTAATTAGTCTCTCTTCTTGAACCTCTTTTATCTTCTCTCTGGGCATACATTCATATTCCGGATTCCAGTATTGCATTATATACCTCCTATAATGTCTTAAATTTTATATTGTATATTGATTAGTGCCCTTAAAATTAATATATTTACATAAAATCTAATATGTACCATGTTATATGAAAAACTTAAGCCATTCTTTCATTATATCTACTATATTTTCAGTAAATGTAACAGTTATTAAAAGGAGTACATAATATGTCATTGTGAAAATAATATGGAGAACATAATATGAGTAAAGACATTAACGATGTATTCCCTGAACATAATATTACCAATAATGAGCCCGGCAGTACTACCGTTGATCATAAAGTCATTATACCCGCTACTGCTCATGATTTGGGTAATTATCTAGCCAAGTACGGAATGGCAAATTTTCAGATTCAATTTATAATGAAAATTGATGGCACGCTGGACTTTGATACACTGGTAAAAGCAGTTAGACTGTTGGTTGAAGCAGAACCGGTCTTCGGCTGCCGATTTGTTAAAAGCGACTCACCATATTGGAAACGTTTTGATGATATTGATGATACAAACAAATTTTGTTCCTTTGAAGAGACCGACGATGATGAGGAAAGTGTTAATAGATTTCTGGAAAGCCCAATGAGCATGGATAAGGATCCTATGGTCTTAATCAGACTGATTCGAAAAGGGGCATATGATACATTGGGTATAAAAATTAATCATGTATGCTGCGATGGCGCTGGCGCCAGAGATTATGTCCTGCTGCTTTCAGAAATTTATTCACATATAGCAGTTGGAGATACCGCGTATCGACCTGATATAAGTATTCGTGACAGAAAAGATATTGATGAACTAAAAATTGCATTTAGTGATGATAGCCCTGATACAGCATGGAGTATCCCTCAGCAAATGGCATTACCCACCTGGACCTTTCCATGGAAGAATATCCAAAGGGGAAAGGTACTTTTTCCTGCATGCAGAATTCCTGAAGGTCAACTTGATATAATGAGCAAATATGCAAAAGAAAGAAATGCAACAATCAATGACTTATTACTGACTGCAATATTCAGGGCAATGTTTAAATTAGCCAACACCCCCTACGGTATTCCAATGGATATTCCGATTACTATTGATTTGCGCAAGTATCTGCCAGATCACAAGGCTGATGCTATAAGAAACTTATCCGGAGGAATAGTTATAAAACTGGACAGAAGACATCAGGAGACTTTCGAAGATACCCTTGCAAGGGTAACAGCGGCTACTGCAGAAATAAGGTCTAAACACCCAAGTATATTAAACTCGCTATGGGCAGAATATATCGAGAGCATGGATTTTCGTTATGTATGTGCCTATTTCAAATATTTATCTCAACTGATTGAATTTGCTTCGTTTAATCCATTTTTTACTGTTTATAATTGCGGCCTCACATTATCAAACTGCGGGTATATCTCAAAGAGTTTGATTCATCTTGGCAATAGAACAGTAACAGATGCATACATCATACCGCCGGCTATTCGAGCTCCCGGTATACTGCTTGTTGCAAGTACCTATAACGGTATTATTACTTTAGCAACCGGATATTACAAGCCTTCAGCCCATAAGTCTGATGTTGAGACTCTTCTGAAAAAAATAGTAAAAGAACTGCAAGAAGGATGTCACGAATAAAGCTCCATTTATTATATAAAAAGACTCAAATCGAGTCTTTTTTTGCTTAAATAACTTATGTTAGGCATAGCACATTATACTCTGACCCAGCATACCTTACTATTATGTATACACTTATTACTGGAATGGAGATTATGATATGACTGTTAAAGAAAAGCTAAATTTGCTTGAAGAGATGCTTCTCATTGAAAAAGATACTTTGGAGGAGTCTGCTGTTCTAAGTACTCTAAACGAATGGGATTCGATGGCTGCAGTATCTACAATTGCTATGTTTGATAGCGTTTATGGTAAAGAACTCAAATCAGAAGATGTTAAAAAATTTATAACTGTTAAAGATATTCTTGACGAAATGGAGTGAGGTGTAAACAATTGGCTACCGGTATATTAAAGAACGTAGAGATTAAGGGTATTGCCTGTGCTGTACCTGAACGAGTAGTAAACAATGAGGATTACTTTGGAACCTTTGGTGAAGAGAGTGTACTTAAGTTCATCAATATGACAGGTGTAAAAACAAGACATGTTGCCATTGATGAACAATGTAGTTCTGATTTATGCTATATCGCAGCTAAAAATATTATGGAAAAATTGAACTGGGAAGCATCCTCCATAGATGCATTAATTCTCATAACCCAGACACCCGATTATGCAGTACCCGCAACGGCTTGTGTTCTGCAGCATAGACTCGGGTTAAGCGAGGACTGTATTGCCTTTGACATTAACCTTGGCTGCTCTGCCTACGTTTACGGTGTGTGGCAAGCTGCAACAATGATAGCAACACAGAACATTAACAGAGTTCTTCTGCTGGTTGGAGATACAAGCAATTTCGGTATTAATAAAAATGACAGTTCTACAGCTATGATTTTTGGTGACGGAGGTTCAGCTACAGCCCTTGAAAAGTCAGAGGGCAAAGAAATTAAGTACTTTTTAAAGACTAAAGGCAGCGGTTACAAAAGTATCATGGTACCTGCAGGGCATGCAAGAACCCGGAGTCAGACAATAACAGATTCATCTGCTTATGACTTATCAATGAATGGAGCTGATGTTTTTGCCTTTACTATTACAGACGTCCCAAAAGCCTTAACTACATTTATGTCAGATTATTCTATCGAAAAGAATGATGTTGACATGTTTGTTTTCCATCAAGCCAACTTGTATATTCTAAAACATTTAACAAAAAAACTCGGTTTACCTTCCGAAAAAGTCCCTATATCAATTGACAGGTACGGTAACACAAGTGGTGAATCTATCCCCTTAACTTTGGTTGATGCAATAGGAGAAGACCATTCTGACGGTACAGTCAAACTAATGTTATGCGGATTTGGTGTTGGCCTGTCCTACGGAGGAGTATATCTCGAAATAAATAAGTCCGCATTTATTCCGATGATATATACCAATTATTATTTTAATGGAGATGATAATAAATGATAAACCCCTTGGATCTCAGCGGAAAAAATATATTGGTTACAGGAGCCTCCTCAGGAATAGGAAAAGGTATTTCAATATTTTTAAGCAAAGTCGGAGCAAATATTACTTTGGCTGCAAGGAACGAAGAGAAGCTTAAAGATACCCTCAAAGAATTGGATCCGGGCAATCATTCCTACTATCCAATTGACTTGAATAATTATAGCGATATAGAGGTTATGATGGACAAAATAACTTCTGATGGCAAAAAGCTTAACGGGATTGTACATTCAGCAGGAATTTCTCGTACAATACCTATACAGTATTTAAAATTTTCAGACCTGAACAATATTATGTCCATTAATTTCTACTCCTTCATGGAGCTGGCAAAGCATTTCAGTAAAAGGAAATATAACGCTGATGGTGGCAGCATTGTAGCAATTTCATCTATTTCCAGCAAGGTCGGCGCTAGAGGATTGGCCGCATACTCTGCAAGCAAAGGGGCACTTGACAGTGCCATACGGTCATTGGCACTGGAGCTTGCACCCAAAAATATAAGAATAAATTCTATTTCACCAAGTATGATTAAAACCCAAATATATGACGGGTTGGTTGATCTCGTTAATAATAACAATTTTGAAGCAGACCTAAAAAAAAGGCAGCTGCTAGGTCTTGGTTCACCTGAGGATGTTGCCTCGGCAGCAGCTTTTCTACTCAGCGATGCCTCCCGTTTTGTTACCGGCACATCAATGATAGTTGATGGTGGATATTTGGCTCATTAACTATCATTTTTATCTTCTCATAACTCTAAAAGCAGCTTCTCCCGAGGCTGCTTTTACCTTTTTTCAGTCAAAGAAGCCGCCTCTTAATAGAATTTTTCTAATGAGAGGCGGCTTCTTGTATTTCCATTATATATTCTTATTAACCTTCATGAGCCGACAAAGCGGCCACAAAATGTTTCAAACTAACCTTCATATCCCGAAATTAGTTCATCCTTAATCTTATTAAGAAGCTCATCAATATACTCACCATTAACTGTACTTTTGTAATACCCGGCAGCTAATGTTAATACCGAGTCATACGAACTTGCCATCAGGAGAAGACCTGGTGCACGAACAACAGGAGGCAGAACATAGGCATCGATTACTGTTTTGTCATCAAACTTAATCAGTGAATTAGACAAGTAGCCAATATTGGATAATGTAGGAACACATTTGTCGCCATAATACAGCGGACAGAATGAGACTGCCTTTTTTGGATCCAATACAGCCTGATAATATGAAAGTATATCACTATAGTTTAACCTTTCAATGCGTTCAAGCCCAATTGCGCTTTGTAAGCCGGGATACCCATTTTTTAACTCTTTCATCATGTTTGACGCCCTCTGCAAAGTTTGTTCAAAGGGTTCATCTATATTCATACTAAGTTCGGTTCTTACAGAACCGGAGAAGTTTCTTATGGCCTGTGTTTTATGATCAGAAAGGTAACGGCGTAAATCAATGGTGATTGGAAATTCCATGGGCGATCCATAAATAGGCTGCTTTATCCTCAGCATAGCTCTATAACAGGCAGTCAGAATGTAGTCATTTAAAGTTACACCTATCCTTTTAACATATTCTCGCATAGCAGCCAAGCAGCCAACAGGCAACCTGCATACTGACATTCGGGCAATATTAGACCCAGTAGGTTCCCATGGAAATGGCCACATAGGGTGGAAAACATCTGTACCCGGCATAAACTCCAAATCCGGATTTGTCATGCCAAGATCCTCAAACAGTCTATCCTGATCCGTTCTACCTGCTATTCGGGGCGTTGGTACATATGAAACATTTTCCTGATTTATGCTGGTGTATATTTGGGACAGAAGCTGAATGTATTCTTTTACCCCCGCTCCATCACAGCAGGCGTGGTTTATTTTTATTCCAAGTACATCCTGATGTCCTGAACGGATTAATTTTACCTTTACCATAGGATCTTTATCTAAATCCATTGGGGTCTGTATAAAATCGTCAACGGCCCGTTCTATATCATCAGTCTCAAGCAAAGTACAGAAGTCCACAATGCCAATATTCTCTATAATCTTCCAATACGGCCTCTCATCTTCAACAAATCTGGATTTAAATACAGGCTCAGAATCAACGGATAATCTGACTGCCTGTTTCAGTTTATCGAAGTCTAATTTCCCGTCAAACTTCAATACAGCTTGTATCTGGATATTTGAAATACCATACCGTGCAATATAATTATAAATATCGTGCCCATTAGCCCAGAAAGTTCCTTCTTTCGGTTCAACAGAAGTTTCATCTGTATTATATTTGGCAAAGTATGATTCGAAAATTTTTGCTGTTAACTTATAGTAATTGGTGATGTTTTCGAGCATTTTTATATACAACTCCATATAATATTTGAACATTCCATACATACCATCCACTCCTAACTAATCAATTTTCATAAATAAAGAATTATTCAATTATATATCAGGTTAATTTCACTAACCTGTCATTTATAATGCTAAGTAACCACTCCCTTTCTCCAGGTATATTGTCTTTGAGTCTTGCGGCCGCAACAGGCAGCATCCATGCATCAATATCCTCAAATTTAGCATCGGTAAGTTTCAAATAGGCGTTTAAATAAGTACAACTTGCAAGATATTTCGGATAACAAAAAAACATGGCAAATGCTTCAGGCATCCCAGCAGGTACTGTTGGTGAATTAATCATCAGGTAAGTCCTGGCAACATCCCCTAACGGGTTTCCAATATATGCACCATTCCAATCAATAGGTACAAGTTTCGCACCTGAAACAATGATATTATTAAAGTACAAATCGCCATGGCAAATACTAGTACCGGCGGGTAGACTCTCCATATATTCAAGTATTCTTGCTTCCCTGTCCCCCAGCAAATAAGATGAGCACCCTATCATAAATGTAAATCTTTCTTTCTGACTCAGTAACCCATTTGATGAAAATCCATGAATATTGAATTGCAAATCTGCCATGCGCTGAATATAGTAATACAAATTCCAGGGTTCTGTCATCAATTGCTCGGTTATTGATTTTCCATATATTCTTTGGTATATTATGCCTTTCCGTCCGTCAATTTCGACCTTGTCATATACGGCAGGTGTTTCTATACCTGCTTGATGGACCATGTGTCCCACATCTGCTTCGTGGTTTACCCAGTCGTCGGTACTATACTTTTCAAAAAACAGCTTCAACACTTTATCCTGACCCCACTTATAAACTTCTGAGGTTACACCGTTACCCAAAAATCTTCCTTTTTCCATATCCTTCTCCTTTACTGAATTAACTCATGTATACCAAAAGACTCGTGAAAGGATACATTTCCCACATTATCTAAAAAATTTGCTTTTTCTGAAAATACCTTAAGGGTTGAGAATATATCAGGTGCGGCTTTTTCAATATTTAGAGGTGTTATGTTTTTATCAGTCCAAGCATGAACTGAATAGCCAACTGCTATAAGCTTTCCGCTTTTTATGTTTATCACTTTGTATTCAAACTTTAGCTTAACGCAAGACATATATGATATTGCTGTGGTAACAGCTATCTCATCTCTAAACTTGGCAGGACTCTTAAATTTACATTGTATTTCGGAAAGCGGAAGATAGAATCCCCGATTACTGATATGTGAATTAGATATGCCCGCTTTCTTTAAGTAATCTGTCCTTGCGACCTCAAACCACCTTGGGTAATTAACATGGTACACAATATTCATTCTGTCGATTTCCATATGCTTAACATAAAATGTAGTTCTTGTTGTCATATTCCGCATCCTTTCATAAATTAACTTTATGTTAATAAAAACTGATCCCATTGGCATTTATTATGTACACTCTATCCTAATCAATAGAATTGATGCCTTTGTTAACATAAATTCAGTCTTAATAGCATTAACATTATATGAATGTTCCACTGAAATGTGACAATGATTATGTAACCTGCTTATGAAATATAAATGGCCTTTCCTACATCGAAACCAACGAAAAAAATGCCGATGAAGATATGAATCTTCCGGCATTTTTTTCGTTTACTTTTCTGGATACTTAATTCAGTTTAAACTTACTTAGTTCCTCATTTAATTTCTCAGCTAAATTCTGAAGTCCCATTACGTAATTATTAAATTCGTCCATAGTCGCATTAATTTCTTCTACTGAAGCAGAAACCTCTTGTGAAGCTGCAGCTGCCTCCTCTGAAGTTACTGATATGCTTTCAATGTGTCTGGTAACTTCTTCTTTTTGTTTATTTATATTTAAAACCTGCTCTTTTATGCTATAAACCATATTCATCAAGTTATTTATTGAAGAATATATTTCGTTAAAAATCTCAGTAGTTTCTTCTACGGTTCTGGCCTGGTCAATAACAAGACTCTTAGATTGTTGCATGGCACTTACTGCTGTATCAGATTTACTTTTGATCCCTTCAATTATTCTTTGTATTTCCGCAGTAGAACTCTTAGACTGTTCAGCAAGCTTTCTAATTTCATCAGCTACTACAGCAAAACCTTTGCCTGTCTCGCCTGCTCTGGCAGCTTCAATACTTGCATTAAGGGATAATAGATTAGTTTGTTCAGTAATTTGATTAATGGTGTCAGAAATCTTACTAATCTCCTCTGTACTCCTGCTCATATCGTCTACTATTTCACTTACGGTTTCAGTATTTCTCTTTGTCTCTTCCGATTTAACCATAAGAAACTTTACTATTTCCAGACCCTTATTGCTCAAAATCATGGTGTTTTCAGATATATTGCTCATTTCAGCGGTTGAGTCCGATATCTGTTCTAATTCATATGCCAGTCCTCCCATTTCAGAAGCTGCTCCCTGTGTACTTGAAGCCTGCACCATCGTTCCCTGTGATATTTCATCTATTGCTTTAGATACTTGACCTACCGAAGCAGTTGTTTGCTCCGTCATAGTTGATAAATTACTTGAGGTCTCAAGGACTGTTTGTGATGATAATTCAACATTTTTTAACATATTTGATATATTAGATATCATAGAATTAAAGTCTTTTGCCAGAGAACCTATCTCATCCACTGCCTTGACATTCACGGCTTGTGATAAATCTCCTTCTGAAGCCTTTTCCATGACATGCTTTATTTTCTTAATATTTGATGACAATGATTTCGAAATAAATATGGATAGAACCAATGCTGCTAATCCGGTTAGTATTACAAATATTATAAGAAGATTAAATATTCCCCCGGTATCTTTTCTTAATTCATTTTGTTCCATAGCACCCAGTAAAGTCAATCCTGTTATAGAACTTTTTGTATATACTGCATATTTCCGCTCTCCCTTATATTCATAAACAGTAAAGCCCGTTTCGTTACTTTTTACCTCATTCCATACGGGTAATTTAGCAAAGGTATCTGTTCCTATAAGCGTTTCATCAGGATGTGTCAGTAACATACCACTCTTATCCAGCAGCACTGCATACCCATCAGTGCCAATCCTTATTTCGGAGAGGTCTTCGGAAAGAGCAGAAAAATCTATGTCAATACTAACGACTCCAACTATTTGACCATCTTTTTCTACAGTTTTAGAAATAGAGATTACTGTACTTCCATCTGATGCAGTTATGTACGGCTCTCCAAATACCAACTTACCCCTATTTTCTATGGCATCTTTATACCAGGGTCTTGATGAAGGGTCAAAATCTGCTGGCAATTCCACATTAGGATAACAGTAGAAGTCCCTTGTAGCCGTCCCCATATAT
Source organism: Bacillota bacterium (assembly GCA_023393115.1). Classification (GTDB taxonomy): domain Bacteria; phylum Bacillota; class Clostridia; order Acetivibrionales; family DSM-1351; genus Ruminiclostridium. The sequence goes on from JAEWMS010000023.1 coordinate 47,716, forward strand.
ACATTCTGTATATTTTGGTTACTGTCCATCACTCCCTTAAGAGCATCCATTAAATTTGGCAAATATTCAGAGTTACTCTCAATATTAATGAAATTAATATTATTACTTAGCATTCGCACAAAATCGCCCTTTGCAGTAAGCTCGTTATCAATGCCCCTGTTTACTTCCCTAAGTAATTGAGAGCTTGTACTCTCTAATTTGTCCACTAATGTAGCTCTTGTTTGATAGTAAGAAAATGCACCCAGAAGAATCAATGGGATCAAGCAGATACTGATTAAACTAATAAGTAATTTACTTCTGATGCTTTTCAATTTAAACTTAAATTTTGTCTCTTTCATGTTGAATAGTCCTTTCTCTCATCGTAGTATGTGTAGAAAATCAAAGTTTTCTATCTGACATCACTTTGATATACTCACGATTATACATAATATATACTATTTTTGGACTATATTCAACATTTTACGTCATTGTTCGACATTTTCTCAACGTTGGCTGACAATACATTTGTGACAATCAGCAAGTAAATTCCCGCATGAACTGTTTACAACATATTATTTTAACAGACCAAATTTCTGTTTAGCATATTTCAGAATGATATGCGCACACTCATCGAGGCCAACCTTGCTTGTATCAAAACAAAGGGTATACTGAGTCGAATCAGAAAATTCATGTCCCGTAAATATCTTATAATAGTTGCTCCTCCTCTTATCGCTTTCTGTTATCATTTTTATTGCATCTTTCTCATTTAAATTGTATAAACTCTGAACACGACTTTTTCTAAAATCGACATCACCATGCAAAAATACACTGATGTGGCGCGGATGATCTCTAAGTATATGTGACCCGCCCCTGCCTATAATAACTGCTGAATTATCCTTTACAGTACGTTCTATTATTTGCTTTTCAACATTAAATACTAATCGATCATCCGGTATAAAAAACTTTGGTGGAGTGTAAATAGGGTCGTTAATAACCTTAGAAGTCTTGAAGATTGATTCCAGAAATGAGGCAGGTCTTTCATCATAAATACTTAACTCTTCTTCAGAAATATTGAATTCTTTTGCGGCCTCATTGACAATTTCCCTGTCCAAATATAAAACATTTAATCTGTTAGACAACTGCTGTCCGATATATGCTCCGCCGCTTCCTAACATACGACTAATAGTAACAACAAATGGCTCGATTTGTATCATGGATATCCCTCCCATTATAAATTGATTTATATATATTGGTTCTTTTTAATCAGATTTTCTGGTTCTCCTCTTTTATTAATAAAGACAAAACCAAAGAAATTAAAGGCATTGCTATCATACAAATAAAAGTTATATCAACACCTTTCAAAGCAGCATTCAGCATGCCTGATTTATAAAGTACAGCATTTGTTTTGGCAAGCCCTTTATCAGGAGAATTGGATGAAGTGACGATTGTCATTATAGTAATCAATATTGCAGAGCCAATGGAACCTACCAACTGTTTTGTCGTATTAACAACCGCAGTTCCATGAGCCAGCAGTTTCTTTGGCAGGTCATTCATTCCTGATGTCTGTAATGGCATTATAACAAGGGCTATTCCAATATATCTTATAGCATATGTGACTGTAATATAAGCAATAGATGTATCTTCCTGTAAGTATAAAAGGTATAGTTGAAATAACTAACAAGATAAGTCCAGGTATAGCTAGTTTTTTTACACCATACTTATCGAACAATCGCCCGGATACCATCATCATAAATGCCATAAACAGTGCTCCAGGGAGAAGCACTAAACCGCTTATATCACACATCATCATTATGTCAAAATTGCATATTGATGATATTACACCTCTTATTTTCCTATGTCAATTGTGACATGTAGACAGAGTACTTGGCTTCGAAAGGCATACCCTTGAAATATGGAGTTCCATAGAAAAAGAGCCGGGCACAAAATTTTTCATTTTAATGCCCAGCTCAATATACTTCTTTAAGTTCTTTTTACTATTTTATCAAGTAAGCAGATTATATAAAATCTGTACAAACTCAACTCTCTTTGATTTACCTTTTGGTAAAATCTTATCGTCTGTTCCTGTAATAATTCCATTGGAAGTAAAGTAGTTAACTGCTTCGTTCGCCCATGGTGCAACATCCTGTTTGTCGTCGAAATCTGAAATTTCCTTTCCAGTACCCTTTGGCAATTGATCTGTAGATTTTAGATAGCTATACAATAACGCTATCATTTCTTCTCTACTTATCTCCTTATCAGGATTAAACTTATTGTTTCCTACTCCACTGCTTATACCGAGTTGCTTAGCTGCCGAGGCGTAACCTTCGTAATAGCTTCCAGGCTTCACATCAGAGAAGTTGTCCCCTGTCATAGGCTTAATTCCATAAGCTTTACTCAACATAGTAATGAACTGTCCTCTGGTAACCTTCTGATTTATTCCGAAGTTGCCATCGCCAATGCCACTTGTTATCCCTCTTGCCGCAATGAATTTCACCGCATCGCTGTACCAGGCTCCATCCTTTATATCGTTGAAATTCACCTCATTATATCCTATGAAGAAGGTTCCACCTTCAGCAAGAGTAATGTTTACAGCATTAGTTTCTGCATCGTAATAGCCTCTCAACACTTCTAATTCACCAGTTCCAGAAATACCGTACACCACAATACAGTTAGGATCTTCGTTATTTAGTAATGTGTATGGTACTGTCACCGAAGCATGTCCTGAACCAAAGTCAGTTACACTCTTTCCGTCGCTTGTAATTTCAAGACTATATCCTGGTCTATTTTCTAACATGGCCTTTACTTTCTCCGGCTCGTTAGCTTTTGACAAATCAATATCATTTGCATCGTTCTTTTCTATAACAACTGAAATGCTGTCGCCAATTTCCTTATTTGCCGCTATTTCCTTCAAAGCTGCTCCATCTAAGGTCGTAGTGGCTAATCCTGAAGTAATTTGTAACTGTACATTTCCAATGGTCGCCAACTTATTCAGAGTTGAGCTACTCAATTGAAGCTGTGTAGAATCACTGTTACCGATATTTCCAACGTTTATTACAATTGTCTGTGATTCAACAGTTGCATTTTTCGTTACTTCAGATATTAATTGGTTTGCCATTTTTTCATCCATAACTACAGCTGCCACACCATCATTTACTGTTGCGTTGGCATCAACACTTATGTATATCTTGTTATTTTCATTACTTACAGATACTCCCTGTTTAGTACCAGTTGTAGTCTCAGTAACTACTGAACCAGATGAAGAACTTCCACCTGTGCTGGTTGAAGGCTCTGAAGGCTTTACAGGATCTACGGGAGGCGTTCCTGTGTAAACTGTAACAGCAACATTTTCAATTTTAAGAACACTACTTGGTAATGTTGCCGGTGAAGTCAATTGCTGCGCTAAAGGTGCAACTGTTCCTCCTGCCAAGCTACCCTTGGTTGCTACACTAATAGTTGTTGTAGGCATTAATACTGCCTGTACTGTTGCAGTACCGTCTGATATTGCATATAAAGTGCCATCTGCAGCAACTTGTACAACATTTGGATTAGATGAAGTGTATTCAACTACCATTTCATCTCTTAGAGCCGCTTTTTGTCCTGCAACTGCTTCTTTGTAGGTAATGTTAGGTTCTATTTTGCCAGTTGTTCCTTTTCGGATAGACATTTTCTCGTTGATGCTAAAGTCGGTTACTTCATTCATAACCTCAACAGCCCTTGTTGGAGCACTTCTCACAACTGCCAGTTCGTCCTTAATACTTCCCACACCAACTTTTAATTGGGCCATTTCCTTAAGTTCTTGGACTGGTTGCCCATCTTCAGGTAATACTTCTCTGGAATATGAATTCGGTATTTCAACTTCCTTCGAGAAGTAAGAACTTTCGCCTTGGTTCAAGGTAACCGGTACATAATCTATAATGCTCTCAATGCCGTAGCTGTCTACAACACTGATTTCAACATTTAGTGCACCATCCTTATTTCCAGCGTTGGTGATTGTACCGTCAAGTACTATTTTTCCGATATCAATGAACTCATACCTTAAATCAGAAATCTCTGGTATTGCCTCAAAAGTAAATGATTTTTGAGCTTCAATGCCGTCCTCTAAACCTTCATATTTAAGAACTGCTTTAATGCTGATATTACCATCGTTTTCAGGTATTTCGTAGAGTATTTGTGCATTAAACTCGTCTCCGCCTAAGAGTGCAGGCTTGCTAACCTCAGAAGCAGACTCACTGTTCTCATAATATGTTCCATAGAATTTCGTATCAACTAAAGTTTCTATTCCGCCTACAATCTGATAAAATTCCACTCTAGCGCCATGAATTACATCAATACCTGTATTCTTCACAAGAGCACTTACTGCAACCTGTTCTCCCACCTGTGGCTTTTCTCTTCCAAAGGATATTGAGCTATCAGTAAACTCAACTCCAGAAGCTGGCTTAAAGGTAAGAGATCCAAGTGCTCTCCATGCTGTATCATGCTTGAATACCTTTCTATTACCACCTGCATTTTCGAGTGTTTGCATATACTTAATGAATGCAACTTTCAATCCTTCATTACCTTCTAAGGCTGCAACACCTAACTCGTCATAATTTGCACCTTGTTGTGTGGTAATTTGAATTGGTTTGCTCCAACCAGCTTTACCAGTAGGTACATAGTTTTGTTTAATTATTGGGTCTCCTGCTTTTGCCGCACCTTTAAAGCCATTTACGTCTTCAGTATTTAAGTAATCTATTACCTTAGCTACTCCATTCTCTATAATTTTATCAGGATAGTATCCTATGCCATAAGTGGAGTAATCAAACTGATACGTTTTACCATTAGCTGTAAATTCAGTATCTCCGTTCTCGTCAAGGTAGTCCAACTGAGCCCTTTCAATCATAATTTCAGGCTGCCAGCGTGAAATGAATATCTGCTTTTCTCTTTCTTGATTTTCAGGATCTGCAGCTGCACTAACATCGTCCTTATTCTTTAATACTGTCTTATACTCTGTCCATACCAGATATACATCACCGTCATCACTGGCAACAACATCATAGCTTGATATTGCGTTATCCTCAGTTGCCTCGTTTCCTTCGGTAGGATTAGGATTTATGTTCTTATCAACAGCAAGAACGATGTCTCCCCACTTGCCTGTAGAAACTTCTTTACCCTGCATCTCACCTTCGCCTGTTAGGTGTTCAACATTTGCGTAGTTTTCGTTGTTCTTGTCTATAACATATACTGATAGGTCACTTCTTAAATCTTGTTTCTTCAAACCGTATTTAACAAGACCAGAAATATCCATATAAGCTATGCTTCCGTTCCTGTTCCAGAACAAATATGTTATTCCATTGGTACGTACAAACTTCGGCTGGGAATCCTTAACACAATTTTCCTCACTAACTTTGCCATTAATTTTTACTTTATCAGTAGTAAGTCTAATTGGATGACTAAAGCTATTCTCAGAGAAATTGTATATCTGTAAATATAGTTCCTGATCATAATCTGTCGATAAATCCCAATCCTCGTCTGTGGTGTAAGCGAACAACGCCAAACCATTGTAGGAAATAACCGCAGTGTCCACAACACGGGGGTCAATCACATCTTCAGCAGCCAGCAGTGTAGCTTCTTGCCTTACTGATACATTTTCAGGCTCAGTATACGTATTTCCATCCAAATCTGTCGTTGTACCGCCACCTGTAATAGTCTTAGTTTCTGTAATTTCTGCATACTGGCTCACATCTAAGAATCTCTGACCGTACCAATCGTTGAAATAATCGTCTATGGTGTATCCAGCAGGTAGGGTATTATTCAGAATTTGCTTGCTTATGCTATCAGCGATTGCATCTTTCTCATCATCCGAGAAACTGCTAGCATCATTCCATACCCAAACTCCAGATTTCTTCTCTGCAAATCTGTAAGTTATAAGTGAGAATGCATTAATAATGTCTCCAACTACAAGCTGCGCATCTTCATCACTTACCTTAGTTCCAGAATCATCTATTGAGTCTTCTACAACTTTAGCATTTTGTACTCCATCATAGTAATCTGATTTTATGTAATAAAGCAATATTCTACCAGTTGTAGAGTCATACGCTGCTCTCGGAGATGTATCTCCACAATAGTCTCCCACTATGATACTTGGACCAGAGGTAACTTCCGCTCCTCCGCCGATTTCTCCTACTGTAATAGCTCCTCCACTGGTACTTACTACTGTTCTACCACTGGTATGGGTAACTTCAGTTGGAGCACTCATAGTTTTTTTAGCTACATTAAAGAATGCAACACTTATATCCATGTGGGTAAGAACGTCAATTTCTTTATCATCCTTGGTAAATTCCCTACTTGCATCTGACCAGGAAATCATTATTTCTCCATTGCCCAGATCAAGTACATCAGGAGCTTCGTCAAGGGTACCATCATCATCAATTAATTCTGGGAGTGACGCTTTACCATCGGCATCTATAATTGAATAGTATACCGCCGTTCTATTTGCTGGATTTGTATTGTCGGGATCTCTTTCAGGTACATCATCAAGGAATACCCAAAGTATCTCACCATTCGGTAGATTCACAAGCTTATTCGAAGGATATGGATATGCTCCGCTTTCACGTGCAATACGTTCCTTTATACTTTCTGAACTGCCATTACCTGCCATTAGGGCTCTAAATAACCTTGGACTTTCATCTCCAACCCATTCGCTTCGGTTGTCGAGATAATCTCTAGATATCTGGTCAAATCCATCTAAAGGTTGGTAGAGTCCGCTTTGTCTTGCCATCATAGCTTTCTTTACTGTATGAGCGCCCCATGTTTTAGATATTATTGTCCATTCTTTTGAGAAGAATAAAAATCTAACTCCAAAAGCTGCTGAGAAGGACACGGAGATACCAATGCCTAAATCAACAAAGGTAGAATCAACCGTTACTTCTGCGGTTCCAGTGAGATAAGCTTTTAATAGAGACACACCTACTCCCAGCTCAACACCTACTCCTATGGTTATACTTATACCTACCTCTCCAGTAACCATTCCTTTCCAACTGGTACGAGCATCTAAAAGCGGAGGATTATCTTCATCCTTTGGCACTAACGCTCCACTAAGTTCTACTCCAACTGAAAAACTAAAGGATGCGTAAACTGGAATACCAATTGGTGTTATGTATGTAAAGGTGACACCCATACTCATTCCAACTTCTCCGCTTATGGCAAGCTGGTTGAAATACACCTTTCCGTCATCCGCTGCTTCATATACTAAAACAACACCTACACTAAATGAGAGATCAGGAGCGTCTTTGTTAACCTTGGTCTTTGACTTGTTAACGGCGTCAGCCCATCCATCCTTCATGTCGTTATCAAATCCAAGAGAAATTGTAAATAGATTCTTCTCTGTTTCATTGATTTTCCAGTCGTCAGAACCAGCACTCTTCATGAGTTTACTTCCACTACCATCTGTCAAGGTTTTTATATTGGCTCTATCCTGGTCAGTAATCGGTTTTGCATTTCCCGCATTTGTATCTAAAAAGTCTAGTTTAGCTAACATTTGACCAAATAAAGGCACACTTGGAATACGGGTCTGTTCATTACCAGAACTATCAATACCCAACTGTATTTTAATATTTTCTGGGTTCTGGACTAAACGTATACCTGTAGCTATTTCTGGATAAGCAGTTCCCTGATCATCTATTGGGCGTATGAAAATCCTGTCCCCAATGTCCATATTGGTTGGTATACTATTAGGATTTATCTTTGTTACGAACTTTCCAGGTGTTCCCGTTACTTTAGCTACTTTATAGCTTTCATTCTTTAGACCACCATCTTTATCCCTAGTAACAATTACAGCTTCTTTAATTGCAACTCCTGCCAAACGGCCTGCACTCAAATCAAATTCAAAGTCATAGTTTCTATCCAGCTCATCATAAAGATTTATAAACCCATTCACTGGTTTCAATTCATCGCCACCGTTTTGGGCTAGTTCATAAAGTTTCATGTTTGTGAGCTCTATATCCGGGTCTTTGAACAAATCAATTATGATGTTGTTTTGCCCAACCATCATAGTGCCGGCATACTTATACCCTTGATATGCGTATACACAGCTATAGCTTTTTCCTGCTTCGAATTTATTGGATTCTAATTTAAAGTTACCTTTTGAATCAGTAATTGCCTGTTCTCCGGCTAAAGTGATTACTATACCTTCCAGAGGAGTTGTAGTAGTTGCACTTTGGTTTAAGAAAGTCTTATCTGATACGGATATGTTTCCGGATATAACTCTCTTATTTCTATTTGGATCAGTCTTTACAAAATTGTAATATACCGTAGGCATGTCATAGCTTGCCTTCAAATAGTAAGAGTCTCCTACAGTTTTTGTTCTATCTATGGTGCGGTATTCCTTAAATAAAGCATCTTCTGTTGGAGAAATAATTCCATCCTTATCCAGGTCTCCAGTAGCATTCATCCATTCAATATTGAAGTTACTTTGTGTATACCCATTTATTGTATATATATCATTTCTGGTAACCTTGTCATATACAATTGGATTAAAGGCATTTCCTGATTTAATTGCATTATTTCTTTCATCATTTAGTGTTACAAATGCACCACTTTGCAGCATAAAATCTACAGGTTGCTCTACTCCATTGATTGTCATAGTTGCATAGCAGCCATAGTATTTATCTACCCAGTAGTTTAAATTAAAGCTGTACACTCCAGATTTATCTCTGGTCAATGACATAGTTTCCACCAGCTGAGCCTTCACTTCCATTGTATCCTTATACAAATTCAGTTTTACAGTTTCTGGCACTGTTTGATTGCTTGTAGAACGAATCTTGTACTGGAAAGTGTAAGTCTTCTTACTTGCTTGCTCTTTTTTATAGAAGTCTTGTGAAATATTATCATTTAGGAAGTCTGGTAAAATATCTTTACCTCCTGACAATATCTTAACATCGTAGGCTTCGTATTTAGTACGGCTTGTTGGGTTTTCCTGAACAGTTATAGCATTTACAGCAAAACTGGGCATAATATTTGTAAATCTAGCAGTTGGCTTATAAGTCAGTTCTGATTTAACTGCTGGATTTATGTTTTTGCTATCTAGTTCAACCTTATTTGAATTTTCCATAAATGAGCTTGTAGTCGGCAGGTTACCGGAAGAACCTACTTTTGTATTATTAAAGTAGGTAGTTGCATCTCCCAATGAACTTACTTTTATGTTGCTGTTGTCATTTATAACATACCAGTTATGAACAGTTGCACTGTTCTTAGTTTGTACTTTAAGTTTTAGTGTATCAAATCGGCTAATTGCAAAAACTCTACTACTTGTACCATTTAAGAAACCATCAATATTACCCTTGCTACTGTCTATGTCCAATTTTATGAATGTCTCATTCTTTGCTTTAAATACAGGGCGTACTTCGATAGACCAATTGCCTTTAGAGTCGTCTCTCAGTAACGCATTGGCATATAGACCCTGAGTCTCATTTTGGTATACTGCTGCATTTTCTCTAAACCACTGAGAATTCAGGTTCATAACGCTTCCTTCGAAATACTTCCAATTACCTTGTCTGTCTCTAACCTTATAACCCCAGAGGTACACGTCATCAGCATAACTCTTCTTTGTTGAGTTGTCTGTATTGAACACTGGTTCGAAGGTTATTACGTCACTGCGGTATACAAATTTTTCAGTTGAGTTACTAATACTTGAACCATGACCCCCATCACGAGAAACATTACGTATTCTCATTGTTCCTACATTGATTGGTGTTCCTGTTCCAACAGGCTGTCCTGATGCATCTATACCAGTAACAGTTCTAGCCATTACACCTGTATCAGCAGGGTCATTATCAATTTTTAGTTTATATGCTAGTAATGTTAAGGTTACAGCATTAGCATTTAACTTATTGTCGGTATTGTCATTACCATTCCATGCCCAATACTCAATATTTGAAGAACTCCACATCCATGGCTTTACATCCATGCTTACGTTGCTTTGTGAGAATCCCCCGTGTATGCTTTTTACCTTATATTGATTGTTTTCCCATTGTTTCCAAGGTGCTGCGGCTGGTCCATTTATAATAAATTTGGAATCAAATTCTTTAGAGTTTCTCCATCCACACTCTTTTCTGCAATGCCATCCGAAGAGCCACCAATCGTTATGGTGATACCAGGATTTACCGCTACCAGTATTACTCCATGAGAATTCTAACTTTTTTATTCCCGAGAGTGATATTGGAGCCTGAACTCCAGCACTACTTTTTGCATAATATGGGTTTATAGTAATTCCACTGGTACCTGCATTTGTTGGCTTAGGCGCATTATTCCCATATCTGAGAGTAAAGTCGTCAGGCATTACCGTATACAGCCCTTCACTCTTCATTGTGCCCTTAGGAGTTATTTTTTCAAGAGCAGAAGACTGATTATTCACTGAATAATCCAACATAAGATTTACGCTCTGAGACAATGTTCTCATATTGGCTGACTTGGTCAAAGCCATACTTTCATAAAGGGAATACGAGCCTGAAGCTTTTGCCAATGTTACTATAGTTTTCTCCTTGCCCGATGTAGCCCTGTTGTCATCTATAATTATTGCAAAAACCTTATCCTCATCAGTATATGTTGTAATCAAATCTACTGTAAAGGTTTGTTCGGTTACCCCAGGTAAAAACAATAACTTTTTAGTGATTGGTATGTAATCCACATTTGGTTCTGCTGAATTACCTGCAGTTCCAACTGTTACATAGGACATAGTATCTATTCCTTTAGTACGTCTTACCTTAACAGATACTTCAGGAAGTCCAGCTTCAACCTCCAGCTTGTCCATTTCCATCTCAAATGCTGATGCTTCAAAAGCCTCATCATCTATTATGTTAACCATTCCGGTGTAGAATTCTCCTATTTCTGCTCCGCCTGTAGCATTAGAAAGAACAATTATAAACTGTTCCTCACTCTCTGACAGGTTGTCATTTATAGGTTTTATAAATATTGACTTTTCGTACTCACCGTCTTTAAATGTAAGTGTGGTTTGCATACCAGGAGTATTGTTTAAATATTCCTGATAACTATCCTTTAGAGCTTCAGCCTCACTTGGCTTCATATCAAGATCTTTCCAGTCAGGATCTTTATAGGTCTTTCCTGATAGAATTTTAGATGCACTTCTAAGACCACTTACACGGCTTTCAAGTTTTTGTGCAGCTTCCGACTCAACCTGGCTTTTATTTGACTTCTGCTGCTGTGGTTCCTCCACTGTCTGCTCTGGCTGACCTTCTTGCTGTTGTGGTTCCTCAACCGTCTGCTCTGGCTGACTTTCCTGTTGTTCTGGTTCCTCAACCGTCTGCTCTGGCTGACTCATCTGTTGTTGCTGTGGCTCCTCTACTGTCTGCTCTGGCTGACTTTCCTGTTGCTGTGGTTCCTCAACCGTCTGCTCTGGCTGGCTCTCCTGCTGAGGCACCTCCACTGGTTTATCCTCTCCTACTACATTTCCCTCCAGCGCATTCTCCAACTCTTCCTTTTGCTCTGACGTTGGTTCTTCGGCTGTTAACCCTAAATCATCACTATTTAAGATTTCAGTTTCTTCCTGTGCTGCATCCTCTATTAATGGTTTTGAATCTGGGTTACTTGGAATTTCCTTATTCCATAGGAACCCTGGAACTTCTATCACATAGTCACTACCATATTTTGAAGAAATATCAATGGCTTTAAAGTCGACTGTTACCTCTCCTTGAGTTCCTCCCTGTCTAGCTATTTTTATTTCAAAACTCCTTGTGTCTTCATTTACGTTAAACTTAGACCCTATAAATGTAAATACACCATTAGGGAATAGGGCCTTCATCTCTTCTCCACCTTCGATGGCTTCTCTCAACTCATTTTGCGAGCTAGTTTCCTGAGCAAATACAGATGTGGAAAAAGAAGAAAGCAAAATTGCAACTGTACATATTATGGCTATTACTTTTCTCATCTTGATTCTCATTAAATCCCATTACCTCCCTTTTTAAACTTTCTTATACTAGCGGTGTTACAGCGAGATAATATATTATCTCGCTGTAACACCGCTAGTTAAAAAGAACGTTTCGTTCTTAGACAATTTTTCGACTGTAGAAAAATTGTCTTACATTATATTTTGGCCTTTGTATCACCGCTGATATCTTGTGTAGGTGTTCTGTAGTTGTTTCTTAAAGATCCACCTGTCACCTCGTCAAGACTATCAAGCTCCAGTTCTTCAACAACACCTCCATTTGTGTTTTCTTTTTTTACTTCTTCTTCATTTAACTTCTCTTTCTGTTTTTCAAATTTACTCATATCCATCATCCCTTCTCTACAATTTTTTTATTTATAGTAATAGGCATAAAGTATTGCCTATCAATTACTATTTTGAATATATATTTTGTTGGCTGAAAGCAATAAATTAAAGGGTGGCTTGTAGCCGATCTTCCTTGCTACATCATAATTTATTACCAGGAATGGTGCTGTTTGATATATTTGCGGTAAAGTTTCCAGCCTTTCTCCAACAATATAACGCTTGATCATATCTGCACCAAAACGTCCTACGTTCTTGTAATCTGCTGATTCTGCTGCTAACAAAGCCCCAAATTTAACATCATCCGTACTGTTTATTGAGTATACCGGTACCTTTGCATCATAAAAGGGCTTTAATATATCTTTGAAATCATCCCCGTCAACCAAGGAGGTAGTCAGCACAAATAAATCAATTTCTTTTGCCAATCTCTCATAAGCGTTCTTTAAATTCTTTAAATATGTGTCGTATTCCTCATCTGTTTCGGGGTCTTCAACAAACTCTCTGATAACTTCGATACTGTTTTCTTTTCCAAACTCATCCAATACGTCCACACCACTATATATATAAGCATCTTCAGAGTTGGCATAAACAGTACCTATTTTTTTAGGATGAAATATATCATTCATAACCTTAATAGTACGTTTAAAGCCGTCCGAATCAATTTGTGCCCAGACATTAGGAGTAGCTGATTGCTGGGCATTGGCTACAATGCCTGACTTTACTGGATCTGCTGCTGCAAAGCACATCATTGGTATTTTACTTGGCAGTGCTTTGGTCGTTAATCCTGCTGTTGTGCCCATTGAAATCATTAGACTTACATCACCTTTTGTTATCTTTTGTTCTATGTAATCAACTAGCTCTGCTTCTTCCATTTGGTCATATTCACTATCTGTCAGTGAAAAAAAAGCATCTTCGATAAATCTTACGCCCCAACCCTCTTGATTTTGTGAACAAATCCATTTCCATATAACCCTGCTGTTAGACTCAACAGGCATGCCTTCAGGTAAATTCTTTATAAGCCCGTACTCCTCAAGTCCATATATGAGATTATATAAGGCGTAGTCAAATTCATAATATGACTCTCCTTCGCAATATCCTATACTTAATATTTTGTCAGCATTATTTGTTTTATTACCTGATACTATCAGCGTAGACGCTAATGTTACTGATAATATTAATAGGGTCAAAAGACTACATACCAATCGTTTTTTCATCATTTATTACCCCCTTTTTAGAAAATTTGTTAATAAACAGAAATGAAATGGCGACGGCAACTACAATTACTCCGGTAACCAATAAGCCGCTGTTTCCGTACATCATTACAAAACCGAATACAACAGGAGCAACACCACGAATTGCGCTGCTAAATGCGCCCTCAATGCCGATGATTCTACTGATTCCGATTTTCTTTGATATTTCAAGTGAATATACATATCTGTATTGTAAGCTTGGCATAATTCCATCAATTACTGCTATCATTAAAACAAGTGCTATTGCATATACGATACTATCACTTAATGCAAACCAGCCCATACCAACGCCAAGTAAGGCTAACAAGGAAGACATTAATACAATATTTTTTATTCTCTTTGATAAGAAGCTACATAAGAAAGCCCCTATATATGATGTTGATATTCCATATAGAAGGAATATGTGTCCTATACTTGCGGTAGACATTCCCTTGGTATCTGCATATACTGGGAAGAAATAGTCTATGTACATAGATATAAAAAAGTACGGTACTACAAGGAATAATATATAGGTAAAAAATTTACTATCGAATTTAAACTTTGTACTGCTTTTTTCTTCAACTGCATCAGCATCATTGGCCTCTGCAGCTTTACCGGGACGAACATTTACAGCAAATAAAAGTATGAGAACTACTACAAGTAATCCAAAGCCTCCCATTACTAAAAATGCTCCCGAGAATCCGAAAACATCTGCTATTACCGCACCAATTGCAGCAGAACAGCTCATACCAACTATTAATCCTGCATTAATACTTGATGTATATTCTTCTAGTTTTTGTGAGGATGGAGTAAGTACACTGAATATATCGAAGGAGGTCTTTGCACAGCCCAAGCCCAAGCCCATTATTACCTGTGCAATTATAAATAACATAGGCTCTTTTGCCATAGCTGCGACTACTGTACCGCTTACCATTATCAATATCCCGGTTATAGCAACAGGTCTCCAACCTTTTTTATCTACAACTCTTCCGCAAATCCAGGCTGAAAAGATTGATGTCAAAATCTGTGCAGTCATTGGTATACTCATGGCTATTTCGTACGGCAGCCCGAATATTGGCTTGTAGATTGACGCCATTACTATGGGAATAAAGGCCATGGCCATATACTGGAACATTGCGAAAAAGAAGAAGAGTCCTCTGATAGTTCCTAGCGACTGTATATCCTCATCTATGTCCTTGGTCACAAGCATTTTTCTCTTCTTCAATAGTCCTTTAAAACCTGTAAGCAATGCAACTATAAATATAATAACTTCAGCCGCAATCATTAGTGAGGTAACAATAGACACTAAAATTTCCACAATAATTGCATTCAGTTTTTCTTTCAGGTAAGCTTCAGAAACCTCTATATGTAATTCCATTGCATTACCTTCTCTATCAGATTCAAAGGAATAAGTATGGAGAATATCATCTGAGTACAATCTGGAACTACTTTTTGAAGATGAACTAGCATCTTCACCAATAGGTTTTAATTCAATGATGCTGATTTGATTAGTATTATTAACAACATCATTAAAGTACTGGTCTATTTCATTTAATTCTGAGTAATTAATTCCCTGGTCTACTACACTTTTTATATCTCCTTCAATCTTGACACTAATTGTATCTGCAGTTTGTTTTGTAAGGGCCATATAACCGGCACGATATGTATTAAATGAAGTAACCCCTAAAAACAAGTTTGAAGCAACAATAATTGGTATAACAATTAATAGTAATTTCTTAAAACCAAAGTCATGCTTAATTACAAAAAATAGAAGTATAAACAGAATTATTGATACAATAGCAGCTATTAATGTGTAAAATATTATACTTGAAATATATTGCTGAGTATTCTGTGATACGATTTGGTTGTTATATGAAATACCAAATCCGGCAACTATACTTCCTGCGCTATCACTAATAGGTATTAATATATTTTGAGTATCATCGTCCGTCCAGGTTAAAAATCCTTCGGTACTGCCTAGATTTTCCACCTGGTCTTCAATCTCATCAGGTCTATTAAACTCTGAATTATTATATGAATTTTCATATAGCATCTCACCATTAATGCCCACAATATATGCGTCATCAACATAATTACAAAGATTTTTTACCTGTTCAAACAGGTCCTCTATTCCATAGTAATTTTGCAGGGACTTTCCGTACTTCAATGAATACTCTAACTTATTCACAACCCCTGATGTAACAATGGCATTATTTGCTGCAGTAGATTGAGTGTAGTTGTTTTTAAACGATACTATATTAAGTATGGATGTTAATGCAAGTAACCCTGCTACTGTTATACTTACAATCAGTGCAAACAGTACCTTTTTCTTCATTTTATCTCCCATCTACGCGCATAGCGCGTTCATAATTAAGTAATGAAAAGACACATAGTGGCTTTTCGCTGCGTGAAAATCACAATGATTAAACCGAATGTATTTTTCACGCTTTTATGCGATCTGTCTTTTAGCCATCTTAGCAAATAGTCCTTGTCTCTCCATAAGTTCTTTATAATTTCCTTCTTCCACAATCCTCCCGTGGTCTAGAACAATGATCCTATCGCAATTTATTATTGTAGATAGTCTGTGTGCTATGACAATTCGCGTATTTGACATTTTGCTTAATGTTTCTACCACAATAGCTTGCGTTATATTATCTAAGGCACTTGTTGCCTCATCAAACATTATTATTTGAGGATTGTTTGCCAAGGCTCTGGCAATCATCAATCTCTGCTTTTGTCCACCTGATATGCCCCCGCCATCCTCTGATAGTATGGTGAACATGCCCATAGGCATAGCCCTTATATCGTCAGCTATTCCGGCTTTTTCAGCAATATGCCAGGCCTCTTCCAGTGTAATCCAAGGGGCACAAATAGCAATATTAGAAAAAATATCATCTGCAAATAAGGTAGCATTTTGCATAACAACACCAATCTGCTGCCTGATTGAATGGATGTCCAAGCCTGAAAGCTCCTGATTGTCATAATAAACAGCACCTGTATGGGGTTGTTCAAAGCCTAGTAGTATTCGCATCAGTGTAGATTTGCCACATCCCGAAGTCCCCACTATAGCTACATATTCCCCCTTCTTTATAGACAAGGACAGGTCGTCCAATATAAGGGGACCCTCCTCTGTATATCTAAAACTAATACTATTTACATCTATATTCCCTGAAAGATTTCCAAGCTTTGCTTTTCCTCCTGTATTTTCAGGGAGCTCTTCCAATATAGGTTTTGCTATATTAAAGTTGGACCTGATCAACGATATTTGCCTTACAATACTGTGGAATTGGTATAGGGAAAATATAAATGCTCCAAATGCTGTATTAAAAGCAATGTACTGTGCAGGTGTTATATCGCTTTTAGCAACTACCCAATATATTAGAATATTGGTAGCTATACTAAAGGAACTATATATTGCTCCTGATATAGTCAGAATGATATTTGGGCTGTACATCACATTTGCCTTTTGACTATATTTATCTGCCCATATTGAAAATGCCCTTACTCTTGCCCCTGCAACCTTAATCTTTGAAATACCCTGTAATAGTTGGTATACTACACCTGATAACTCTGCAGACTTATATGAAAGCTTCCTTTGCTGCTTGGCCTCAAGCATGCTGGTAGTAAAAGAAAATGCCAATAATATAAATATTATTATCACTGTTGGCAGTAGCAATTGCGGTGCTATTATGGCTATCTGGTATAAATATACAAATGATATCAGAGCTGACAATGATATCGCCACAGTGCTTCCACTGAGTAAAGTAGCCACCTGTTCTAATGCTTTTATTTTCTGTAAAACCTCACCTGTTGTATATTTTTTAAAAAATGCTGCAGGCAACTTTAAAACCCTGGCCCAAGCGGCACTTTGTACTTTGCAAATAACTTTGCTGTTAATCCTTGCGATTAGTAAATCTTTTAGCAAGCCTGCTGTTATAATACTTAAAAAGCTCCCAACCATTAACGCTACTATGGGCATTAAATCATCTATTGTTCCAGATGGTATTACTCTGTCATAGATAATCCCATTTATCATTGGCAATATCATCCCAGCTAAGCCAATTGCTACTGAAATACAAATTACATAGGTTATTTCAGCTTTAGATACACTCTCAAGCATATACTTTATCAGCTTTTTGAAGGATATTTTTTCATCTGGAAACGGCTTGTAAAACGCTGTGGCTTTCCTATCAAACAGCTTACTGGTATTTTCGTTTACTACCTCAAATTTTCGAGTCTGAGGATTTATATACTCGTAGCCTCCTAGCCCTTTTGGGTGAAGAATGATATAGACATCATCACTGACCAATTTACACAAAATAGGATCTACAGCCTCAATCCACCAGTTGTCTCTAAGAGTTATCTTTCTGCTCATTATCCCTGTAGCAGTTTGCATATACTCCAATTGATCATTAATATCTTCAATTTCTACAGGTATACTAATTGGAGCATATCCAAAGTATGCTGTAATGTTATTGATTACATTTCTAGTATTGTTTTTGGAGGTTCTATAATTAAAATACTTCCTTCCTGAGTTTGACAAGGAATGTAGTAGTTTACCATATGACTGTTCCAACAGCTCATTGTCTCTTTCTTTTTGAGCTGTTATTTTTGTCTTAAAGTCCTTCACCTTTTCACCTCCGTTCTAGTCAGCTGTAACCAGCCTGGCATACTTTCCATTAAGTCTCATAAGTTCTTCATGGTTACCGCGTTCTGATATACGTCCATTTTCCAAAAATATTATCTGATCTGCATCTCGTATGGCAGATACTCTGTGGGCAATTATAATCATTGTCATATGCCTCTTTTTTATTGCATCCATTACTTTTTTTTCAGTAGTAGCATCCAGCGCGCTAGTAGCTTCGTCCAAAATAAGTATTGAGGGATTTACTGCAAGGGCACGGGCAATGTCTATTCTTTGTCTCTGCCCTCCCGACATATTTCTTCCACCCTCTAATATAATGTTTTCATATCCACCTGTTCTTTTTACTATATCCTCATGGATACACGCATCTTTGCAGGCAGTTACTATATCTCGTTCTTTTACAAGTTCATTCCACATAGTAATGTTGTTTTTTATAGTATCATTAAATACTGTAGCTGCTTGATCAACCACAGCAAGGGAATTTGCAAAAACTTCCTCCGGATATTGGGCTCGCATTTTTCCATCAAACAAGATTTTCCCAGCGCTGACATCATATAAGCCAGATATCAGTTTTGCTAATGTGGATTTACCGCTACCTGAACCTCCAACAATTGCAACAGATTTTCCAGCCTCTATTTTCAAGCTGAAGTTTTTTATTATTGGCTCTGCTAATCTACCGTAGCCAAAGGTAACATCAACCAGCTCTATGCTTCCTTTCAACTGATGATACTCCTGAGTAGTATTTATTTGTAAATCGCTGCCGTCATTATCCTTTGATAAGCTATTTCCAAATGAACTATTTGTTTTATAATTCATTACATCTTCCACTCGCTCTGCCTGAGCCTTTACAGTCTGCATTACTTCACCTAAGTCCAACAGCATGTTGACCGGTTGCAGAAACCCATACATGAAGCCTTGAAAAGATAATAGAATCCCCACTGTAAATCTACCGTTCAGGATATTATAAACACCCATAGCTATTATAAAAACATCCAGCAACTTTTGAAGAATTTGAGGAATCACTCTGAGGTAAATGTTTTTAGTTTGTATGTCCTTGATTCCATTAATAACTTTTACCTGATGTCCCATCCATTTTTCAAAGTACCCGTTTTCAGCACCGCTGGATTTAATAGTTTCTATCATATCTATCCCTGCCAGTGTCATTCCTGAAAGCCTACCCATATCACGCATTAGAACACGTGACTTGTCAGCATTTGATTTTGCTATGTAGGTAACAAAAGTAATATTTACTATGGCAACTATTAAGCCTACTAAAGCTATAAGTGCATCAAAATAAATCAATACTGTAAGGTAAAGACCTATCATGACAACATTCAAAAAAACAGGTGTTATTTTAGTACAGATAATTTCCGCCATTTCTTCATTGCTATTCTGTCTTTCACTAATATCACCGGAATAGCGTTGAGCAAAAAACTCTATGGGAAGGCTTAAAATATGCCAAATAAACATAGTACTTGATGACGTTGCGAGTTTACCTCTTACTTTAAGAAGATATATTGCCTGTAACGCTTCTACTATAAAATTTAAAAGCATAGCTGCAGCCATAGCTCCTAAAACGGGCAACAACCAATCCTTTGATTTATCAAAAAGTATGTAGTCGGTAAATATCTTTGAAAACAATGGAGTCACTGCAAAAATAAGTGCAGATAAAATACCTAGAATAAGTATATATACAATGGGAACTATGCTATGCTTAAGTCTTTGTCTCAAAAAGCCGATTATGCTTTTTGCCTCACCTTCAGAAATAAATTCTTCAGATGGTACAAGTTCTAAGACTATTCCTGTAAACATGCGACTAAATTCATCTAGTTTTATATTTACTCTACCTAATGCAGGGTCGTTTATTAACACAGAGTCTTTTTTAAAACCACACACCACAACAAAGTGGTTAAAATCCCAATGTATGATTGCCGGAAGGCTGACATTTTGTTTCAAACCTTCAATATCTGTTTTTAGAGCTCTTACCTTTAATTTGTAATACATAGCTGCTTTTGCTATATTTTTCATGTTGCAGCCATCTCTTGAAACACTACAGTCAGACCTTAATTGCTCCAAGGGAATAAATTTTTTGTAATAAGCCAAAATCATGCCCAGACTTGCCGCGCCACATTCCACATTCTCCATTTGTAAAATAGTAGGTACTTTTTTTATACGATTCAAGTTAATCAGCTTATCTCACTTCCAATACTTATTTTTAAATCAACTACCTTGAACCCAATAATAAATCTATGGGGCGTTTGTCCTCTGATACAATTAGAACATCACAAATAGTGCTAATATCTATACTTAAGTCATGTCCCTTTTTGTTTGACCATTGAAAATTATTGCTGGAATTTGGATCTACCCCTATTGCAATCCTCACTTCCACGCAACCCTCTTCATCCAGCAAGTTTTTTTGATGATCCCACTCTCCAAATGTCTTTTTAAGCATTTCCTCTGTAACGGGTACCCTGCCTACCTTTGTAATATGTCCCTTCATATATCCAAACTCTTCTCTTGGTGCATATGTAGGAGAAATCTGTGCTTCCATACCCACTTTTATACTTTGGGCTATGGTTAAAGGAATGTATGCGATTATTTCTCTATCGTTTGTATATTTATCTTCATTAATAATAGTGGCAATCTTATCTCCATTGGATATTGTTTGATCTTTTGATACAATACTCTGAACTATCCCCGACACTGTGGATTTTATAACTGAGTTTAATTCATATTCCCCTACCAGGTCTTCCAACTTGACCCCCAGATCATTTTTGGTTGCACTATTATCGGTGTTGGCAGCTACTTGTACAATATCTTTCTTAAGCTCTTCTATCTCTGCTATAAGCTCATAGTCAGGTATAATAGCAATTATCTGACCTTCATCCACGAAGTCCCCTTCTTTAGCAAGAACACTTGTCACAGTACCTGATGAACGAGAATATATATCTGTAACACCTGATTGAGGGAATATAGTTCCCTTAACTTTTATACCATCTGATATATTTCCGCTAAACAGCCATATAAAGGCTGTAATTAATATAAGAAACACAGCCGTCAGCAAAATCCACGCCGGTGCTCTAATTACCTTTGTATATTGATCCAACTGTTCCGGGGAGGATATTGCATTCATAGCTTCCTCCCTATAACGTACTTTACCTTTTTCCATGATAATCCTCATTTACGTGCAGGGCGCGTATATAAATAGTATTAAAAAGCCGCATCGCGGGTTTTTGCTGTGTGAAATGCACCATGACTTACATAATGTATTTTTCACGCTAACCTCCAAAGCCCTTCAGGGCTTTGGGCCGTTTTACGGCTTTGACACCATTGTGGCCGCAAAAAGTAATGATATATAGATCCCTTATCGCAAGTGGCGAATAAAGGAGGTTAATTATTCTTTTAGATTAACAAGCCTGCCAGCTTCAACAATAGAATATACCGGGCTCATATTGGTCAATAGTCCGCTTTCATCAAAGGTTATCTTTCCTATAATCCCTTGATATCCTGTTTTCGAATGCAGCCCTTCAGATATCTTTTCTGGTATATTGCTATCCACTTTCACTGCGGTATCCAGCACCATACGCACTGAGTCATATGCATGGGCGGCCCACCATGTAGGAGCCGCACCATAGATCTCTTCATATCTGGCATTAAAGTCCTCTAATGCCTTAGATTGATTTACTGGCACTAATGTAGGAATAATAATGCCTTCAACAAACTCTTTATTTTCCATTAGCTTTTCCTCGGCATCAAAGGAAAAATCTCCATATATCTTTATTTTGTCAGACTTTGTACGAATTCTCTCTGCCAGCATGAAGGCATCAGCAATAGACTCCTGACTTATCATTACGCAGTTTACTCCAATGGCTTCCCATCTTTTGAATATGTTATCAAAGTCCTTTTGTGAGCCAATTTCCGAAACATCATCCAATACTTTTAAACCATTTTCCAATGCACGCTTACTAAAGGCCATCCTCATATTATTCTCATACTCTGTATTACTATGGTATATGGCAATACGGTCTGCACCTATTTTAGCAGCATGGTCTGCCATAGACGCACCCATTTCTGTTTCCCCGAATGTATTTCTAAAAATGTACTTATATTTTTTATTCACTATAGATTTATCCATCATTCCATTAGCTGCAATAAGTATCTTTTTAGATTCCTCAAGGAATTCAACAGACGCATCCAGAATATTGAAGCTATGTGAACCGATTACGGCTGTTATTTTGGGATCTGAAGAAAGCTGTTTGGCTATAACAACACCCTTTTCAAAATCATACTCATCGTCATAAATTCTATAAGTTGCACTGAATCCATCTCCAGAGTACTGTTGGTTGAAATCCTTTATAGCCATTTCAATTCCATTTAAAAAGCTGGTGTCATAATCATATACTTGCTTAGAGCCCATTACTGCAATACTTAGCTGCCTATCTCCTGATAGTTCTTCATTTGTGCTACTACAGCCAACAATATGAATCCCCAGACATAGAAGAATTGCTAAAGCAACGAGCTTGCTTATCCCTTTTTTGAGTTTCGCAAAATTGTTATGCTCTATTGCACACACCTCCTATATCCCATACCTTTCAACAGCACTTTGTATAATTTCACCTATTATCCGAGTATAGGATTTCCCTATATGTTTTGCACAGGTTTCATAGGGCCCATTTTGTGTAAGTCCTGGTCTTGGATTAACCTCCAAAAAGTAAGGAACCCCATTTTTATCAATTTTAAAGTCAGCTCTGCCGAAATCGTAGCAGTTTAAATGCTTATGTAGTTTCAAGGATGCTGATATCAGCTCATTTTTAAGAGCTTCATCACACTCAAAAATTTCATCCAATATTGGTTCAAAGCACTTCTGGTGAAGTGTAAATACATCTATATCTGAACCATTCACATGTTTGCAAATACCCACCTCCAAAGCGTAGGACTTTTCACCTGTGCCCACAATGGGTACATACACCTCTTTACCCTCAATGTATTCTTCACAAAGAACTTCTTGATGATATGTATCCATATTCCAACTTACCTTTTCTACCATATCAATTAAATCATTCACAATAAATACACCCATACTATATCCTTCATAGTTTGGCTTAACAATTAGTGGAAAGTTCAGTTCCTTCTGAACCATTCCGTGGCTTAAAAACTCTTCTAAATTTTCTTGCCCGTAGGGTACATATATACATATTGGTGTTTTTATATTTAAGTACTCGGCTATTAGTTTTGTATGAAATTTATTTTGTGAAAGACCCATAGCATAGGCATCGCTTCCCACATAAGGAATCTTATTTAACTCCAACAATGCAGGTACTATGGCTTCTCTGTTCCTGGAATTTAACCCTTCATCCTCCACGAAAACCAAATCACAGTCAAATTGATTTTCCAGTATCATTTTATTTAGCTTATACATGTTGCCAATTAAAACTACTTCATGTCCACATTCCTTTATTGCATCGGCCAGATAACCAATCTCATTTGGATTACAGAAGTCAGCGTATATTTCACTGGTGCTTTCAATATCGTAATCCTCACGTAAATCAAAAGTTAACCCGATTCTCATATGTCTCTCTCCCCTATTTTGCACTTAATGGTATTGTTCTTTAGTCCTCGTAACGTAAGGGTTTCTCCATCATCACTTACTATGTTGCTTTTCTCTACAACTATCTTTCCGCCATCTTCGCCAGCAACATCTATAATAAAGTGTGGTATGGCATAGCCTGAAATCTTTCCCCGAAGCTCAGAAATTATATCAACACCTTGAGTATAAGGTGTAATAAAGTGCTCTACTCCCTTAACATAGTCACATTGATATAGATAGTATGGTCTTACCCTTATTCTTATTAATTCTGATAAAAGCTTCTCTATAGTATTAAAATCATTGTTTATTCCATTTAGTAATACCGTCTGGTTTCCAAGAGGAATTCCTCGGGACAACAGGATATTACACGCTTCTTCGGCCTCCGGTGTAATCTCAAGAGGATGATTAAATTGAGTATTAATCCATATAGGATGATATTTCATAAGCATATCAGCCAATTTTTCAGTAATACGCATAGGGCAAGTGACTATTGCTCTGGTACCAATTCTAATTGTCTGTACATGTGCTATTTTTCTAAATCCTGATATGTATTTTTCAAGTCTTTCATCTGTCAAGGTTAAAGGGTCTCCGCCTGTAATCAAAACATCCCTGATATTTTTATTGTTTTCAATATAGTCCAGAACTTTTGCAAATTCACTATCATTAATAGAACCATTATTATTGATAACAGTATTTTTTCGTGTACAATGCCTGCAATACATAAAGCACATGCTACTAGCAAAAAAGGCTACTCTATCAGGATACTTATGTACCAAATAAGGCGTTACGGAATAAACTGATTCTTGCAAAGGATCGTCGTACATTTTGCTGGAATTAGTTAATTCGTCTAATTGAGGAATGCACTGTTTTTTTATAGGACAATTATCCTTTTCTATCGACATTAATCCGGCGTAATATGGTGAAATTACCATCTTATATTTTTCTATTACCTTTGATACATTAGAACATTCTTGCTGACTCAACTCCATAAAATTTTCCAGTTGTTCAGGCTTAGTTATTATATTTCTTAGTTGTAGTTGCCATTCTTCCATTAGACTCCACCCTCTTCTAATATGAGTAATAAATCACTCTATAATCATTTTGCATAGCTTTTGAGAACGTCTTTTACATATAAACTCATTCTGTCGCCGTCAATGGTGATAAAAATTTTTATTTACATAATAACTATAATATTCTATATAATAATTAATTTGGATTGAGGAACTGCACTGAAAGAATACGAACAGTTTAACATAAAGTAGAAAAGAAAAACCGTTTTGGTCCTGAAATGTCGAATTTTCGACCTGAAATGCAATTTTACTGTTGTTAAAAAATATTACCGAATTAAGCCAATAGCCTTATTTACGAGAACCACCTTCACACTCTAATTGATGCTAATATAAATACTTCCGCATAATATAAACCGGTAACAGCAAAAAGCATCTAAAAGTAGCCCGGTTCCAACTTGTTGGACTCACAAAAAAAAGAATAGGGCAAAGCAATTATTCGCCTTGTCCTATTCTAGTATTTTGGGATGATATTTTTTTATTCTTTAGAGTTTTTACTTAAGTATTAGTCATACAATAGCATTGCTATGTCAGCTTGGTCCATATTTGATGCATTATAAAACTTACAACCTGTGTCTGCATCTTTAACTGCCTCACCCTTTATTGACTTATAAGCGAGTTCTACAGCAAGGTAACCAATTTGGTATGGATCCTGTGTTACTGATCCCAGGAACCAGCCATTCTTAACAGCAGCTTTCTGTGCTTTTCCTGCATCGAAACCAACAACTGCGATATTCTTGTATTTTCCGGTTTTTCTGTCGAGATCTTTACCGTCAGTAGTAGCCGCAAGTATACCATTTACTGAAGCCTCATTTGATGCATATACAGCGATAAGTCCCTTTGTATTAAGTAAACTCTGTGATGCATTCTGTGAGTCAGTAGCATTTGATGATGGTGGAATTATAACAAATATATTTACTGCAGCTTTGCCTGAAGAAGCATCCTTCTTAAACTTTTCATGGCCAGTAATAGCTACCTGTCCTGCAAATAATGTCTCACAATTTTTAGCCATCTGGTTGATAAAACCAGTAGTACGTCCAAGTATTGAAGCAGATGTAGCATCTTGAGACTGTACACCAATTGTTACAGGGTTTTCAGGGGTTGCTGCCTTTAATGCAGCCTGGAAAGTTGGGTCAGCAAACATCGAATCTGCCGCAAGAGCGCCTGCATTTTCATTGTTTGTTGAAGCGGTTGCCATCAAGGTTCCTTCCGGAGCATTTGGAATACCGGAGTCAAAACCTACAATAGGTATTTTTTTGTCTTTACAATCATTCAGCTGCTGTGTAACCGAACTGGTATCAAGTACAGCCAATGCTAGAGCTGCGGGTTTCTTAGCAATCGCGGCATTTATCATATCAACCTGTACATTTATGTCTGACTCTGAAGGTGGACCGTCAAACGTCATTTCAACATTATACTTTGCAGCAGCGTCTTCTGCACCCTTCTTAACTGTCTGCCAGAATTGGTGCTGGAAACCTTTTGATATAACGGCAATGTAAGGTTTCCCAGAATCTGTGCCGGATGTTGAGCTTACGGCAGCAGTTGATGATGGTGCTGCTGAAGTATTTGCTTCTGATGTTGATTGTGAAGATCCGCAGCCGGTTAAAGATAACGCGAATATTGAAGCTGCTGCTACTAAAGAAAGTATTTTCTTTGAGCCTTTCATAGATAATTTCCTCCTTAAAATATTATGTTATATTTAAGCTATCGCTTAAAATCTTGGAAGCATTTTGTTAACTTTGATTAAGAGATAATAATTAGTCTTTTTTAACTTGATTAGCTTTTTTGTTTCTGTAAATATCAAGTAGAACCGCACCAATTACAACAAAACCTGTAAAGAAGGTCTGCCACTGACCCTGCAGATTCATGGCCATCAGTCCCTGTTTAAGAACACTCATTATAAATACACCAATAAGAGTTCCCGATACTGTTCCAACCCCACCAGACATTGAAGTTCCGCCTATAACAACACCGGAGATAGCATATAACTCTAATCCATTACCTGTACTCGGAATAATTGAGGTGTATGCTGCAGCATACATTATTGCTGCTAACCCTCCAAAGAAACCATCGATGGTATATACAACTATTTTCCATCTGTCCACTTTTACCCCGGACAGCCTTGCTGCTTCTTCATTTGAGCCGATTGCGAAAGTATATCTTCCTATGATTGTTTTGTTCAATATGATGAACGCGATTACCAGGAATATACCCAACCAAACCGCCCCAATCGGAAAGCCTCCTGAAGTTTTATAAAATGCGAATTTAAACCAGCCATCAGGGTCTGTAACTGTAGGATATCTCATGGTCATAACTTTTGATATAATTGCACCCAAACCCATTGTTATACTCATAGTGCCAAGTGTAGCAATGAATGGAGGCAGCTTGAGTTTTGCTATCATGACGCCATTCATTAGTCCGAAGAAAGTAGACACGATAAAGATAAGAACAAGTGCCAATCCAATGGGCCAATGCCATACATTGTATGCAACACCACCAATAAGTGCTGAACACATCATAATCGTTCCTGATGCAAGATTTATACCACCTGTTATTATTACAAAAGTCATACCTAACGCAAGAAATCCTATATAATAGGATGAATCAAGTATGTTTACAAATGTAGCAACAGAGAAGAAGTTATTACCGAAAATTGAAAAGAATATATATAGAATAAAAAGCGTACTTAAAGCTAATATCTTTTGAAATCCTGTCGAATTCTTACTGACAGAAAGCATCTTATTTTCCTTTGACATATTTGTTACCTCACTATTTTTTTATCATTTTCTTTGTGTAGCCAAGGTCATAATTCTTTCCTGAGTCGCCTCTCCGATATCGAGTGTTCCCGTCAGGCGTCCTTCACACATAACTGCCACACGGTCACTCATTCGCAGTAACTCCGGCATTTCTGAGGAAATCATTATTACGGATTTTCCTTCATAAACCAGATCATTCATTAATTTGTAAATTTCACTTTTTGCTCCTACATCTATACCTCTAGTAGGTTCATCAAAAATCAAAATACTGCAGTTCTTAATAAGCCATTTTGATAATACTACCTTTTGCTGATTGCCCCCTGAAAGGTTTTTTACAAGTTGAGTTGTTGACGGTGTTTTTATGTTAATTTTCTTAATGTATTCTTTTGTAACGCTATTAACTTTCTTATCATCAACAACACTTAGGCTTGAGAATTTTTCAAGACTTGATAAAACCGAATTGTCGCTCACGCTAAGTCCTAACGTCAGACCAAATCGTTTTCTATCCTCAGACAGATATCCAATACCATAATTAACGGCATCATAAGGTGATTTAATTTCTACCTTCTTACCGTTAATATATATCTCCCCGCTTGTTAAAGGATCTGCACCGAAAATTAAACGTGCAGTTTCGGTTCTCCCTGCTCCCATCAATCCTGCAATGCCTAATATTTCACCCTTTTTCAGCTGGAAAGATACGTTCTTTACTTGTTTGGAATTGAGATTTTTTACTTCAAGCGAAACAGGGGAGTCCACCGGAACCATGCTGTGTGTTTTTGGTTCTTCATAGATAACACGGCCAACCATCATTTGAATTATTTGTGGAATACTGACGTCATCTGTTTTTACAGTACTGACGTATTGTCCATCTCTCATAGTTGTTATTCTGTCAGTTATCTTTTTGAGTTCCTCAAGTCTATGAGATATGTATACTATTCCAACCCCCTGGACTTTTAATTGTTTGATAAATCTAAAGAGACTTTCTATTTCAGAATCTGTCAATGCTGCTGTAGGTTCATCCATTATGAGCACTTCAGACTTAAATGATAAGGCTTTTGCGATTTCTACCATCTGTTGCTTTGCCACAGTAAGATCCTTTATTTTTGCTTCAGGATTTATGTTGATGTTAAGCGACTCCAGAAGCTTTCTGGCCTCATTATTTGTTTTCTTACTATCAACAAAAGGACCAATCTTATGCTCACGACCTATGAATATATTCTCTGCCACTGAAAGATGAGGCAGCATATTCAATTCCTGATGAATAATTCCTATACCTAGATCCTGAGCTTCTTTGGGGCTACGGATTTCTACTTCTTTACCTTTATACTTTATTGTGCCGCCGTCTTTTTGATACAAGCCCGTCAGAACTTTCATCAAGGTTGATTTACCTGCACCATTTTCTCCTACCAGTGCATGTACTTCACCCTTTATGAGTTCAAAAGAGCAATTGTTTAGTGCGTGAACCCCAGGGAAATACTTTTGTATTCCCTCCATACGTACAAGTAATTCATTCATTTTTTCACCTCTATTGCTACAACTGTGTTAGTTGGTTACAACATTATTGTAAGGTGAAACGTTTCGTTTTAAAATGTGAAATCCTATAAAGAATATATAGAAATCCTATAATATAATATGTCCTGATTATTCAGTAAAAGGAAATACCAGTTTCTCATTCTCGGGTAAATACATATTTTGTTTATCAATAATTGTTAAGCCGGTATTGGTAGATTTGGGAAGAGATTTGTTATATACCGAATCGACAGCATATTTGACACCAAGATATCCCATGTTAAACGGGTTTTGAATTATCAAAGCCTCTATTACTCCCTTTTCGACGAAGCTTACTTCCTCGGGCGTACTATCAAGTCCAATAATTTTGATTATTCCAGCCATATTCATGTCTTCTACTGCACGCGCTGCACCAACTGTTCCCTGAGCATTAGTGCATATAACAGCATCAAGACCGGGATTTTCTTTAATTGCTTTCTTTACCTGCTGATATGCTACACTCTCATCAGAATTACAGTATAGATTTGCTACAACCTGAACCCCTGCATATTTTTTTATCGTACTAAAAACACCCTGTTCTCTTAAATCAGAAGACGCGGCACCTTTGATAAAATTCATAACAGCAATTTTACACGTAGGTCCAATTCGATTAATCAAAGTTTGTCCAAGTTTTGTACCTGCATCCATGTTGTCTGTGCCCACAAAAGCCTTTATCTGATCTGAGTTAAGCTGAGAATCTATAATTATTACCGGGATATTTATCGAGGCTGCCTTATCAACAACACCTGACAGCTTATTATAGTCTCCGGCTGCCAACACAATAGCATTATATTTATTATTGATTGAACCTTCTACCAACTTAATTTGACCTTCAATATCTTTTTCGCTTATGGGCCCATCAAAACTTATATCTACGTCAAACTCCTTTGCAGCAGCCTCAGCACCCATTCTTACAACAGAGTAAAAGCTCGCATCCTTTTTCTTAACAATTACAGATATTTTTATTTTATTATCTTGAGTTGATAATTTACTGCTGTTACTACAGCCTGTGATTACAATAGAGCAAAAAAGCAGTATTATAATAAGACAAGATAGTATTTTGAACTTACTGAACATGTTAACCCCCATCTCGCTGCTATGCAGCGACACAAATAGGTATGAAAAGCCGCTTAGGCATTACTAATCAGTTATGATCGGTATACGTATCAATACTGTTGTCCCAACATCCAATTCACTGAGGATCGTAATACCGTGCTCATTACCATAGCAAAGCTTTATTCTTTCATTGACATTCTTCAGACCAACTCCTGAAGAAGATTCACTGTGTGGTTCTTTTTCCAGAATGCCCTTTAATAATGACGGTTTAATTCCATAGCCGTTATCCGATACACTGAAAATAATACTGTCTTCTTGCCTGTACACCTTGATTAATATTTCACCCAGTTCCTGAAGTTTGTTTATTCCATGATAAATAGCATTTTCAATTATTGGCTGCAATATAAGCTTTATCGTTTTATTTTGGAGTATTTCCTGCTCAGCCTCTATTTTAAACTCAAACTTATCTTTATACCGTACTTTTTGAATAATAAGGTAACTCCTTGCATGCTCAATTTCATCACTAAGCCTTATAAACTCCTTACCCTTACTGATACTGACACGGAAAAACTGAGCGAGGGCAGCAACCATTGTGGTTACCCCCTCATGTTTCTGATTCTCATTCATCCATATTATTGAATCGAGAGTATTATATAAAAAGTGAGGATTTATCTGAGCTTGAAGTGCTTTAAACTCACTTCGGCGTTTATCCTCCTGCTCTCTAATAATTTCTTCCATAAGCTGCTTTATCTTTGAAACCATGATATTAAAGGACTTAGATAGTTTCTTAACCTCATCTTCACCTTTCACATCTACAGATATAGAAAAATCTCCGTTCTCAACCTGCTTCATCTGCCTTTCAAGTCTCCTTATCGGCTGCGAAACTTTTTGAGATATGTAGATTGAAGCCAGAATTTCAACTACTATGCCCAAAGCGATAATAAGGATAAGATAATTCTCAAAATTTCTTTTGTTTTCTGTCAACTCATCTACATAGCTAATACCAACCATTTTCCACCCGGCATAGCTAATATTCTTTACTGTCATAATCCTTTTTTTATCCTGAAATTTATCAAAAAACGAACCCGAATTTTTCTTAAGTGCATCACTGATATTTTCATTTTTTAAACCTGTATAAATCAGCTGCTGTTGCGGATGATAAATTATTCTTCCGTTATTATCTATGATATATATATATCCTGTTTTACCAAGGCTTACGTTTTTACAAAGCTGTTCTATTACGCTGAAATTCATGTCTACCATGACTACACGTTCCTGAAGCTTTCCATCATTTCCATAAAAAGAGCTGCTTTTGCACAAAGAAACAACCCACGGTCTTTTTCCTTTGAAAAGTCTTTGTACATGTGGAGGCTGGAAGATATAGCCGGTAGGATTTTGAAGAGAACTGCTGAACCAATCCTGCTCAAGGACAGATGTACTTTTTTCAAAGTTGCCATTAGGATAACTTATCAGTAACTGTCCATCTTTTTTGTAAACAGCTACAGTTACTATGTCCTTTCTCAATTTTGAGGTAACTTCAAGTAAACTGTTGATACTCTTGTTGTTCTCAATTGTTTGACCCTCAAAATTACTACGTATGATATCAGATATTTCAATCATACCTTTTAGATAAACCTCAAGGTTTATATTTACCTGGTCCATTATTTGCTGTGTACTGAAAGCAGCTCTCTCCTCTGCATTTTCAGAAAACATTCCGTACAATGCAAAACTAATTATTACGTTTGAAAGAATTATGACGGCCGTAAAAGAGAGAGCCATTATGGATCGTATACTGTTTAGCCTGAATTTATTAATTATATCAGAAATCTTAAATTTCAAATTAAAGACTCCTTTTTGTTGATACTATTTCTGAATTCCCTTGGTGATAAACCATAGTTCTTTTTAAAGAAGTAACTAAAATAGCTGATATCAGGGTATCCGATACGTTCTGCTATTTCAACAGTCTTATACGGACCTTTCAGCAATTCAATCGCAGCGTTAAGTCTTACCCCTACAAGGTATTTCAAAAAAGTGTCGCCGGTTTCCTTTTTGAAAATCATACTAAGATAGCTTGAACTGATATGTAAATAGTCCGCTACCTTTTGGATACTCAAAGTCTCATCACCATAATTCCCTACCACATAGTCCTGAGCCTTTTTAAGCAATAGTTGAGCGGATTTTTGCCTTGTTGCCGACATGAATTTCATTAGTTTAATGCAGATTTCCTCCACCCACGCCTTCAATTTATCAAAGGAGTTGAATTCCAGGATTTCTACATAAAGATTTGTCCTTACTCCAAGAATTTCGCCAGTATCAATATCAAAGTCTCTGCATATTCTGGAAATGGCTGCAACTATTTCAATAAAGTAGAGCTGATATTCCTTAATAGCGGCCTGTGTACCTGCCAGATTATTAAACAGTTGTTCTACAACCTTATTTATTTCTTTTTCTGTGCCAAACTTTATTGCTGAAATCAATTGATTTTCTTTTAGTTCATCAAAGGCGATCACTTCTTTTTTCTTTGGCTCAAGGTCTTCAATAAATATTATTTTGCTAGAGCCCATAACCAGTTTATATTCAAGGGCGGATAGTGCTGATTTATATGAATCCCTTAGCCTATCAAGTGTCCTAATAATGCCTCCTACACCTATTGTAACTGTAAGTCTGAGATATTTTTCGACATTTTGACGTATTTCCTCCAACACAGGATAAATCCTCCTATAAATAGTATCCTTGTCACAGCGTTGATAAGCATTACCATTTATGCCAAAAATAAAAACCAGCTCGCCTTGGTGAAACAAGGCTTCTCCTATACGATATTTATCAGTAATTTCTTTCGCAATATTCATCACTGCGTAACGCATTAATTCTGTATCGTTTTTATCAAAAATTTTATCAGCACAATCACTGTTATCAATATTTGTAGCTGCAACTACGAAACAGTCGCCGTCTAAATTCAAACTGAAAAAAGCTATTTTACTTCTGACTTCATTATCGTCGTTGTATCCTTCAATGAGCATAGACAGAAACTTTTCCCGTATGATTGGAAGACTTTCATTAAAGTGTTCTTTGAGTTTCATAATATTCTCTTTTTGCTCTATTTCATAATCAAGTTTATTTTTCACCTTTTTCATTAGGTCATCAATATCTTTGGGCAGAACAGGTTTAAGAATATAATCCTCAACTCCGAATTTAATAGCCTGCTGAGCATAATTAAAATCATCAAAACCTGTTAATATTATTGTTTTTACAGTGGGATAATTTAGCTTTATGTGTTCAGAAAGTTCTAATCCATTCATCAATGGCATTGATATGTCGGTTATGACTATATCAGGAACGTTTTCTTCTATTATGTCCAGAGCCTCCCTGCCATTCTGGGCTTCCCCTATAACCTCGCAATTGTAATTGCGCCATTCCATTTTTTGAATTAAACCTTGTCTCACTTCATCTTCATCATCTACAACCAGTAATTTGTACATCAGAAGCTCCCCCTGCAGATAAAGTTTTTTACTTTATAAATGTAGCATTAACGCATTTTAGAGATGATAACTCGAAGTTTTTGATTTTTCTTACGCGAAACGTTTAACTGTAATGTATATATTATCATTTTAGGCGTAAAATGTCTATACGATGAAAAATCTGGAATTGTAAAAATAGCTATTTTTACCGTTCGTCTATTAAAATATAAGTTTTTTATTGAAGTTTTTATGTTCCATTTGTTGAAGATATTAATTCTTCTTATCCATTACAAGACTCTTGGCCACCACGTTCATTCTCCTGATATTCAATGCCGTAAGGTGCTTAATCTGCTCACTTACCTGCTCCTGCACTTCTCTGAGAAGTTGTTTTATCATATATCCATAAATAAGCACCAGGTCCATTTCGATATATATTCCGTCAGGCCTGTTTTCAGCGCGGAATCTCGATATCTTGGATACACCCTCAATGTTTGAAGTCACATATTCTACTATCTGATATATTGTATAATCTGATATGGTATAGTTCCCCATATAGCTGAAGGTTGGTCTTACTACAGACTTCTCACCTACCAGCTGATAACTTCCCTTGCCCTTTCTCCTGAATATCTGAAGTGGGTCAAGAAAGTACCCTGAAAAATCCTTTTTGATTTCAAAAGTCGGAACAGGAATAACGTGTTTTCCCTGCTCTCTTCTGGTGGATAGCGCCTGCTTTATTTCATATTCACTTGCCACATCAGTTATATAGACCTTTTGGTCCACTGGACCTATGCCCAAACGTTCTGCTATTTTTTCAACCATTCCATCCGAGGTACCTATTATAAGCAATATCTGAGCATTATACCTTTCCAGCGCATTCACAACGTCCTCAGTGTGCTTTTGATCAGTAAACAGAGCTCTCTTGACCGAGGCTATTTTAGTACTTTCTCGCTTTGCAGAAACACCTGCGATAATCTGATTACCTTTTATCAGCAGTCCGTCATCTATTATAAAATCTGTCCCATGTTCTCTTGCAACCCAGGATGCTCTGTGGCTTTTACCTGTTCCACTTGGTCCAACAAATCCTATTACCTTCAAGGTCTTCCTCCTAATATGCCTAACATCTTATGTTTAGCATTCTTATATGTGAGTAGATTAAACCCTATAATCCGAATTATTTACATGTTTCACTTAAATTATAAATTATTATGGTATGGCGTGTAAATCATTGGTTTCAAATACTCGGCACTTTGGTTTATAAAAGGGAAAAAGAGAGCCATCTGACTCTCTTTTCTTTTTCCCGGACATTTAGT
This sequence comes from Bacillota bacterium, assembly GCA_023393115.1. GTDB lineage: Bacteria > Bacillota > Clostridia > Acetivibrionales > DSM-1351 > Ruminiclostridium. The sequence continues at coordinate 82,610 of JAEWMS010000023.1, forward strand.
CTTTTGTAATTTTAAACTTTTTTCTGTTGTAACTTATTTAATTTATCTTTAGTAAGGTATAAATTACCTATATCGGCTATAAACCAATATAAAGTGTTTTATCACAATTGGAATACTCTATATAGTGATTACACGATATATTGTATTTATATACCAACTTTTTGTCAATATATATTGTAAAAAATTTCGTAGGAAAATTTTACTATTTTTTTATATCTGATGAATTTTATTCTTTCCTGTCGGATTTTGCATAACTATATTCACATATACTACATCCGCTGCACAAAACTACTTTACCCGAGAAAACGTTTTTAATGGTATCTAGGAGCTTTTGGTTTTTAAATCTTTCCCAATTATGGATTATAATACTTCTGGGGGCCAGTGTTATTAATGAACTTACCAGCAGATCATCGTGATTTATTTCTGTCTCGGGAAGCTCCGAAATAAATTCCTGAATACAATCATTAGTGATTTCGTGCTTCTTCTCATCTAGTAAAACATAATTTTCATCATACTGCATTACCACATGGATGAAGTTCAGCTTGGATTCCTGTATCTCAACAAAATACCTTAGCAGTCTTATAAATTCCTTGTACTCTCTTTCAATAAGGAAATCGTCCACAGCATTGTCTATGACATCCTCAAGTTCCTTTATATAGTCCTTAAGCCGAAAGTTCACAAACCCGTCGAGAATTATACTGTTTGAACCTTCAAAATACTCCATTAACTTTTTCGTGATAAGATTTCTTCTTCTTATCTGAAACAGTGTATTAAAAAAAATCTTATCATCATTCCTGATTATTTTTAATGAAATACCAAGTATTTCCTTTTTTTCAGCTGAATTAAAATATCCATAGTTGCTATTTATTATTCTATTGAGAAGTTTTTCTTCGTATTGCTGTATAACATGGTCTGCCAGTGCATTTGACACATGATATTTCAGCAGTTCATACTGATTGGATTTTTTTGAGAACAGTGTTTCACCCTCTATATAACACACTATGGAAGTAGCACCCTCAAAATCAACCTCTTTTATAGAATAATCCATATTTTTCTCTTTGAGTTGTTGAAGCTCTTTTTCTATTTGTTGTATTACGTTATCCGCGCTATCTGTTATCCCTATCGAGAGATATGGATACTGCATCAACTTCACTTCCCTTCGTGTGTAGTATATACTAAGTCAATTACAATTACTCCTTATCTATAGGAATACTTCTTAATCGACTTTATTCCACCCCTTTAAGCTATGCTACATTATATGCATGGCATTTTTTATAGGTACTACACCATAAAGATTAATTTGTGCCCAATCAAAAACTGCAAACATTTCAACTCAAACGAAGTTTTCCTACTGCTTTTGCTCAATAGGAATAATGGATCCAATATCAATAAGTTTTTCATCATTAAGCATAACCACACCTACACTTTTTAAACTTAAAAAGTCAATTATTTGTTTGTAATTTTTATGAAATTTTAGGTTTCCTGCTACTGCAAGGCTTTTTTCTCCGATTAATCCTGTAGCTCCCCCAATGAAACCCATTTTAAAAGGTTCAAGCCTGATAGCTTCATCAGGTTCTATAAGCAATGAATCCAGTCCTGCCGACAAAACTTTTTTATGAATATCGCTATCGGAAGTTATTATACTTTTTGCTTCAACTATACAGGTAAGACATTTGGAATAACCCTGATTTGTATGTATAAATTCTACCCCCCGGGAAATAAGAAGCTCCTTTAAAACAGGGTCGGTATGTTTAGTATTGTGTATGGCAAACCGCCCAAGTCTTGCTACGTTGTAGGCTATTGTTTCAGGGTATTTCCCCCCCAGCTTTTTGTGCCCCTTTACTAATGTAAATCCCCTGTCCCGCAATGAATTCAAAAGCTGGACAGGGGTATTGGGAGCATAGACAAATATGTCGTCTCCTGTATGATGAAGCATTATATCCGGGTGATAAGCCACGGCCTGGTAGACATCAGGATGGGCTAATGTAGGTATAATTGTTATTTCCAGTCTTCTAAATGAAGCTTCAAAGTTATGGAATACTCTTCCGTCAATTATAGCAGCAGTTACAACGCCGGTAGGTATATTAGGTATATGTATCGGTTGCAAATTGTACCTCCTGTTTTACTTTTGAAATTGTAATTAATAATATCACACATAATCACACATAAAAAAAATTTTTCATATTATACTAAGGATAAGTAAATAATCTCAAAAAATATTTTTGTTCATATCATATATCAGGACTAACTGTCTGTGAAAACAGACGGTTATTTAAATACACCGCATTTCCCCCAAAAAAGGAAGTGCGGTTATTTTATGCTTTAATTATTGTGAATAAAAAACCAATAAAATCATTATACTATATTCAAGCATAATTTCCGACAAGGGAATTAGCTAAAACTATCAAGAAAGGAAGTTATGACAATGAGAACACCTTTGGATAGAGTCGCATTAGTATTAGTAATTATAGGAGCTCTAAACTGGCTATCTGTCGGCTTATTCAGATATGACCTGGTGGCTTCGATATTTGGAACAGCTTCACTTATTACAAGGACAATATTTACTATTGTAGGTATTGCCGGACTGTACAGTATAAGTCTATTATTTAGGGAATCAGCAACAGTAAGAAATCATTAACAGCCTAAAGTGGCGGGTAGTCAACGCCACTTTATAAATTATATTTTGTAATTCCTACTGATATCCTTCCATAAATTAATAGCCCAAAAGTAATATATTTCCGTAATATTTTTTTACTTATTGCAGAATATATTATTACACCAACGAAATCACTGTTAAAGTGAAATATGGTGATACTAAAAGGAGGAATGCGATTATGGCAAGCAGAAGTAATAACAGAAACACTGGTTTTGAGAACATGAAGTATGAAATAGCTTCTCAGGTAGGCGTAAACCTCAAAGAAGGATATAATGGTGATTTAACTTCCAGAGAAGCTGGTAAGGTTGGTGGAAACATCACTAAAAAAGTATTCCAGACATTCAGAGATTCACAGGGCAAGTAAGTAACATTTGCAGGTAAGAGTCCTTATGGACGCAATAATAAAAGGATGCCGTTTAGGACGGTATCCTTTTATTTAATTTATAAACATCAAATTTGTGAGTTTAATATTTGAACTTCCATTTTTATTGAAAACTCTTTATTAGTTATGAATATTTCTATATAATAAATCTATAAGTAAATTACATAATTTCCGTTTTAAGCGGGAGTTTCATGTTTTTCTTAAAATTAACAAGGAAACGGTTCTTTATGACGACTATTAAATCTATCTTCTCAAAGCAAATGCCTAGGCGTATATTAATCCTTCTTGCTTTTGGAGTGGGAATTTACCTACTAAGAGGTATGGCAAATATATTTTTATTAACCTTCATATTTGCATATCTCGGGTATACTGCTCAAGACTTTGTATTTAGAAGAGCCAAAAATTTGAACTCCAGGCTCTTAAAGGCTATAATAATTATAGTCTATCTGGCTATTGTTACTCTAGCCGTTTATGTACTGTATTTATATATTCCAAAGATTATTTCCGAGGTAAATTCTATCATTCAACAGGCAATAGTTTTTCTTAACGGGACTTATGAGAATGATACCTTGAATTACATTTTATCACTTTTAAAAGAATTTAAAGTATCCACATACATTACCAATAATTATGAGGCTCTTATAAAATCCATTACTAATATTGGTAAATGGGGCATTGAAATATTTATTGCACTGATTTTAAGCTTATTCTTTATACTTGAAAAGAGCAGAATAGTAAGATTTACTTCAAATTTTCAAAACAGTAAAGTAAGAGTTGTTTACGAGGAGATGTCATTCTTTGGGAGAAAGTTTCTTCAATCCTTTGGTAAAGTTATACAAACTCAAATTACAATCTCCTTTGTAAATACTATTCTGTCGATGATAATGCTTTATATACTTGATTTTCCGCAGGTTTTAGGACTTGGAGCAATGATATTTGTATTGGGACTTGTACCTGTGGCCGGAGTTATTATATCGCTGATACCTTTATCTATAATTGCATTTACCATCGGCGGCTTCAAAATGATTGTATATGTGCTTATCCTAATCGCTGTACTGCACGGTCTTGAGAGTTATATTCTCAATCCCAAACTTATGTCCCAAAAAACCAAACTTCCGGTTTTCTATACTTTTGTAGTTCTTATTGTTTCGGAGTATCTGTTGGGAATCTGGGGACTGATAATCGGAATACCTATATTTATTTTTATACTTGATGTACTCGAAGTTAAAAATCCTGATGTATCCCTTAGTGAAAAACCAGATAAGGAAGTTTAAAAATTATTATATTGGGGTCTGATTTATGGCTGATACGAAGAAATGTAAAGAATGTTTGGGTACATTCCAATATACCACCAGTGACGGTCTCTGCCTTAGCTGTAGTCAAAGAAACGAATTGGAATTTAAGAAAATAAAGAGTTATCTAAAAATGTACCCCCGGTCTACTATTGGAAAAATTGCTACCGAATTGGATATCAAAGTAGCTCACATACAAAAGTTTATTGACGAAGGTAGATTGGAAATGCTGGAAAAATAGTAGAAAACAGTGAAAAGTTAATTGTGAATGGTGAATAGTTATAGTGGGCCTGCTTTCAGGCCTTTATTTTATTTTTGTAAAGATTTAATAGATGTTGACATTAAAAAAGTCGGTTTACACCGACTTTTTACATTAACTATTCACTGTTCAATCTTCAATCTTCACTTTTCACTTATTAATCATTCTTCTTCCTCATCCTGCTCCCAACTGTGATATACATTGGAAACATCGTCAAGGTCCTCAAGGTTTTCAATCAACTTATCCATAAACTTGATATGCTCGGGATCAGTGAGTTTTGTTGTGGTAGTAGGTAGCATTGAAACTTCTGCTTCGAGGAACTCGTAACCCTTCTTTTCAAGTGCTTCACGAACATCAGAAAAGTCTGAGGGATCAGTTAGTATTTCAAATACATCACCGTCAGCCTTAAAGTCTTCAGCACCAACCTCAAGAGCTTCCATCATAAGATCATCTTCGCTTATTTTTCCATCATTCTCAATAACGATTACTCCCTTTTTATTGAACATAAAGGAAACACAACCGCTCTGACCCAGGTTACCCCCAAATTTGTCAAAGTAATGTCTTAAATCTCCTGCGGTTCTGTTTCTGTTATCTGTAGTACATTCACAAATAACAGCAACCCCGCCGGGACCGTAGCCCTCATAGGTGATTTCTTCATAATTTGCACTGTCTCCGTCTCCGGACGCCTTTTTTATACTTCTTTGAATATTATCGTTAGGCATGTTTGCAGCCTTACACTTTGCAATAACATCCTTCAATTTGGAATTTGTATTAGGATCGGCACTTCCTCCTACTTTAACAGCTATTTGTATTTCCCTGCCAAGCTTGGTGAAAACCTTACCCTTTTTAGCATCTGCCATACCCTTTTGGCGCTTGATATTGGCCCATTTTGAATGCCCTGACATAAATACCTCCCTAATGCTGATTACATTATCATAAACATTTTATGTGAAAAATTTTATAGATTAATCTTTCTCTAAAAATATTACTTAAACATTATAATAGTAAATCTATAAATAATCAACTATCCTCAAAATAGCGCTGTTTTCGTTTATTGAACGGATAATAGCCTGCCGTTACCGTCAAGAGTTATGTATTCCTTTTCTCCGCTTTCGATAATTGCTCTTCCGTTGGTATTCTCTATTACTTCCTTAATCAGGGCTTCCTCACCGCCCACTTCAATTAGAACCGTCAGTTCAACATCCTGACTATATTGTATATCCTTTATTATATTGTTATTTGTCATAAGCATATTCTGCAACTTTCCGAACAAGGTATATTCAATCATTATGTTAATATTTAAGCATAATTTTCTTGTAACAACCTCTGCTGCCTCTAAACCCAGTGACGCACCATGGCTGTAAGCTCTGATCAGCCCGGATGCTCCCAGGAGGGTACCTCCAAAGTATCGGGTTACAACTACCACCACATTTTGAACACCCATTCTTCGTATAACCTCCAGCACCGGCATTCCGGCAGTACCGGACGGTTCACCGTCGTCACTGAAGCGTTGGATCAGAGTCTCATTATTTATACTGTAGGCATAGACATTGTGGGTTGCGTTCCAATGTTTTGATTTAATTTCATTTATAAATAAAACCGCTTCTTCTTCTGTTGATACAGGCTTTATATTTGTTATAAACCTTGATTTTTTCTCCTCAAATTCTGTTAATGCTGAATTAAGCACTGTCTTGAACTCTGTAATCATTTTTTATTACCTAAAGCCGCAGGCAGCGGCATTCTCCTCTTATTACAACTTATTTACTATCCGCTTAAAAGGGGAACGTCAATCAAACCGCTTTAACGCGAAATTTCCCAGAATATAGTTATTATAACCCAGAACAGAATATAAATAAACCAAGAAGCGAATTAACAAAGGTTAGCAACAAAATTAAACAATAACAATAAAAATAATTTCTAATATGCTAAAAGCAGCACTCCCGTATATGGAGAGTGCTGCAGGTATTTCTAATTCATTACGTAAATAAATAATATTACTTTTTATATGTCCTACAAACTAAGCAAGATTACTGTATTTTGAAAAAGATAAATTTATCAGGGATTTATCCTGACTGTAAGTTACTTTTTGCAAAGCTTCATCAATGGAAAAATATCCGCCATCACTAAAACTTTCTTCCTTATTCACTTCATACTTATCATTGAGGGATTTCATGATGTACCATGTTATTTTATTACAGACTGGTCTTTGACGTGTAACTGAGAAAAACTCATAATTGGTATTACCTGCGGTAGAAATGATTTCTGCATCAATTCCTGTTTCTTCTTTTACTCTTCGCAATGCTACCTCGTCGGGATAATCACCATTTTTTATTACCCCTTTTGGAAGTACCCACTCATCCTTCTCATTTTTGAGAAGAAATACTTTCTCTCCGGAAAAGACAACACCACCTGCGCAGTTTCTAACAAGCATAATCAAAACCCCTTCCCTGATAGATTTTT